>NZ_JBIUUU010000001.1:0-691632 GCF_044742595.1 Streptomyces sp. NPDC087859 | reverse complement strand
GGTCTGACGAGTCCGCGTCGGCGTCCGGGTCCGGTGCTTTTGCGCGGGGGGTTGCTGAGCCGCCCCGCGCGTCTGGTTGGCCTGCGCCGCCGTCCGGGCCTGGCGACTTCGTGCCGGGGCCGGCTGAACCGCTCCGGGGGTCTGACGAGTCCGCGTCGGCGTCCGGGTCCGGTGCTTTTGCGCGGGGGGTTGCTGAGCCGCCCCGCGCGTCTGGTTGGCCTGCGCCGCCGTCCGAGCCTGGCGACTTCGTGCCGGGGGCGGCTGAACCGCTCCGGACGTCTGCCGAGCCCGCGTCGCCGTCCGGATCCGGCGCCCTTGCGCCGGGGGCCGCCGAGTCCGCTCAGCCTGCGTCGCCGTCCGCGCCCGCCGACTCCGTGCCGCGAGCCGCCGAGCAGGGCGGAGCCTCCACCTCGTCCGCCGTGCCGACCAACGCCGCACCCGCCGGTCCGGGCGGCTCGGCCGAACCCGCCGACCAGCCCCCTCAGGACAAGTCCACCCATCTCTTCCGCCAGACCCCCGAGCCCCCGACCTTCCCCCTCCGCGCCCTGCCGGACCCGGAGGGCCAGGAGCCCCGGGACGCCATGCCGACGTTCCGGCTGCGGGCCGTGCCCGAGTGGGTGGCGGAAGCGGCGCCCGGTACGTTCGTCGCGCCCCCGACGGGCCAGTTCGGCCCGCCGCCCGTGATGGACGCGCCGGTGACGGACGTACCCCCGGCAGACGCCCCGCCGACGGACGCCAAGCCGGAAACCGCCCCGCGCCCCACCCCGACCCCCCGCCCCGAGCCCGGCTCCGGTCCTGTGGCGACCTCCGAACCCGTCCCGACGCCCGGAGCCGCGCCGACTTCCGGTGCCGTGCCGACCTCCGGCCTCGCACCTGCTTCCGGCCCCGCCCCCGCTCCCGCCCGCAAGCCCATCCTCGGCTTCACCGCCTCCACCCCCGTCGACGAGCCCGACCCCAAGCCCACCCCGCCCCGCGGCTTCGACGCCGTGGCCGAGGCCGTGCTCGGGGACGATCCGGCGACGGCGTACGACGGTGGCGGGACCGTGTTTCTCGCCGGGCCGATGGCGCGGATCAACGAGGCCGTGAAGGCGGGCCGGGTGACGGAAGCCGCGCAGCTCGCCGAGCAGACGGTCGGCGAGGCCTCCCACGCGCTCGGACCGGACCACCCCGAGGTGCTGCGGCTGCTCGAACTCACCGCGTACATCGCCTACTTGGCCGGCGACCCGGCCCGCGCCTTCGGACTCTCCCTGGACCTGGCCCGCACCCGCCACCACGCGAGGGACACGGAGGCCGCGTACGGCAACATCCAGAGCGCGGCGACCGCCTGGCGTGCCGTACGCGACCCCGAGCAGGGCCTGCGCATGGGAGTCGACCTGATCGACCTGTGGACCGAGCTGACCAGGGAGGGCGGCGCGGCCGCCGAGGACATCGAGCAACTCGAGTCGGCCCGGACCCGGATGGGCCGTCTCGCCGAGCGCGCCCGCAAGCTCGACTCCTAGGAGGACAGCTCCCACACGGCGTACGCGGCCGCGTCACTGTTCCGGTTCAGGGCCGTGTCGCTGATGTTCGACGTCGTGTCGCAGGACGAGTGGTAGCACCGGTCGAACGCCTGCCCGGACGTCCCGCCCCACTTGGCCACCTGTGCCGCCGTCTTCGTACGGCTCGCGCCCGTGAACAGCCCGCCCACCGGCACCCCCGCGCTCTTGAACGGCGCATGGTCCGAGCGGCCGTCGCCCTCGGTCTCGATCTCGGTGGGGACGCCGAGGCCGGTGAAGTAGTCCTTGAAGGTCTTCTCGATCGCCGGGTCGTCGTCGTAGACGAAGTAGCCGGGGTTGGGCGAGCCGATCATGTCGAAGTTCAGATACCCGCTGATCTTTGCCCGGTTCGTCGAGGACAGGTTGTTGACGTAGTAGCGCGAGCCCACCAGCCCCAGCTCCTCCGCGCCCCACCAGGCGAACCGCAGATGCTTGGTGGGCTGGTACCCGGCTCTCGACACGGCCAGCGCGGTCTCCAGGACCGCCGCCGAACCGGACCCGTTGTCGTTGATGCCCGCCCCGGACGTGACGCTGTCCAGGTGCGAGCCGGCCATGACGACCTGGTTGGTGTCGCCGCCCGGCCAGTCGGCGATCAGGTTGTAGCCGACGCGGCTGGAGGACGTGAACTGCTGGATGGTCGTGGTGTATCCGGCGGCGTCCAGCTTGGCCTTCACATAGTCGAGCGAGGCCTTGTAACCGGCGCGGCCGTGCGCCCGGTTGCCGCCGTTGGCGGTGGCGATGGACTGGAGCTGGGTGAGGTGGGCCTTGACGTTGGCCACGGGGATGTCGGGCGCGGCGGCGGCGGTCACCTCGGGCGCGGGCGCCGCGCCGGCTATGGATCCGCCGGTCAGCAGCATGACGGCCGTGACGAGACCGGCCGTCGACGCACGCCCGGAAACGGAGAGCTTCATGGTGGGGGGCTCCGGATTCCTCGGGAATCACAGGGATTCCACAGCGAATGGGGTGCCTGGATGGTGAAGCTGTGACTAACTCTCCGTCAAGAGCGGTATCAGGACAGGGCGTTCGGATTCCGGAGCGCGCCGACGTGATCAGTCGTGCAGGGGACCGGAGCCCCCGGCGCGGAGCTCACTGCACACAGAACTCGTTCCCCTCCGGATCGGCCATCACCACCCACTCGCTCCCGGCCTCCTTCACCTCCCGCAGCACGCTCGCGCCGAGCCCCGTCAGCCGCTCCACCTCGGACGCCCGCTTCCCCTCGCCCGGGTGCAGGTCGAGATGGAGCCGGTTCTTGACCGTCTTCTCCTCCGGAACCCGCTGGAACAGCAGCCGCCGGCCGAGACCGGTGCCGCTGTCCTCGTCGTACGGATCGTCGGGGTGCCGTACGGCGACCAGGTCGCGGAAGGCGAGCCGGGCGTGGAACTCGACGGTGGCCTCGCGGGGGAGGGCGCCGAGCTCCAGCAGACGCTGGATCAAGGCGTCGTTGTCCTCGATCTCGTACCGCAGTGCGGCCGCCCAGAAGTCGGCCTGCGCTTGGGGGTTTCCGGCATCGATGACGAGCTTCCAGTGCACAGGAGTCATGTGTCCGTTTATAGCGCCGCCCACTGACAAAGCCCGGCATCACGGCCCCGCTAGACCGCCTGCGCCCCCCGCTGGTCGTACGCCTCGCGCGCCGCGGCGATCTCCCCCTGATGCACCTCCGTCCACGTGACCAGTGACTGGATGGTGGCGTGCAACGTCCCGCCCAGCGGCGTCAGTTCGTACTCCACGCGCGGCGGCACCACCGGGTGCACGGTCCGTTTCACCAGCCCGTCCCGCTCCAGCTGCCGCAGCGTCACGGTCAGCATGCGCTGGCTGACGCCGTCGATCTCGCGGCGCAGTTCGGTGAAGCGGAGCCGCCGGTTCTCCAGCAGGGCGATGACGAGAAGCGACCACTTGTCGGCGACCCGATCCAGGATCTGCCGTACCTGGCAGTCCTCGCGGGTGTCCCATTGGAAGGGGTCGGCGTCGCCGTAGTCCACGGTGCTCTCGCAGTAACCAGGTGACTTCGAAGTGCCTTCTTCCATGTCCGTCGATGCTGCCGGAGGCTGGGGGTGGTTACAAGAGGGAACCGACCCTCATTCGGGTAACCGTCCCCCTATTTACGGAGCATTGCCATGGGCACGCGCGCGTGGGCGCTGTTACTCGTTCTCTGCGGAACGGTCTTCCTGGAGGGCGCCGACATCGCGATGATGGCGATCGCGATCCCGTCGATCAGATCCGACCTCGGGCTCGCGACGGACACCGCGGCGTGGGTGATGAGCGCCTATGTCCTCGGCTACGCAGGCTTCACCCTGCTCGGCGGCCGCGCCGCCGACCTGCTCGGCCGCCGCCGGATGTTCCTGCTCTGGCTGGCGGTCTTCCTCGCCTTCTCCGGCCTCGGCGGGTTCGCGACCGAGGGCTGGATGCTGATCGTCGCCCGCTTCGTCACCGGGGTGGCCTCCGCGTTCATGACACCGGCCGCCCTGTCCCTGATCACGACCTCGTACCCGGCGGGCCGACAGCGCGACAAGGCCCTCCTCGTCTACGCCGGTACCGCCGCCGGCGGCTTCTCGCTGGGCCTGGTGATCGGCGGCCTGCTCACCTCGCTCGACTGGCGCTGGGTGTTCTTCGCCCCGGTACTGATGGCGGGCGCGCTGTTGTCGGCGGCGGTACGGCTGATTCCGCACCAGGAGGCCCCGCCGACCGGACGCCGGAGCTTCGACCTGCCCGGAACGGTCACCGTCGCCGGCGCCATGCTGCTGGCCGCCTACGCCGTCGTACGACTGGAACACGGTCTGCACGGCTGGCCGTTGACGGCGGCATCGGCCCTCGCGGCGCTCCTGCTCGCCGTGCTCTTCGTGGCAGTCGAACGCCGCTGCGCGAACCCCCTCGTCCGCCTGGGCATCCTGCGCGAGGGGCCGGTGGTCCGCGCCAACGTCGGCATGATGCTCTTCGTCGGGGCCTTCTTCGGCTTCCAGTTCGTCGTGACGCTGTACCTGCAGGAACTGCGCGGCTGGTCGGCGCTCCAGACCGCGATCGCCCTGGTGATCATGGGCTGCGACGCCGTGCTGGCGCCCACGCTCACCCCGCGGCTGGTCGCACGTTTCGGGCACGCGCGCGTGATCGTCGTCGGCTTCGTGCTGGCGGTGGTGGCGTACGGGCTGTTCCTGCCGGTCGGCATGGACTGGCCGTATCCGGCGATGCTGCCGACGCTGTTCGTCGCGGGCACCGCCTTCGCGCTGGCGTACGGGCCGCTGACGATCGCGGCGACCGAAGGGGTGAACGACGCCGAGCAGGGGCTGGCCGGCGGGCTGCTGACCACCTCCACCCAGTTCGGCTCGGCGGTGGGGATCTCGGCGGTGACGGCCGTCTACGGCTTGGCTTCCACCGGGTCGGGGCCCGAGGCGACGCTCTCCGCGTTCCGTACCGCGCTCGTCGTGCCCGTCGCGATGGTGATGCTGGGGCTCCTGGTCTCCGCCCTGAGCCTGCGCGCCGTGCGCAGCGCGTCCCAGGTGAGCAGCGACAGCGCCAGCCAGACCAGCGAGAAGCCGGCCCAGCGCTCCGGCGGCATGGCCTCGTGGAAGTAGGTGATGCCGAGCAGGAACTGGAAGACCGGCGCGAGGTACTGGAGCAGACCGAGGGTGGAGAGGGGCACGCGGATGGCCGCCGCGCCGAAGCAGACCAGGGGGAGCGCGGTGACCAGGCCGGTCCCGGCGAGCAGGGCGGCGTGCCCCGGCCCCTCGGTGGCGATCGTGGCGTCGCCGTGCGCGGTCAGCCACACCAGATAGCCCAGCGCGGGCAGGAACTGGATCGCGGTCTCGGCGGCCAGCGATTCGAGCCCGCCGAGGTTGACCTTCTTCTTCACCAGGCCGTACGTGGCGAAGGAGAAGGCGAGAACGAGGGAGATCCACGGCGGACGCCCGTACCCGACGGTGAGCACGACCACGGCCCCGGCGCCGACGGCGACCGCCGCCCACTGCACGGACCGCAGCCGCTCCTTCAGGAGCAGCACGCCCATGGCGATGGTGACCAGGGGGTTGATGAAGTAGCCGAGGGAGGCCTCGACGACCCGTTCGTTGTTCACGGCCCAGATGTAGACGCCCCAGTTGACGGCGATCGTGGCCGCGGCGACGGAGATGAGCGCGAGCTTGCGCGGCTGGCGCAGCAGCTCACCGGCCCACTTCCAGCGTCGTACGACGACCAGCGCCAGGGTGACGACGAGGAAGGACCAGGCCATCCGGTGGGCGAGCACCTCGGCCGATCCGGCGGGCTTCAGCAGGGGGAAGTAGAGCGGGAACAGCCCCCACATCCCGTACGCGGCGAAGCCGTTCAGCAGTCCTATGTGCCGCTCGCCCCTCGGCTTCCCGCTCACGGGCCCTCCCTCTCACGTCGACCTCGCCTGCATGAAGGTAACGCCGAGCACCCCCGCCTGTCATGCCCGTATCGCTATACGGTCATGACAGGCGGGGGTCGGAGGCTCAAGGGCCCTTAGGGGAGTGATCAGCCCTTGAGCGCGACTGCGACCGCCTCGGACAGCGGGGTGGTCGGACGACCGGCGAGCCGGGAGAGGTCGCCGGAGGAGACGACGAGCTCACCCTTGGCTATGGAGGCGTCCACGCCGGCGAGGGTGGCGGCGAGCGGCGCGGGCAGCCCGGCGCCGGCCAGGATGCCGGTGTACTCCTCGACCGAGACGGCGTTGTAGGCGATCGCCTTGCCGGTCTGGCCGCTGAGCTCGGCCGCGTACTCGGCGAAGCTCCACGCCTCGTCGCCGCCCAGCTCGTACGTCTGGTTCTCGTGGCCCTCGCCGGTCAGCACGGCGACCGCGGCGGCCGCGTAGTCGGCGCGCGAGGCGGAGGAGACCCGGCCCTCGCCGGCGGCCTGGGTGACGGCGCCGTACTGGAGGACGGGGGCGAGGTTCTCCGTGTAGTTCTCGTGGTACCAGCCGTTGCGCAGCAGCGCGTACGGCAGACCGGAGGCGAGGAGCGCCTCCTCGGTGCCGCGGTGGTCGTCGGCGAGCGCGGCGGTGAGCGAGCCCGGGGCGCTGGTGTACGCGAGCAGGGCCACGCCGGCGGCCTTGGCGGCGTCGATGACGACCTTGTGCTGGTTGACCCGGCCCTTGTCGAACTCGTTGCCGGAGATCAGCAGCACCTTGTCCCCGGCGGCGAAGAGGGCGCCGAAGGTCTCGGGAGTGTTGTAGTCCGCGACCGCGATCTTCACACCCTTCGCCGCGAGGTCGGCGCCCTTCTCGGCGCTGCGGACGACGGCGGTGACCTGGTCGGCGGGCACCTTCTCCAGCAGCTGCTCGATGACGTGGCGGCCCAGGTGTCCGGTGGCTCCGGTGACGACGATGCTCATGGTGTGCGATCTCCTTGTGGGGTGCGGTGACGCTAACCCTAGGTGGTGCGCTAACTCTTGGAAAGTACCCACTTTGAAGTAAGGTACTGGCATGGCAGTAAGTAGCGTGGAGACGAACGCCGAGGCGATGTGCCCGCACCGTCTGGTCCTGGAGCACGTCACCAGCCGCTGGGGCGTCCTGGTCCTGATCGCCCTCCTGGACCGCTCGTACCGCTTCAGCGAACTCCGCCGCGAGATCGGCGGCTCCGGCCGCGGCGTCAGCGAGAAGATGCTCACCCAGACCCTCCAGACGCTGGAACGGGACGGTTTCGTGCACCGCGACGCCAAGCCGGTGATCCCGCCCCGCGTCGACTACTCCCTCACCGACCTGGGCCGCGAGGCGGCGGAACAGGTACGGGGGCTCGCGGCGTGGACGGAGACGCGGATGGGGGCGGTGCAGGAGGCGCGGGAGGGGTACGACGCGCGGAAACGGGTCTCTGAGCAGGGGTGACGCATGCGCCCGCGGCCTGCTGAACGTATGGCGGCGGAGCTTTCCGGGCATATTTCTGGCAGGGCGTTGGTCGACGAGTGAGCGGTACGTCCTTCCATGCGCCCCCTTTCCGCCTCCCACGCCGACTTGAGCCGCCCGGCATGCTGGGGGCGGGGCGTTGTGCCCACCCGTACGCCGGGCCTCGTACCGCCCACGAGGTGATTGGCCGGCGTCTGGACGCCTGACTCGGGGGTTCGCCTTGGCCACAGAGGATCCGGACGTGCGCAGGATCGATTCTGCATCAGAGGGTGAGCGCCAGGGTGAACTCCTGGAAGGCGTGCTCGAGCAGCTCACGTCGCTCACAGAGGAAATTCGCAAGGCCAACCTGATACAGCTGCATCGCATCATGGCCGAGCAGACGGGGCGCGCCCTTGACGACCCTGTGCTGGCGGAGGCCATGAGCAAGTCCCAGGGTCTGTCCGAGAACAGGCGCAGGCAGGCGCTCTTCGTCAATGCCCAGTACAGCGCCATCGTGCTTCATTACCGTCTGGGGGTCATCGACTGGGCGGAACTGATCGCCTATCTGAGGGTGTGGTGTTCGAACACTGTCTTCCAGGAGTACTGGGACATGACAGGAGACGCCCGCAGATCCCTGGTGTACGAGTCGCTGGAGGCGAGGGTGGGCCGAGCCGTGGACGAGATGATGGAAGAGATCGCCGGCGGACGGGACTGGTGGGTTGTGGGTCCGTCCGGGTGAAGTGGGACGCATGGCGGGTCAGGGGGCTGCTACGTTGCCCGCGTCCTAACTTCCCACCCCGGTAACGGACTTCATCCAGTTCCGGGCCTGTAGACAGAGGGCCTGCGTGCACAGCGAACTCCCCGCCGTCAGTGTCGTCCGCCGCCTCGGGGCTTCGCCCCGTCAGCGTGGAAGCATGTCGGGCGACCATTGTCCGGACATTCTGGAGCTCAGTGACGGCAGTTTCGCGGTCATCGGAACGGACCGCACCGATGAACTGGACGGGCGACTGCCCAACGATGCCTCCCGAGCTGATTACGAACGTATCGTCGTGATCACCCGCGAAACCTTGCTCCGCGCCAAGCAGGACATCCCCGACGCTTGAGAGCAGCGGGGCTGGGTGCCCCCAGCGAGGTAGGGACACCCAGCCCCTCAGGTTGCACACCACCGATACGCCCCCTTTCCGCTTCTCGCTCCGGCTTGCACGCTGGAGGCGGGATGCGTTGTCCGCTCAACGGATCGGGGGTGGGGCATGACCGTGCCGAATCAGGAAGAGCCAGTGCAGGAGCTGCTGGGGCAGCTTGTCCAGCAGCTCGGCCGGATGGCCGACGGGTACGACCGGATCGCGAGGGAACTGCATCGGGCGAACCTGATCCAACTACAGGGTTTCTTCCTGGAACGCCTCGACCGGGCGACCGACGATCCGGTGCTCGCCGACGCGCTGAACACCTTCACGGATCTGTCCGGTGACAAGCGCCGCCAGATGTTCACCGCCAACGCGCAGTACGCGCTCATCCTGCTGGCCCACCGGATCGGCGCCATCGACCGCACCGAACTCCTCGGGTACCTGAAGGTGCTGCGCCGCAGTTCCGTCTTCACCGAGTACTGGGAGCGGTCGGCCCACGGGCGAGAAGGGCTGCCGCCGGAGTCCTTCGAGGCTCGGGTGGGCAGGGCCGTCGACGCCATCATGGAGGAGCGGTTGGACGACCTCGAAGAGTGGTGGGTCGTAGCCTCCGACTCCGAGCCGCCATCGATTTAAGGAGCTCATACCGCATGGACATCTCGCCGGGCCACATAGTTCGCCGTATCGGCGACTCGCCTCGCCTACGAGGGTCCATGACAGGTGAGACCTGCCCAGATCTCTTCGAGCTGAGTGACGGCAGCTTCGCGGTCATCGGTACGGATCGCACCGAAGAACTGGATGCGCAGCTACCGGCGGACGCCGCCCGCGCCGACTATGAACGCATCGTCGTCATCACGCGAGACACTCTCCTCCGCGCCAAGAGAGACATCCCCGACGCCTGACGCCGAGGGCCCGGATGCCGTAGCGCATCCGGGCCCTCCGTATGTCGGTCGACGGGTCAGCCGACGACCGTCCAGGTGTCGCCGCCGGCGAGGAGCGCCGCCAGATCCCCCTTGCCGTTCTGCTCGATCGCCGCGTCCAGCTGGTCGGCCATCTGCGTGTCGTAGACGGGGCGTTGGACGGAGCGGAGGACACCGATCGGGGTGTGGTGGAGGGTGTCCGGGTCGGCGAGGCGGGAGAGGGCGAAGGCGGTGGTCGGGGACGTGGAGTGGGCGTCGTGGATCAGGACCTGGGATTCGTTCTCCGGCGTGACCGTGACGACCTTCAGGTCACCCGTCGCCACATCGCGGACCACGCCGCGAGAGCCGTCGGTGCCGAAGCGGATGGGCTGCCCGTGCTCCAGCCGGATCACCGCTTCTTCGGCTTGCTGCCGGTCTTTGAGGACTTCGAAGGCGCCGTCGTTGAAGATGTTGCAGTTCTGGTAGATCTCGACGAGGGCTGTGCCGGGGTGGGCGGCGGCCTGGCGGAGGACCTCGGTGAGGTGCTTGCGGTCGGAGTCGACCGTGCGTGCCACGAAGGATGCTTCCGCGCCGATGGCCAGCGACACCGGGTTGAAGGGGGCGTCGAGGGAGCCCATCGGCGTCGACTTGGTGATCTTGCCGACTTCGGAGGTGGGGGAGTACTGGCCCTTGGTGAGGCCGTAGATCCGGTTGTTGAACAGGAGGATCTTCAGGTTGACGTTGCGGCGCAGGGCGTGGATGAGGTGGTTGCCGCCGATGGACAGGGCGTCGCCGTCACCGGTGACCACCCAGACGCTCAAGTCCCGCCTGGACGTGGCGAGTCCGGTCGCGATCGCCGGTGCACGGCCGTGGATGGAGTGCATGCCGTAGGTGTCCATGTAGTACGGGAAGCGGGAGGAGCAGCCGATGCCCGAGACGAAGACGATGTTCTCTTTGGCCAGGCCCAGTTCCGGCATGAAGCCCTGGACGGCGGCGAGGATCGCGTAGTCACCGCAGCCGGGGCACCAGCGCACTTCCTGATCGGACTTGAAGTCCTTCATGGACTGCTTGGCCTCGGCCTTGGGGACGAGGGAGAGTGCCTCGATCGTGCCCGTGCCTTCCGTGGACGTCTCAGCCATCGATGGCCTCCTTGAGAGCCGTGGCGAGCTGCTCGGCCTTGAACGGCATGCCGTTCACCTGGTTGTACGAGTGGGCGTCGACCAGGTACTTCGCCCGGATCAGCGTGGCGAGCTGCCCGAGGTTCATCTCGGGGATCACCACCTTGTCGTAACGCTTCACCACCGCGCCGAGATTCCGCGGGAACGGGTTGAGGTGGCGTAGATGGGCCTGTGCGATGGACTCCCCGGCGGTCCGCAGTCGCCGTACCGCCGCCGTGATCGGTCCGTAGGTGGAGCCCCAGCCCAGGACGAGGGTGCGTGCCTCGTGCGGGTCGTCGACCTCCAGGTCCGGTACGTCGATGCCGTCGATTTTGGCTTGGCGGGTGCGGACCATGAAGTCGTGGTTGGCGGGGTCGTAGGAGATGTTGCCGGTGCCGTCCTGTTTCTCGATGCCGCCGATGCGGTGTTCCAGGCCGGGTGTGCCGGGGATGGCCCAGGGGCGGGCCAGGGTCTGCGGGTCCCGCTTGTAGGGCCAGAAGACCTCGCTGCCGTCGTCCAGGGTGTGGTTCGGTCCCTGGGCGAACTGGACGGTCAGGTCCGGGAGTTCGTCGATCTCCGGGATCCGCCAGGGCTCGGAGCCGTTGGCCAGATAGCCGTCCGACAGGAGCATCACCGGCGTGCGGTAGGTGAGTGCGATGCGGGCCGCTTCCAGGGCGGCGTCGAAGCAGTCCGCGGGCGTCTTCGGCGCGATCACCGGGACGGGGGCTTCGCCGTTGCGGCCGAACATCGCCTGGAGCAGGTCCGCCTGCTCGGTCTTGGTCGGCAGGCCGGTGGAGGGCCCGCCGCGCTGGATGTCGATCACCAGCAGCGGCAGCTCCAGCGACACCGCCAGACCGATCGTCTCCGACTTCAGCGCCACCCCGGGACCGGACGTGGTGGTCACCGCGAGGCTGCCGCCGAAGGCGGCGCCCAGGGCGGCGCCGATGCCGGCGATCTCGTCCTCGGCCTGGAAGGTGCGGACGCCGAAGTTCTTGTGGCGGCTCAGCTCGTGCAGGATGTCGGAGGCCGGGGTGATCGGGTACGAGCCCAGGAACAGCGGCAGGTCCGCCTGGCGGGACGCGGTGACCAGTCCGTAGGACAGGGCCAGGTTTCCGGAGATGTTGCGGTAGGTGCCGGTGGGGAACGCGGTGGCGGCGGGGGCGACCTCGTAGGAGACCGCGAAGTCCTCGGTGGTCTCGCCGAAGTTCCAGCCGGCGTGGAACGCGGCCAGGTTCGCCTTCATGATTTCGGGCTTCTTGGCGAACTTGGTCTTCAGGAAGCGTTCGGTGCCCGCGGTGGGGCGGTGGTACATCCAGGACAGCAGGCCGAGCGCGAACATGTTCTTGCTGCGTTCGGCTTCTTTGCGGCTGAGGTCGAATTCCTTGAGGGCCTCGACGGTCAGCGTGGTCAGGGGGACGGGGTGGAGGCTGTAGCCGTCCAGGGAGCCGTCGTCCAGGGGTGAGGCCGCGTAGCCGACCTTCTGCATGGCCCGCTTGGTGAACTCGTCGGTGTTGACGATGATCTCGGCGCCGCGTGGCAGATCGGCGATGTTGGCTTTGAGGGCGGCCGGGTTCATCGCGACCAGCACGTTGGGTGCGTCGCCGGGGGTGAGGATGTCGTGGTCGGCGAAGTGCAGCTGGAAGCTGGAGACACCCGGCAGGGTTCCGGCGGGTGCCCGGATCTCGGCGGGGAAGTTCGGCAGGGTCGACAGATCGTTGCCGAAGGTCGCTGTCTCGGAGGTGAAACGGTCACCGGTGAGCTGCATACCGTCACCCGAATCGCCCGCGAAGCGGATGATCACCCGGTCCAGCCGGCGGACGTCCTTGGTCCCTGCCGGTTTGCGCTGCTCTCCCACGACGGCTTCGTCGGCCTGCTCCGCTGGGCTACTGACCTGGCTGGTCACTGAACTGGACCTCCTTCGAGGCAGCTGTCCGGGACAGGCGCTCCCGCAGGCCCGCCCACGATCAACCCTACGTCCGTAAGGGTCGCCTTCCTGTGGCCATTCGCACGATGGACACGATTTTGAGACGGTCCGCCGCCCTGACTTGTCATGATTTACTCGCCCCCCGGCGCTTCCCTACAAGACGCTCCCCGCTGACGTTCGGTTCTGGACCCGCTTATCGGGTGTCACTCATATGGCTGACACGGTGTCAGGGCATCAGGAGTTCAGATAGGTGAGGACCGCAAGAACACGTCGGTGATCCCCGTCACTCGGGGAGAGGCCCAGCTTGAGAAAGATGTTGCTGACGTGCTTCTCGACGGCGCCGTCGCTCACCACGAGCTGGCGTGCGATCGCCGAGTTCGTCCGGCCCTCGGCCATCAGCCCCAGCACCTCCCGCTCCCGCGGGGTGAGTCCCGCGAGCACGTCCTGCTTGCGGCTGCGGCCCAGCAGCTGCGCGACGACCTCGGGGTCCAGCGCCGTGCCGCCCCCGGCGACCCGTACCACCGCGTCCACGAACTCACGAACCTCGGCTACCCGGTCCTTGAGGAGATAGCCGACGCCGGTACTGGAACCGGCGAGCAGTTCCGTCGCGTACCGCTCCTCCACGTACTGCGACAGCACCAGGACCCCGAGTCCGGGATGAGCCTTCCGCAGCTGTACGGCGGCCCGTACCCCTTCGTCGGTGTGCGTCGGCGGCATCCGCACATCGGCGACGACGACATCGGGCAGTTCCCCCTGTGCGTCCAGCTCGGTAATGGTCTTGACCAGTGCCTCACCGTCGCCGACGCCGGCGACGACGTCGTGCCCTCGGTCGGTCAACAGCCGGGTCAGCCCTTCCCTGAGCAGAACCGAATCCTCGGCGATGACCACCCGCACCCTGTCCTCCACGATCCTCGGCCCCCCACAGCCCGCCTTCGCGCCCGACTCCCCGACGGACGAAGTCCAGCATTCCAGCATTCGCACCCTGGTGCGCCGGGGCGACGGGAATCAATGGGAATACGTGCACGGCACGGCGGGTTTCGGCCTCCCGCCAGGCTTGTTGTCGATCATCCGGCGCCGATGTCGAGGGGGAAGGGCCACGCGAGGGCCGGGCCGGGGGCGAAGGGGCAGCGCCCCTGAGGATGGGAACGGGTGAGGGCGGCGGGGGCGAAAACCCCCGCCGCCCTCACCCGGGCGCCCGCTCACCCCAACGCCCGCTCCCCCCGCCAGGGCAGCTCCGCCGTGACCCGGGTAGGCCCGCCCACCGGCGAATCCACCACCAGAATCCCGTCCACCGCATCCAGCCGCTCCGCCAGCCCACCGAGCCCGGACCCCGTAGCCGCGTCGGCGCCGCCCACCCCGTTGTCCACGACCTGCAGCATCAAGCGGTTCTCCACCCGCCACACATCCACGGCCGCCCACGTCGCCCGCGAATGCTTGCTGATGTTCTGCAGCAGCTCCGACACCGTGAAGTACGCGATCCCCTCGATCGCCGGCGCCGGCCGTGCCGGAAGATCCACCTCCACCTGCACCGGCACCGTGCACCGCGACGCCACCGAGGACAACGCCGCGTCCAGCCCGCGATCCGTCAGCACCGCCGGATGAATCCCGCGCGCCAGATCCCGCAGCTCCTGGAGCGCCGTCTTCACCTCACCGTGCGCCTCGTCCACCATCCGCGCCGCGGCCTGCGGATCCTCCGTGAGCTTCTCCTTCGCCAGCCCCAGATCCATCGCCAGCGCGACGAGCCGGGCCTGCGCCCCGTCGTGCAGATCGCGCTCGATCCGCCGCAGATCCGCCGCCGCCGTATCCACCACGACCCCCCGGTCGGACTCCAGCTCCACCACCCGCGTGGCCAGCCGGGACGGCCCGAGCAGCCCGTGCACCATCACCCGGTCCACCATCGTCAGCGCCCGCACGATCCACGGCGTGGCCAGCGTGAACAACAGCCCCACCAGCGCGGTCACCCCGATCTCGAACGGGTTGTCGAGATAGATGTGGTGGGTCTGGTCGCCGTACAGCTGAAGCCCGTCCTGACCGCCGTACACCGGAAAGAGCCAGAACCACAGCGGATACGTCAGCAGCGCCCACCCGTACGCCCAGAAGTTCACGGCGACGACGAACGAGAACACCGCCCACGGCAGATGGATCACCGAGTACAGCAGCGTCCGCCAGGACGTGCCGCTCTTCAGTACGGCCCCCATCCACGCCAGAAACCCGTTCCCCCGCATCCTGAGCGGCTCCGGATCGGCGACATCGAGCTCCAGCAGCCCCCGCGCCCGCGCCCGCTCCAGCGCCCCGAACCCCCGGCACCCGGCCAGCCCCGCCGCCAGGACCGGGACCCCCAGGAACGTCACCAGCAGCCCGGCACCGATGGCCACCATCGTGACGGCGTACGTGAACAGCACGATGCTGATCGGCAGGCCCAGCAGCACATATCCGAACTCCCGCCAGGTCCGCCCCTCGAACGGCGCCCGCAGCCCCGTCGGCAGCCGGCGCCGGCGCGTCCCCTTGTCGAGGAACCCGTAGCTCTGTCCGTAGTCCGTGGCCATCGGCGTCGTCCTTCTCTCGTCCCCCGCCCGGGGTGTCTGGAGTGTGGTGTCGCTGTCGTACCTCCACCCTGCTGGGCCGCAGGTCGGCGGACCATGGAGCCCATCGGCGTCTTGGGAGGGGGGTTTTCCCTACCCCGGCCTGACCTGCGTCACCTGCGGCCCGTGTCGAACGACCGGTCCCGCCACGGCAGCTCCGCCGTCACCGTCGTAGGACCGCCCGGCGGGGAGTCGATGACGAACAGGCCGTCGACGGCGCCGAGACGTTCCGCGAGGCCCTGCATACCGGTGCCGCCGTCGAGGCGGGCGCCGCCGCGACCGTCGTCCCACACCTGGATGAGCAGCCGGTCCTCCGTGCGCCACACGTCGACGGACGCGGTCCGCGCCCCGCTGTGCTTGCTGACGTTCTGCAGCAGCTCGGACACCGTGAAGTACGCGATGCCCTCGATGGCCGCGGCCGGTCTGGCGTTCAGATCGGCCGTCACCTTCACCGGCACCGTGCAACGCGAGGCGACGGAGGACAGGGCGGCGTCGAGCCCGCGGTCGGTGAGTACGGCGGGATGGATGCCCCGCGCCAGATCCCGCAGCTCCTGCAGCGCGAGCTTCACCTCGCCGTGCGCCTCCGAGACCATCGCCGCCGCGTACTCGGGGTCCTCCAGCAGCTTCTCCTTCGCCAGACCGAGCCCCATCGCCAGATTGACCAGCCGAGCCTGCGCCCCGTCGTGCAGATCGCGCTCGATGCGCCGCAGATCGGACGCGGCCGCGTCCACCACGACCCCCCGGTCCGACTCCAGTTCGGCGATCCGCCGCTCCAGCTCGTCGGAGGGCGACAGCAGTCCGCGCACCATCGCCCGGTCCGCGTTGGTGAGGCCCCGCGCGATGAACGGCAGCACCGGCCACAGCACGAACAGCGAGGTCAGCGTGATGGTGAAGGTGAGGATGCCCCAGGGCAACCGGATGAAGTCGTACAGGATCGTGCGCCAGCCCACCGGGTCCTTCAGCATCATCCACAGCTGCTGGAAGAAACCCGAGTTGCTGGTCTTCAACGGCAGCGGACTCGGCTCGTCGATCCGCACCCCGAGCAGCTTCCGGGCCCGCGCCCGCTCCAGCGCGCCCAGCTTCCGCGCGCCCATCAGCCCGGCCGCGAGCACGGGGAACCCGATCACGGTCACCGTCAGCATGAAGCCGGTGAACAGCACTGTCGTCACATAGACGAACCCGAGCAACGCCACCGGAAGGTTGACGAGGAGATGCGTGATCTCCTTCCAGGTGTGCGCGTCGTAGGCGAACCGGGCGGGCGGAAGCGGCGCGTTGGCCTCGGCTTTCCGTTCCGGGGAGTATCTGGG
This sequence comes from Streptomyces sp. NPDC087859, assembly GCF_044742595.1. Lineage (NCBI taxonomy): Bacteria > Bacillati > Actinomycetota > Actinomycetes > Kitasatosporales > Streptomycetaceae > Streptomyces > Streptomyces sp. NPDC087859. Next base: position 675,286 of record NZ_JBIUUU010000001.1, on the reverse strand, counting down.
GCGTTCGGTCATATGGGCTAGCGTGCCGCGCGACGCGCCGCGGCGCCATGAGGCGAGCCGCCGCGATCCCCTGGGGAAAACCCCACCCCGGCAGGTTCAGCCGTGACGGGCTGCTTACGGTCTCTTTAGCAGGCCCTAGACTCCCGTGCGTACAGATCGTCGAACAGCGGGTGTCCAGCGATCTTCGGTGTGTTCACAGGGAGCGAGGGGTCGGACGTGCCGGAACAGACCGTCGGGTCGACCGTCGTCGTTGCGGCGGACTACTTCCAGTCGTACTCGGTCGTCGGACTGCTCGCCGTCGTCGGCGTGCTGTTCGTCGCCGTGGCCTTCGGCGCGAACCGCCTGCTGCGCCCCGTCGTCCCGACCCCCGAGAAGCTCCTGACGTACGAGTGCGGCGTCGACCCCGTCGGCGAGGGCTGGGCACACACCCAGGTCCGCTACTACGTCTACGCCTTCCTCTACGTCATCTTCGCCGTCGACTCGATCTTCCTGTTCCCGTGGGCCACGGTCTTCGCCGCCCCCGGCTATGGCGCGGCCACGCTCGTAGAGATGTTCATCTTCCTCGGCTTCCTGGCCGTGGGTCTGCTGTACGCATACAAGAAGGGCGTCCTGACATGGACGTGACCCCCTCGGAACCGGTGCTGCTCCCCGAGCCGAAACGGCTGGGCGCCCTGGCCCGCCTCGCTCCCGAGCCGATGAAGGTGGTCCTCAACTGGGGCCGCCGCTACTCGCTCTGGGTCTTCAACTTCGGCCTCGCCTGCTGCGCGATCGAGTTCATCGCCGCGTCGATGGCCCGCCACGACTTCATCCGCCTCGGCGTGATCCCCTTCGCACCGGGCCCCCGCCAGGCCGACCTCATGGTCGTCTCCGGCACGGTCACCGACAAGATGGCCCCGGCGGTCAAACGTCTCTACGAGCAGATGCCGGAGCCCAAGTACGTCATCTCCTTCGGCGCCTGCTCCAACTGCGGCGGCCCCTACTGGGACTCGTACTCCGTGACGAAGGGCGTCGACCAGATCATCCCGGTCGACGTCTACGTCCCCGGCTGCCCGCCCCGCCCCGAAGCCCTCCTCCAGGGAATCCTCAAACTCCAGGAGAAGATCGCCCGCGAGTCGCTGGGGGAGCGGTACGGGGTGACCGGGGGCCGGGCGTCCACGGCCGCGCTGCAGAGCGGGTTGGTGCGGGGTCCGGGGACGGCTTCTGGAATGTCGGCCGGATCGGATTCGGACGGTGCTTCGGGGGCGGTGGCCGGGGCGGGTGCGGGGGCGGAACAGGCTTCCGGGTCGGGTGCGGGTGCGGGATCGACGGTCGGGTCGGCTTCGGAAGAGGCTCCGGGCTCGGCGGCCGGGCCGCCTCCGGGCGAGGGTTCGGGTTCGGAGCCGGCTTCGGGCCCCGCTTCAGATACGGCTTCTGATCCGGCCTCGGGCGCGACGCCCGATCGCGCCTCGGGTTCGGCTTCCGGTTCATCCGACGGCCCGGCGTCCCGGGAGGAACGATGACCGCGGTCGGCTGGCTGCCCGCCCCCGCCGAGGAACTCTTCGGCGCGGAGGCCACGGCCGAGGAGTCGTACGAGGTCCTGACGGTGGACGTGCCGCCGGCGTCCTGGATCACGGCGCTGGAGACGGCACGCGACGAACTGGGCTGCACATACTTCGACTGGCTGAGCGCGGTCGACGAACCGGGCACGGGCTTCCGCGTCGCCGTACACCTCGCGGCCCTGTCGCCGGTACGCCGCCTGCTGCTGCGCACCACCGTCCCGCACGAGTCCCCGACCCTGCCCAGCGCCGTGGACGTGTTCGCGGGCGCGGCCTGGCACGAACGCGAGACGCACGAAATGTTCGGCGTCGTCTTCGAGGGTCACCCCGCCCTGGACCACCTCCTCCTCCCCGAGAACTTCGAAGGCCACCCCCTGCGCAAGGACTTCGTCCTGGCAGCCCGGGTCGCCAAGGCCTGGCCCGGCGCCAAGGAACCGGGCGAGTCCGACCATGGCGGCCCCAAACGCCGCCAGATGCTCCCCCCAGGCGTCCCTGACCCGAACGAATGGGGCCCCCTGAAAGGCCAGCTCCCCCCAGCCCCGACCCGCCCCGCCCGAGCCGCCGGAGCCCGCGCGACGGGAACCGGGGCAGCGGGAGAACGCCCGGCCCGAGCGGCCGGCGAACGCCCGGTACGTCGCGCTCGCACCGCGGCTGCGGGTTCGGCGAGTCAGGCGGAGGAGGCCGCGACCCCGGCTGCCGCGCCGCGCCGTTCCCGCACTGCGTCGGAGGGTTCAGCGAGCCAGACGGAGACGCCCTCGTCGTCGGGTGCGCCGACGACCGGGCCACGTGGCGCCGGTACGGCGCCGGAAGACTCGGCGAGTCAGGCCGAGGGAACGGCAGCTGACGGCTCGGCAAGCCAGTCGGAGACGCCCGGGCCTTCGGGTACGGCGGCCGGGCCGCGTCGCGCTCGTACTGCCGCGGAGGGTTCCGCCAGCCAGACCGCCGCGACCGCCGAGCCTCCGGCCCCGGGTACCGTCGACGCCCCGTCGGGCACCGGCACGCCGGCCGGACCGCGTCGTGTGCGGAGCGCGAGCGAGGGCTCGGCGTCCCAGCGCCCCGGACCGGACACCACCCCCTCCGGCCCACGCCGGTCCCGCAGCGCGTCAGACGGCTCCGCGACCCAACGGGCCACGCCCGACGACCCGTCAACGCCCGCCCCGACCGAGGCCACACCCCCGAAGCCCGCCACGGCCCCCCGCAGCCCCGACGCCCCGTGGCATCACGCCCGCCCGGCCTTCGACGAACCGGAAACCGACCAAAAGCCCGAGGCCAAACCGCTCCCGGAGCCCGAGCCCGAGCCCGAGACCCGACCCGAGCCCGGAACGCAGCCCCAGCGGGAGACCGAGCCGCGCACGGGGGCCGAACCGTCCACCGGGCCCGAACCGCGCACGGAGCCGCAGCCTCGACCAGAGGCCGAACCGCGCCCGAAGGCCGGGCTGCACCGGGAGTCCGAGCGTGTGACTCAGTCGCGGCAGACGCCCGAGCCGGAGCCCGAGTCGGATTCTGAGCCGGGTTCTGAGCCGGAGCCGGATTCTGGGCGGGAGCCGGTGGCCAAGCCGCACCCGGAGTCGAAGGCTGAGCCGGAGACCCCGCCCACCGTGGCCCCCACTCCAGAAGAACCCCCGGGAACCTCCGTAAAGCCCGAAGCCCCTGAAGCGCCCGAAGACCCCGCAACTCCCGAAAACCCCGCAGGAGGCCCGCAGTGAACGACGCTCTCGACGTCGCCCTGCGACTCCTGATCGTCTTCGTCGTCTTCCTCACCTTCCCCCTGATCGTCGGCCAGACCGAACACAAGGTCATGGCTCACATGCAGGGTCGCCTCGGCCCCATGTACGCCGGCGGCTTCCACGGCTGGGCCCAACTCGTCGCGGACGGCGTCAAGTTCGTACAGAAGGAAGACGTCGTACCCGCGGGCGCGGACCGCCGTATCTTCCAACTCGCCCCCGCAGTCGCCCTCCTGCCCTACCTCCTGGTCCTCCTCGCCATCCCCATCGGCCCCGGCGAGGGCGCCGTCGGCGAGGTCGTCGACGCCGGCGTCTTCTTCGTCCTGGCCGTCATGGGCGTAGGCGTCCTCGGCTCACTCATGGCCGGCTGGGCCAGCGCCAACAAGTTCTCCCTCCTCGGCGGTCTCCGCACCGCCGCCCAACTCCTCGCCTACGAACTCCCGATGCTCCTGACCGCCGCCTCCGTCGCCATGGCGGCCGGCACGGTCTCCCTCCCCGGCATCGTCGACGCCTTCGAGTGGTGGTGGCTGCCCTGGCAGATCGTCGGCGCGATCGTCTTCTTCATCGCCGGCCTCGCCGAACTCCAGCGCCCGCCCTTCGACATGCCGGTCGCCGACTCGGAGATCATCTTCGGTGCGTACACCGAGTACACCGGCCTCCGCTTCGCTCTGTTCCTGCTCGCCGAGTACGCCGGGATCGTCGTCCTGTGCGGCCTGACCACCGTCCTCTTCCTGGGCGGCTGGCACGGCCCGTGGGGCGCCGACGGCCTGGGCTGGGTCTGGACCCTGCTGAAGGCCGCGATCCTCGCCTTCCTCGTCATCTGGCTGCGTGTGACCTATCCCCGCCTGCGCGAGGACCAGCTCCAGAAGCTCGCCTGGACCCTCCTCGTCCCCCTTTCTCTCGCTCAGATCGCCCTCACCGGCATCGTCAAGGTGGTGATCTCCTGATGGCCGAGTCGCTCCCGCCCACCCGGTCGCGGTTTCCCGGCGCCGGCCTCGCCAAGGGCCTGGCCGTCACCCTGCGGACGATGACGAAGAAGACCGTCACCGAGCAGTACCCCGACGTTCAGCCCGACCTCCCGCCCCGCACCCGCGGTGTCATCGGCCTGTTCGAGGAGAACTGCACGGTCTGCATGCTGTGCGCCCGGGAGTGCCCGGACTGGTGCATCTACATCGACTCCCACAAGGAGACGGTCCCGGCTGCCGCCCCCGGTGGCCGTGAGCGCAGCCGCAACGTCCTCGACCGCTTCGCCATCGACTTCTCCCTGTGCATGTACTGCGGTATCTGCATCGAGGTCTGTCCTTTCGACGCCCTGTTCTGGTCCCCGGAGTTCGAGTACGCCGAGACCGACATCCGCGAACTCACCCACGAACGCGACAAGCTCCGTGAGTGGATGTGGACCGTCCCGGCCCCGCCGGCCCTCGACCCCGCGGCCGAGGAACCGAAGGAGATCGCGGCCGCCCGCAAGACCGCCGAGAAACTGGCAGCGGCCCAGGCCGAACCGACCGAGCCCCGGCCAGAGCCATCGACCGGTCCGTCGACCGGTCCGACCGCACCCGGGGGAGGTGCGTCATGACCCTCGCCGCAGCCACCGCCACGACGGCCCACGCCACGCTGGCCAAAGCTCACGCCACCGTCATCGCCGCCGCCACCGAAACCCACGGGTTCCTCTCGCCGACCGGCGTCGAGATCGCCTTCCTCCTCGTCGGCCTGGTCACCTTCGGGGCCGCCCTCGTCACCGTCACCACCCGGCAGCTGGTACACGCCGCCCTGTGGCTGGTGGTGACCCTCGGCGGTCTCGCCGTCGAATACCTCCTGCTCACCGCGGAGTTCATCGCCTGGGTGCAGGTCCTCATCTACGTAGGTTCCGTCGTCGTACTCCTCCTCTTCGGTCTGATGCTCACCAGGGCCCCCATCGGCCGTTCCCCGGATGCCGACTCCGGCAACCGCTGGGCGGCCCTCACGGTCGCCGTCGCCTCGGCCGCCGCCCTGGTGTGGGTCGTCGTCGACGCTTTCCGCGCGACCTGGATCGACCTGGACGGCCCGGCCGCCGGCTCCACCGAGGCGACAGGAGCGAGCCTCTTCCAGAACTGGGTCCTCCCCTTCGAGGCCCTCTCCGTCCTCCTCCTCGCCGCACTGGTCGGCGCGATCGTCCTGTCCCGCAAGGCGAAGGCGGAGTCGAGCTCTCCCCCTGTGAACTCCCGGCCCGCGACCGGTAGTTCCCCATCCGCCCCGAATTCCCGTAATCACCCGATCGGGCGAAACAGGCCGGTCGAGCGAACCGAACCGCCCGAGCCCCACGCCCCCGCCGAGCGCACCACTCCGGCCGAGCCCGGCACCCCGGCCGAGCAGGAAGGCGCCCGCTGATGCACCTCGCCTATCCCGCCGTACTCTCCGCCCTCCTGTTCTGCACCGGCCTGTACGGCGTCCTCGCGCGCCGCAACGCGATCCTGGTCCTGATGTCGGTCGAGCTGATGCTCAACGCCGTCAACCTCAACCTGGTCGCCTTCGACGTCTGGCTCAGCAGGACCGCCGAGGAGACCCTCCACTCCGGCCAGGCCCTGACCCTGTTCACCATCGCCATCGCCGCCGCCGAGATCGGCATCGGCCTGGCGATCGTCCTCGCCGTGCACCGCAACCGCGGCACCTCGGACATCGACAGACTCCGCGACACCGCCGAGGGCCACGAGCCCGACCACGCCGACGACTCCGACGCCCCCGCGGCCGAGAAGGCTGAGGCCACCGCGTGACCACCACCACCCTCGCCGTCCTCGTCCCCCTCCTTCCATTCCTCGGCGCGGTCGCCGGCCTGCTCCTGGGCCGCACGGCGCCCGGCTTCGTCCGCCCGCTCGCCGTCCTGCCGGCGCTCACCTCCCTCGTACTGGCCGCCGTGGTCGCCGTACGACAGGGCGGCGACGAGGCCGTGAACGCCGCCACCGAGCTCACGCCCACCGGCTCGATCCCCATCGAACTCGCCCTGCACATCGACGGCTTCGCCGCCCTGGTCGCCGTACTCGTCGGCCTCGTCGCCACCTGCGTGCAGATCTACTCGACGGGCTACCTGCGCGACGACCCGCGCTACCCCTCCTATGCCGCCCTCGTCTCCCTCTTCACCGCCGCGATGCTCCTCGTCGTCTACTCCGGCGACCTGATGGTGCTGCTGGTGGGCTGGGAGATCATGGGCATCTGCTCGTACTTCCTGGTCGGCCACTACTGGGAGACCCCGGAGGCCCGCGCCGCCTCCATCAAGGCCTTCCTGGTCACCAAGCTCGGCGATGTCCCGTTTCTGATCGGCCTGTTCGCACTCGCCACCGACGCCGGCTCCTTCCGCATCACGAAGGTCCTCGGCGCCGTCGCGCACGGCGGGCTCGACCACCCGACCCTGATCGCCCTGCTGCTCCTGGCGGGCGTGGCCGGAAAGTCGGCGCAGTTCCCGCTGCACACCTGGCTCCCGGACGCGATGGCGGGCCCGACGCCCGTCTCCGCGCTCATCCACGCCGCGACCATGGTCGCCGCCGGTGTCTACTTCATCGCCCGTCTCCTCCCGGTCTTCGAGGCCTCGCGGGCCGCGATGGCGGTCCTCGCCGTGATGGCCGCCGTCACGATGGTCGGCTCGGCGCTCGCCGCACTCGCCCAGGACGACATCAAGCGCGTCCTCGCCTACTCGACGATCGGCCAGCTCGGCTACATGACCGGCGCCCTCGCCGTCGGTGATCGCGGTGCCGCCGTCTTCCACCTCCTGTCGCACGGCGCCTTCAAGGCGCTGCTGTTCCTCGCGGCCGGCGTGATCATCCACGCCGCCGGCACCAACTCGCTGGCTGCCATGTCCCGCATGGGCCACCTCCGCGACCGCGTGCCGGACGCCTTCTGGACGATGACCGTGGCGCTCCTCGCGCTCGCCGCGATCCCGCCCTTCAGTGGCTTCTTCTCCAAGGAGTCCGTCCTCGGCGCCGCCGAGCACGTCGCCACCGGCCACACCGAGCACGTCCCCGGCGCCGCCGGCTGGGTCGTCCTCGTCGCCGGCCTGCTCACGGCCCTGCTCACCGCGGCGTACGCGACGCGCCTGTGGCTGCTGGCCTTCCACGGCCGGGGTGTGGAGGCCCCCGACCACGGCCGCCAGCCGCTCACCATGACCACGGTCCTGTGGGTTCTCGCGATCCCGTCCCTCGCCGTCGGCGCATTCGCCTACCGCGTGCTCCCGGACTGGTTCGACGGCAACGACCTCACCCCGACCCTCACCACGTCCGTCGTCGGCACCGGCGTCGCCCTGGTCGGCGGCATCGTCACCTACGCAGCCTGGCGGCACACCACCGTGCTCGCCGACCGCGTCCCGCTGGGCGCGGTCGCCGCCCACCCGGACGGTGACGCCGGACGCGTCGAGGCCGAGGCCATCGCCAGCCACGAGCCCGCGTACGGAGACGTGGCCTACGCACCCGATCCCTCGGACCCGGGCCGCCTCCTGCTCGGCCCGCTGCATCGGCACGCGGCGGTCGGCTTCCACCTCGACGCCGTGTACTCGGCCCTCTTCGTCCGCCCGGTCCAGGCCGGTGCCACCCTCGTCCGATTCCTCGACCGCGAGGTCGTCGAGACCTACGTACGCGGTGCGGGCGCTCTACCCCGACTGCTGGGCACGGCCGTACGGCGTGCCCAGACCGGAAATGTGCAGACCTATGTGAGCGCGCTGCTCGCCGGCACCGTCGTCCTGGTGGTCGCCGCCGTCCTCGTCGCCACGGGAGCGTGAGCAGGCGTGATCGATATCAACGAGTCCGTGATGCAGTTCCTCCTGGCGTTCCTCGTCGTCGGTCCGCTTCTCGGCGCGGTCGCCGCTCTCCTGCCGGCCCCGCCGGGACTGAAGGGGAAGTCGCCCGAGCAGGCGGCGCTGCGGCACGGCGTGACCGTGACCGGCGTGATCCTCATCGCCGCGATCGTCCTCGCGCTCGGCTTCGACCACGACCACCCGTCGAAGATGCAGGCCACGACCGACATCAGCTGGATCCCCGCACTCGACGTGCGGATCCACCTCGGCATCGACGGCATCTCCCTCCCCCTTCTGGTCCTGACCGCGCTGCTGACCTTCCTCTGCGCGCTCTACTCGTACTTCAAGATGCCCGCGGGCCCGACCCCGAAGGCATTCGTCGCGCTGCTGCTCGTCCTCGAGTCCGGCACGCTCGCGACTTTCGCCGTCCTCGATCTGCTGCTGTTCTTCCTCGCGTTCGAGATGGTGCTCATCCCGATGTACTTCCTCATCGCCCGCTGGGGCGGCGAGGGCAGGACCCAGGCCGCCTGGCGGTTCATCCTCTACACGCTGCTCGGTTCGGTCGTCATGCTGCTCGGCCTGCTCCTGATCGGGATCAAGGCGGGCACATTCGACATGGTGGCACTCGCCACTGACAACGGCCGGTCCCTCACCTCATCCGTGCAGGTCATCGCGGTTCTGGCGATCGGCATCGGGCTCGCGGTGAAGACCCCGATGTGGCCGCTGCACAGCTGGCTGCCCGACGCCCACACCGCCGCGCCGACCGTCGGCTCGGTCCTGCTGGCCGGCGTCATGCTGAAGATGGGTACGTACGGGTTCGTCCGGATCCTCCTCCCCATCGCACCGGACGGTTTCCGCGACTTCGCGCCCTACCTCGCCGCCTTCGCCGTCGTCGGCATCATCTACGGATCCCTGGCCTGCCTCGCCCTCGCCAAGCAGGGCGCGAAGGGCGACCTCAAGCGCCTCATCGCCTACTCGTCCGTCGGCCACATGGGCTTCGTCCTGCTCGGCATCGCCACGATGACCCCGACCGGTGTGAACGGCGCCCTGTTCGCCAACATCGCCCACGGCCTCATCACCGGCCTCCTGTTCTTCCTGGTCGGCGCGCTGAAGGACCGTACGGGCAGCACCGACCTCGACGCCCTCGCCGAGCAGACCGGCGCCGCGCTGTACGGCAAGGCCCCGCGTCTCGGCGGCCTGCTCGCGTTCGCCGCGGTCGCCTCCCTCGGACTGCCGGGCCTCGCCGGGTTCTGGGGCGAGATGCTGGCGCTGTTCGGTGCGTTCGACCCCGCAGAGGGCCTCAGCCGCCCGGCGTTCCTCACGTTCATGGCGATCGCGGCCTTCGGCACCCTCCTCACGGCCGCCTACCTCCTCGTCGTGGTCCGCCGCGTCTGCATGGGCGCCGTACCGCAGGACGCCCCGAAACTCGCCGACGTCCACACGTACGAGTTCGCGGCCTGGACGCCGCTCGTCGCCCTCACCGTCGTGGCCGGCCTATGGCCGAAGGCCCTCCTCGGTCTGACCGACCCGGCCGTACAGCAGCTGCTCGCAGGAGGCACCCGATGAGCTCCCTGGCCTCCATGGCCCAGCCGATGGCCGCGAACCTCGTCCAGTCCGTGGACTGGCTCGCCATCGCACCGCCCACCATCGCGGCGGTCGTCGGCCTCGTCGTCCTCGTCGCGGACCTCTTCGTGGGCGACAACAAGAAGGCGCTGCTCGGCTGGCTGGCCGTCGCGGGTCTCGCCGCCTCCACGGCGATGCTGCTGCCCCTCCTGGACGGCGACCGCGCCACCTTCTGCCTGACCGGCGCTCCCGACGTCTGCAGCTACACCGCGGACCGCTTCACCCTCGTCCTGCAGCTCCTGGTGTTCGGGGGAGCGTTGCTGGCAGCGCTCCTGTCCGTCACCGCCCTCAAGGACGCCGACAAAGGACTCCCCGAAGGGGAGTACTGGTTCCTGCTGCTCTCCTCCGCCGCCGGCGCCGCCCTCCTGCCCGCCTCGCGCGACCTGGCGACCCTGATCGTCGCCCTGGAGGTCGCCTCCCTGCCGGCCTTCGCCCTCGTCGGCCTGCGCCACGGCGACCGCAAGTCCTCCGAAGCGGCCCTGAAGTTCTTCCTCTCCTCGGTCACCGCGACCGCGGTCAGCCTCATGGGCATCAGCTTCGTGTACGCCTCCACGGGCACCCTCTACCTGACCCAGATCGCCGACCGCATCCAGAACGTCGACGGCCAGCTCCACACCCTCGCCCAGACCGGCGTCGTCCTCACCCTCGTCGGCTTCGCCTTCAAGACGGCCGCCGTCCCCTTCCACTTCTGGGTCCCGGACACCTACGTAGGGGCGCCGCTCCCCATCGCCGCCTACTTGTCGGTCGTCGGCAAAGCGGTCGGCTTCTCGGGCCTGATCCTCGTCACGGTCGTCGCCCTCCCGTCGTACGCCGACGTCTGGGGCCCGGCGCTCGCGGCACTGGCCGCCCTCACCATGACCGTCGGCAACGTGGGCGCCCTCCGGCAGCAGGCCACGCGCGCGTACAGCGCCGTACGGCTGCTCGCCTGGTCCTCCGTCGGCCAAGCCGGCTACCTCCTCGTGCCGATCGCCGCCGCCGCGTACTCCGACGACGCCGAGCGCTCCGTCGGCTCCACCGTCGCCTACGCCCTCATGTACGCCGCCGTGAACCTCGGTGCCTTCGCGGTGGCCGCCCTGGTCGGCCGTACGAGAGCCCTCAACCGCCTCACCGACTACCGCGGCCTGTACGCCTCGAACCCCCTGGCCGCCCTCCTCCTGGCGTTCTTCCTGCTCTGCCTGGCCGGACTGCCACCGGGCATCATCGGCCTCTTCGCGAAGGTCACCGTCTTCTCCGCGGCCGTCGACGCGGGCCTCGGCTGGCTCGCCGTGGTCATGGCCGCCAACGTCGTGATCGCGCTGTTCTACTACCTCCAGTGGACGGCCCTGCTGTTCCGCGCCCCGGAAGGCGAACCCGCACGGCACCGGATCCCGGTCCCGCTCACCGCGGCCATCGCCCTCACCGGCGTCCTCGGAATCGCCCTGTCGGGCGCTCCCCAGCTGATCCTGCGCTTCACCGACACCGGACTCTTCTGAGCCCACGGCCGGACAACTTCCGAGCCCTCACCCGGACGGCCCACGCCCGCCTCCGCATGCACAAGGGAACTCGCTGCTCTCGCCTGGCGTTGACAAGAACAGGAGGGTCCACTGGTGGTGACACCAGAAGGACCGCAGATCAGCACGCAAAGGGTTCCCCTGCTGCACGATTTGGAGGGCGTACCGTGCACCGCCGGCACAACGGGCTCAGGACCGCAGTACTCCTCGGGGGACTGTCCGCACTCATCATCGTCATCGGCAGTTTCTTCGGCCGTATGGGGCTCGTGGTCGCGGTACTGATCGCCCTGGGGACCAACGCGTACGCGTACTGGAACAGCGACAAGTTGGCGCTACGCGCGATGCGCGCCCGCCCGGTCAGCGAGTTCGAGGCCCCTGCGCTCTACCGCATGGTCCGCGAACTCTCCACCCAGGCCCGCCAACCCATGCCGCGCCTGTACATCTCCCCGACGGAAGCCCCGAACGCCTTCGCGACGGGCCGCAACCCGCGCAACGCCGCCGTCTGCTGCACGGATGGCATTCTGCGCATCCTCGACGAGCGCGAACTGCGCGGGGTCATCGGCCACGAGCTCAGCCATGTCTACAACCGCGACATCCTGATCTCTTCCGTGGCCGGAGCCCTCGCCTCCGTGATCATGTTCCTGGTCAACTTCGCCTGGCTGATCCCCATCGGGCGCTCCAATGACGACGACGGCCCCGGCATCCTCGGCATGCTGCTCATCATGATTCTGGGCCCGCTCGCCGCGAGCGTCATCCAGCTGGCCATCAGCCGCTCCCGGGAGTACGAGGCCGACGCGTCCGGCGCCCAGCTGACCGGCGACCCGCTGGCCCTGGCCAGCGCGCTGCGCAAGCTCGAGATGGGCACCAAGCAGCTTCCGTTGCCCCCGGAGCCGCGTATCGAGACCGCGAGCCACATGATGATCGCGAACCCCTTCCGTCCGGGCCAGGGATTCTCGAAGATGTTCTCCACGCACCCGCCGATGGCGGACCGCATTGCCCGCCTTGAGAAGATGGCAGGTCGCCACCAGTGAAAACCATTCTGAACGTCATTTGGCTCGTCCTGAGCGGCTTCTGGCTGTTCCTCGGCTATCTGCTGGCCGGTGTGCTGCTGTGCATCACGATCATCGGCATCCCCTTCGGCATTGCCGCTTTCCGCATCGGCGTCTACGCCTTGTGGCCCTTCGGGTACACGACGGTCGAACGCCGTGACGCCGGCGCCCCTTCCTGCGTCGGCAACGTCCTGTGGCTGGTCCTCGCAGGCTGGTGGCTGGCCCTGGCCCACATCGTCACCGGCATCGCCCTGTGCGTCACGATCATCGGTATCCCGTTCGGCATCGCCAACTTCAAGCTGATCCCGGTCTCGCTGCTGCCGCTGGGCCGCGAGATCGTGTCGACCGACCAGCCGTTCTCCTCACGCTGGTAGGCCGAGTGCCGGTACCGCACAGGGTTTTCCACAGCCCGACGGTTGTCCACAGGGCCGCCCGAATGTCAGTGGCGGCCCGCATCATGAACTCATGACCGCGAACGAGCAGTTGCGGGCACAGGGGAATGCCGGGATTCATAACGTCCGCCCGTGGGCCCGCGCTTCCCACGAGTTCCCTCACCACACCGGCGTTTGGCCTGCGGGCATATCCGCCCAGCAGTTCGCTGGGCCCGGCATCCGTATACACGCGGCCTGACGGGCACTTGGCGCACAGGGGAGCCATGTGCTGTCCCGGCAAGGGCGGTCGCCTCGTCCGTCGGCGTACGCCGCTTCACCGCGCCGTCATCCACCGCCGTACGCCATACGCCACCACACCCACCACAAGCACACCCGCGCCCACGGCCACCGAAACCCCCGGCAGCGCGAACGCCAGCACCAGGCACCCGAGGAGCCCCACCGCCGGCACCACCCGTGCCGTCGCAGCGGAACCCAGAGTCCAGGCCGAGGCGTTGGCCACGGCGTAGTACGCCAGCACACCGAAGGAGGAGAACCCGATCGCGCCCCGCACATCCACCGTGGCGGCAAGAACCGCGACCACCGCGCCCACGGCCAGCTCCGCCCGGTGCGGCACCTGGAACCGCGGATGCACTTCCGCCAGAGCGCCGGGCAGATGACGGTCACGGGCCATGGCCAGCGTCGTCCGAGAGACACCCAGGATCAGCGCGAGCAATGAGCCCAGCGCCGCCACGGCAGCACCCACCCGCACAACCGGCACCAGCCCCGGCACCCCTGCGGCACGGACCGCGTCGGCCAGCGGTGCGCCCGCCCGACCCAGCTCCTCCGCTCCCAGCACAGAAAGGACGGCCACCGCCACACACGCGTACACGCCCAGTGCGATGCCCAGAGCCAGCGGGATCGCACGCGGGATGGTGCGCGCGGGATCCCGTACCTCTTCCCCGAGCGTCGCGATCCGGGCGTACCCGGCGAACGCGAAGAACAACAGACCGGCGGCCTGCAGCACCCCACCCAGGCCACCTGAGGCCCCGCTGTCCAGCCGTCCGGCCTCGGACGTCCCGGATCCCAGACACACGACCACCACGGAGGCAAGGACAGCCAGCACGACTGCCACGATTCCCCGCGTCAGCCAGGCGGACTTCTGGACCCCGCCGTAGTTCACCGCGGTCAGCGCCACCACGGCCGCGACCGCCACGGCGTGCGCCTGCTCCGGCCAGACGTACGCGCCCACGGTGAGCGCCATCGCCGCACAGGAGGCCGTCTTCCCGACCACGAACGACCAGCCCGCCAGATAACCCCAGAACGGACCGAGCCGCTCGCGCCCGTACACATACGTGCCGCCGGAGGCGGGATAGAGCGCGGCCAGCCGTGCCGACGACGTGGCGTTGCAGTAGGCGACCACGGCGGCGACCGCGAGCCCGAGCAGTAGCCCGGACCCGGCCGCGCGGGCCGCGGGTGCCAGGGCGGCGAAGATGCCGGCCCCGACCATGGAGCCGAGCCCGATGACCACGGCGTCCCCCACGCCCAGGGTGCGTCGCAGCTCGGAGGGGGAACTGGAGGGTGCCATGCGCCGCACCCTACTGATCAGTGCAACCGCCTGGTGCATCCGTGACGTCCTGTTCAGTAACGCGGCACGAACAAGTGCCGTCGCCAGGCGACGAACGCACCACGCACAACCTGTGAGCGCACAGCCGGACGGGACCAGAATCACAGCGCCGGGACAGTGCGGGCACAGTGCGGAAGGGCAGGTTCAGGGCATGAGCATCATCGGTTGGATCATCCTGGGACTTCTGGCCGGGGCCATCGCCAAGTTCCTGCTGCCGGGCCGCGACCCGGGCGGCTTCATCGGCACGACCCTCATCGGCATCACGGGCGCGTTCATCGGCGGCTGGATATCGGCCCGCTGGCTGGACCACCCGGTCACCAAGAACTTCTACGACGGCACCACCTGGGCGGCCGCGATCGGAGGCTCACTCGTCCTCCTGATCGGCTACCGCATCCTGTTCGGCAACTCGCGCAACTGAGCACACCCCGAACCGCAGCCAGCAGGCGGGAAGGGTGGGCACCGGCCAGGTGCCCACCCTTTCTCGTAGTTCCACGCGCTTTCATGCGCGACCGAATCAGGCGTCGCTCACCGGTAGTTCACGAACTGGACGGCGAAGTCGAGGTCCTTGCCCTTCAGCAGGGAGATGATGGTCTGCAGGTCGTCCCGGCTCTTCGAACTGACACGCAGCTCGTCGCCCTGGACCTGAGCCTTCACACCCTTCGGACCCTCGTCACGGATGATCTTCGCCACCTTCTTCGCGTTCTCCTGGGAGATGCCCTCCTCGATGGACGCGAAGATCTTGTACTCCTTGCCGGACAGCTGCGGCTCACCGGCGTCCAGCGCCTTCAGCGAGATCCCGCGCTTGATCAGCTTGGACTGGAAGACGTCGAGGACAGCGTTCACCCGGTCCTCGGAGTTCGCCTCCATGAGGATCTTCTCGCCGGACCACGAGATCGAGGCACCCACGCCCTTGAAGTCGTAGCGCTGGGAGATCTCCTTGGCGGTCTGGTTGAGGGCGTTGTCGACCTCCTGCCGCTCGACCTTCGAGACGATGTCGAAACTGGAGTCGGCCATGTCCTGTGGCTCCTTGTATCGGGGGGCGTATCGGGGTGCGTGTCGGGTGCGTGTCCGCGTAGTGGGCAGCCGCCGAGCCCGGTACAGTCCCCGGGCCGCACCCGGACAAGCCTAGCCACCCCACGCCCCCGGAGCGCTGATCAATCGGGTGGCGAAGCACCCCTCCACATCGGGTATTGTTTACGTCGTTGCCACAGAGCGCCGCCGAAAGACGGTTCGAAGGGCAGCGAACCCCGGCGGTGTGCCCGAGCGGCCAAAGGGAGCAGACTGTAAATCTGCCGGCTCAGCCTTCCCAGGTTCGAATCCTGGCGCCGCCACATGAAGGTAGACCCCCTCCGAACTGCGGAAACGCGGTTCGGAGGGGGTCTCTTCATGTTCCGGGACGATCTTTCGAGTCGAATCGAAACTACGTGACTGGTCTCACGCGGCGAGGCGTGGATCCCCGGGCCGGTCAGGGATTTCGGACCATGCGCGGACCGGCTTCGCCGGTGAGGTGGTGCGGGTGGCCGGAGCTTGAGGTCACGTCATCGAGGGGCAACTGCTCGAGCCCGATGCCCTGATGCCGCACCCGTCGCGCCAGTCCGCGACTCGCGGCGCCGCACGCTCAGGCGCATCGCCGAGCCACCGAATGCGATCCCCTTGCTGGCCTAATAAATCGAACACATGATTGAATTTGGGTATGCGACCGTTCCCAGACGACCTCGTCCAGGCCCAGCAGGAGTGGAGTGCTACCTATCGACAGCTCGCCGAGCGGCCCGGCAGTACCGAGCTGCGCCGGAGCCTCTACCGGCTGTCGACCCAGCTGTTCTTCCATCGCTACTGGCAGCGTCGGAGTCAAGGCCCCGCGGGTTGGTGTGAGTTGCGTGAACTGGGACGGGCGGATGGGGACGTGAGCGAGCGGCTTCACCAATGACGTCATGGAATGAGGGCCCGCAGGGCTCGGATGATCCTGAAGGTATGCCCGGACCGATTCGCGTGGTTGTGCATCCGCCCTCGCCCACGGGCGGCCGGCGCGTGCGCGTGGACGGCGAGATCCTCGGGTTGGCCCACAACATGGTCGACGTCGCGGAGTTCCTCCGTCGAGCAGGGTTGGAGATGGACCCGGCAGAGGTGGCCGAGTCACCGTGGATCGACTGGCGGGGAGGAGGGCCCGAGTGCTGGGGCCCGGAGTCGAGCAGCTGACACGTTGAAGGCGACACGCCTCAAAGGCAAGGGCCATGCGGCCACGCGGCTGCACGGCCTGCACTGACTTGCCGCGCTCTCAGCCTTGGCCGCTGCCATCAATCGAGGCCGGTTCAGCTGGCTGACGTGCGCGAACGGTCGAGGCGTGGCTCCGACCGGCTCGGCTGCTTTCCCCGTGATTCCCCGCTGATTCCTGCTCGTTCTGGAGCGGTTGTGGTACGCGCTTGATGTCTACGGGCTATCCACAGTCCGGGGGCCACCTACCGCTTCTGCGCCCTGTAGCGCTTCATCAGCGCAGTGATCCGTGCTTGGTCCGCCTGACCGTTGAGCTCGGCCAAGAGTTCGTTAGGACACAACTCGTAGAAATCGCCCCACCATCGACGTCCCCGGTTGTCCCAGATCCGGTAACCACCCGGCACGCCCCGGGCGACGTAGCGTCTCCTGCTCACGGTCCCCCGGTTCCCGGCACCACCCCGTGCCGTCCTCCAGCGAGTCACTCCCGACGCGCGACCATACGTGGGCCGCGGCCAACAGGCGAAGCAGTATGCAGCTACCGACCCACACGCTTCCCCACAGTGTTCACCTGGGTTCATTGGGAGTTGCACCCCGTGAGGCGAGCTCGGCGCGCGGTCCTCGAGGAACAGGTCACGGCCGTGAACGGGGCTGAACGAGACGGAAACCGAGGAGCCCGGGCGGCCCGGACTGGCTAGCATTCTCGGAGTCGAGGAGGAGCCATGGCACTGGGCCGCAAGGGATCGCGACGCATCGTCGTCGACGGTACGGCCTACCGCTGGCGGTTGCGACGCAGGCCGACCTACTTCCAGGCCCTGGCCTGGACACCCTGCACCTTCGCGGTCGAGCACGCAGACGTCCCCGGGGCAACACTCGTGGTCACCACCAACCAGCCGCACCCGAGCAACTGGTTCGGACGCGATGCCAAGCCCGTACTGCCATCCGACGTTGCCCAGACCATCCAGCGTGCTCTTCGCGAGGGCTGGACCCCCACGGCTCCGGGCTCCCCGTTCCACCTGAACCTCTCTACCGGCTTTACACCCTCGCCCTGAGCGAGGCGGAGGGAGAGCAGAGAACTCGGCTGCGAGAAACCCCTGTTGACCGTGGCTGGCCCCCATTTCTGGCAGCTCATAGAACCCCGTCAACGACGACCCCTGCCGCTTCAGCCGGGTACTGATCGCCTCCATCGCCTCGCCGACGACGCTGCGCACGTCGTCGGCGAGGTACGCGGTCGCCGCCCCGGACTCCTGTCCGGCGGAGTCCCATGGTCTGCCCAGCCACGTCTTGCCGACCCCCGCCTGCCCATGCACAGGGAAGGGGTAGCGGAACGCCTCGTCGCCCTCAAGGCCGAGGCCCCGGCTGCCACCCGTCCGGCACGCACAACACCGGCCCGTGCGGGGCACACTGATCACATGTCCAGCCGCCGTAGGAACTGCCCCGAATGCCGTCGCGAGATCGCCGTCGTCGCCGGTCGCTTCGCGCGACACGACCCGCCCGGCGCCCGCGAGAACGGCGCGCTCACCTCCTGCCCGGGCTCCCGTCGCCAGGCCCAACTGGGCGCGGCCCAACCGTCGTTGGACGGCTATGTTGTCCCCGACATCCCGGGCCAGATGCCCCTGTTCTGACGCACGGCTGGGTGGCTGTCCGACTGGCTTTTGGCTTTTACGACTGTCGGCGGACGATTCTTACGACCCGGCTCGCACATCCATACGAGCCACCAGCCCGTCCCCGTCGAACCGGTACACATGCTCGACCGTCCCGTCCGCCCAGTGATCCCCGCCCGCGTCCCGCATCCCCTGTCGCACGCTCGCCACCACCGACGCACCGTCCCCGTCGAGCCGCAGCCCTTCCAGCCGTACGAGGGGGTGCCCGGCCGCGAACTGCCGTGCCCAGTACGCCCGTACCGCCGCCCGCCCGTGCAACCGGACCCCGTCCAGGACGTTCGGCCAGTCCACGTCCGAGGCCAGACAGCGCGGTATGAGGGCGTCCCGACCGTCGGTAGAGAAGACCTCGTACATCCGCCGCAGCAGCTCCTCCTGCGCGGCCGGCACCCCCTCCGCGGCCACCCTCAGTTCCCGGCCACGGCCTTCACCGCCACCGACACCGGCGTCGACCCGGCGACCAGCTCCAGGGTCAGTCCGGCCGTCGCCGGGGTTTCCAGCAACTCCGCCACCACGGCGGCCACATCGTCCCGCGGGACCGAACCGCGACCCGTGCGCGCCTCGAGCCGTACGAGACCCGTACCGGCGTCGTTCGTCAGCGCGCCGGGGCGCAGGATCGTCCAGTCCAGGGCGTCGAGCCCGCGGACGTGGTCGTCGGCCTCGCCCTTGGCGCGCTGATAGACGTCGAAGACGTCGTCGCCCTGGTGGTTCGCATCGGCGCCCATCGACGACACGACCACATGGCGCCGTACGCCGGCCAGGACCGCCGCGTCCGCGAACAGCACCGCCGCACCCTTGTCCACCGTGTCCTTGCGGGCCGCGCCGCTGCCCGGGCCCGCGCCCGCCGCGAAGACCGCCGCGTCCGCGCCCCGCAGATGGGCCGCGACCTCCTCGACCGAGGCCGACTCCAGATCCAGGAGCACCGGTTCGGCACCGGCCTCCCGCAGGTCGTCGCCCTGCTCGGCCTTGCGGATGATTCCCGCGACCTCGTTACCGCGCGCGGCGAGCAGCCGCTCCAGCCGCAGCGCGATCTGACCATGACCACCAGCGATGACAATGCGCATGCGTCGACCGTACGCCGGAACGGTTGTGATTGCCGAGTTCGGTTGTTGAGCGAGCGCGGCGCCACCGCGGCTGGTCCCGCAGTAGGTCGCGCCCCTGGGTCGGTGTGGGCGGCACCCGCCCGCACCCGCACCCGCCCCACTCAACCCGCACCCGCACCCGCCTACGGCAACTCCCCCCGCCCCTGCCGCGGCAACCCCAACTCCACCGCCACCGCCGAGTCGCAGAACTCCCGCACCGCGCTCGTCCGCGCCACCACGCGCCCCCGGTGCACGACGATCCGGCTGTACGCCAGCGACAGCGCCCCCGCGAGCCGATCCCCGCGCACCGCAAGCAACTCGGCCGGAAATCCCGCCTCCACACGCACCTCGGGCAGCCCCAGGACGGCCCGGGCGGAGGTGCTCACCGCGTCGTAGGCGTCCTCGGGGCGCAGCCCGTACCGAGAGGCCAGCAGGTAGGCCGCCTCCAGCGGATCCCCGCGGCCCACCGGGTTCGACACGTCCCTCAGTGCCCCGCTGCCGGCCGCCACCCGTACCCCGGCCGCCCGCAGCAGCCGTACCGGAGCCGTACCGCGCCGCTCCACGCCCCCGCAGCCGCCCTGCGGCAGGCACACCACGGTCACCCCGGCCGCGGCGAGCTGGTCGGCGGTGCGGGAGGCGATCTCGGAGGGCAGCCGGCCCAGGAAGCCGCACGGGCCGATGGTCACCCCGGGACGCAGTCCGCCCGCCATCGCCGCGAGACGGGAGAGGCGGGCCGGGTCGGTGCCGTCGGTGTGCAGATCGACCGGGCAGCCCTGCTCGGAGGCGACATCCAGCACCGCCTGCACGTACCCCGTCGGATCGGGATCGAGATCCGGGCAGCCGCCCACCACCGAGGCGCCCATCTTCACCGCGTCCCGCAGCATTGCGAGCCCCTCCGCCCCGGCCACCCCGGTCAGTACCCGCGGCATCGCCACCGCGGTCAGCTCGGTGAGCCCGCGCAGCGACCGCCGCGCCTGCAGTACGGCCGCCAGCGCGCCCAGCCCCTGGACGTCGCCCACACGTACGTGTGCCCGCAGCGCGGTCGCCCCGTGTCCTAGTTGCAGCAGGGCCGCCTCGGTGGCCCGGCGCTGGACGTCCTGGGGGTCGTAGGAGACCGGGCCGTCCTCGTCGGCCGACAGGGCCGTGTCGCCATGGAGGTGCGGCTCGACCGGTGCCGGGAGCAGCAGATAGCCGCCGAGGTCCACGCGCGCGCCGCACGCGCGCGTGCCGTCCGCCGCCAGGCTGCCCGCCGTGCCGACCGCCTCGATGCGTCCGTCGCCCAGCCGTACGTCCACGGTCCGGCCGTCGGTCAGCCGTGCCCCGCACAGCAGGAGTGAGGCGGTGTCGGCCGGGCCCGACGAGGACGAGGAGGGGGGCGGCTGCGGCTGGCTGTCGGGCATCGCGCTCCAGGGGCTCAAGGCTCGTGGCTCGGGGCTGCGGACGGGGACGCAAGATCACGCAGAGTGAGTCGAGCCTAGGGCGGTGATCCGCTCGCGGCGGGGAGGAGCGCAATAGTCGTACCGGTGTGGTTCGTCGTACGGGAGAGGCCTCAGGGGCCGGTGGGAGGTCCCTGGAGAAGCCGCCCGACAAGCCGCGCGACAGGCGGCCGGACAGCCCTTCGGACGGGCCGCGGACGGGCCATGGACGAGGGCTCGAAACGGATTTGGGTGAACGGCGGCCGAGCGTGTAATGTCTTCATCGCTCGCCCCAATAGCTCAGTCGGTAGAGCGTCTCCATGGTAAGGAGAAGGTCTACGGTTCGATTCCGTATTGGGGCTCTGGTGTGAGAGGTTCCTGCCGCAAGGTGGGAACCGATCGCATCACAGCGGTGTAGCTCAGTCGGTAGAGCAAGCGGCTCATAATCGCTGTGTCACCGGTTCAAGTCCGGTCACCGCTACTGACAGTAGCCGATTGCGGGGTCGGTCCTTCGATCGGCTACTCTTTCATGCGTTAATCGTCCCATCCGTTCGTCAAGGAGCACTCCTGTGGCTGCCACCGACGTCCGCCCGAAGATCACGCTGGCCTGCGTGGAGTGCAAGGAGCGGAACTACATCACCAAGAAGAACCGGCGTAACAACCCGGACCGACTGGAGATGAAGAAGCACTGCCCGCGTTGCAACGCGCACACCGCGCACCGCGAAACGCGATAAATCAGGCTCGTACACGAGGCCGTCCCCTGTACTCCAGGGGGCGGCCTCGCGTCGTTTCTCTCACTTCAGCGAACGTTCGTTATCGACACCAGGAGGTGCCGGGCCCATGGCGCTCGACCAGTCCTTCGTGGGGCGGAGCTACCCGCCCACCGACCCCTATGAGGTGGGCCGGGAGAAGATCCGCGAGTTCGCGGAGGCCGTGGGGGACGCCAACCCGGCGTACACCGACCCGGACGCCGCCAAGGCGCTCGGCCACCCCGATGTGATCGCCCCGCCGACCTTTGTGTTCGCCATCACGTTCAAGGCCGCCGGACAGGTCGTGGCGGACCCGCAGCTGGGTCTGGACTACAGCCGCGTCGTGCACGGCGACCAGAAGTTCGCCTACAGCCGCCCGGTCCGCGCCGGTGACCGTCTCTCGGTCACCTCGACCATCGAGGCGATCAAGTCCATGGCGGGCAACGACATCGTGGACATCCGTGGCGAGGTTCACGACGAGGCCGGCGAGCACGTCGTGACGGCCTGGACCAAGCTGGTCGCGCGCGCGGCAGAGGGAGCGTGACGAAGATGACGGCGAAGATCGCATACGACGACGTCGAGGTCGGCACCGAACTGCCCGCCCAGACCTTTCCCGTGAGCCGCGCCACTCTCGTCCAGTACGCGGGCGCCTCCGGTGACTTCAATCCGATCCACTGGAACGAGAAGTTCGCCAAGGAGGTCGGGCTTCCGGACGTCATCGCGCACGGCATGTTCACGATGGCCGAGGCGATCCGCGTGGTGACGGACTGGGCCGGCGACCCGGCCGCCGTCGCCGAGTACGGCGTCCGCTTCACCAAGCCCGTCGTCGTCCCCAACGACGACCAGGGCGCCGTCATCGAGGTCAGCGGCAAGGTCGCGGCCAAGCTCGACGACAACACGGTCCGCGTGGACCTCACGGCGACCAGCGCCGGGCAGAAGGTGCTGGGGATGTCCCGGGCGGTCGTACGACTGGCCTGACCTGCGGGTGAAGTAAGGGGCGCTCTCCATGGCGGGGCGCCCCTTACTCGTTCTCCGGCGCACCCTCTTGACGTAGTTAGTGATTGAGTACTAACTTACTGGACATGGTCAGGATGAGCGCAGAGGAGAGGCGCGAGAGCGTGATCCGCGCGGCGACGATCGAGTTCGCCCGCGGTGGTTACCACGGCACTTCGACCGAGGTGATCGCCAAGCGGGTCGGGGTCTCGCAGCCGTATCTCTTCCGGCTCTTCCCCGGCAAGAAGGCGATCTTCCTGGCGGCCGCCCAGCGGTGCATGGAGGACACGATCCACACGTTCGCGGAGGCCGCCGAGGGACTGGAGGGCGAAGAGGCCCTGCATTCCATGGCGAACGCGTACACCAAGGTCATCGCGGAGCGGCCGGAGCGACTGATGATGCAGATGCAGATGTACGTCGCGGTGGCGGCCGCCGAGCAGGAGGGTGACCACGAGTTCGGCGCGGAGGTGCGCGACGGCTGGATGCGGCTGTGGGACACGGTCCACCTGCCGCTGGGTGCCGACGTCGACGACACGACGACCTTCATGGCGTACGGCATGCTGGTCAACTGCCTGGTCGCCATGGGGTTTCCGCCCGGGCACCGGGTGTGGGAAGGGCTGTACCCGTCGGCGCGGATCAAGGGCCGGCTGGAGCACTGAGCGGGACGGGCGTCATCGGCGCCCTTTTTCATGAGCGTGAAAGTTAGTAATCAATAACTATCCAGAAAGCTCTGGGGGAGCGATGTCACAGGCAGCCGTACAGAAGACACCACGTGGGGGAGCCGTCTGGGCTCTCGTCATCACCAGCGTCGCCGGGTTCATGGCGGCCCTCGACAACCTCGTCGTCACCACCGCCCTGCCCTCCATCCGCGAGGACCTCGGCGGCGGACTGCACGACCTGGAGTGGACGGTGAGCGCCTACACCCTCACCTTCGCCGTCCTGCTGATGTTCGGCGCGGCCCTGGGCGACCGCTTCGGCCGCCGCCGGCTCTTCCTCGCCGGACTGACGGTCTTCACCGGGGCGTCCGCCGCGGCGGCGCTGGCCCCCGGCATCGACAGCCTCATCGTGGCCCGCGCGGTCCAGGGCGTGGGCGCGGCCGTCATGATGCCGCTGACCCTCACCCTCCTGACGGCAGCCGTGCCGGCGGCCAAGCGCGGAATGGCGTACGGCATCTGGGGCGCCGTCAACGGACTGGCGGTGGCCTCCGGGCCCCTCATCGGCGGCAGCCTGACCGAACACATCTCCTGGCAGTGGATCTTCTGGCTGAACGTCCCGCTGGGCATCGTTCTCCTCCCCCTCGCCCGTCTGCGCCTTGCGGAGTCCTACGGCACCGGCGCGCCCCTCGACATCCCCGGCACCCTCCTCGCCAGCGGCGGCCTCTTCGGCATCGTCTACGGCCTGGTGCGCGGCCCCGCCGACGGCTGGACGGACAACCTCGTCCTGACCTCGCTGTTCGCCGGTACGGCGCTCCTCGCCGGCTTCGTCCTCTACAGCGCCCGTGCCAAGAACCCCATGCTGCCGATGCGGCTGTTCCGCTCCCGGGCCTTCGCCGGCATCAACGCGGCCAGCCTTCTGATGTTCCTCGGCATGTTCGGGTCGATCTTCCTGCTCAGCCAGTACATGCAGGGGGTTCTCGGGTACTCGCCCACCGAGGCGGGGCTGCGGATGCTGCCGTGGACCGGTATGCCGATGCTGGTCGCGCCGATCGCGGGCATCCTGTCCGACCGCATAGGCGGCCGGCCGGTCGTCGCCACCGGCCTCTTCCTCCAGGCGGCCGGCCTCGGCTACCTGGCCTACGTCATCACGGTGGACGCGTCCTACTCGATCCAGCTGCCCGGCCTGATCATCAGCGGCATCGGCATGGCCCTCTTCTTCGCTCCCGCCTCCAACCTGGTCATGTCCAGCGTGCGTGGGTCCGAGCAGGGTGTGGCGTCCGGTGCGAACAACGCTCTTCGCGAGGTCGGCGGTGCCCTCGGTATCGCGATCATGGGGTCGATCTTCTCCGCCCAGGGTGGCTACGAGACGGGACAGACCTTCGTGGACGGGCTGCGGCCCGCGCTGGTGACGGGGGCGGCGGTGGTGGGGCTCGCGGGTGTCGCGGCTCTGCTGATCCCGTCCAGGCGGTCCGTGCGGGTTGCGGCGAGTGCGGTGACGGAGGAGCGGGCGCCGGTCCTGGAGAGCGTCGGCGGCTGACCTCACACCACGAGACGGCTCTGCCCTGCGGGGCGGGGCCGTCTCGCGTGTGCGGCACCGCTGTGGCGTACCTCGGACGTCTTGCGCCCCCGCCGCCCTTACCCGTTCCCATCCCCAGGGGCTGCCGCCCCTTCGACCCCGCCCCCAGGGGGCTGCGCCCCCTGGACCCCCATCGGCCCAAAGGGCCTCGTCCTCAAACGCCGGACGGGCTGAGATATCTGGACCGGCATCGGGAGGCTCAGCCGCCTGCGGGTGGGCGGGGGATCGGGACGGCAGACCCTCGTCTTCGGGCGCTGGGCGGGCTGAAAGACACGGACCGGCGTCAGGAGGCTCAGCTGCCTGTGGGTGGGTGGGGGATTGGGACGGTAGGGCCTCGTTCTCGGACGCTGGGCGGCTGGAAGGCATGGACCGGCGTCGAGGGGCGCAGCCGCCTGCGGGTGAGTGCGGGACCGGGACGGTAGGGCCTCGTTCTCGGGCGCTGGGCGGGCTGGAAGGCATGGACCGGCGTCGAGGGGCGCAGCCGCTTGCGGGTGAGTGCGGGACCGGGACGGCGAGCCCCCGTCCTCGCCGTAGAGCTGTCTCCTGCGACCCCCGCCCGGGCACCACCCGCGCTTGCGCAACGGCGAGCAGGGGACGTACCGGGGGGTGTCCGCCCGCAGCGTCGGGCGACCGACCAACCGCACATCCCCAGCCCACAGCACCGCCCGACCGAGGACGGACACCCCCCGGTGCGGCACCGACCCCCAACCGGACCGGCATGCGCGACGCGAACCCCCACCGAAGCCGCCACGGGCCGCCGCAGGTATCCACCCACTCGCCGTCAGCCGCGTCTCGTACCCTTGAGCCCGTGCAGGAACGACACCACGCCCCCCTCGCCCCGCTGACCACCTTCCGCCTGGGCGGTCCCGCCGCTCGGCTGATCACGGCGACCACCGACGCCGAGGTGATCGCAGCCGTGCGCGAGGCCGACGACAGCGGTACGCCGCTCCTGCTCATCGGCGGCGGATCGAACCTCGTCATCGGCGACAAGGGCTTCGACGGCACCGCCCTGGTCATCGCCACCAAGGGCTTCGAGCTCACCGGCACCCGTCTCGAGCTCGCCGCGGGCGAGGTCTGGACCGACGCCGTCGCCCGCACCGTGGAGGCGGGACTCGCCGGCATCGAGTGCCTCGCCGGCATCCCCGGCTCCGCGGGCGCGACCCCGATCCAGAACGTCGGCGCCTACGGCCAGGAGGTCTCCGCCACGATCACCGAGGTGATCGCCTACGACCGCCGGACCCGCGAGGCGGTCACCGTCAGCAACGCCGACTGCGGGTTCTCCTACCGCCACAGCCGCTTCAAGGCCGACCCCGAGCGCTACGTCGTCCTGCGCGTCGCTTTCGAGCTCGAGGACGCCGACGGCCTCTCCGCGCCGATCAAGTACGCCGAGACCGCCCGCGCCCTCGGCGTGGAACCTGGCGACCGCGTCCTCCTCGCCGCCGCCCGCGAGACCGTACTGAAGCTGCGCGCGGGCAAGGGCATGGTGCTGGACCCGGAGGACCACGACACCTGGTCGGCGGGCTCCTTCTTCACCAACCCGATCCTCACCGACGAGCAGTTCACGGCGTTCCACGCGCGCGTGAAGACCCACCTCGGCGACACCGCCGAACCGCCCGCCTACCCGGCGGGGGACGGCCACACCAAGACCTCCGCGGCCTGGCTCATCGACAAGGCGGGCTTCACCAAGGGCTACGGCACCGGCCCCGCCCGTATCTCCACGAAGCACACCCTCGCCCTCACCAACCGCGGCGAGGCCACCACGGAGGACCTCCTCGCCCTGGCCCGCGAGGTCGTCGCCGGCGTCCACGAGACCTTCGGCGTCACGCTGGTCAACGAGCCGGTGACGGTCGGCGTCAGCCTGTAGTCCGACGCGTGGTCCGACCTTCCCGGGAATCTCCGTTGCGGCGCACCCCGCTCACCCCCGACCCTCATCCCATGAGGCACTCCGCATGCGGCTGAGGCTGCGCCAGTTCAGGCCCCGGACCGGACCGCACGAGTACCGAGTCGTCCAGCCCCGCCACCCCCTGCGCCACACCTCTCTGACCGCCCCCGACCCCATCGGCCTGCTGCTCGGCGACCACGACGGGCTCAACCGGCTGGCCGGGCTGTTCTCCTTCGCCGCCTACTCCCGCCACACCATCGTTCACGTCCCGCTGCGCGACGGAGTCCCGCCCGACGAAGGCTGGGGCGAGCGAGTCGACCTCGTCCTGGTCCACCACAGCCTCGGCCTGCGTGCCGGCCAGTGGCCCGAGCTGCGCCGAAAGCTCACCCACGCCACCCCGCTGACCGTACGCACGGACGAGGCCCGCACCGCGCGGGACGCGGAGTCCTGGCGTGCTCGCCACTCACGCGCGGACGCCCGGGACGAGCTGCGGCACGCCACCCACGCCCGGACGTTCTTCCTCTTCGGCAGCAGAGACGTCTTCGCCCAGACGGCCACCGAGTTCGCCCACGCGGCCGGCTGGGGGCCGCGTCAGAAGCGTGTCGCCGAGGGGCACATGGCGTTCATGACGGCCCTCACCCTGGCCGAGCCGCCCAACACCGGCGGGCATCCCCTCGAGGTGGACATCTGCTACAAGCCGTATCCGCCCTACGCCCACTTCAGACGGCCGGGCGAGCCAGCCACTCGTCCACCCCGGCCAGCATGCTCGCCTTGAGGCCCTCGGGCGCCGCGGAGGCCCGGACCGACTGCCGGGCCAGCTCCGCCAACTCCTGGTCCGTGAAGCCGTGGTGCTGCCGCGCGATCTCGTACTGGGCGGCCAGCCGCGACCCGAAGAGCAGCGGGTCGTCGGCGCCGAGCGCCATCGGAACCCCCGCCTCGAACATCGTCCGCAGCGGCACGTCCTCGGGCTTCTCGTAGACGCCCAGCGCCACGTTGGAGGCGGGGCAGACCTCGCACGTCACACCCCGGTCGGCGAGCCGCTTCAGCAGCCGCGGGTCGTCGGCCGCGCGCACCCCGTGCCCGATCCGGTTCGCGTCCAGGTCGTCGAGACAGTCCCGCACCGACGACGGTCCGGCCAGCTCGCCACCGTGCGGCGCCGACAGCAGCCCGCCCTCGCGCGCGATGTTGAAGGCCCGGTCGAAGTCCCGTGCCATGCCCCGGCGTTCGTCGTTCGAGAGGCCGAAGCCGACCACGCCCTTGTCCGCGTACCGCACCGCCAGCCGGGCCAGCGTGCGGGCGTCCAGCGGATGCTTCATCCGGTTCGCGGCGACCAGCACCCGCATCCCGAGCCCGGTCTCGCGCGAGGTCGTCTCCACCGCGTCCAGGATGATCTCCAGCGCCGGGATCAGCCCGCCGAGCCGGGGCGCGTACGACGTCGGGTCGACCTGGATCTCCAGCCACCCCGAGCCGTCGCGCACATCCTCCTCCGCGGCCTCCCGCACCAGCCGCCGGATGTCCTCGGGCTCGCGCAGACACGAGCGGGCCGCGTCGTACAGCCGCTGGAAACGGAACCAGCCCCGCTCGTCCGTCGCCCGCAGTCTCGGCGGTTCCCCGCTGGTCAGTGCTTCGGTCAGCGCCTCGGGCAGCCGTACTCCGTACTTGTCGGCCAGTTCCAGAACCGTCGCCGGGCGCATCGACCCGGTGAAGTGCAGGTGCAGATGGGCTTTCGGCAGCTCAGAGACATCACGTACACGCTCCATTCCAGGATCCTGCCGTACGTCACGGGTGTCCCGGTAGCGCTTTCCCCGAACGTGGTCTTGCTCGCACGCAAACACGAAGCGGGCCGCCCCCCGAAGGAGACGGCCCGCGAAACGTCCGAGGTCAGTCCGTGGCCTCGGCGAGCAGCTTCTGGATCCGCGAGACGCCCTCGACGAGATCCTCGTCACCCAGGGCGTACGACAGCCGCAGATAGCCCGGCGTACCGAAGGCCTCGCCCGGGACGACCGCGACCTCGGACTCCTCCAGGATCAGCGCGGCCAGCTCGACCGTGTCCTGCGGGCGCTTGCCGCGGATCTCCTTGCCGAGCAGACCCTTGACCGACGGGTAGGCGTAGAAGGCGCCCTCGGGCTCCGGGCAGAGCACGCCGTCGATCTCGTTGAGCATCCGCACGATCGTCTTGCGACGGCGGTCGAAGGCCTCCTTCATCTTCTCGACGGCCGACAGGTCGCCGGAGACCGCGGCCAGGGCCGCCACCTGGGCGACGTTGGAGACGTTCGACGTGGCGTGCGACTGGAGGTTCGTCGCGGCCTTGACCACGTCCTTCGGGCCGATGACCCAGCCCACGCGCCAGCCGGTCATCGCGTACGTCTTCGCGACGCCGTTGACCACGATCGTCCTGTCGGCCAGCTCCGGCACGACCACCGGCAGGGAGTGGAACTCCGCGTCGCCGTAGACGAGGTGCTCGTAGATCTCGTCGGTCAGGACCCACAGGCCCTTGTCGGCGGCCCAGCGGCCGATCTCCTCGATCTGCGCGCGGGTGTAGACGGCGCCGGTCGGGTTGGAGGGGGAGACGAAGAGGAGGACCTTCGTGTTCTCCGTACGGGCCGCCTCCAGCTGCTCCACGGAGACGCGGTAGCCGGTCGTCTCGTCCGCGACGACCTCGACCGGGACACCGCCCGCGAGGCGGATCGACTCCGGATACGTCGTCCAGTACGGGGCCGGGACGATGACCTCGTCGCCCGGGTCGAGGATCGCGGCGAAGGCTTCGTAGATGGCCTGCTTGCCGCCGTTGGTCACCAGGACCTGGGAGGCGTCGACCTCGTAGCCGGAGTCGCGCAGCGTCTTCGCGGCGATCGCGGCCTTCAGCTCGGGCAGGCCGCCGGCTGGCGTGTAGCGGTGGTACTTCGGGTTCGAGCAGGCCTCGATGGCGGCCTGGACGATGTAGTCCGGGGTCGGGAAGTCGGGCTCACCGGCGCCGAAGCCGATCACCGGACGCCCGGCGGCCTTGAGGGCCTTGGCCTTGGCGTCCACGGCGAGGGTGGCGGACTCGGAGATCGCGCCGACTCGGGCGGAGACCCGGCGCGCGGTGGGAGGGGTTGCAGCGCTCATGGGCCCATCGTTCCAGACCGGAAACGCCAGCGGCACACGGGTTTCACAGACTGAACACGCACTGAACAACCGTCCGGATTCGCGCGATGGCCTGGGTGATCTTCGGCCGCCGTACTGACGATCTTCCGTCGGCAAAGCCCGTACGGGCGCTTTCTGTTCGACGGGGGCCTCCGGAACACGTACACTCTCACCTCGTTGGCCTCACAACGGCCGCACTCATCCGGTGCACACCGAGCGCCCGGGCGGATGCGGTACGTTTGGGAGAACCACAAAGGGTCGTAGCTCAATTGGTAGAGCACCGGTCTCCAAAACCGGCGGTTGGGGGTTCAAGTCCCTCCGGCCCTGCTACACACACCGCCAGGATGTGTACGCATGTACGTACAGGTAATGCACCGCCGTGCGGCTCAGACCGGGCGCGGCACGGCCACGACCCGGGAACAGGTGAGGACGAATGGCGGACGCCGTGGGCTCCATCGACACGCCTGATGCCCAGGATGAGGCGTCAGAGTCGAAGAAGACCCGCAAGGGCGGTAAGCGTGCCAAGAAGGGCCCGCTGAAGCGCCTTGCCCTCTTCTACCGGCAGATCGTCGCGGAGCTTCGCAAGGTCGTCTGGCCGTCGCGGAGCCAGCTGACCACCTACACGACCGTGGTGATCGTCTTCGTGATCGTCATGATCGGCCTGGTCACCGTGATTGACTATGGACTCGACCACGCCGCCAAGTACGTTTTCGGCTGAGCAACGTTGCGAAGGGCGCCGCGGTTACCGGCGCCCCTTTCGCATGTTCCACCCCTATGTATCCAGGAAGAAGCAGCCACCGTGTCTGACCAGAACCTGAACGACGCCATCGAGCCGGACGAGTCCGTGGAAGACGAGCTCGACATCCTCGAGGGCGCGGACGAGGACCTGGACGAGGTCGAGGCTGCCGACGCCGAGGCGGGCGAGCCCGCCGAGGAAGCCGCTCTCCACGTCGAGGACGAGGACGCCGAGGCCGAGTCCGGCGGCGACGTCGAAGCCGTCGAGGACGAGGAAGAGGACGCCGAGGAGGAGCCGGCCGAGCCGGTGGACCCCGTCGTCGCCCTGCGCGAGGAACTGCGCACCCTCCCCGGCGAGTGGTACGTCATCCACACCTACGCCGGTTACGAGAACCGCGTGAAGACCAACCTGGAGCAGCGCGCCGTCTCGCTCAACGTCGAGGACTACATCTTCGCGGCCGAGGTGCCCCAGGAAGAGGTCGTCCAGATCAAGAACGGCGACCGCAAGACGATCCGTCAGAACAAGCTCCCCGGCTACGTGCTGGTGCGCATGGACCTGACGAACGAGTCCTGGGGCGTCGTCCGCAACACCCCCGGCGTCACCGGCTTCGTGGGCAACGCCTACGACCCGTACCCGCTGACCCTGGACGAGATCGTCAAGATGCTCGCCCCGGAGGCCGAGGAGAAGGCCGCCCGCGAGGCCGCCGAGGCCGAGGGCAAGCCGGCTCCGCAGCGCAAGGTCGAGGTCCAGGTGCTGGACTTCGAGGTCGGCGACTCGGTCACCGTCACCGACGGCCCGTTCGCCACGCTGCAGGCCACGATCAACGAGATCAACGCCGACTCGAAGAAGGTCAAGGGTCTCGTCGAGATCTTCGGCCGCGAGACGCCGGTCGAGCTCTCCTTCGACCAGATCCAGAAGAACTAGCTTCGTCTGGAGCACAAGCCTCCGATCAGGTCAGACAGGCTTTCGCAGCCGGTCTGACCTGCTCGGTTTTTGGCCGCGCAGAGATACCCGTTATCGTTGTGCGGTATGCCTCCATCCGGATCATCCGGACCGGACGGCTGAAAACTCTCACTAGGACCCGGAGAGAGCAATGCCTCCCAAGAAGAAGAAGGTCACGGGGCTCATCAAGCTCCAGATCAACGCCGGTGCGGCCAACCCCGCGCCGCCGGTCGGCCCCGCGCTCGGCCAGCACGGCGTCAACATCATGGAGTTCTGCAAGGCCTACAACGCCGCGACCGAGTCGCAGCGTGGCTGGGTGATCCCGGTGGAGATCACGGTCTACGAGGACCGCTCCTTCACCTTCATCACCAAGACGCCGCCGGCCGCGAAGATGATCCTCAAGGCCGCGGGTGTCGAGAAGGGCTCTGGCGAGCCGCACAAGACCAAGGTCGCCAAGATCACCGAGGCGCAGGTCCGTGAGATCGCCACGACCAAGCTTCCCGACCTGAACGCCAACGACCTGGACGCCGCGTCGAAGATCATCGCCGGCACCGCCCGCTCCATGGGCATCACGGTCGAGGGCTGAACCCCAGCCTCGTAGCACCTTCGTAGCACCGTGGCAGGGCCTGCTCGGCCCATACCACGACTCCTCAAGACACACTGGAGCAGTAGTGAGCAAGCGCAGCAAGTCCCTCCGCGCTGCGGACGCCAAGATCGACCGGGAAAAGCTCTACGCCCCGCTCGAGGCCGTCCGTCTCGCCAAGGAGACCTCCACGACCAAGTTCGACGGCACCGTCGAGGTCGCCTTCCGTCTGGGTGTCGACCCGCGTAAGGCCGACCAGATGGTCCGTGGCACCGTGAACCTTCCGCACGGCACCGGTAAGACCGCCCGGGTCCTGGTCTTCGCGACCGGCGACCGTGCCGAGGCCGCGCGTGCCGCGGGCGCCGACATCGTCGGCGCCGACGA
This sequence comes from Streptomyces sp. NPDC087859, assembly GCF_044742595.1. NCBI lineage: Bacteria > Bacillati > Actinomycetota > Actinomycetes > Kitasatosporales > Streptomycetaceae > Streptomyces > Streptomyces sp. NPDC087859. The sequence continues at coordinate 643,121 of NZ_JBIUUU010000001.1, read as the reverse complement.
GCTCATCGACGAGGTTTCGAAGGGCCGCCTGGACTTCGACGCCGTCGTCGCCACCCCGGACCTCATGGGCAAGGTCGGCCGCCTCGGCCGCGTGCTCGGTCCGCGTGGTCTGATGCCGAACCCGAAGACCGGCACCGTGACCCCGGACGTGACCAAGGCCGTCACCGAGATCAAGGGCGGCAAGATCGAGTTCCGCGTCGACAAGCACTCGAACCTGCACTTCATCATCGGCAAGACGTCCTTCGACGACGAGAAGCTGGTGGAGAACTACGGCGCCGCGCTGGAGGAGATCCTCCGTCTGAAGCCGTCCGCCGCCAAGGGCCGTTACATCAAGAAGGCCGCGGTCTCCACCACCATTGGTCCCGGCATCCCGGTCGACCCGAACCGCACCCGCAACCTCCTCGTCGAGGAGGACCCGGCCGCCGTCTGATCCTGACGGCAGTCGCGTCGCGATACGCGTTCTTGACGCGGGCCCCGCAACCTTTCGAGGTGCGGGGCCCGTCTCATTTCCCGGTACGTGTGTCAGTGCTCCGCGCTAACGTGCGGACACAGCAACCGCATTGGGGTGGGACGAATGAAGAGCACGACCATGCGCCGGACGGCTCTGGCGATCGCGACAGCGACCGCGCTGACCGGCCTGGCTGCCTGTACGTCCTCGGGTGACTCGGGAAACTCCGGCAAGGACGACAAGGCGTCCGGCAAGGACACGAGCAACCTCAGCCCCGTGGCGGCCCTGCGCTCCGCCGAGAAGTCCACCGACGCCGCCGACTCCGCCAAGGTCGAGTCCACGACCACCATGGGCACGATGATGTCCATGACCGCCGACGGAGCCCTCGGCTGGGGTGACGGCATCACCGGCACCATGACCATCGAGTACACCGGCGGCACCATGGCCGACACCATGCGGGAGCTGGGCACCACGTCGATGGAGGCCCGCTATCTGCCCGACGCCTACTACGCCAGGATGGGCGACAAGTTCGCCGAGCAGGCCGGCGGCAAGCACTGGATCCGCTACGACTACGACGACCTCGCGGACCTCGGCGGCGGCTCCGGCGCCTACCTCAGGGACCAGATGCGGAACACCACGCCCAACCAGTCGGTGAAGCTGCTGCTGGCCTCGGGGGACGTGAAGAAGGTCGGCGCGGAGAAGGTCCGCGGTCAGGAGACCACGCACTACTCGGGCACCGTCGAGCTCGCCGACCTCGCCGGCCGGAACTCCAGCCTCAGCGCGAGCCAGCTCGCCGACCTCAAGAAGCAGCTCGAACAGGCGGGCGTGACCACCCAGCAGGTCGACATCTGGGTCGACGACCAGGATCTGCTGGTCAAGAAGGTCGAGAAGGGCAAGATGGCCACCGGAGACCTGACCCAGACCGCCTACTACAGCGACTACGGCGTGAAGATCTCCGCCGAAGAGCCCGCGGCGGGCGACACCCAGGACTTCAAGGAGCTGCTGGAGAAGCAGGGCGGCACCGTCGCCGGCACCACGTCCTGACAGGGCCGGAAACCAGGGGGACGGGGGAGTCCCACGGGGGATATGGTCCTGGTCGAACTTTCAACAGACATCACTCGGTCCAGGGGGGACTCATGAGCATGTCCATACGCGGCTCGGTACGCCGTAGAGGTGCGGGGGCCGTCGCGGCGGCCATGCTGCTGACGGGCGCCGTGGCCTGCAGCGGCGGGGGAGAGAAGAACGACGCCACGGGCACGGGCGCGAAGACGGGCAAGAAACGTTCCGTCACGCAGGTCATCACCGCGGCGTACAAGAAGACGGCCGAGGCCAAGTCCGCCCGGGTCAACATGACCATGTCGGTGCCGGGCGCGGACGGCGGCAACATGACCATGAGCGGGATCATGGGCTGGGACCCGACCCTCATGGACATGACGATGAAGGGCTCCGGGCTCGCCGCGGACGCGGACATGCCCAAGAACGCCCGCATCATCTGGCAGAACGACGTCGTGTACGTCGACGCCGGAGCGGCCGCCGCCAAGGAGATGGACGGCAAGCGCTGGATGAAGCTCGACCTCGGGGCCATGGCCGAGGAGGCCGAGAAGTCCGGGGACGACGAGCTCACCAAGGGGCTGACCGGCGGCCTGGAGGACATGAACCAGGACCCCGCCCAGCAGCTGGCGATGCTCCTCGACTCGCCCAACCTCAAGCACGTGGGCAGCGAGAAGATCGACGGGGCCGACACCGAGCACTACAAGGGCACCCTCACCGTCGAGGAGATGATGGCGACCAACAAGTCGCTGGACGTCCTGGAGCCCAAGGAGCGCAAGGAGCTCCTGGCCGGTATGAAGAAGGCCGGCATCAAGGGCTACGACACCGAGGTCTGGGTCAACGAGGACGACCTCCCGGTCCGCATGGACGTCGGCATCGACAGCCCGGAGGGCAACATCGAGATGAGCATGAAGCTCTCCGACTACGGGGCGAAGGCCGAGGTCGAGGTGCCGCCGGCCGCCCAGACCTTCGACCTGATGGAGATGCTCAAGGAGCTCGGGGCGAGCGGCGATCTCAGCGGGAGCTGAGCACCGTAGGACCCGATTTGCCTGACGGCGACGGGGTCACGTACTCTCCTACAGAAGCCAAAGACCGCTGGTCGTTGCCGTGCTCTCGCAAGAGGGAGCGGTGGCCGAAGGATCCGCTGAAAATCGCGGACGACCCGCGCAGGTGACTGTGGATGTGCTCCCGGAGTTCGCTGCTCGACAGCGTGCGAGTGCCGGTCGAGCTACGCCCCGTGCGCCTGCGCCGGGGCGTTTCGTTTTCTGTAGCCCCTTCTGAGCGGTCCTCATCACCCGGAAGGAGGCCACGCTTATGGCAAGGCCCGACAAGGCTGCCGCGGTAGCCGAGCTCGCGGACCAGTTCCGCAGCTCGAACGCCGCTGTGCTGACCGAGTACCGGGGTCTCACCGTGGCGCAGCTCAAGACGCTGCGCCGTTCGCTCGGTGACGACGCCCAGTACGCCGTGGTGAAGAACACGCTGACCAAGATCGCGGCCAACGAGGCCGGGATCTCCACGCTCGACGACCTGTTCAACGGTCCGACGGCGGTTGCCTTCATCTCCGGTGACCCGGTGACGTCGGCGAAGGGTCTTCGTGACTTCGCCAAGGACAACCCGAACCTCGTCATCAAGGGCGGTGTCCTTGACGGTAAGGCGCTGTCCGCCGACGAGATCAAGAAGCTCGCGGACCTCGAGTCCCGCGAGGTTCTGCTCAGCAAGCTGGCTGGTGCGTTCAAGGGCAAGCAGTCCCAGGCTGCCTCGCTCTTCCAGGCGCTCCCCTCGAAGTTCGTCCGCACCGCGGAGGCGCTTCGTGCCAAGAAGGCCGAGCAGGGCGGTGCCGAGTAATTCGGCTCGCGCATTGACCGCCGCCTGAGGCGACGGTCGCAGCGGGCCGAACGTACGCCCGCCTCACATGTACATCCGGCACCAGCCGAATTAGTGGAAGGATCGCCCACATGGCGACGAAGCTGTCCCAGGAAGAGCTGCTCGAGCAGTTCGAGTCCCTCACCCTCATCGAGCTCTCCGAGTTCGTGAAGGCGTTCGAGGAGAAGTTCGACGTCACCGCCGCCGCCGCGGTTGCCGCCGCCCCCGCCGGCCCGGCCGCCGCCGCCGAGGTCGCTGAGGAGCAGGACGAGTTCGACGTCATCCTCACCGGCGCCGGTGACAAGAAGATCCAGGTCATCAAGGTCGTGCGTGAGCTGACCTCCCTGGGTCTGAAGGAGGCCAAGGACCTCGTGGACGGCGCCCCGAAGCCCGTCGTCGAGAAGGTCGCCAAGGAGGCCGCTGAGAAGGCCGCCGAGGCGCTCAAGGGCGCCGGCGCGTCCGTCGAGGTCAAGTAACACCTCACGGGTCCGCACGGACTCGCGCGAGCCACGGGCCTCGTAAGAGGGCTGTAACGCTGACGCACCGAAGAGCGATCATCCATCCGGGTGGTCGCTCTTCGGCGTTCCCGGGGGCGTCGTGGCGGCTGCCTTGCGGCCGGGTTCGTGGGGAGTATGGTGATCTTCGTCGTGCCCCTTGAGCGCCCCTGGTGGCAGGCCAGAGGCAGACCGCAAGTGACGAGCGCAGCACCCGGTTTGGGCAAGACAGGCCTTGACGAACCGCACGCGGCGCGCAATTCTCAGGACGCGTCGCCAGAACGGTCCGAATCCGAGGCATGGATCGGCGACGAAGAGGGCAGTATCAACGTGCGTTGAGGGCGAGCGTGCCGAAGGCGTTGAGGACAACGAGGGTCACAGAAAATCGGGGCTGGACATCAGTGCGCCATGTGGCTACACTGACCCTTTGCGCTGCCTGTTAGCTGCCCCCTGCCCGTCACCAGGGGTCTGCCCTCGCCTCAGCATCGATGATCAGAACTTCTCTGACCTGGCCGAACAGCCAGAGCAGGGGGTCCCTGTCTCTTCGGGTGCAGGAGTGGGACCGGTACGCGCGTAGTGAGTCCGAGCCCTCGGAAGGACCCCCTCTTGGCCGCCTCGCGCACTGCCTCGAACGCGAATACGAACAACGGCGCCAGCACTGCCCCGCTGCGCATCTCTTTTGCAAAGATCAAGGAGCCTCTCGAGGTTCCCAACCTGCTCGCGCTGCAGACCGAGAGCTTTGACTGGCTGCTCGGGAACACCGCCTGGCAGAGTCGGGTCGAGGAGGCTCTGGAGTCAGGTCAGGACGTCCCCACCAAGTCCGGTCTGGAGGAGATCTTCGAGGAGATCTCTCCGATCGAGGACTTCTCCGGGTCGATGTCGCTGACATTCCGCGACCACCGCTTCGAGCCGCCGAAGAACAGCATCGACGAGTGCAAGGACCGCGACTTCACGTACGCGGCCCCGCTCTTCGTGACGGCAGAGTTCACCAACAACGAGACCGGCGAGATCAAGTCCCAGACGGTCTTCATGGGCGATTTCCCGCTCATGACCCACAAGGGCACCTTCGTCATCAACGGCACCGAGCGTGTTGTGGTGTCGCAGCTGGTCCGTTCGCCGGGTGTCTACTTCGACTCCTCCATCGACAAGACGTCCGACAAGGACATCTTCTCGGCCAAGATCATCCCGTCCCGGGGTGCCTGGCTGGAGATGGAGATCGACAAGCGCGACATGGTCGGTGTGCGCATCGACCGCAAGCGCAAGCAGTCCGTGACCGTCCTCCTCAAGGCTCTCGGTTGGACCACCGAGCAGATCCTCGAGGAGTTCGGCGAGTACGAGTCCATGCGCGCCACCCTGGAGAAGGACCACACCCAGGGCCAGGACGACGCGCTGCTCGACATCTACCGCAAGCTGCGTCCGGGCGAGCCGCCCACGCGCGAGGCCGCGCAGACGCTTCTGGAGAACCTGTACTTCAACCCGAAGCGCTACGACCTCGCCAAGGTCGGCCGTTACAAGGTCAACAAGAAGCTGGGCGCGGACGCTCCGCTCGACGCCGGCATCCTGACCGTCGAGGACATCATCTCGACGATCAAGTACCTGGTGAAGCTGCACGCGGGCGAGACCGAGACGGTCGGCGACCGGGGTACGAGCATCGTCGTCGAGACCGACGACATCGACCACTTCGGCAACCGCCGTCTGCGCAGCGTCGGCGAGCTCATCCAGAACCAGGTCCGTACGGGTCTGGCCCGTATGGAGCGCGTCGTCCGTGAGCGCATGACGACCCAGGACGTCGAGGCGATCACGCCGCAGACCCTGATCAACATCCGGCCGGTCGTCGCCTCCATCAAGGAGTTCTTCGGCACCAGCCAGCTGTCGCAGTTCATGGACCAGAACAACCCGCTGTCGGGTCTCACCCACAAGCGCCGTCTGTCGGCTCTTGGCCCGGGTGGTCTCTCCCGCGAGCGGGCCGGCTTCGAGGTCCGTGACGTGCACCCGTCTCACTACGGCCGTATGTGCCCGATCGAGACGCCCGAAGGCCCGAACATCGGTCTGATCGGTTCGCTCGCCTCCTACGGCCGCGTCAACGCGTTCGGTTTCGTGGAGACGCCGTACCGCAGGGTCGACGGCGACGTCGTCACCGACGAGGTCGACTACCTCACGGCCGACGAAGAGGACCGCTTCGTCATCGCGCAGGCCAACGCCACGCTCGACGACAACATGCGTTTCACCGAGAACCGCGTCCTGGTCCGCCGTCGTGGCGGCGAGGTCGACTACGTCCCCGGTGACGACGTGGACTACATGGACGTCTCGCCGCGCCAGATGGTGTCGGTCGCGACCGCCATGATCCCGTTCCTCGAGCACGACGACGCCAACCGTGCCCTCATGGGCGCGAACATGATGCGTCAGGCCGTTCCGCTCATCAAGAGCGAGGCCCCGCTCGTCGGCACCGGCATGGAGTACCGCTCCGCCGTCGACGCCGGTGACGTGGTCAAGGCCGAGAAGGACGGCGTGGTCCAGGAGGTCTCCGCGGACTACATCACCACCGCCAACGACGACGGCACGTACATCACGTACCGCCTGGCCAAGTTCGCCCGCTCCAACCAGGGCACCTCGGTCAACCAGAAGGTCATCGTCAACGAGGGCGACCGCATCATCACGGGCCAGGTGCTCGCCGATGGTCCGGCCACCGAGAACGGCGAGATGGCCCTGGGCAAGAACCTGCTCGTGGCGTTCATGCCGTGGGAGGGTCACAACTACGAGGACGCGATCATCCTGTCGCAGCGCCTCGTGCAGGACGACGTCCTCTCCTCGATCCACATCGAGGAGCACGAGGTCGACGCCCGTGACACCAAGCTCGGCCCCGAGGAGATCACCCGGGACATCCCGAACGTCTCCGAGGAGGTCCTCGCCGACCTCGACGAGCGCGGCATCATCCGTATCGGTGCCGAGGTCGTCGCCGGCGACATCCTCGTCGGCAAGGTCACGCCCAAGGGTGAGACCGAGCTGACCCCGGAGGAGCGCCTGCTGCGCGCGATCTTCGGTGAGAAGGCCCGTGAGGTCCGTGACACCTCGCTGAAGGTCCCGCACGGCGAGATCGGCAAGGTCATCGGCGTCCGCGTCTTCGACCGCGAGGAGGGCGACGAGCTTCCCCCCGGTGTGAACCAGCTGGTGCGCGTGTACGTGGCGCAGAAGCGCAAGATCACCGACGGTGACAAGCTCGCCGGCCGTCACGGCAACAAGGGTGTTATCTCGAAGATCCTTCCCATCGAGGACATGCCGTTCCTCGAGGACGGAACTCCGGTCGACATCATCCTCAACCCGCTGGGTGTGCCGTCCCGAATGAACCCGGGACAGGTTCTGGAGATCCACCTCGGCTGGCTCGCCAGCCGCGGCTGGGACGTCTCCGGGCTCGGCGAGGAGTGGGCGCAGCGTCTGCAGGTGATCGGCGCCGACCAGGTCGCCGCCGGCACCAACGTCGCCACCCCGGTCTTCGACGGTGCGCGTGAGGACGAGCTCGCCGGTCTGCTGAACCACACCATCCCGAACCGCGACGGCGACCGCATGGTGCAGCCGACCGGTAAGGCGAGGCTGTTCGACGGCCGCTCCGGCGAGCCGTTCCCGGACCCGATCTCCATCGGGTACATGTACATCCTCAAGCTCCACCACCTGGTCGACGACAAGCTGCACGCGCGTTCGACCGGTCCGTACTCGATGATCACCCAGCAGCCGCTGGGTGGTAAGGCCCAGTTCGGTGGCCAGCGCTTCGGTGAGATGGAGGTGTGGGCGCTGGAGGCTTATGGCGCCGCGTACGCCCTCCAGGAGCTGCTGACCATCAAGTCCGACGACGTCACCGGCCGCGTGAAGGTCTACGAGGCCATCGTCAAGGGCGAGAACATCCCCGAGCCCGGCATCCCCGAGTCCTTCAAGGTGCTCATCAAGGAGATGCAGTCCCTGTGCCTCAACGTGGAGGTGCTGTCCTCGGACGGCATGTCCATCGAGATGCGCGACACCGACGAGGATGTCTTCCGCGCTGCGGAGGAGCTTGGCATCGACCTGTCCCGGCGGGAGCCGAGCAGCGTCGAAGAGGTCTGACGGGAGTTCGGAGGCCTTCACCATGAAGGCCTCCGGCCCCAGGACCCCCGTATCAGACCCCATGACTTACAACCCTGAGAGGGATTGACGCATAGTGCTCGACGTCAACTTCTTCGACGAGCTCCGGATCGGTCTGGCCACCGCTGACGACATCCGTCAGTGGAGCCACGGCGAGGTCAAGAAGCCCGAGACGATCAACTACCGCACGCTCAAGCCCGAAAAGGACGGACTCTTCTGCGAGAAGATCTTCGGTCCGACCCGGGACTGGGAGTGCTACTGCGGCAAGTACAAGCGTGTCCGGTTCAAGGGCATCATCTGTGAGCGCTGCGGCGTCGAGGTCACTCGCGCCAAGGTGCGTCGTGAGCGGATGGGCCACATCGAGCTCGCCGCGCCCGTCACGCACATCTGGTACTTCAAGGGTGTCCCGTCGCGTCTGGGCTACCTGCTCGACCTGGCCCCGAAGGACCTCGAGAAGGTCATCTACTTCGCGGCGTACATGATCACGTACGTCGACGAGGAGCGCCGCACCCGCGACCTGCCCTCCCTGGAGGCGCACGTCTCCGTGGAGCGTCAGCAGGTCGAGAACCGTCGCGACGCCGACCTCGAGGCCCGCGCCAAGAAGCTCGAGACCGACCTGGCCGAGCTCGAGGCCGAGGGCGCCAAGGCCGATGTGCGCCGCAAGGTGCGCGAGGGTGCCGAGCGTGAGATGAAGCAGCTGCGGGACCGTTCGCAGCGCGAGATCGACCGTCTCGACGAGGTGTGGACCCGGTTCAAGAACCTCAAGGTCCAGGACCTCGAGGGCGACGAGCTGCTCTACCGCGAGCTGCGCGACCGCTTCGGCACGTACTTCGACGGTTCGATGGGTGCCGCGGCGCTGCAGAAGCGCCTGGAGACCTTCGACCTCGACGAGGAGGCCGAGCGCCTCCGCGAGATCATCCGTACCGGCAAGGGCCAGAAGAAGACCCGTGCGCTGAAGCGGCTGAAGGTCGTGTCTGCGTTCCTGCAGACCTCCAACAGCCCCAAGGGCATGGTCCTCGACTGCGTCCCGGTCATCCCGCCGGACCTTCGCCCGATGGTGCAGCTGGACGGTGGCCGCTTCGCGACCTCCGACCTGAACGACCTGTACCGCCGCGTGATCAACCGCAACAACCGTCTGAAGCGGCTTCTCGACCTCGGCGCGCCCGAGATCATCGTGAACAACGAGAAGCGCATGCTTCAGGAGGCCGTTGACGCGCTGTTCGACAACGGTCGTCGTGGCCGTCCGGTCACCGGTCCCGGTAACCGCCCGCTGAAGTCCCTCAGCGACATGCTGAAGGGCAAGCAGGGTCGATTCCGTCAGAACCTGCTCGGCAAGCGTGTGGACTACTCCGCGCGTTCCGTGATCGTCGTCGGTCCGCAGCTGAAGCTGCACCAGTGCGGTCTGCCGAAGGCGATGGCGCTGGAGCTCTTCAAGCCGTTCGTGATGAAGCGCCTGGTCGACCTGAACCACGCGCAGAACATCAAGAGCGCCAAGCGCATGGTGGAGCGCGGCCGCACGGTCGTGTACGACGTCCTCGAAGAGGTCATCGCCGAGCACCCGGTTCTGCTGAACCGTGCTCCCACCCTGCACCGCCTCGGCATCCAGGCCTTCGAGCCGCAGCTGGTCGAGGGCAAGGCCATCCAGATCCACCCGCTCGTCTGCACCGCGTTCAACGCGGACTTCGACGGTGACCAGATGGCCGTCCACCTGCCGCTCTCCGCGGAGGCGCAGGCCGAGGCCCGCATCCTGATGCTGTCCTCGAACAACATCCTCAAGCCCGCCGACGGCCGTCCGGTGACGATGCCGACCCAGGACATGGTCCTCGGTCTGTTCTTCCTCACCACCGACGGCGAACTGCGTGACACCAAGGGCGAGGGCCGGTCCTTCGGCTCCACGGCCGAGGCGATCATGGCGTTCGACGCCGGCGAGCTCGCGCTCCAGTCGCAGGTCGACATCCGCTTCCCGGTGGGCACCATCCCGCCGCGCGGCTGGACCCCGCCGGTGCGCGAGGAGGGTGAGCCGGAGTGGCAGAACGGTGACTCGTTCCGTCTGAACACCACCCTGGGCCGCGCGCTCTTCAACGAGCTGCTGCCCGAGGACTACCCGTTCGTCGACTACTCGGTGGGCAAGAAGCAGCTCTCCGAGATCGTCAACGACCTCGCCGAGCGCTACCCCAAGGTCATCGTGGCGGCGACGCTCGACAACCTGAAGGCGTCCGGCTTCTTCTGGGCGACCCGTTCCGGTGTCACCGTGGCCATCTCCGACGTCGTCGTTCCCGAGGCGAAGAAGGAGATCGTCCGCGGCTACGAGGCGCAGGACGAGAAGGTCCAGAAGCAGTACGAGCGCGGTCTGATCACCAAGGAAGAGCGCACTCAGGAGCTCATCGCGATCTGGACCAAGGCGACCAACGAGGTCGCCGAGGCGATGAACGCGAACTTCCCCAAGACGAACCCCATCTTCATGATGGTTGACTCGGGTGCCCGAGGAAACATGATGCAGATGCGGCAGATCGCCGGTATGCGTGGTCTGGTGTCGAACGCCAAGAACGAGACGATTCCTCGTCCCATCAAGGCGTCCTTCCGTGAGGGCCTGTCCGTGCTGGAGTACTTCATCTCCACGCACGGTGCCCGTAAGGGTCTGGCGGACACCGCCCTGCGTACCGCCGACTCGGGTTACCTGACCCGTCGTCTGGTGGACGTCTCGCAGGACGTCATCATCCGCGAGGAGGACTGCGGCACCGAGCGCGGTCTGAAGCTGCGGATCGCCTCGAAGAACGCCGCCGGTGTGCTGATCAAGGCGGACGACGTCGAGACCAGCGTCTACGCCCGCATGCTCGCCGAGGACGTCGTCATCGACGGCAAGGTGATCGCGCCGGCCAACGTGGACCTCGGCGACGTGCTGATCGACCAGCTCGTGCACCACGGTGTCGAGGAGGTCAAGACCCGCTCGATCCTCACGTGCGAGTCCCAGGTCGGCACCTGCGCGATGTGCTACGGCCGTTCGCTGGCCACCGGCAAGCTGGTCGACATCGGTGAGGCGGTCGGCATCATCGCCGCCCAGTCCATCGGTGAGCCCGGTACCCAGCTGACGATGCGTACCTTCCACACCGGTGGTGTGGCCGGTGACGACATCACCCAGGGTCTGCCCCGTGTCGTCGAGCTCTTCGAGGCTCGTACGCCGAAGGGTGTCGCCCCGATCTCCGAGGCCCAGGGCCGCGTGCGGATCGAGGAGACCGAGAAGACCAAGAAGATCGTCGTCACCCCGGACGACGGCAGCGACGAGACGGCGTTCCCGATCTCGAAGCGTGCCCGTCTTCTGGTCAGCGAGGGCGAGCACGTCGAGGTGGGCCAGAAGCTCACCGTGGGTGCCACCAACCCGCACGACGTGCTGCGCATCCTGGGCCAGCGTGCCGTCCAGGTCCACCTGGTCGGCGAGGTCCAGAAGGTCTACAACTCGCAGGGTGTGTCGATCCACGACAAGCACATCGAGATCATCATCCGGCAGATGCTGCGCCGTGTGACGATCATCGAGTCCGGCGACGCCGAGCTGCTGCCCGGCGAGCTGGTCGAGCGCTCGAAGTTCGAGACCGAGAACCGTCGTGTGGTCCAGGAGGGCGGTCACCCGGCCTCCGGTCGTCCGCAGCTGATGGGTATCACCAAGGCCTCGCTGGCGACGGAATCCTGGCTGTCGGCCGCCTCCTTCCAGGAGACGACCCGAGTGCTGACGGACGCGGCGATCAACGCCAAGTCCGACAGCCTCATCGGCCTCAAGGAGAACGTCATCATCGGTAAGCTCATCCCGGCCGGTACGGGTCTGTCCCGCTACCGCAACATCCGGGTGGAGCCGACCGAGGAGGCCAAGGCCGCGATGTACTCGGCCGTCGGTTACGACGACATCGACTACTCGCCGTTCGGCACCGGCTCCGGCCAGGCCGTTCCGCTGGAGGACTACGACTACGGTCCGTACAACCAGTAGGCGTCGGCTCTGAAGCACTGAAGGGCGGTCACCCCGTTTCGTACGGGGTGGCCGCCCTTCGGCATGCCCGGAATGGCGACGCGGTCTGTCCCGGAATGCCGGTTCGGCGCATCATGGAGTGAGCTCGGGGGGGTTGGGGAGGTACTCCGTGTCGAATCCTTCGTGGCAGCCCGGGCAGGGCGGCGTCCCACAGCCCTGGCAGCCCTATTCCGTTCCGTCGCCCATGCTCGCCTCCCACGCCGACCGGGAGCGGGCCGTGGACGTGCTCAGAGCGGGGTACGGGGAGGGGCGGCTGGAGAAGGCGGAGTTCGACAAGCGGGTCGCCCGGGCGTACGCCGCCCGGACCGTCGGGGAGCTGGCGCTGCTCGTCGGGGATCTGCCCCAGGGGCCCCTGACGCACCCCATGGCGGTGCCGCGGACGTTTGTGGCGCTGCCCCGGCCGCGGACCAACGGGAAGGCCGTGGGGGCCGCCGTGTGCGGCGTGCTGTGCCTGCCGACCTTCGGGTTCACCGGGATCCCGGCGGTCGTGCTCGGACAGGCGGCGCGCTCGGAGATCCAGCGCACGGGGGAGGGCGGCGACGGGCTGGCGCTGATCGGGCTGGTCCTGGGGTGGATGTCGGTCGCGGCCTGGACCGTGATCCTGACGCTGATGCTCGCGGTGGCCATCGGGAGCGGGTGAGCGGCACGCGGAGGCGTTCCGTGGGGCGGTCCCCTCTCGGGGCTGCCGCCCTCGGGCGTGTCCGGACGTGGCCCGGCGTCCTGGCTCAGTACGGCTGCTGCGGCTGGAGGTACCGCTGCAGATGGTGCAGCCGGGTGTGGTGGTCCGGGTGCGAGGACAGGAGCCGGCTCAGGGCGCCCTCCTCGACGGGGACACCGCCGTTGCGGGCGGTGACCTCGGCCTGTTCGTACTGCTCCTGCCGGTGCAGTTTGTCGAGGACGGCGGCCAGCATCGGGGCGAAGCCGAGGGCGGCCGCGTGCTCGTCCGCGCGGAGCTCGGAACGGCGGCCGACGGCGGCCAGGGCGTACGGCACACCGAGGACCAGCAGCGGGAGCCCGTACAGGGTGCTGATCGTCGCGAAGGCCAGACCGCCGACGAGCAGGACGACGAAGGCCACGCCGAAGCAGTCGAAGGCCTTCGAGACGTGGAAGGCGACCGCGGAGACCGCCCTGAGCACGCGCCAGGCGACACGGCCCGGCAGGGCGTACCAGTAGCCGAGGAGACCGGACCAGGCGTGGCCGCCGACATGGTGGCCCAGCTCATGGGCCATGACGGCGGCGAGTTCGCCGTTGGGGAGCTGGTTCATGGCGAAGCGGGTGACGCCCACGATGTGGCCGGCGGCGGCGACGGCGTTCAGGCTGTCGCTGTCCTCGACCCACAGTTCGTAGGTACGGCCCTCGACTCCGGCGCGTGCCGTCACCTCGCGCCAGACCGGTTCGAGTTTGGCTCGTTCTTGCGGCGTGGGGTAGCGCAGACGGAGCAGATGGCGCGCGAGGGCGCTCTCGGTGGGGCGGTGGAAGACGAGTGCGCCGCTCGCGATCCAGAGCAGGATCACCACGAGGGCGAAGTCTCCGAAGAGCGCGGCGACCAGACCGACGACGAAGAGGCTGCACAGGAAGTTCGGCAGGTGGAGAAGGAGATTGCCGACGGCCGTGGCGTCCGTGCGGCGCTGCTGGCTGGAGAGGTGGATCCGGCGGCGGTCCGTGCTGATGTGGTGGGGGTGGACCGGGTCGGCGGGTGCGGGTGCGGGTGCGGTGTCGGGAGGCGTGGCGGGCTGGGTGTATTGCGGGGGTATGGGGGCGTAGGGCTGGGCGTACTGCGGCGGGGCCGGGGGAGGGGTCTGGTGGGGGTACTGCGGTGGGACCTGTTGTCGGGGGTACGACGGTGATGGCTGGGGGTACGGGGGCGGCGACTGCGGCTGGGGGTACTGGGGCGGCTGTTCCGGATATTGGGGTGGCTGGGTCATGTTCGGTCCTTCACGGGAGCGGTGGCCGGTCGGCGGGCCTTAGCCGAGCAGCAGTGAGGTGGGGAGCAGGACCGTGCCGACGCAGAAGGCGATCAGGCCGGTTCGGATCCACTGGTGTTTGCGTACGGCGATGCGGCTCATCTCGGTGAGCGCGAGGGTCAGTGCGGCGACGGGGGCGCGGCGGGTGTCCGTCAGCGCCGTCTCCAACTGCCCTTGCCGGACGGCCTCCTGGATGTCGCCGAAGTAGGACAGCGGGCGACCCGGGGCCCAGTGCGGGGAGCGGTAGCGGGGCAGGACCGCCAGCAGCAGGGCGAAGAGCGACAGGACGAGCGCGGCCGCTCCCGTCCACCACAGCACGGTGCCCACGGCGGACAGCGCGGCCGGGGTCCAGTCCCGGCCGACCAGCAGTCCGCTGAGGACACCGGCGGTCATCCCGAGAGCGGCGACCAGCACGGACGCCTTGGTGTCGGCCCGGGCGACCTCCGTGCGCAGGTCGGCGAGGAGGCGTTCGCAGAGGGGGACGAGGGCGTCGGGGGATGCGGGTGCGGGTGCGGGTGCGGGTGCCGGAGCGGGCGCGGGTGTCGGGTCGAGCGTTGTCATGTGCCGCTTGCCTCCCGGCCGTTGGGCCGAGTGCCGGTGCCGGTGCCGGTGCCGGTGTCGGCTTCGGTGGAGGGGACGTTGTCCGGTACGGGCGTGGTGGGCAGGGTGGGTGTGCGGCCGTAGCCCGGCGGGGGTTGCCAGGACGAGGTGCCCGGTGTCGGGGTGGGTGGGGGAGTGGGGCCGGAGGCCGGTGCCTGCGGGGGCTGCCAGGGCGGGGTGTCCGGGGCGGCCGGTGGCGGGGGCTGGGGGACCGGGTAGGGGGTGGGTGCGCCGGGATACGGGGTCTGCGCGCCCGGGGGCGGCCCGTGGGGCGTCGGGGGCTGCCAGGCAGGGGTGCCCTGGGTGCCGTACGGGCCGGGCGGGCTGTAGGGGGCGCTCGGGTACGGGGATGCCGGTCCGGGCGGGAGGGGGACGGACGGTGCCATCGGCCCGGGGAAGGGCGCGGGGGTCGGCCCTGTCGTGCCCGAGGGTGCGCCGGGCTCCGTCGCGGTCCCGGGGTGCGGCTGGCCCGGTACCACCTGACCCTCGACAGTTCCCGGCGTCCCCGGCGTCGGCTGTCCAGGGGCAGCTCCCGGCGTCCCCGGATAGCCGTCGCCCTCCGGCAGTTCCTGTTGTGCCACGCCCGGCATGCGTTGGTTGAGGATGTCGTGGACCGTGCGCAGGGCGAGTTGTTTCGGGCCCTCCAGTTCCCAGTTCTCCGCCGCCTCGCTGCCGAGGAGTTGTTTCACCAGGTCCATCTGGGCCTGGATCATGCGGAGTTGGTCGTCGCGCATGCTCTGCATGACCAGACGGGAGTCCTCGGGGTGCTGGGCGAGGTGGAGGGCCCAGGCGTGGACGCCGCCCTGCTGGAGGTGCCACTGGTAGAAGGCGATCTTCTCGGCCTCGATCTGCTGGAGTTCCAGCATCTGGCGGCCTTGCAGCAGCGCCTGCTCGTGCTGCCAGCGCTGCTGCTGGAGCAGGAGTTCCTGCTGCCGGCCGCCGTAGGCCATGGCCCGGTCGAGCTGGAGCGCGTCGTGTCGGCGTCCCCGGCGGTCCGCCTCGACGTCGATGTCCATGCCGCGCTGCGCCACCCGGATCTGTTCCTCGGCGGAGTGGTCGATGGCCTGGAGCCGGCGCTGGTGGTCGATGTTCTCCTGGTCGCGGCGGAGCCGGACGGTCCAGGTGACCTGGAGGCCCGCCGGGGCGCCCAGCGGGCCCAGCAGGCTCATCGCGTCCAGCATCTCCCGTTCGGCGGCCGCGCTGTCGGCGATCGCGAAGCGGCGGGTCACCGGACGGGCCGCCTGCTGGAGTTCACCGAGGAGCAGCCCCGGTACGTCCCGGTGGCCGCAGGCCACGAAGCGGGCCGGGTCCAGCACCTGCCAGGACAGGTCGACCTGGGCCGTGAACTCGAACGCGTCGTTGTCGCTGGGCAACGGCAGTTCGGCGGTGTGCGGGTGCACGCCCATGTCCACCTCGTACACCGCCGTGTACCGGTTGGTGGCTATCTCGCCGCGGGTCGGCCGGCGCGGCGGCAGATAGGCCTCGTACCCGCCCTTGGCCGTGGCGAAGACCAGGGCGTGGTCGATACGGACGTACGACTTGAGGTTGAACTCGAAGCGCGACAGCTGACGCACGGTCAGGACCGGGTCGATCAGTTCGGTGTGCCGGTCGGCGTTCTGCTGCCACTCGGGCTGGCGGAAGGTGGGCATGCGGTGTGTCTCCTCGGAGGTACCGGTCCGGCGCGGGTCAGCGGTGGGGCAGCGTGGTCAGCAGGCGGGCCGCGACCGGGGGCGGTGGATCGCCGTCCTCGCCGGACATGGTGCGGAGCAGGTGGCTCAGGCGCTGGTGCTCGGTGGACGTGGTGACGAGGGCGGGGAGGAGGGCGGCGAGCGCCCACTCCGCGGCCGTGGACCGGTCGGCGGTCAGCACCCACGCGCGGAGTACGTCGAGGGCGTCCCGGGTGGTGCGCGGGTCGGCGAGCGCGGTCCGCCACAGGAACGGCACGCCCTGGGCCGCCGTACCGCCCTCGGTGGCGGCGCGGGCGTACCAG
Organism: Streptomyces sp. NPDC087859; assembly: GCF_044742595.1. Lineage (NCBI taxonomy): Bacteria > Bacillati > Actinomycetota > Actinomycetes > Kitasatosporales > Streptomycetaceae > Streptomyces > Streptomyces sp. NPDC087859. The sequence continues at coordinate 626,587 of NZ_JBIUUU010000001.1, read as the reverse complement.
CCGAGGACCAGGGGAGTGCCGTGGGGCTCGTCGTCCTCGGTGCGGGCGCAGGCCGACACGAAGCCGCCGAGGGTGAGGTCGCGTACCGCCCGGTCGTCGTCGATGTGGGCGCGCAGTTCGGCCAGGACCTGGTCGCTCGCCGAGGACAGCAGCAACAGGCCGACGGACTGGGCGAGTTCCACGACCAGTTCGTCGTCGGTGCTGTCGGGCGCGTCGGCGTAGAGCCGTCGTACGGCACCGCGCAGCGCGGCGAGGGCCTGCTCCGGGCGTTCCGGTCCGAGCAGGCCGTACGCCCGGACCGCCACCCAGCGCAGCCGTGGGTCGTCGCCCGAGCACCAGGCGTCGAGGATGCGGGGGATGTTGGGGGTGGCGATGAAGTGGGCGAGGGTGAGGGCGTTGACGGCCACGAGCCGGTGCTTGAACCGCTTGGACATGCCCCAGGGCTGGATGACCAGCGCCATCGCCGAGGGCAGGTCGGTCCGGGCCAGGACGGCCGCGGTGGACGCGGCGCGGGTGCGCACCAGGGGGCGGCCGTCGTCGGCGAGGCGGCGCAGCCAGCGGATCAGCGCGGGGCGGGCGGACGGGTGGCCCGTCCAGACCTCGCGGAGCAGTACTCCGGAGGCCCGTTCGTCCAGGAACTCGGCCTTCTTCTGTGTCACCGGCCCCCATTCCGTGTGTTCCTCCGCCAGGTAGGCCTTCGCGCGGGCGACTTGGAGACGTTTGCGGACATGGGTGCCGAAGACGGGGACCTCGGGGACGCGGGCCGGGTTCTCGGTCTCCTGGAGGAACCGGTAGAGGAGGTCGCTCAGTTCGGCGGTGAGCGCGTAGGGGCCGCCGTCGAACGCGGCGAGGGCGACGAGGAAGGCCTTGTCGCGCAGGTGCAGGGAGGTCTCGTCCTCCGCGAACCACTCCTGCACCTGGCTCTCCAGCGCCACCCCCGAGAAGTCGGCCACCGTCCGCTCGTCCGCCTCCCCGGCCGCGTACCGGGCGAGCAGTTCGGCGAAACGGGCCACCTCGCGGGGCTGGTGGCTGCGGCCCAGGAAGTCGGTGACCTGTGTGCGGGCGAGCAGGCCGGCGGCGGTCTCCGGGTCGGTGCGGGTGCGCAGATGGGCGGCGAGGACGTCGGCCGCCGCCGGGGGCGGCCACTCCTCGGGGGTGATGTCCTCGACGGGGGCGGTGGGTCCGACGGTGACGACCAGATAGGCGTCCTGCGCGGCGAGCCGGTCGCGGACGGCGAGCAGGTGGTGTTCGCGCAGCGGGCTGTCGCGGCGGGTGGTGAGGTCGTGGAGGACGTATCCGCAGGCGCGGGGCGGTTCCTCGGCCTTGTCCCCGGCTTCGTCGGCCGCCTTGTCGCCGGGGAACCCGTCGGCCAGTTGGCCCGGTCGCGTGTCGCGGTCCAGTACGCGTACGGGGGAGGCGCCGAGCCGGTGCAGCAGCATCAGGGCCGCCGTGCGTCGGCCGGTGAAGCGGCCGCCGGACAGCACCAGGACCCGCTCCTGGCGTAACCGCTCCGCCAGGCGGGCCATGAGCTCCTCGTCGGCGGCGAAGTGGGTGGCGAGCTCCTCCAGCGTGGCGCTCGGGACCTCTCCCGACGCGGCGGACGCGGGCGAGGCCAAGGACGGGAAGTTGAGCTGGAAGACCTCCGTCCTGCTGCCCAGGAAGACGTCGCCGGAGAAGTTCCCGCCGCTGATGCCGCCGTGCTGGGTGCCGCCGTGCAGCCCGCCGTTGAAGGCGGCCCGCGCGCCCACGTTCATGATCCGCGGGCTGTGGTCGACCAGGTCGCGCCGGGCCGACCAGGCGTTCTGCGGCTGGTCCCGCTCCTCCGGCTCGCCCTCCGCGTCGGGCCGTGCGCCGTCCGGGGCCTCGGCGTCGCCGCCGGGTTGCTGCGGTACGGCGTTCGCGGCGCCCGGGCGTTCGGGGGCCGGGGCCTCCGGGGTGCTCACGCGCCCTCACCCCGCCCGGCGCCGCCCAAGGTGACGTTGCCGTGGAAGTTGCCGCCGCTGATGCCGCCGTGCTGGGTGCCGCCGAGGACACCGCCGTTGAACGTGCCCCCGTGCACGTGCACGGCGGAGCCCGGCGCCGGGGCTCCCCTGTTTCCGTCCGGCGCCGGGCCGTTCTCATGCGGGCCGCCCTGTTCGGGCACCCGCGGCGCCGGGCGGTCCCCCGATCCGCCCGGCGCCTCCCCCTTTTCACGATGGTCCTGGCCGGTCGCCGCCCCGGGCACCGGTCCGTGCAGCCACGCCGTGAGCGGGCCGTTCTTGCTGTCCACGGTGACCTCGTGGAAGCCGTCGGCGGGGATTCCCGGGTGGTCGTGCCGTACGACTCCGCCGTACAGCGGGTCCGAGACGCACAGGGCGAAGTCGTCGGTGCGCTCGCGCAGGGCGACGCGCAGGACGTCGGCGTCCAGCAGGCGGCAGGCGTGGTTCAGGTCGGAGCCGACCCAGCCGTCGTGCTCGTCGACGGCGACGTAGCCGGTGGCGAGGACGGCTCGCAGCCGGATCTGGGCCGAGCGGGAGGCCATGCGGTTGACCGCCCTCAGCTGGGCCGGAACCTCGCTGAGGAGCGCGCGCAGCAGGGCTGTGACCGGGGCGTTCGCGTCGATGAGCTCCATGACCGAGTCCCCGCGATCGGCTCGTAGCCGGAGGGTCTCGTCGATGCCGGCACGCTGCAGGGTGCGGTCGGTGATGTCGTAGAGCATGCGCCGCAGATAGGCCTGCTCGACGTCGTCCCGGTCGCTGTACCTCTCGATGTCCACCAGCAGGATCGTCCGGGTCACGGGGTCGCTCATGGTCGCCTCTCGAGGGGGGTGGGGCGTGCAGACGAGAAGCGTGCGGGAGGGAGGGGTGGGACTTGGAGGGCGGATGACGCAGTTGAAATGTGACCGTGTGCACAGAAGGGGGCGGGGCAGGGGGTGCCGCCCCTGTGTCTCGTTGCCGGGTTGCGGGTGCGTTGTGGCTGGTCGCGCGGTTCCCCGCGCCCCTGAAAGCGGCTGCGCCGCCTCGATCAGTCCTCGTGTGGCTGTTGGGGGGACGGGATTGCCGTTGCCGGGCCTGTCGCGGCTATGCGGCGTAGTACGTCCGGGCGCATGATCAGCATGGCGCGCCTGCCGGTGGCGACCACGTTCTTGTCGCGGAGTTCCTTCAGGAGGCGCTGGACCATTTCGCGGGAGGCGCCCACCGAGCCCGCCAGTTCCTGCTTGCTGAGGGGGACCGCGAGTTCGATGCCCTCGGGGGTGCGGCGGCCGTGGGTGCGGGCCAGGTCCAGGAGGAGGACGGCGAAGCGCTCCCGCACGCTCATCGACGCGAACTCCAGCCGGCGCCGGTCGGCCGCGCGGGTGCGGTCCACGGTGAGACCGAGCAGGGCGAAGGAGGCCGCGGGGGAGCGGTGCAGGAAGCCCCGGAAGCGCTCCCGGTCGACGGCCACCGCCCTGACCTGCTCCAACGCGGTCACCGTCGCTCCCCGTGGCCGGCCCGTCAGCGCCGCCGACTCGCCGACCACGTCACCGGGGCCGCGCAGGGCGAGCAGTGCCTCGTAGCCGCTGGCGGCGGACGCGGTGACCTTGGTCCAGCCGTGGACGAGGAACAGGACGTGCGCGGACGGCTCCTCCTGGCGGAGCAGGACCGTGCGCGGCGGGAAGTCCAGGCCGCGGCCGAGCGCCAGCAGCGCCGAGCGGTCCTCGCTCTCCAGCCGCGCCAGGAACGGCACCCGGTCGTCCAGCCCCCCGTCGTCCGGCGAGTACGCCGGCGTCCACGTCGTCATGCTTCATCCCCCGAATCCCCCGGCGAATCCCGTACCCGGATCGGAACCCGCCACGGACCCCGTGCAGCGGACGGGTCAACGTACTGAACGCCCAAGATCGGGTGGTGCGGAAGAGCGCGAATCGGCCACCTGCGGGGGACGCACCCCTTGACAGTCAAAAGCCCGGCGTGTCGGGGCCCGCTCCATTTGTTTTGACCGAAGTCCTTGAGGTAGGTACGCTCAGACCTTGTGCCTGGGGTGTGCCCTGGCTCTCGTGCGTGCCATCAACCGCATCGCGAGCCTCCATCGGCCACCGTGAATCCGCGCCCTTCTCGCCTTCGGGTGGGAGTCTGCGGGATCCGACACACCCGACCGCGTGGGTCGGAGTTGTTCCAGGTTAGCTTCACCATTCGGCACACAGAAACCGGAGAAGTAGTGCCTACGATCCAGCAGCTGGTCCGGAAGGGCCGGCAGGACAAGGTCGAGAAGAACAAGACGCCCGCACTCGAGGGTTCGCCCCAGCGTCGCGGCGTCTGCACGCGTGTGTTCACGACCACCCCGAAGAAGCCGAACTCGGCCCTGCGTAAGGTCGCGCGTGTGCGTCTGACCAGCGGGATCGAGGTCACCGCTTACATTCCGGGTGAGGGACACAACCTGCAGGAGCACTCCATCGTGCTCGTGCGTGGTGGCCGTGTGAAGGACCTGCCGGGTGTTCGCTACAAGATCATCCGCGGTTCCCTTGACACCCAGGGTGTGAAGAACCGCAAGCAGGCCCGCAGCCGCTACGGCGCCAAGAAGGAGAAGTAGAAAATGCCTCGTAAGGGCCCCGCCCCGAAGCGCCCGGTCATCATCGACCCGGTCTACGGTTCTCCTCTTGTCACGTCGCTCATCAACAAGGTGCTGCTGAACGGCAAGCGCTCCACCGCCGAGCGCATCGTCTACGGCGCCATGGAGGGTCTGCGTGAGAAGACGGGCAACGACCCGATCATCACGCTGAAGCGCGCGCTGGAGAACATCAAGCCGACCCTCGAGGTCAAGTCCCGCCGTGTCGGTGGTGCGACGTACCAGGTTCCGATCGAGGTCAAGCCCGGTCGTGCCAACACGCTCGCGCTGCGCTGGCTGGTCGGTTACTCCCGCGCCCGTCGCGAGAAGACCATGACCGAGCGTCTGCTCAACGAGCTTCTCGACGCCTCCAACGGCCTTGGTGCCGCTGTGAAGAAGCGCGAGGACACCCACAAGATGGCCGAGTCCAACAAGGCCTTCGCGCACTACCGCTGGTAGTCGCTACCCACATCGAGACCGAGAGAAGACGAAAGCCTTATGGCTACCACTTCACTTGACCTGGCCAGGGTCCGAAACATCGGGATCATGGCCCACATCGACGCGGGCAAGACGACCACCACCGAGCGGATCCTCTTCTACACCGGCGTCAGCTACAAGATCGGTGAGGTCCACGACGGCGCTGCCACCATGGACTGGATGGAGCAGGAGCAGGAGCGTGGCATCACGATCACCTCTGCTGCCACCACCTGTCACTGGCCGCTCGAGGACAACGACTACACGATCAACATCATCGACACCCCGGGGCACGTCGACTTCACGGTCGAGGTGGAGCGTTCGCTCCGCGTCCTCGACGGTGCCGTCACGGTGTTCGACGGTGTCGCCGGTGTCGAGCCGCAGTCCGAGACGGTGTGGCGTCAGGCCGACCGTTACGGCGTGCCGCGCATCTGCTTCGTGAACAAGCTGGACCGTACCGGCGCCGAGTTCCACCGCTGCGTGGACATGATCAAGGACCGGCTCGGTGCCGTTCCGATCATCATGCAGCTGCCGATCGGTGCCGAGATGGACTTCAAGGGCGTTGTGGACCTGGTCCGCATGAAGGCGCTCGTGTGGTCGGCCGAGGCGGCGAAGGGCGAGATGTACGACGTCGTCGACATCCCCGCCACGCACGTCGAGGCTGCCGAGGAGTACCGCGGCAAGCTGGTCGAGACCGTCGCGGAGAACGACGACGAGATCATGGAGCTGTTCCTGGAGGGCCAGGAGCCCACCGAGGAGCAGCTGTACGCCGCGATCCGTCGTATCACCATTGCCTCCGGCAAGGGTGACGGCGTCACGGTCACCCCGGTGTTCTGTGGCACCGCGTTCAAGAACAAGGGCGTCCAGCCCCTGCTCGACGCGGTCGTGCGCTACCTGCCGACTCCCCTGGACGTCGAGGCCATCGAGGGCCACGACGTGAAGGACCCGGAGCTGGTCGTCAAGCGCAAGCCGTCCGACGAGGAGCCGCTCTCCGCCCTCGCGTTCAAGATCATGAGCGACCCGCACCTGGGCAAGCTCACCTTCGTCCGGGTGTACTCGGGCCGCCTGGAGTCCGGCACCGCCGTGCTGAACTCCGTCAAGGGCAAGAAGGAGCGCATCGGCAAGATCTACCGTATGCACGCGAACAAGCGTGAGGAGATCGAGTCGGTGGGCGCCGGCGACATCGTCGCCGTGATGGGCCTGAAGCAGACCACCACCGGTGAGACGCTCTCTGACGACAAGAACCCGGTCATCCTGGAGTCCATGGACTTCCCGGCGCCGGTCATCCAGGTCGCCATCGAGCCCAAGTCCAAGGGTGACCAGGAGAAGCTGGGTGTCGCCATCCAGCGTCTCGCGGAGGAGGACCCCTCCTTCCAGGTTCACTCGGACGAGGAGACCGGCCAGACCATCATCGGTGGTATGGGCGAGCTGCACCTCGAGGTGCTGGTCGACCGTATGCGCCGTGAGTTCAAGGTCGAGGCCAACGTCGGCAAGCCGCAGGTCGCGTACCGTGAGACGATCCGCAAGGTCGTCGAGCGCGTGGACTACACCCACAAGAAGCAGACCGGTGGTACCGGTCAGTTCGCCAAGGTGCAGATCGCGATCGAGCCCATCACCGAGACCGACGGTCCGGCGTACGAGTTCGTGAACAAGGTCACCGGTGGCCGTATCCCGCGGGAGTACATCCCGTCGGTGGACGCCGGTGCGCAGGAGGCCATGCAGTTCGGCATCCTCGCGGGCTACGAGATGACGGGCGTCCGCGTCACGCTTCTCGACGGTGCCTACCACGAGGTCGACTCCTCCGAGCTCGCGTTCAAGATCGCCGGTTCGCAGGCCTTCAAGGAGGCCGCGCGCAAGGCCAGCCCCGTGCTGCTCGAGCCGATGATGGCCGTCGAGGTCACCACGCCCGAGGAGTCGATGGGTGATGTCATCGGCGACCTCAACTCCCGCCGTGGCCAGATCCAGGCCATGGAGGAGCGCAGCGGCGCCCGCGTCGTGAAGGGCCTCGTGCCCCTTTCGGAGATGTTCGGCTACGTCGGAGACCTCCGCAGCAAGACGTCGGGTCGCGCAAGCTACTCGATGCAGTTCGACTCCTACGCCGAGGTTCCGCGGAACGTCGCCGAGGAGATCATCGCGAAGGCCAAGGGCGAGTAACACACACCGTTTACACGCTTTAGGCTTGACACCGACCGGCGGGGCTCACCCGGCTAGGGGAAATCCCGACGGGCGGCATCCCAGCAAAGATCACCCTGGCGCCGATGAGTAAGGCGTACCAGAACCACTCCACAGGAGGACCCAGTGGCGAAGGCGAAGTTCGAGCGGACTAAGCCCCACGTCAACATCGGCACCATCGGTCACATCGACCACGGTAAGACGACCCTCACGGCCGCCATTACCAAGGTGCTGCACGACGCGTACCCCGACCTGAACGAGGCCTCGGCCTTCGACCAGATCGACAAGGCTCCTGAGGAGCGCCAGCGCGGTATCACGATCTCCATCGCGCACGTCGAGTACCAGACGGAGACGCGTCACTACGCCCACGTCGACTGCCCCGGTCACGCGGACTACATCAAGAACATGATCACGGGTGCGGCGCAGATGGACGGCGCCATCCTCGTTGTCGCCGCGACGGACGGCCCGATGCCGCAGACCAAGGAGCACGTGCTCCTGGCCCGCCAGGTCGGCGTTCCGTACATCGTCGTCGCCCTGAACAAGGCCGACATGGTGGACGACGAGGAGATCCTGGAGCTCGTCGAGCTCGAGGTCCGTGAGCTCCTCTCCGAGTACGAGTTCCCGGGCGACGACCTGCCGGTCGTCAAGGTCTCGGCGCTCAAGGCGCTCGAGGGCGACAAGGAGTGGGGCCAGACGGTCCTGGACCTGATGGCCGCCGTCGACGAGTCGATCCCGACCCCCGAGCGTGACGTCGACAAGCCGTTCCTCATGCCCGTCGAGGACGTCTTCACGATCACCGGTCGCGGTACGGTCGTCACCGGCCGTATCGAGCGTGGTGTCCTGAAGGTCAACGAGACCGTTGACATCATCGGCATCAAGCAGGAGAAGACCACCACCACGGTCACCGGCATCGAGATGTTCCGCAAGCTGCTCGACGAGGGTCAGGCCGGTGAGAACGTCGGTCTGCTGCTTCGTGGCATCAAGCGCGAGGACGTCGAGCGCGGCCAGGTCATCATCAAGCCCGGTTCGGTCACGCCGCACACCGAGTTCGAGGCCCAGGCCTACATCCTGTCCAAGGACGAGGGTGGCCGCCACACGCCGTTCTTCAACAACTACCGTCCGCAGTTCTACTTCCGTACGACTGACGTGACCGGTGTTGTGACCCTCCCCGAGGGCACGGAGATGGTCATGCCGGGTGACAACACCGAGATGAAGGTGGAGCTCATCCAGCCCGTCGCCATGGAAGAGGGCCTGAAGTTCGCCATCCGTGAGGGTGGCCGGACCGTGGGCGCCGGCCAGGTCACCAAGATCAACAAGTAAGTCTTGTTGGCTTGAACGCCTGGTAGCTCATAGAGCTCCTGAAGGGGCCCGTACGACTTCGGTCGTGCGGGCCCTTTCGCGTTCCCCTACGCGGGCTCGGGCTGCGGGCCGAGGGCCATGACGGCGAGGGTGACGGCGCGGGTGACGACCCCGCCGAGCAGGGCGGTCAGGAAACCGTCGACATGGAGGCCGGAGTCCATCTGCCCGCTGAGCCAGGAGACGAGCAGCCATACGAGGGTGTCCTGGACGATGCCGATCGCGGCGAGGATGAGCAGCATGACCGCGGGCGCGCCGCGGATGGCGCTGGGATACGTGTGGATCAGCTGGTTGACGACGAGGAAGACGATGCCGGCCAGCATCGTCTGCCAGAACGGTCCGTCGGCGACCGCGGAGATCCCGGGGAGCAGGGCCGCGGCGAGGCCTACGCCGAGACAGGTGCCGAGTATGCGCCTTCGCTTGTGCATGGGCGTGATCTTCGGGGTGCCCCGCGGCCGGTGACAAGGGCCGGATCACTGGATGTTGCGCAGCGGGGGATGGTCGTACGACACCTCGCAGACGTAGAGCTGGAGGGCGTGGCCCCGGCCGATGCTCAGGTGGGTGGGCCGGGCCGAGCCGGTGTCGCCGAGCGGGAACCAGCTGCGGCTGCCGCCGTCGCACTCCCAGCCGTCGATGGTGAGCAGGGGTCGCACCGCCGAGCCGCACTCCTCGCAGGCCATCGGGAAGGGGTCGGTATAGCTCCACGGGGCGTGACCGCCGACCTTGCAGCCCGGGGCGACGGCGAGGTCGTACTGGTAGTCCGCCCCGTGCTCCTCGGCCCATTCCTCGACCCGGTCCGCCAGCTCCTCGGGCAGCTCGTGCGGGGCCGGGTACTCGGTGACGGGTTCCGGGTGCAGGACGCAGGGCTCGGGGAGGTAGAAGTCTCTGCCGATCACCGACGGGTGCGGGGCCGCCCCTTCGTCCAGGGGGTCGACGACATCGGCGAACGTCCGCCAGCGCAGTTCCGGGCGGGGCATCCAGCCCTCGTGGTCGAAGGGGCACCACAGGAGTTGCAGGACGTCGGTGCCGGGCGGGCGGGGGAGTCCGGGGACGTCGTGGGCGTAGAGCTGGGCGACGGGGATCAGGGGGACGGGGCCGTCCTGAGGTATCCGGCGCGGGGTCGTGGTGCGGTCGACCGCGGTCCGCTCCTGGGGGGTGAGGAAGTCGGCGCCCTCCGCACGCGGCCGGCTGTGGGCCTCGGCGAGGATACGGCGGCGCAGACGGAGGTCGTCGGGGGCGTGGCCGAGGTGCGCGGGGCCGTCGTGTTCGGGGCAGGTGGGCCAGGGCTCGTCCGCCGGCCAGAGCAGGGGGCCGCCGAGGGAGCTGTCGGTGGTGGCGGGAGCACCGGCGCGGGGGTGCAGGCGGACGGTCGTACGGGCCAGGGGGGTCAGCTCGGGGAAGGCGGCCGTCACGTCGAGGGGGCGGGGCGGGGTGGTGCGGGTCATGAGGCCGAGGTTATGGCCGAACGGCGTCCGGGAGCAGGTCAGTTGTCGGTGGCCGCCGGTCGAGTCGGACCCGAGGCGGGGTGCGTACCGTACAAGTCGCTCATGGCTGTGGATCCGGGCCGGGCTGCCCGGAGGGGAGAGGAAAGGACTCGCTCGATGATCCTGACGATCAACGTGGCGGTTCTGTTGGCCGTCGTCATCGTCCTGCGTCTGCGCCGGCGCACCCAGGCCCGTAGCCGGGCCGACGAGAGACTGACCGTGGCCCTTGTGCTGGTGTTCGGGGTGCTCATCGCTCCGACGGCGTTCGGCCAGGGGATCCTGGACGTCGTGGGGCAGGTCGTCGAGGGCGCCTCGGGGGTGGGGGAACCGTGAGCCCGCCTGTCTAGGGTGGCCGCATGAGGCGTGCGCGATGGATCTTCGGGCCGCTCGGCGGAGTCGTGGTGGCCGGGGCCGTGAACGCCACCGGCACAGGACAGCTCGCCGGCGTCTCGCCGGGGGAGTTCCTGGCACGGCGGGCGGACGACTTCGAGCGGCTCATGGACGGGATCCGGTCGGTCTGCCGGTTCGACGACGCGGCCATGGGGATCGCCGAGGAGATGGGCTGGTTCGGGGAGTACGAGGTGGACGCGGCGCATCTGGCGCTGTACTCCGGGTACCTCGCGGCCACTCCGGAGTTCCTGGACCGGCTCGACCAGCCGTCCGCCGTCCGGCGTATGTGCCGTATGGCGGCGGATCTGCAGCTGACGGAGTTCCTGGGGGCCCTGATCGGCGTCGCCGTCCAGGCAGAGGCAGAGGCAGAGGCAGAGGCAGAGACGGAGACGGAGGCCGGGCGGGGCGCGGCACGGATCGTCGATGTCCTCGCGATCGCGTGCGACCTCGCGGACCCGACGGGCGGCACCGCCCCGGCGCAGGTCCTCCGGATGTGGCGGGTCGCGCAACTGCCGGGAATCCTCGACCCGCGCTCTCCCACGCCGGCGTCCCTGAAGGGCGGGTTCCGGGCGTACGACGAGGCGCTGGAGACGCTGCTCCTCGGGGGCGCGTGACCGATGGGGGTCCGCGCCGTTGCGGAACGCACAGCGACTGCGATAAGGCCGAAGGGCTGAAAGAAGGGTGATACAGGGGCTACGCTGTGTGACGCGCGAGCCGGTGGGGGGCCACATGGGGCTGTTCGGAGAACGCCAGGCGTTTCTGGAGAAGCTGGGCGACGCCGATCGCCAGTCACTGCTGGGCCTGGGTCTCCCGCGTCTCTACCAGCCGCAGGAGGAACTCCTCGGAGAAGGCGCGGCCAACACCTTCGTGCTCGTCATCTTGAGCGGCTGGTGCACGGTGTGGCGGGCCACGGAGCGCGGGCGTCACATTCTCGCCCTGCGCCAGGCCGGAGAGCTGGTCGGGGAGATGGCGGCTCTGGACGGACGCCCCCGCAGCGCCACCGTGAGCGCCCTGGACACCGTGCGGGCACTGGCCGTGCCCGGCGACCGCTTCCGGCACTTCATGGCGGCCCGCCCTTTTGTGACCGGCCTGGTGATGGCCCAGCTCACCGAACGGCTGCGCAGCGCGGACGACCAGCGCAGCTCCCTGGCCTCGGCCACCGTCCTCGAACGGCTCGCCGCCTGTCTCGTGGAACTCGCGGACCGCACCGGCCGTAAGGAGAGCGGCGCGGTGGTCATCCGGCTGCCTCTGTCCCAGCACGAGATCGCCGCCGCGATCGGCGCGACCCGCGAGGCCGTGGCCAAAGCGCTGCGGCTCCTCCGCGAGCAGGGCCTGGTGCACACCGGACCGAAGGTGATCTCCCTCGCCGACCTGGAGCCCCTGCGGCTGCTCGGCGGCACCGGTGGCGTGCCCGGCGGGGGAAACCGGGCCTCACGGGCGCCGGGTGTGTAAACGGCTACAGCGTGGCTCGTGGTGTGCCGGGAGAGTGACGGCAGGCGGCCGGCCGGTACCGGATGTGAAGAGGCCCGGCCAGAGACAGGGGAGCGGAGCGATGCACGGCGGGACACAGTACGGATTCATCATCAACGTGGACACCCAGGGTTCGGGTACCACCCCCGACCCGGACCGTCCGGCACTGCGCGAGCGGATCTACCGGGTGGTCGAGGACGCCTTGGCCAAGGCGGACATCGCCGACGCCCGGCTCGCCCAGGAGGACCGCGGCGACGGCATCCTCGCCGTGGTGGAGCCGCACCGCCCCGGATCGATCGTCGGTGAGTGGACCGAGTACCTCCACCAGAACCTGCGCCAGGTCAACCGGGAACTGGACCGGCCGTTACGGCTGCGGGCCGGGCTCGGTGTGGGCCCGTTCACTCCCGACGGTCACGGCTTCTCCGGTGCCGCGGTCGATCTGGCCTGCCGGATCGGCAACTGCGAGGAGGCCAAGGCCGTGCTCGCCGCCGTGCCCGACGCACCGCTGCTGGTGGCCGTCACCGACCGGCTCCACCAGGACGTGGTCCGGCACGGCGGACGGTGGATCGAGCCGGCGCACTACCGGCAGTACCGGGTACGGCTGAAGGAAGGGGAGCAGCAGCCGTGGTTCACGATTCCGGGCCTCGGCGCGCCGCCGCCGGCCGCCGGGCGCGGCGGGGCGGCTCCGACGCCGGAGGACCCCGGGCCGACGGCGGCCCGAAGAAGGGACGAGTCCGCCGGCTTCCACTTCGGGAACGTCACCGCCAGTGACTCCGCGCAGGTGCTCCAGGGCCAGTTCGGGGACATCACCTTCGATCACCGCCGTGGCGGAACGGGCTCCGGAGGAAGGTCATGAGCGTCGACGCGGACGCCGCGCAGGCCCAGGCGGACCACGGGCAAGGGCACGCGCAGGAAGGGGACCAGGAGGGCGGCCAGGCGCGGTCCGGCAGGCCGCAGGGGCAGCGCGACGGGGGCAACCAGGCGTCGGCCACCCCGGCGGAGGACGACATCCTGGTCGGCTCCGACACCGACCCGTCGGCCAAGGAGGGCGGACGGGCCACCGCGGGGCCGGGGGCCGCCCACTTCGCCAGGGAGACCCGGTCGGTCTTCCTGAGGGACGCCAGCACCTACGTCGGCGGCACCATCAACTCGGTCAATTTCCGGTTCGGTGACACCGCACGCGCGTCCCTGCTCGCGGGACCGCTGCCGGACGACGAACTGCGGCGCTTACGGCGGCGGTTCACCCCGCCTCCGCACTACGACGACTGCAAGCGACAGCTGGGCGAGGACCATCTGCTGGTGCTCTGCGGCCAGCCCGGCAGCGGGCGGATGTACGCCGCCCTGTCGTTGCTCGACGACCTCAGCCGGGGCAAGGTGTCCAGGCTGGACCCCGGCTCGGACCTGACCAGCCTGGACTCCGACGGCGAGGACGGCCGCATCGCCCGGGGCCACGGCTACGCGCTGGAACCGGCCGACGGCCGGCTGCCCGAGCTGCATCTGGACCGGCTCTGCCGCCTGCTGGCCGATCGCGGCGCCTACGCGGTCCTGCTGTCCGTGCCCGAGCCGGGCGCCCGCGGAGCGGGACAGGCCCGCTACCACCGCACGCACATGTCGGCCGCCGAGGACGCCGTGCTCGACGGCCATCTGGCCGTGGAACTCGACGGCGGACCCTCCGGTGCCCGGGAGGCGGCCCGGCAGCTGGCGCGCAGCGCCCGGGTGCGGGCGGCGCTGGGCCTGGAGGTGCTGCTGCCCGCCGAGGCCGCCCGGCTCGCCGGTCTCGTCGCGCGGTGTGTCACCGGAGAGCTGACCGAGGAGGAGCTGCTGACGGAGTGCCGCGGTTTCGCCGCTGAGCAGGTGCGCGAGTGGTTCGCCGGCAGCCCTGCCGCCGAGACGCTGCCCACGCTGCGGGACGCGGCGTTCCGGGTCTCGCTCGCGGTGTTCGGCGGCAGTTCGTTCAACGTCGCCGCCGAAGCCGCGGAGCTGCTGGCCTGGGAACTGGCGGTGACCGCCGACCCCGAGCAGGTGCCCGGGCGGCCCGTGCTCAGCGACGGTCTGGAAGCCCGGCTCGCCCTGGGCCGCGCCACGACGGAGACGCGCAGACAGCCGGTGGTGGCGGGGGCGGACATCCCGGTGCGCACCGTGCGGTTCCTCGGTACCGCCCTGGCGCCGGCCGTCCTCGTGCATCTGTGGGAGCACCACCACAACATGCGTGGCCCGGTGCTGCGCTGGCTGGACTCGCTCGGCCAGGACCGGCGCGAGGACGTGTGGACCAGGGCCGCGGTGGCGGCGGGCGAACTGTGCCGGCTGGACTGCGCCCACACCCTCCAGGAGCTGCTCGTCCCGATGGCCGAGGCCGACCACGCCCGCCGGGGCCTGTTCGTCGCCACCGCCCTGCAGGGTGTGCTGGAGGACGCGGAGGTCGGGGAGGCCCTGCGCTCCCTGGTGAAGCGGTGGAGCACCAGTGACCAGGCCAATCTCCGGTGGACGGCGGCCGCCGTGCTCAGCCGGGGAACCGCGACCCGGACCGTGGGCGAGGCGCTGAACAGGCTCGGCGAGATCGGGACCTGGAAGGACGGCCGGCTGCGGACCGTCGCCGCCGAGAGCGTCGCCCACCTGGCGGGGTTCGCCACCGACCGCGAGCCGCTGGCCAGGATCAGGGCATGGCTCGGCGACAGCAGGCGGCCCCACCAGAACCTGGGCCTGGCCAGCACGCTGCTGCTGGCCGACCTGGTCGTGGAGGACGTCTGGAACCCCGCCGAGGAACTCGGCGGACGCGAGCAGTGGCCGCTGGCCCTGGCGGTCTGCGCGACGCGCCCGCAGCTGACCACCGAGGTCGCCGGGCTGCTGTGGACCGCGCTCAACACCGACCGCTCGTATCGGGTCGCGCTCGCCATCCTGGCCAAGTGGCTGCGCAAGTGCCGGGGCAAGCCGTGGGAGGCCGACCTCATGCGGTTCCTGCCGTCGCTGGTGCTGACCGAGGACGATCGGCAGCGGATGCTCTCGCTGATCAGGGACCTGTCCCAGGACCTCGACGAACCGTTGGAACCGGAGCACGCTCACCGCCTGCTGCAGGCGGCCCAGGCAGGAGGAGCCCGATGAGCCAGAACACCCACCAGGGGCCGGGCGGCGAGCCCGGGGCGGACCCCATGGAACTGCCGGACGACCTGCGAGGCCCGTTCCTGTTCGAGTTCGTCCCGGACGGCCCGTACCACCACGTCGGACTTCAGCGCGCCGCCGTGGTGCACTACCGCAACGGCGGCCACAGCATCATCACCGCGCAGCGCGCGGAGCACACGGACAGACCTCGGTTCGGCAAGCAGCCGGTATCGGTCTGCATGATCGCCCGCGGACGGCACCAGGCGTCCTTCGAGATGCAGTTGCCCAGCCTCGGCGACCAGGGCAGCTTCACCTGCGCGGTGGACGTCCACTGGGAAGTCGAGAACTTCTTCCTGGCGGCGGAGAAGCGGGTGGTGGACGTCGAGAAGATGCTGTTGGCCCCGCTGCTGGCACGGCTGCGGGTGCTGACCCGGCGCTACGGACTCGGCGCCGCCCAGCAGGCGGACGAGGCGATCCAGGCGGAGCTGGCGGGCGGGAGCTGGGCCTCGTTCGGCGCCGACCTCGGTCTGAGCACCGTGGTCTATGTGCGCATCGACCTGGGCCAGGCCGCCCTGGACCATCGCGAGGCCCTGCTGGACGTGCAGCACACCGCGATCGTGCAGTCGGCCAAGGACCAGGCGGACGCGGCACGCGTACAGGCCAACCTGTCGACGGCGCGTGAGCTCATCGCCGCGGGGGAGGCCGGTCAGTACGCGCATCTGCTCGCGCAGGACCCGACCCGGGCCGAAGAGATCCTGCGGGAGTTGCAGGGCCAGGCGCGGGAGCAGCGCCAGGGGGCGCTGGAGTACCTCTCGCGGCTGATCGACCAGGGCGTGGTGCAGCGCCACCAGGTCGAGGGGCAGGTGCAGCGGCTCATCGACTACGCCCGAGCGACCAGCGGAACACTGTTCGACAGCGGCCTGCCGCAGCCCCCGACGGCGCTTCCGGCGTCGCCCGGTGCCGACGATCGGACTCTGGGGCAGCAGACCGACACGATGTGGTACCCGACGGCGGCGGTCCTGCCACCGCAGCCGCCCGTGCCGCCGTACCAGCCGCCGTACCAGCCGCCGTACCAGCCGGAGGACGCGCCACCGGTCCCTCCCGCACGGTCCGCGCCGCCCGCGCCCCCTGCCCCGCCCGTCCCGCACGCGGCGCCGGGCACACCCGTGCAGGACGCCCCGCAGCCGGCCGCCGTCGACGGGAAGATCAACTATGTTCGGCAGGGGCGCCGCCGGTCCCGGCCGGGATCCGACGACACGGCCGGGGGCCGGGGCTGACCTGGCCCGGAGGGCGCCGGCTCGGGAGGCGGCTGTCCCCACGGACGGCCGTGCGAGCGTCTTCGTGTGTACCCCGTGGTGACGTGGGGTACAGTCATGCGCCTCGATTGGCCAGTCGCCTGCCCCATATGGCAGACTGTCCGAGTTGCTCGGTCGAGTGTTGATGCTGCGCGCCTCCCGCCGGGAGGACCGGAAGCGAGTCCCACAGTACTCGTCGCCCTAACTGCCTTACGGCAGCGCTGGGGCGGACGTACGGGAATCTTTCGGGAAGCAAGGTACGGCACAGGCCAGGCACCCGGTGGACCTTTCGTCCTCGGCTTGCGGTTCCGGAAGGGCCGTGCTCCCAGACAAGGAGTGCTCGAACAAGGGGCCTCTGTGTCAGTAAGAGCGCGACACACCCGACCGCGTGGGTCGGAGAGCGGAAGACAGGAACACCGGGTTCCAGAGCGTTAAACGAGACAAAGGACTACTGAGTAGCCATGGCGGGACAGAAGATCCGCATCCGGCTCAAGGCCTACGACCACGAGGTCATCGACAGCTCGGCGAAGAAGATCGTCGAGACGGTGACGCGTACTGGTGCGTCGGTCGCGGGCCCGGTGCCGCTGCCCACTGAGAAGAACGTGTACTGCGTCATCAAGTCGCCGCACAAGTACAAGGACTCGCGCGAGCACTTCGAGATGCGCACGCACAAGCGCCTGATCGACATTCTCGACCCGACGCCCAAGACCGTTGACTCTTTGATGCGACTCGACCTCCCGGCCGGTGTCGACATCGAGATCAAGCTCTAGGGATCGGTGATCTGAGAATGGCTAAGCAGATCAAGGGCATCCTGGGCGAGAAGCTCGGCATGACGCAGGTGTGGGACGAGAACAACCGCGTTGTTCCCGTCACCGTCGTCAAGGCCGGCCCCAATGTCGTCACCCAGGTCCGCACGAACGACGTCGACGGCTACGAGTCCGTCCAGATCGCGTTCGGCGAGATCGACCCGCGCAAGGTGAACAAGCCCCTCAAGGGCCACTTCGCCAAGGCCGACGTCACTCCCCGCCGCCACCTCGTCGAGATCCGTACCGCTGACGCCAGCGAGTACACCCTCGGCCAGGAGATCACCGCTGAGGTGTTCGAGGCCGGCATCAAGGTCGACGTGACCGGCAAGAGCAAGGGCAAGGGCTTCGCCGGTGTCATGAAGCGTCACAACTTCAAGGGCCTCGGCGCCGGACACGGCACCCAGCGCAAGCACCGCTCGCCCGGTTCCATCGGTGGCTGCGCCACCCCGGGCCGCGTGTTCAAGGGCCTCCGCATGGCGGGTCGCATGGGCAACGAGCGGGTCACCACCCAGAACCTGACCGTCCACGCCGTTGACGCGGAGAAGGGTCTGCTGCTCATCAAGGGCGCTGTCCCCGGTCCGAACGGCGGCCTCGTCCTGGTCCGCACCGCGGCCAAGGGGGCCTGAGGTACCGATGAGCACTGTTGACATCCTTTCGCCTGCCGGCGAGAAGACCGGAAGCGTCGAACTCCCCGCGGAGATCTTCGGCGTGGAGAAGATCAGCATCCCGCTGATCCACCAGGTCGTCGTTGCGCAGAACGCGGCTGCCCGCCAGGGCACGCACAAGACCAAGCGTCGCGGTGAAGTCCGTGGTGGCGGCAAGAAGCCGTACCGCCAGAAGGGCACCGGCCGCGCCCGTCAGGGCTCGACCCGCGCCCCGCAGTTCGCCGGCGGTGGCGTCGTCCACGGCCCGCAGCCGCGTGACTACTCGCAGCGGACCCCGAAGAAGATGAAGGCCGCGGCCCTGCGCCACGCCCTCACCGACCGGGCCCGCAACAACCGCATCCACGTCGTCACCGGCGTGATCGAGGGCGACTCCCCGTCCACGAAGGCCGCTCGCACGCTGTTCGGCAAGATCTCGGAGCGCAAGAACCTGCTCCTGGTCGTCGACCGCGCCGACGAGGCCGCGTGGCTGTCCGCCCGCAACCTGCCCCAGGTCCACATCCTGGAGCCGGGCCAGCTGAACACGTACGACGTGATCGTCTCGGACGACGTGGTCTTCACCCAGGCCGCTCTCGAGTCCTTCGTCGCCGGCCCGCAGGCCAACGACACCGAAGGGAGCGAGGCCTGATGGCTACGCGTCACCCGAGCATTGCCTCCAAGGCTGCCAAGGCCGCCAAGGCCGCGCGCGTCGCCAAGGCGCGTCGCCACGCCACCGAGGGCAAGAACACCGTCGTCACCGCGCCCAGCAAGGCGTACACGGACCCCCGTGACGTGCTGCTGAAGCCGGTCGTGTCGGAGAAGAGCTACGCGCTCCTCGACGAGAACAAGTACACGTTCATCGTCGACCCTAACGCCAACAAGACCCAGATCAAGCAGGCCGTCCAGGCGGTCTTCTCGGTCAAGGTCACCGGGGTCAACACGATCAACCGCCAGGGCAAGCGCAAGCGGACCCGCACCGGTTTCGGCCAGCGTGCCGGCACCAAGCGCGCGATCGTGACCCTTGCTGAGGGCGACCGTATCGACATCTTCGGCGGTCCGACCGCTTAAGCGGGTCGGATCGTCCGATATCGGACGAGGACTGAGAAATGGGAATCCGCAAGTACAAGCCGACTACGCCGGGCCGTCGTGGCTCCAGCGTCGCCGACTTCGTCGAGGTCACGCGGTCCACGCCGGAGAAGTCGCTGGTCCGCCCGCTGCACAGCAAGGGCGGCCGTAACAACGCCGGTCGTGTGACCGTTCGCCACCAGGGTGGCGGACACAAGCGCGCCTACCGAGTGATCGACTTCCGTCGTCACGACAAGGACGGCGTGCCGGCGAAGGTCGCGCACATCGAGTACGACCCCAACCGCACCGCGCGCATCGCGCTGCTGCACTACGCGGACGGCGAGAAGCGCTACATCCTCGCCCCGCGCAACCTGCAGCAGGGTGACCGCGTCGAGAACGGTCCCGGGGCCGACATCAAGCCGGGCAACAACCTGGCGCTCCGCAACATCCCGGTCGGTACCACGATCCACGCGATCGAGCTCCGCCCCGGTGGCGGCGCCAAGTTCGCCCGCTCCGCCGGTGCCTCGGTGCAGCTGCTCGCGAAGGAGGGCCAGATGGCCCACCTCCGCATGCCTTCCGGTGAGATCCGCCTGGTCGACGTGCGCTGCCGCGCCACCGTCGGCGAGGTCGGCAACGCCGAGCAGAGCAACATCAACTGGGGTAAGGCCGGCCGTAAGCGCTGGCTGGGCGTTCGCCCGACCGTTCGCGGTGTGGCGATGAACCCGGTTGACCACCCGCACGGTGGTGGTGAGGGCAAGACCTCCGGTGGTCGCCACCCGGTCTCCCCGTGGGGTCAGAAGGAGGGTCGTACTCGTTCGCCGAAGAAGGCTTCGAACAAGTACATCGTCCGCCGCCGCAAGACGAACAAGAAGCGCTAGGAGCGGGTTTAGATGCCGCGGAGTCTCAAGAAGGGGCCCTTCGTCGACGACCACCTGATCAAGAAGGTGGACGCCCAGAACGAAGCTGGCACCAAGAACGTCATCAAGACCTGGTCCCGTCGCTCCATGATCGTGCCGGCCATGCTCGGCCACACGCTCGCGGTGCACAACGGCAAGACCCACATCCCGGTGTTCGTCACCGAGTCGATGGTCGGTCACAAGCTCGGCGAGTTCTCGCCGACTCGTACCTTCCGGGGTCACGTCAAGGACGACCGGAAGTCGAAGCGCCGCTAGTAGCGGATCGCATTCAGACACGTAAGTAACTGAGAGGGACAACCATGGAAGCCAGGGCCCAGGCGCGGTACATCCGCGTTACGCCCATGAAGGCCCGCCGCGTGGTGGACCTTATCCGTGGCATGGATGCCACGGAGGCTCAGGCTGTTCTGCGATTCGCTCCGCAGGCAGCCTCAGTGCCGGTCGGCAAGGTGCTCGACAGCGCCATCGCCAACGCCGCGCACAACTACGACCACACCGACGCCGACAGCCTCGTCATCTCCGAGGCGTACGTCGACGAGGGTCCGACCCTGAAGCGGTTCCGTCCGCGCGCCCAGGGCCGTGCCTACCGGATCCGCAAGCGGACCAGCCACATCACCGTGGTCGTCAGCAGCAAGGAAGGAACCCGGTAATGGGCCAGAAGGTAAACCCGCACGGGTTCCGGCTCGGTGTCACCACGGACTTCAAGTCCCGGTGGTACGCCGACAAGCTGTACAAGGACTACGTCAAGGAAGACGTCGCCATCCGTCGGATGATGACGTCCGGCATGGAGCGCGCCGGCATCTCGAAGGTGGAGATCGAGCGCACCCGTGACCGTGTGCGTGTGGACATCCACACCGCGCGTCCGGGCATCGTCATCGGCCGCCGTGGCGCCGAGGCCGACCGCATCCGCGGTGACCTCGAGAAGCTCACGGGCAAGCAGGTCCAGCTGAACATCCTCGAGGTCAAGAACCCCGAGACGGACGCTCAGCTGGTTGCTCAGGCCGTTGCCGAGCAGCTCTCCTCCCGCGTCTCCTTCCGTCGGGCCATGCGTAAGAGCATGCAGTCCGCCATGAAGGCCGGCGCCAAGGGCATCAAGATCCAGTGCGGCGGCCGCCTCGGCGGCGCCGAGATGTCCCGCTCGGAGTTCTACCGCGAGGGCCGTGTGCCCCTGCACACGCTCCGCGCGAACGTGGACTATGGCTTCTTCGAGGCCAAGACGACCTTCGGCCGCATCGGTGTGAAGGTCTGGATCTACAAGGGCGATGTCAAGAACATCGCCGAGGTCCGCGCCGAGAACGCCGCAGCCCGCGCCGGCAACCGCCCGGCCCGTGGTGGCGGCGGCGCCGACCGCCCGGCCCGTGGTGGCCGTGGTGGCGAGCGTGGCGGTCGCGGTCGTAAGCCGCAGCAGGCTCCCGCTGCCGAGGCCCCCAAGGCCGAGGCTCCGGCGGCTGCCGCTCCGGCTGAGAGCACCGGAACGGAGGCCTGACCGACATGCTGATCCCCCGTAGGGTCAAGCACCGCAAGCAGCACCACCCGAAGCGCCGTGGTCAGGCCAAGGGCGGTACGACGGTCTCGTTCGGCGAGTACGGCATTCAGGCCCTCACGCCGGCGTACGTGACCAACCGCCAGATCGAGGCGGCCCGTATCGCGATGACCCGCCACATCAAGCGTGGCGGCAAGGTCTGGATCAACATCTACCCGGACCGCCCGCTGACGAAGAAGCCTGCCGAGACCCGCATGGGTTCCGGTAAGGGTTCTCCGGAGTGGTGGATCGCGAACGTGCACCCGGGCCGGGTCATGTTCGAACTGTCCTACCCCAACGAGAAGATCGCCCGTGAGGCCCTGACTCGCGCAGCCCACAAGCTGCCGATGAAGTGCCGGATCGTCAAGCGCGAGGCAGGTGAAGCGTGATGTCGGCCGGTACCAAGGCGTCCGAGCTGCGCGAACTGGGTGACGAGGAGCTTCTCAACAAGCTCCGCGAAGCCAAGGAAGAGCTGTTCAACCTCCGCTTCCAGGCGGCGACGGGTCAGCTCGAGAACCACGGTCGGCTCAAGGCCGTCCGTAAGGACATCGCGCGGATCTACACCCTGATGCGTGAGCGCGAGCTGGGCATCGAGACGGTGGAGAGCGCCTGATGAGTGAGAGCAACGTGACTGAGCAGACTGCAGAGGCCCGCGGCTTCCGCAAGACCCGTGAGGGTCTCGTCGTCAGCGACAAGATGGACAAGACCGTCGTCGTCGCCGTCGAGGACCGCGTCAAGCACGCGCTGTACGGCAAGGTCATCCGCCGTACCAACAAGCTCAAGGCGCACGACGAGCAGAACGCTGCCGGCGTCGGCGACCGGGTCCTCCTCGCGGAGACCCGCCCGCTGTCGGCGACCAAGCGCTGGCGCATCGTCGAGATCCTCGAGAAGGCCAAGTAATTTCCTGCGGGGGTAATCCCGCAGGTCAGTTCCGCCAGGCTCGGCAGGGGTTCCGTCACGGAACCCCTGCCGGGAACCGGCAGACAAACAGGAGATAGACGTGATCCAGCAGGAGTCGCGACTGCGTGTCGCCGACAACACTGGTGCGAAGGAAATCCTTTGCATCCGTGTGCTCGGTGGCTCCGGTCGCCGCTACGCGGGCATCGGTGACGTCATCGTCGCCACCGTCAAGGACGCGATCCCCGGCGGCAACGTGAAGAAGGGTGACGTCATCAAGGCGGTCATCGTTCGCACCGTCAAGGAGCGCCGCCGTCCCGACGGCTCGTACATCCGCTTCGACGAGAACGCCGCTGTCATTCTCAAGAACGACGGCGACCCTCGTGGCACCCGTATCTTCGGCCCGGTCGGCCGGGAGCTGCGCGAGAAGAAGTTCATGAAGATCATCTCGCTCGCGCCGGAGGTGCTGTAAGCATGAAGATCAAGAAGGGCGACCTGGTTCAGGTCATCACCGGTAAGGACAAGGGCAAGCAGGGCAAGGTCATTGCCGCTTACCCGAGCGACGAGCGCGTCCTGGTCGAGGGTGTCAACCGGGTCAAGAAGCACACCAAGGCCGGCCCGACCGCCAAGGGTTCGCAGGCCGGTGGCATCGTCACGACCGAGGCGCCGATCCACGTCTCCAACGTCCAGCTGGTCGTTGAGAAGGACGGCAACAAGGTCGTCACGCGTGTCGGTTACCGCTTCGACGACGAGGGCAACAAGGTTCGCGTTGCCAAGCGGACTGGTGAGGACATCTGATGGCTACCACCACGACTCCGCGTCTCAAGACGAAGTACCGCGAGGAGATCGCGGGCAAGCTGCGTGAGGAGTTCTCCTACGAGAACGTCATGCAGATCCCCGGCCTCGTCAAGATCGTGGTCAACATGGGTGTGGGCGACGCCGCCCGCGACTCCAAGCTGATCGAGGGCGCCATCCGCGACCTCACCACGATCACCGGTCAGAAGCCGGCCGTCACCAAGGCCCGCAAGTCCATCGCGCAGTTCAAGCTGCGCGAGGGTCAGCCGATCGGTGCCCACGTCACGCTCCGTGGCGACCGCATGTGGGAGTTCCTGGACCGCACCCTGTCGCTCGCGCTTCCGCGCATCCGCGACTTCCGTGGTCTGTCCCCCAAGCAGTTCGACGGCCGTGGCAACTACACCTTCGGTCTCACGGAGCAGGTCATGTTCCACGAGATCGACCAGGACAAGATCGACCGTACCCGGGGTATGGACATCACCGTGGTGACCACGGCGACCAACGACGCTGAGGGCCGCGCTCTCCTTCGTCACCTCGGCTTCCCCTTCAAGGAGGCGTGAGCGAGATGGCGAAGAAGGCTCTGATTGCCAAGGCTGCTCGCAAGCCCAAGTTCGGTGTTCGCGGCTACACGCGCTGCCAGCGCTGCGGCCGTCCGCACTCCGTGTACCGCAAGTTCGGCCTGTGCCGCGTGTGCCTTCGTGAGATGGCTCACCGTGGCGAGCTGCCGGGCGTGACCAAGAGCTCCTGGTAGTCCCCCCTTTAGGGACTCCAAGGGCTCTCGGTAAGCACTGGGCGTGTCAGGCGCCCTGCTCTCCATGGCTTAGGCTAGGAGGGTTGGGCGCCTGACGGTAGCCCGTACGACTTACTACGCCGTAGGTCCACCGCACCGCACCCGCCTCGTCTCGGATCGAGGAGAGGGATGGGCACCTGGAAACCCCGGCGAGAGAGGCCGAAGGCCAATTCATGACCATGACTGATCCGATCGCAGACATGCTTACGCGTCTGCGGAACGCGAACTCGGCGTACCACGACTCTGTGACGATGCCGGCGTCCAAGATCAAGTCTCACATCGCGGAGATCCTCCAGCAGGAGGGCTTCATCACGGGCTGGAAGGTCGAGGACGCCGAGGTCGGCAAGAACCTCGTCCTCGAGCTGAAGTTCGGCCCGAACCGTGAGCGCTCCATCGCGGGCATCAAGCGGATCTCCAAGCCCGGTCTCCGGGTTTACGCGAAGTCCACCTCCCTGCCCAAGGTGCTGGGTGGCCTCGGCGTGGCGATCATCTCCACGTCCCACGGGCTCCTCACCGACAAGCAGGCCGGCAAGAAGGGCGTAGGCGGAGAAGTTCTCGCCTACGTCTGGTAGCGGAAGGGAACGGAAGAAGCTATGTCGCGTATTGGCAAGCTCCCCATCACGGTTCCCGCCGGCGTGGACGTCACCATCGACGGCCAGACGGTCTCGGTGAAGGGCCCCAAGGGATCCCTGAGCCACACCGTCGTTTCGCCGATCGAGATCGCCAAGGGTGAGGACGGCGTCCTGAACGTCACCCGCCCCAACGACGAGCGTCAGAGCAAGGCCCTGCACGGCCTGTCCCGCACGCTGGTGGCGAACATGATCACCGGCGTGACCCAGGGTTACGTGAAGAAGCTCGAGATCAGCGGTGTCGGTTACCGCGTTACGGCCAAGGGATCGAACCTCGAGTTCGCTCTGGGCTACAGCCACCCGATCACCGTCGAAGCCCCCGAGGGCATCACCTTCAAGGTTGAGAACCCGACCCGTTTCTCGGTCGAGGGCATCGACAAGCAGAAGGTCGGCGAGGTTGCGGCCAACATCCGCAAGCTGCGCAAGCCCGACCCGTACAAGGCCAAGGGCGTCAAGTACGAGGGCGAAGTCATCCGCCGCAAGGTCGGAAAGGCGGGTAAGTAAGCCATGGCATACGGACAGAAGATCCTTAAGGGCGACGCCTACAAGCGCGCCGCGATCAAGCGCCGTCACATTCGTATCCGCAAGCACATCTCGGGTACGGCTGAGCGGCCGCGTCTCGTTGTGACGCGCTCGAACCGCCACATCGTGGCCCAGGTCATCGACGACATCAAGGGTCACACCCTGGCGTCGGCGTCGACCCTGGACACCTCGATCCGCGGTGGCGAGGGCGACAAGTCCGCGCAGGCGAAGTCGGTCGGCGCCCTGGTCGCCGAGCGTGCCAAGGCCGCGGGCGTCGAGGCTGTCGTATTCGACCGTGGTGGCAACCAGTACGCCGGGCGCATTGCCGCCCTGGCGGACGCCGCCCGCGAAGCCGGGCTCAAGTTCTGAGCCGCTTCCGTAGCTAGCGGAAACAGAGAGAGGTAATTCCAATGGCTGGACCCCAGCGCCGCGGTGGCGGTGCCGGTGGCGGCGAGCGGCGGGACCGGAAGGGCCGTGACGGCGGCGCAGCTGCCGCCGAGAAGACCGCTTACGTTGAGCGCGTTGTCGCGATCAACCGTGTCGCCAAGGTTGTGAAGGGTGGTCGTCGCTTCAGCTTCACTGCGCTCGTCGTAGTGGGCGATGGCGATGGCACCGTCGGTGTCGGTTACGGCAAGGCCAAGGAGGTGCCGGCCGCGATCGCCAAGGGTGTTGAAGAGGCCAAGAAGCACTTCTTCAAGGTCCCCCGTATCCAGGGCACCATCCCGCACCCGATCACGGGCGAGAAGGCCGCGGGCGTCGTCCTGCTCAAGCCTGCTTCCCCCGGTACCGGCGTTATCGCCGGTGGCCCGGTGCGTGCCGTGCTCGAGTGCGCCGGCGTTCACGACATCCTGTCGAAGTCGCTCGGTTCGTCGAACGCGATCAACATCGTGCACGCGACCGTGGAGGCCCTGAAGGGTCTGCAGCGTCCCGAGGAGATCGCGGCTCGCCGTGGTCTGCCCCTCGAGGACGTCGCTCCCGCGGCTCTGCTGCGTGCGCGTGCCGGGGCTGGTGCTGCGTAATGGCACAGCTCAAGATCACGCAGACGAAGTCGTACATCGGCAGCAAGCAGAACCACCGTGACACCCTGCGTTCCCTTGGTCTCAAGGGCATCAACACGCAGGTCGTCAAGGAGGATCGTCCCGAGTTCCGCGGCATGGTGCACACCGTCCGCCACCTCGTGACGGTCGAGGAGGTCGACTGATCATGGCGGAGAACAACCCGCTCAAGATTCACAACCTCCGTCCCGCCCCGGGCGCCAAGACCGCCAGGACCCGTGTGGGTCGTGGTGAGGCGTCGAAGGGTAAGACGGCCGGTCGTGGTACCAAGGGCACGAAGGCCCGTTACCAGGTTCCGGAGCGCTTCGAGGGTGGGCAGATGCCCCTCCACATGCGTCTTCCGAAGCTCAAGGGCTTCAAGAACCCCTTCAAGGTCGAGTTCCAGGTCGTGAACCTCGACAAGCTGGCCGCGCTCTACCCCGAGGGTGGCGAGGTCACCGTCGAGGGTCTGGTGGCCAAGGGTGCCGTTCGCAAGAACAGCCTCGTCAAGGTCCTCGGTCAGGGTGAGCTCACCGTGGCGCTGCAGGTGACGGTTGACGCCGTCTCCGGCTCCGCCAAGGAGAAGATCACCGCGGCCGGCGGCACCGTCACCGAGCTCGTCTGAACACCTCAGGCGTCTCGATGACTTGAGCGATCCCGACCGGGGATACCCCACAAATGGGGTATCCCCGGTTGGTCGTTCCTAGGGTGGCAGTCTCGCCGGTAAGGTGGCCTGCACTGCCAACTTTCACAGGGTGCTGCACCTGGGGCACCTTGAGCGGCAGTTGGCCGTTACGTATTCGTCTGTATCCGTCGAACCTCAAGACCGTCACCCTTGACGCAGTAGCGCGGGGGTCGCAGGAGGCACCGTGCTCACCGCGTTCGCCCGGGCGTTCAAGACGCCCGACCTGCGCAAGAAGCTGCTCTTCACGCTGGGCATCATCGTGGTGTACCGAGTGGGTACCCACGTCCCGATCCCCGGCGTCGACTACAAGTCCGTTCAGCAGTGCGTCGACGAGGCGTCCGCGAACCAGGGCCTCTTCGGTCTGGTCAACATGTTCAGCGGCGGAGCGCTGCTGCAGATCACCATCTTCGCGCTCGGGATCATGCCGTACATCACGGCGAGCATCATCCTTCAGCTGCTGACCGTGGTCATCCCGCGCCTGGAAGCCCTCAAGAAGGAGGGCCAGGCCGGTACCGCGAAGATCACGCAGTACACCCGCTACCTGACCGTGGCGCTCGCCATCCTTCAGGGCACGGGCCTCGTCGCCACCGCCCGCAGCGGTGCGCTGTTCTCCGGCTGCACCGCCGCGTCGTCCATCGTCCCGGACCGCTCGATCTTCTCCACGATCGTCATGGTCATCACCATGACCGCCGGTACGGCCGTCGTGATGTGGCTCGGTGAGCTCATCACCGACCGCGGTATCGGCAACGGCATGTCGATCCTGATGTTCATCTCGATCGCCGCCACCTTCCCGTCGGCGCTGTGGGCCATCAAGAAGCAGGGCACCCTGGCCGACGGCTGGATCGAGTTCGGCACCGTCGTCGCGGTCGGCCTGGTCATGGTCGGTCTGGTGGTCTTCGTCGAGCAGGCTCAGCGCCGTATCCCGGTTCAGTACGCGAAGCGGATGATCGGCCGCCGCGCCTACGGCGGGACGTCCACGTACATCCCGCTGAAGGTGAACCAGGCGGGTGTGATTCCCGTCATCTTCGCGTCGTCGCTGCTGTACATCCCGGCTCTCATTGCGCAGTTCTCGAGCAGCAACTCCGGCTGGAAGACCTGGGTCGAGCAGAATCTCACCAAGGGCGACCACCCGATTTACATCACCATGTACTTCTTGCTGATCGTTTTCTTCGCCTTCTTCTACGTCGCGATCTCCTTCAACCCCGAGGAAGTCGCCGACAACATGAAGAAGTATGGTGGCTTCATCCCGGGCATCCGGGCTGGCCGACCGACCGCTGAGTACCTCTCCTACGTACTCAACCGGATCACCTGGCCGGGTTCGCTGTACTTGGGTCTGATCGCTCTCGTCCCGACGATGGCGTTGGTTGGTTTCGGGGCAAACCAGAACTTCCCGTTCGGCGGGACCAGCATCCTGATCATCGTGGGTGTGGGTCTTGAGACGGTGAAGCAGATCGAGAGCCAGCTCCAGCAGCGCAATTACGAAGGGTTCCTCCGCTGATGCGAATCGTCCTCGTCGGGCCGCCTGGCGCCGGAAAGGGAACGCAGGCCACGCGCCTCGCCGAGAAACTGCGTGTCCCGCACATCTCCACGGGCGACCTGTTCCGCGCCAACATCAGCCAGCAGACGGACCTTGGCAAACTCGCGAAGTCCTACATGGACGCCGGCAACCTCGTCCCCGACGAGGTCACCATCGCGATGGCGAAGGACCGTATGGAACAGCCGGACGCCGTGAACGGCTTCCTGCTGGACGGCTTCCCGCGGAACGTCTCACAGGCCGAGGCGTTGGACGAGCTGCTCACCACCGAGGGCATCAAGCTGGACGCGGTGCTGGATCTGGAGGCCCCCGAGGAGGAGGTCGTCAAGCGGATCGCCGGTCGGCGCATCTGCCGTAACGACTCCTCGCACGTCTTCCACGTGACGTACAAGAAGCCGGCCAAGGAAGGCGTCTGTGACGTCTGCGGCGGCGAGCTGTACCAGCGGGACGACGACTCCGAGGCCACCGTCCGCACGCGGCTCGAGGTCTACCACACGCAGACCGAGCCGATCATCGACTACTACAAGTCGCAGGGCCTGGTCGTGACGATCGAGGCCATGGGTCCGGTGGACGAGGTCACCACTCGTGCGCTGGCCGGACTGAAGCGTGAGGGCGACGACCAGTAGTCGTCGTCCTGGTACGGCCGTGGAGTCCCGAGGGACTGCACGGCCGTACTGTTGTGTAAACCGAACCGGCGAGTGACGGAGAGCGCAGGCCCCCATGGTGCAGATCAAGACCCCCGAGCAGATCGCCAAGATGCGTGAGGCGGGACTGGTCGTCGCCGCCATCCACGCGGCCACCCGGGAGGCCGCTGTGCCCGGGGCGTCCACGAAGGACCTGGACGAGGTCGCGCGGAAGGTGCTCGCCGAGCACGGGGCGAAGTCGAACTTCCTGGGGTACGGCGGTTTCCCGGCGACGATCTGCACCTCCGTGAACGAGGTCGTGGTCCACGGCATCCCGTCCGAGGACGTGGTCCTGGCGGACGGCGACATCATCTCCATCGACTGCGGCGCGATCGTCGACGGCTGGCACGGTGACGCGGCCTACACGGCCTTCGTGGGGTCCGGTCACGCCCCGGAGCTCCTTGAGCTGTCCCGGGTGACGGAAGAGTCCATGTGGGCCGGTATCGCCGCGATGAAGCAGGGCAACCGGCTGGTGGACGTGTCGAAGGCCATCGAGACGTACATCCGTCGGCAGCCGAAGGCCGGCGGCGGGCGCTACGGGATCATCGAGGACTACGGCGGCCATGGCATCGGTACCGAGATGCACATGGACCCGCATCTGCTGAACTACGTCGACCGGCGGCGGGGGAAGGGGCCGAAGCTGGTTCCCGGGTTCTGCCTCGCGATCGAGCCGATGGTGTCGCTGGGGACGCCCAGGACCGAGGTCCTCTCCGACGACTGGACCGTCATCACGACGGACGGTACGTGGTCCTCGCACTGGGAGCACTCCGTCGCGTTGACGGTGGACGGTCCGCTGGTGCTCACCGCTCCCGACGGGGGCAAGGCGAAGCTGGCGGAGTACGGCGTCGTCGCCGCCCCGGATCCGCTGGCCTGAGCGCTTTCCGGGGAGGTTCCGTCGTCGGGCGACCGCGGGTGCGTCGTGGTTGATCGCGCGGTTCCCCGCGTCCCTGACGGAGCGCTGTCGCCCTCCGCGTGCTTAAAGATCTCCCCTCCCGGGCATTCTTCCTCGATTCGTCTTTCCGGGTGTGCTGACGTAGACTGACTCGTCGGCTCTCGTGCACCCGCATGTCTGCATGCGCTCGCGCAGAGTCGATCAAGGTAGTCGATTCGAAGGGCGAAGCGTGGCCAAGAAGCAAGGTGCCATCGAGATCGAGGGCACTGTCGTCGAGTCTCTTCCGAACGCCATGTTCAAGGTCGAGCTCCAGAACGGCCACCAGGTCCTGGCACACATCAGCGGCAAGATGCGTATGCACTACATCCGTATCCTCCCTGACGACCGGGTCGTGGTGGAGCTGTCTCCGTACGACCTGACGCGTGGCCGGATCGTCTACCGCTACAAGTAGATCTTGCCCGCATCCCGTTTCGGCGGGGTGGTGGCACTGACCCGGAGAACCTCACTAATGAAGGTCAAGCCGAGCGTCAAGAAGATCTGCGACAAGTGCAGGGTGATCCGCCGTCACGGTCGGGTCATGGTCATCTGCGAGAACCCGCGCCACAAGCAGCGCCAGGGCTGACGCACGACCTTTCCCTCTGCATCGATATCGCAGAGATTCGCGCGACGCGAGCTGAATTTGTTCATACGCAGAACCCAGGCACCACGGTGTCTGACACCCCCGGTTCGGAGGCCGGGGACCCAGTTCGTACCTGGTACGGCGGCTGGGAACCGGTTCTGTGGAAGACCTCCGAAGATCACCAGGAGCCATTGAATGGCACGCGTTTCCGGTGTTGACATCCCGCGCGAAAAGCGCGTGGAGGTCGCCCTGACCTACGTGTTCGGTATTGGCCGTACTCTCTCCCAGCTGACGCTGGCCGAGACCGGCGTCGACCCGAACACCCGCGTTCGCGACCTCTCCGAGGAGCAGCTCGTCGCGATTCGTGAGTACGTCGACAACAACATCAAGACCGAGGGTGACCTCCGTCGTGAGGTCCAGGCCGACATCCGCCGCAAGGTGGAGATCGGTTGCTACCAGGGTCTCCGTCACCGTCGTGGTCTGCCCGTCCGCGGTCAGCGCACCAGCACGAACGCTCGTACCCGCAAGGGCCCGCGTCGCGCCATCGCCGGCAAGAAGAAGCCGGGCAAGAAGTAGTCCTCAGCGGACAACGCTTCATCAGCGGTCTTCGCTGTAGGACCGACCACCTCCCCGTAGGAGTTACTAGATGCCCCCCAAGGGTCGTCAGGGCGCTGCCAAGAAGGTGCGCCGCAAGGAAAAGAAGAACGTCGCTCATGGGCACGCCCACATCAAGAGCACGTTCAACAACACGATCGTCTCGATCACGGACCCCTCGGGCAACGTGATCTCCTGGGCCTCCGCCGGCCACGTCGGCTTCAAGGGCTCGCGCAAGTCCACCCCCTTCGCCGCGCAGATGGCCGCCGAGTCGGCCGCCCGCCGCGCGCAGGAGCACGGCATGCGCAAGGTTGACGTGTTCGTCAAGGGTCCCGGCTCCGGCCGTGAGACCGCGATCCGCTCCCTCCAGGCCACCGGCCTCGAGGTCGGCTCGATCCAGGACGTCACGCCGACCCCGCACAACGGCTGCCGTCCGCCCAAGCGCCGCCGCGTCTGACGCACGGCTGCTTGGTCTGAGGTTTTCGGGCGGTATGACTCTTCGGAGTCGTATCGCCCGTACCCTTGTAACAAATCAGGGCGTCAAATAGCGGGCGCCCCTGACAGAAGGAACGCACCATGCTGATCGCTCAGCGTCCCTCGTTGACCGAAGAGGTCGTCGACGAGTTCCGCTCCCGGTTCGTGATCGAGCCGCTGGAGCCGGGCTTCGGCTACACCCTCGGCAACTCCCTCCGCCGTACCCTCCTGTCGTCGATCCCCGGCGCTGCTGTCACCAGCATCCGCATCGACGGTGTCCTGCACGAGTTCACCACCGTGCCGGGCGTCAAGGAGGACGTCACCGACCTGATCCTCAACATCAAGCAGCTGGTCGTCTCCTCGGAGCACGACGAGCCGGTCGTGATGTACCTGCGCAAGCAGGGTCCGGGTCTGGTCACCGCCGCCGACATCGCGCCTCCGGCCGGTGTCGAGGTGCACAACCCCGACCTGGTCCTGGCCACGCTGAACGGCAAGGGCAAGCTGGAGATGGAGCTGACGGTCGAGCGTGGCCGTGGCTATGTCTCCGCCGTGCAGAACAAGCAGGTCGGTCAGGAGATCGGGCGCATCCCGGTCGACTCGATCTACTCGCCGGTTCTGAAGGTCACGTACAAGGTCGAGGCGACGCGTGTCGAGCAGCGGACCGACTTCGACAAGCTGATCGTCGATGTCGAGACCAAGCAGGCGATGCGTCCGCGTGACGCCATGGCGTCGGCCGGTAAGACGCTGGTGGAGCTGTTCGGTCTCGCCCGCGAGCTGAACATCGACGCCGAGGGCATCGACATGGGCCCGTCCCCCACGGACGCTGCCCTTGCCGCTGATCTGGCGCTGCCGATCGAGGAGCTGGAGCTCACCGTTCGGTCGTACAACTGCCTCAAGCGTGAGGGCATCCACTCCGTGGGTGAGCTCGTCGCCCGCTCCGAGGCCGACCTCCTGGACATCCGTAACTTCGGTGCGAAGTCCATCGACGAGGTCAAGGCGAAGCTGGCCGGCATGGGCCTGGCCCTCAAGGACAGCCCGCCCGGATTCGACCCGACCGCCGCCGCCGACGCCTTCGGTGCCGACGACGACGCGGACGCGGGTTTCGTGGAGACCGAGCAGTACTGATCGGTCGTTGCCGGTGAGCATCCGCTCATCGGGTTCCTGACCCCGGTACCTGATACGGCCGGGGCAGACCAAGGAGAAAGAAATGCCGAAGCCCACCAAGGGTGCCCGTCTGGGCGGCAGTGCCGCGCACGAGAAGCTCCTCCTCGCGAACCTCGCGAAGGCGCTGTTCGAGCACGGCCGTATCACCACGACCGAGGCGAAGGCGCGCAAGCTGCGTCCGTACGCCGAGCGTCTGGTGACCAAGGCGAAGAAGGGCGACCTTCACAACCGCCGCCAGGTGCTCCAGGTCATCACGGACAAGGGCGTCGTCCACACGCTCTTCACCGAGATCGGCCCGCGGTACGAGAACCGTCCGGGTGGCTACACCCGTATCACCAAGATCGGTAACCGTCGTGGCGACAACGCGCCCATGGCTGTCATCGAGCTGGTCGAGGCGCTGACGGTCGCGCAGGAGGCGACGGGTGAGGCCGAGGCCGCCACCAAGCGTGCCGCGAAGGACGCCGAGGCTGCTCCGGTCGCCGAGGAGACCAAGGTCGACGTGACCAAGGCCGACGAGGCCGAGGACGCCGCCGAGGAGTCCAAGGACGCCTGAGGCTCTGCCTCGCGTTGACAAAGCGGGCCCGTTCCTTTTGGGGAGCGGGCCCGCTTTCGTGTTCCTGAGAGGATCTCTGTGTGAGTGACGAAGTAGAGCCCGGGTTCGTGCGGGTGCGGATGGATCTGTCGTACGACGGGAGCGAGTTCTCCGGGTGGGCCAAGCAGGCCGGGGGGCGGCGGACCGTGCAGGGAGAGGTCGAGGACGCGCTGCGTACGGTGACCCGGTCCCGGGAGACGTACGAGCTGACCGTGGCCGGGCGGACCGATGCCGGGGTGCATGCGCGGGGGCAGGTCGTGCATGTCGATCTGCCTCGGGAGGTCTGGGGCGAGCATCACGAGAAGTTGCTCAAGCGGCTCGCCGGGCGGCTGTCGAAGGACGTCCGGGTGTGGGCGCTGCGTGAGGCGCCCAGCGGGTTCAACGCCCGGTTCTCCGCCGTCTGGCGGCGGTACGCCTATCGCGTCACCGACAACCCCGGGGGTGTGGACCCGCTGCTGCGGAGTCATGTCCTGTGGCACGACTGGCCGCTCGACGTCGATGCGATGAACGAGGCCGCCGGGCGGCTCCTCGGGGAGCACGACTTCGCCGCCTACTGCAAGAAGCGGGAGGGTGCGACCACCATTCGTACGCTCCAGGAGCTGAGCCTGGTGCGAGGCGAGGACGGGATCATCACCGCCACGGTCCGGGCCGATGCCTTCTGCCACAACATGGTGCGCTCGCTGATCGGGGCGCTGCTGTTCGTGGGGGACGGGCACCGGGGGCCGGAGTGGCCGGGAAAGGTGCTGGCCGCGGGGGTCAGGGACTCCGCCGTGCATGTCGTACGGCCGCACGGGCTGACGCTCGAGGAAGTCGGCTACCCGGCCGACGCATTGCTGGCCGCGCGGAGCAGGGAGGCCCGGAATCGGCGCTCGTTGCCCGGGTCGTCCGGTTGTGAAACCTGTTAGTTACCCCTCATTTCGCCGCAGATAGCGGACATGTCGCGTCTTACCCGGCGTAAGCCTCCTTCCGACCCTTACGTCATCTACATAACTTCGGTTAATCTTTCGCAGCTCGGCCATTGGTTCGATTGGGGAGGCCGAGCACGGGTGGGGGTCGACGGGCCGGTGAGGCCCATGGGTGGTTTCTTTTTTCATGAGTTCAGTGGGTCCTGTACGGACCGGGGGGCGTCGCAACGCGCGCCAGAACAGTGGACGGCGCAGGGCTGGACGAAGTGGGAGCGCTCCCCTGGGGCTGCTGCCGCTGCCGCCGTCGGACAAGGAGAAGTACTCCTATGCCCGGCGGAACCTGTGGATTCTGACGATCAGCTCGCTGATCAGCTTCTGCTGCCTGGTGGTGAGCCAGTTCGAGCTGGCGAAGTCCACGCCGGTGCTTTGGATCTACACACCGCTGCTGGTCTTCACGGTCGTCTACTACTTGATATCGCTCCGGGTGAATGGTTTCACCAGGGACTTCGACATCGCGTACCACAAGCGGCTGGTCCACAACTGGCGTCCCGAGGTCTATCCCACGGTCGACGTGTTCCTGCCGGTGTGCGGTGAGCCCATCGAGGTGCTGCACAACACCTGGCGCCATGTCCGGGACATGGCCGACCACTACCCGGGCGTCTGCGTCCCGTTCGTCCTCGACGACGGCGCCGACCCCCAGCTGGAGGCGATGGCCCGGGACTTCGGGTTCCGCTACGGCACCCGCGAGAACCGCGGCTGGTTCAAGAAGGCCGGCAATCTGCACTTCGGGTTCGGGCAGTCCGACGGCAAGTACATCCTCATCCTGGACGCCGACTTCACCCCGCGTGCCGACCTGCTCCAAGAGCTGCTGCCGTACATGGAGTCCGACCCGGGCATCGGTATCGTCCAGTCCCCGCAGTACTTCCGGGTGCTGGACTCGCAGAACTGGATCGAGCGTGGCGCGGGCGCCGTGCAGGAGCTGTTCTACCGGTCCGTGCAGGTCTCCCGGCAGGGCAGTGACGGCGCGATCTGCGTGGGCTCCTGTGCCGTGTACCGGCGGGCCGCGCTGGAGACCAACGGCGGTACGACGCTGATCGAGCACTCCGAGGACGTGCACACCGGCTTCGACCTGCGGGGCCTGGGCTGGGACCTGCGGTATGTGCCGGTCGCCGTCTCCACCGGAGTGTGCCCGGACACCGCCGGCGCCTTCTTCAACCAGCAGTACCGCTGGTGCTCCGGGTCGATGAGCCTGCTCGGCAGCAAGAAGTTCTGGGAGCGCAAGATCAAGCTCTCCAGCCGGCTGTGCTACATGTCCGGGTTCTTCTACTACATCCACACCGCGCTGTTCACCTTCGCGGCGCCGGTCATCCCCATCGTGCTGCTGGTGATGATGCCGGACAAGCTCCAGGTCGAGCATCTGCTCATGGTGGCGCCCAGCATCATCTACACCACGATCGTCTTCCCGATGTGGCACAAGGCGCCCTATCGGCTGGAGGCCTGGGCCGCCCGCATGATGTACGGCTGGGCGCACGTCTTCGCCATCTGGGACATCCTGCGCAAGAACCGCATGGGCTGGCAGCCCACCGGATCCTCCGGAGCCAAGAAGAACAAGACCCGCCGCTTCTGGATCGGCATGTGGGTCTGGAGCGGCGGCACCGCCCTGATCTGGGTGGTCGGCGCCGTGTACCGGACGTTCACCATGGACGCCCCGGACTTCGCCCTGATCCTGTCCTCCGGACTCTTCTACGCCCTCGTCGTGGGCCGTGTGCTGGTCCAGCCCCGCGAGAAGGAGGCCGTCTGATGCAGCTTCGCACCCGCACGCGCACCGCACTGACCGCCGTCCTGCTCACCGCGCTGGCCCTCAGCGGCTGCTCCGTGCTCGCCGACTCGAACAACGGCTCACCGGCCGGACAGGCCGAGGGGGACGCCGATCGGTCGCAGAGCGCGGAGTCGGACGTTCCCTACGACGTCGTACCGCTGATCAAGCCGAAGAAGAAGTACTACGGGGCCGCGGTGGCGGGCGCGCCGACCTCCATGAAGGGCGTCGACGCGTACACCGAGATGACCGGCAAGCAGCCGAACCTCATCGAGTACTACGCCGCCTGGGGCGACGGCTTCGACGCCAGCGGTGTGCGCAAGGCCTGGAAGGAGGGCGCCATGACGCTGATGTCCTGGGAGCCCTTCGACACCAGTGTCGCCGACATCGCTGCCGGTGAGTCGGACGCGTACATCAAGAAGTACGCGACGGCGGTCCGCAAGCTGAACCTCCCCGTGGTGATCGACTTCGCCGACGAGTTCAACGGCCACTGGGAGAAGTGGGGGACCAAGCACACGACCCCCGAGCAGTACGTGGCAGCCTGGCGGCACATCCACGAGACCTTCATCGACGCCGGCGCCTCGAACGTGATCTGGGCCTGGTCGCCCAACATCATCAACCCGGTCAAGAGCGTCAAGCTCGAGCCGTACTACCCAGGCGATGCCTACGTCGACTGGGTCGGTCTGATCGGCTACTGGACGATCGACGACGACAACGCGTTCGACAGCGTCTTCGGTCCCACCATCGACCAGATCCGCACCTTCACCAAGAAGCCGATGCTTCTGCTGGAGACCGCGGCCATGGCGGGTGAGCGGCGACGGGCCGACATCCGCAATCTGTTCGCGGGTGTGGAGGCCGACGACGACATGCTCGGCTTCATCTGGTTCAACCACAAGAAGCGTGCCGACTGGCGGTTGGAGGCGAGCCCGCTGGCCCTTCAGGAGTTCAAGCAGCTGGCCGCGGACGACCGTTTCGGCTTCGACGTACGGAAGCCGTGATGACTTCCCGACACGATCACTACACGCCGCAGCCCTACGATCCGTACGCCGACGACGACGGCAGCTGGTTCAACTCCGACGGCCGCGCCTCGCAGCAGCAGTACCAGCAGCAGCAGTACCAGCAGCAGCCGTACCAGCAGCAGACGTACAGCTACGACAACACGCAGTACCCGTACCAGGACCCGCAGCAGCCTCACCAGGCCGCCGTCCCCGAGCAGTCGCAGAGGGGTTACGACGACCAGCCGACGTACGCCCTGCGTACGGTCGAGTACCAGCAGGTGCCCGACGACGAGCCCGGTTACCACATCCCCGAGACGCCGGACGCGGGCTGGGACGACACCCCGAGCAAGCGGCGGGCGTGGGTCAGCCGTGGTGTCCTGCTGGTCATTCTGCTGATCCAGACGGTGCTGTCGCTGCGGCTGTCCAACACCGCCTTCCAGGACGAGGCCCTCTACCTGGCCGCGGGCCACAACATCATCGACCACTGGATGAACGGCACCCCGCTGCACAGCGGGTACGAGTCGTACTTCTCCGGGTCGCCGGTCCTCTATCCGGTCGCCGCGGCTGTCGTCGACGGCTGGTTCGGGCTCTCCGGCGCCCGCGCGCTGAGCCTGCTGTGCATGCTGGGTGCGACCGCGCTGCTGTACTCCTTCAGCCGGCGCATGTTCAACGAGCGGGTGGCGCTGGTCGCCGCCGCGCTGTTCGCGGTCACGCAGCCGAGCATCGTGCTCGGCTGGTTCGCCACCTACGACGCTCCGGCGATCTTCCTGCTGGCCCTGGCCGCCTGGATCGTCGTCCGCACCAACCGGGCACCCGCGGCCGCCGTGCTGCTCGCCGCTCCGGTGATCGTGCTGGCGGTCGCGGTGAAGTACGCGTCCGCGCTGTACCTGCCCACCCTCGTCGTGCTCGCCGCGCTGACGGCCTGGCACCACAAGGGGTGGCGTTGTCTGCTCCGCGCGTTCCTGCTCGGCCTCGGCACCGCCGCGCTGGTCGGGGTCGGCCTGGTGTACACCGATGTGCTCGCCGGTGTGAAGGCGACCACCACCAACCGTGCCCACGGCACCGACACCGCGATGTCCCTGGTGGAGAAGTCCGTGGAGTGGGGCGGGCTGATGTTCGCCGCCGCCGTCGCGGGCACCGTCGCCTACGCGCTGCGCGGCCGGATGAACGAGTCCCCGCGCTCGCACGGACTGGGCGGCCCCGGCTGGCGCTGGCGCGCGCTGCTCGGCCTGGTGCTGGCGGGCACGGCGCTGCTGGCTCCGGCGTACCAGATCCACCTCAGCACCTCGGTCTCGCTCTACAAGCACCTCGACTTCGGTCTGCTCTTCGCCGCCCCGATGGCCGGCGTCGGTGTCATCCGGCTGGTCGGCAAGCACTTCCGCTATCCGCAGCTGGGCATCCTGATCTGGGTCACCGCGCTGTGCCTCGGCGTCTCGCAGTCCGAGTGGCGGTTCGGGCTGTGGCCCGACTCCACGCCGCTCGTCAAGGCCATCGAGCCGTACATGAAGCCCAAGGCCAAGTACCTCGGCGCCACGTACGAGGTGCCCGTCTACTACCTGCAGGACAAGACCAACCACGACCAGTGGACGTCGACGTACGGCATCGGCTATTCGGACAAGAAGGGCAGGATCCACCACGGCAGGGAGGGGTACCGGCTCGCCATCGAGGCCGGCTACTTCGATCTGATCGTGCTGGACGGCGTCGCGACGCCGGACCTCGACAAGTACCTCGAGCAGCAGGTGACCAAGAGCGGGCACTACCGCCTGGTCGGCAAGATCCCGTTCAAGCTCAGCTCGGGCGGCACCGGCTGGTACCAGGTCTGGACGAAGACGTCCTGAACCGGTCGCCCTCCTCTGTTCTTCCTCACCCCTGTATTCACGAAAGGCCGTAAACCATGCGGCTCACCGTCATCGGCACCGGCTACCTCGGTGCCACCCACGCCGCCTGCATGGCGGAGCTCGGTCATGAGGTGGTCGGCGTCGACGTCGACC
Source organism: Streptomyces sp. NPDC087859 (assembly GCF_044742595.1). Classification (NCBI taxonomy): domain Bacteria; kingdom Bacillati; phylum Actinomycetota; class Actinomycetes; order Kitasatosporales; family Streptomycetaceae; genus Streptomyces; species Streptomyces sp. NPDC087859. Next base: position 587,728 of record NZ_JBIUUU010000001.1, on the reverse strand, counting down.
CGGACAAGATCGCCGCGCTGCGGGCCGGCCAGGTGCCGTTCCATGAGCCCGGGCTGCCCGAGCTGATCCGGAAGCACACGGCGACCGGGCGGCTGAGGTTCACCACCGACCACACGGAGGCCGGGGCCTTCGGCGAGGTGCACTTCGTGTGTGTCGGCACCCCGCAGCGCAAGGACTCCGAGGGCGCCGACCTCACCTATGTCGACGCGGCTTTCGCGGCGATCGCCGAGCACGCGGCCGAGGGCTCGCTGCTGGTCGGGAAGTCGACCGTGCCGGTGGGCACGGCGGAGCGGCTCGCCGGGACGCTGGGCGTCGAGGTCGCCTGGAACCCGGAGTTCCTGCGGGAGGGCTTCGCCGTCGAGGACACGCTGCGGCCCGACCGGCTGGTCATCGGTGTCCGATCCGCACATGCGGAAACGATCCTCCGCAAGGTGTACGAGCCCGTGCTGGAGGCCGGCACCCCGCTGGTCACCGCCGACTTCCCGACCGCCGAGCTGGTCAAGACGGCCGCCAACGCCTTCCTCGCCACCAAGATCTCCTTCATCAACGCGATGGCCGAGCTCTGCGAGGCGACGGGCGGCGACGTCGGCGTCCTGGCCGAGGCCATCGGCCACGACGACCGGATCGGGAAGAAGTTCCTGCGGGCCGGCGTCGGCTTCGGCGGGGGCTGTCTGCCCAAGGACATCCGCGCCTTCGCGCACCGCGCCGACGAGCTGGGGGTCTCGCTGGCGTTCCTGCGCGAGGTGGACGCGATCAACATGCGCCGCCGCGACAAGGTTGTCGAGCTGGCGCGGGAGCTGTGCGGAGGTGCGGTGCTGGGGGCCCGTATCGCCGTACTGGGCGCGGCGTTCAAGCCGGACTCGGACGACATCCGGGACTCGCCCGCGCTCAACGTGGCCGCCCGTCTGCGCCTGGACGGCGCCGACGTCACGGTGTACGACCCCGAGGCGCTGGACAACGCCCGCAAGGCGTTCCCGCTCCTCGGATACGCGATGTCGGCCGAGGAGGCGCTCAGGGGAGCCGACCTCGTGCTGCATCTGACCGAGTGGCCGCAGTTCCGGGAGATCGACCCGGAACGGGCCGCGTCGCTGGTGGCCCGTCCGCTGATCGTGGACGGCCGGGGGGCGCTCGACGGGGACCGCTGGTCCGCGGCGGGCTGGCACTTCCGCGCGCTGGGCAGACCCGCGCCGGTTGAGGAGAGGCCCCTTCAGGGCCTCTAGGGGAGGGAAACGGAAAGACATGACTGCCTACGACAGACACCCCGGCGTACCGGTCACCATCGTGATGCCGACGTACAACGAGGCGGCGAACCTGCCCAGGATGGCCGAGCTCGTCCTCGGTCTGCCGATCGACGGGCTGCATCTGAAGATCGTCGACGACTCCAGCCCCGACGGGACGGGGCGGATCGCCGAGGAGCTCGCGGAGAAGTACAACGCGGACCGGGCTCACGGGCGCCGCCGCATGAGCGTGCTGCACCGCACCGAGAAGGACGGCCTCGGGCGCGCGTACGTCGCGGGCATGAGCGCCGCGCTCGCCGAGGGCGCCGAGTACGTGATCCAGATGGACGCCGACGGCAGCCACCCCGTGGAAGCGGTCCCACGCATGCTCGGCACGGCCGTGGCCTCCGGCGTCGGCCTGGTCGTCGGCAGCCGGTACGTCGAGGGCGGCTCGCTGGACGAGGAGTGGGGCAGGCACCGCGTCCTGCTGTCCCGCTTCGCCAACCGCTACGCCCGGACCGTGCTCGGCACGAAGATCCGGGACATCACGGCCGGTTTCAACCTGTGGTCGGCCGCCACGCTGCGTGACGTGGATCTGGCGACCCTGGACAGCGCCGGCTACAGCTTCCAGGTCGAGCTGAAGTTCAAGGCCGTCCGGGCCGGGCACAGCGCCGTCGAGATCCCGATCCGCTTCGAGGAGCGCACCGAGGGCGTCTCCAAGATGAACCTCTCGACGCAGATCGAGTCGGCGCTGGTGCCGCTGCGGCTGCGGATGCGCAACCGGCACAGCTGAGCGGCCCCGACCGGGATCCGCCGGCCTCCGGGGGCCGGCGGATCGACGCGCTCGCTACTCGTTCGCTGCCGCCGACGCCTGGGCCTCGCCGCGGCGGCGGATCTGGCGGAAGGTGAACTCGGCCAGGTCGTCGCCGGTGGAGAAGACCTGGGTGCTCTTCTCCGTGACGTTCTTGCCGTTGGTGAAGCCGGCGGTCGTGAAGTAGGCGTAGCGGCCGTAGGAGTTGGTCGTCGTACGGCAGATCGCGGAGTCGCAGAAGGACTTCACGCCCTTGCCGGACAGGGACCGCACGACGCTCTTGTCGTCGGCCTGGGTCTTGACCTTGGTCGCCTGTGCCTCGGTGTCGAAGACGGCCACGCCGACCGTCACCGCGACGCCGCCCTTGACGTACGTCACCCGCATCAGGCGCGTGCAGTCGTTGGCGTTGAGGATCTTCGGCAGGGTGCCCTGGGCGACCGAGGCGCAGTTCTTGGTGTCGGTCGTCGGGCCCTTCTTGTAGACCGTCTCGCCCATGGTCAGCTGCGTGCCCGGGAAGAGGATGTCCGCGCCGATCGGGGCGGTGTCCTTGGTCTTGCTGGAGACGAACTCCTTCGGGTCCAGCGGTGGCGGGGCGCTGGTCGGCGCGAAGGACGGGGCCGTGGCGGACCGGCTCGGGATGTCCGCGGTCGCGGGCAGCGAGGACGCGGTGGACGCCTCACTGTCCCCGTTCGCCGACACCACGGCCACGGCCACGGCGGTGCCTATCGCCACGGTGGCGAGGGCGCCACCGCCGATGAAAAGCAGCCTGCGGCGTTTGTTACGGGTCTCCGACGCCTCGGCGAGCGCGGCCCAGTCCGGGGTCGGGCCGTCGCCGCTGCCGGTCCACGGCTGCTGGGAATTCGGTTTCCAGGGATCCCACTGGGACGGGGGTCCCCCCTGCTGCCCAAAGCTCATGGGGCGCATCTTAGACGGGGGGCGGGAGGGGTCGAAGCGCGTACTCGTTTTGACCCGTCCGGGGCAGCGCGAGTACTCTTGCCGCTTGTTATGCGTATTGGCTTGGTCGTTCTCAGGCGAGAGGCCCTTACGTAGGTTCCCTGGAGCAGTTACCAGTGGGCGGCATACGGGCATCGGTCCCGGCACTGTCGTCCCCAGCTGCACGATCGCTTCAGTGATGCCATGTGTCAGCACCCATCCACTGAAGAAGAAGGCTGCGAAGTGCGTACGTACAGCCCCAAGCCCGGCGATGTGACTCGCCAGTGGCACGTCATTGACGCTCAGGACATCGTCCTGGGCCGTCTGGCTACCACTGCCGCGAACCTCCTCCGTGGCAAGCACAAGCCGACCTATGCCCCGCACATGGACATGGGCGACTTCGTCATCATCATCAACGCCGACAAGGTTCACCTGTCCGGCAACAAGAAGACCCAGAAGCTGGCGTACCGCCACTCCGGGTACCCGGGTGGTCTGCGCTCCGTCCGTTACGACGAGCTGCTGGCGAAGAACCCCGAGAAGGCCGTCGAGAAGGCCATCAAGGGCATGATCCCCAAGAACACCCTGGGCCGTCAGATGCTCTCGAAGCTGAAGGTCTACTCGGGCGACCAGCACCCCCACGCTGCCCAGCAGCCGGTGCCGTTCGAGATCACCCAGGTCGCGCAGTAGTTCCGGCCACACCCCTAAACAGAAAAGATCTGAGGAGAACCGTGGCCGAGACCACCGTTGAGCAGCCGGTCGAAGAGACCGAGACCGAGCTCGTCGACATGGAGAGCTACACCACCGAGTCCGAGGTCCCCCTCGAGGGTGAGTACACCTCGGAGTCCCTCGCCGGCCGCTTCGGCGACCCGCAGCCGGCCGCCGGCCTGGGCCGTCGCAAGAACGCCATCGCCCGCGTCCGGATCGTCCCGGGCACCGGCAAGTGGAAGATCAACGGTCGCACCCTTGAGGACTACTTCCCCAACAAGGTGCACCAGCAGGAAGTCAACGAGCCCTTCAAGGTGCTCGAGCTCGAGGGCCGCTACGACGTCATCGCCCGCATCGCGGGTGGCGGTGTCTCCGGCCAGGCCGGCGCCCTGCGCCTCGGCGTGGCCCGCGCGCTGAACGAGGCCGACGTGGACAACAACCGCGGCGCCCTCAAGAAGGCCGGCTTCCTCCGCCGCGACGACCGTGCGGTCGAGCGCAAGAAGGCCGGTCTCAAGAAGGCCCGCAAGGCCCCGCAGTACAGCAAGCGTTAAGCTTCGCTGCCTGCAGCTCGTACTCGCACGTCAGCAGTACGTCCGAACGCCCCGGCGGCACGCCACAGTGCCGCCGGGGCGTTCGTTTATCACAGCCTTAGGCGTATAACGGCACAAGACGTTCTAAGACTTGTGCGATCGGATGATCTCCGAGTAGCAGCGCTCTTTCAGGAGGACAAGTGGGACGACTCTTCGGCACGGACGGCGTGCGCGGCGTCGCCAACGCGGACCTGACGGCCGAGATGGCCCTGGGTCTGTCGGTAGCGGCGGCCCACGTACTGGCCGAGGCGGGTACCTTTGCGGGCCACCGGGCGACGGCGGTGGTCGGACGGGATCCGCGCGCGTCCGGGGAGTTCCTGGAGGCCGCCGTGGTCGCGGGCCTCGCGAGCGCGGGGATCGACGTCCTGCGGGTCGGCGTCCTGCCGACACCGGCCGTGGCCTATCTCACGGGCGCCCTCGGTGCCGACCTCGGCGTCATGCTGTCCGCCAGCCACAACGCCATGCCCGACAACGGCATCAAGTTCCTCGCGCGCGGCGGGCACAAGCTCGACGACGAGCTGGAGGAGCGGATCGAGTCGGTCTACGAGTCCCACCGGCACGGCGAGCCCTGGGACCGGCCGACGGGCTCGGGCGTGGGGCGCGTCCGTGAGTACCTGGAGGGCTTCGACCAGTACGTCGCCCATCTCATCGGCGTCCTCCCGAACCGGCTCGAAGGCCTGAAGATCGTCCTCGACGAGGCGCACGGTGCCGCCGCGCGGGTCTCGCCGGAGGCGTTCACGCGGGCCGGAGCCGAAGTGATCACGATCGGTGCGTCGCCGGACGGGCTCAACATCAACGACGGGTGCGGCTCGACCCACCTGGGCCTGCTGAAGGCCGCCGTCGTGGAGCACGGGGCCGACTTCGGCATCGCGCACGACGGGGACGCCGACCGCTGCCTCGCCGTGGACCACACCGGCGAAGAGGTGGACGGCGACCAGATCATGGCCGTCATCGCGCTGGCGATGCGGGAACGCTCCGCGCTCCGGGCCGACACCGTCGTCGCGACCGTCATGTCGAACCTCGGGTTCAAGCTGGCGATGGAGCGGGAGGGGATTCGCCTCATCCAGACGGCGGTGGGTGACCGGTACGTCCTGGAGGCGATGAAGGAGCACGGGTACGCGCTCGGAGGCGAGCAGTCCGGGCACGTCATCATCCTGGACCACGCCACGACCGGTGACGGGACGCTGACGGGGCTCATGCTCGCGGCCCGGGTCGCGGCCACCGGGCGGTCGTTGCGGGAGCTCGCGTCGGTGATGCAGCGGCTGCCGCAGGTGCTCATCAATGTGCCGGACGTGGATCGTGCGCGGGTGGGGACCTCGGGTGAGCTGGCTGCGGCGGTCGCCGAGGCCGAGCGGGAACTCGGTGAGACCGGGCGGGTGTTGTTGCGGCCCTCCGGGACCGAGCCGCTTGTGCGGGTGATGGTCGAGGCCGCGGACATCGATCAGGCTCGGTCTGTGGCCGGGCGGTTGGCCGATGCGGTGAAGTCGGCGCTCGGCTAGGACGCCGGGTTCGGGGTGGGGGTTCTGCGCGTGGCGGGCTTTCGGGCTCGTCGTGGCTGGTCGCGCAGTTCCCCACGCCCCTACGGGCGTTGCATCTGAGGGCGTTTCCAGAGCCACTTCTGGAGGAGCAACGTGAGGGTGCTGGCCAGGACGATGCCCAGGAGGTTCAGCAGCAACTGGTTCGTCGAGCCCACGGTCTGTTTCATGTCGCCGTAGGCCAGGGCCACCGCCGCGTTCGCCGCGGCCGGGACCGTCGTCACCGAGATGGCGACTCCCACCAGTGCGCCCGACTTCGCCGACGTCAGGGAGAGGGTGCCGGCGATGCCCGCCAGGACCGCCACCACGAACGAGAAGGCGTCGGGGGCGTAGACGAAGGCCGTGTTGGGCCGGTCGCCCTCCAGGTCGGACTTGTGGAACAGGCCCAGGGCGTCCATGAGCCAACTGAAGCCCACCGTCAGGGCCATGGCCACCGCGAAGCCCACCAGCAGCGCGATCAGTGAGCGCAGCGCCAGCCTGGGGTGGCGTTGGACGATCGCCGTGCTGAACGCGGCCAGGGGGCCGAACTCCGGGCCCACCGCCATCGCGCCCACGATCAGGATCGCGTTGTCGAGGACCACACCGCAGGCGGCGATCATCGTGGCCAGCGTGATGAACGCGACGTAGGTGACGGAGAGCGTCGACTCCTCGTGGGTCGCATCCGTCAGGTGCTCCCACAGGACCGCGTCCGCGCCCTCGCCCGGCGCCTCGTGCTCGGCCTTGTCGGCGCGCTCGGACAGCGACAGGTCGATGTTCTCGACGGCGATGGAGCCGGTCTTGTCGAGGTCCAACTCGCGCAGTAGGCCGATGAGTTCGTCGCCGGCCTCGCGGGCGACGTCGCACATCACGACGTCCCCGGCGGGGTTGCGGGCGGCGCCCGGCAGCACGACCAGGTGCGTGGTGCCGACCGTCTTCTCGATCAGCCGGACCACGTCGTCGGTCTTCCCGGCCGGGGTGATCAGGCGCAGATGCAGCATGACGCCTTTCTACAGGCAACAAGCCCGGTCCGGGAGTTCACAGCTTGCGCAGACGCAGGCGCTGGACCTTGTGGTCGGGGCCCTTGCGGACGACGAGGGTGGCGCGGCCGCGGGTGGGGGCGATGTTCTCGATCAGGTTGGGCTTGTTGATGGTGCGCCACTGGGTGCGGGCGTAGTCGAGGGCCTCCTCCTCCGACACCTGCGTCCACTTGCGGAAGTAGGAGTCGGGGTTCTGGAAGGCCGTCTCGCGCAGCTTCTTGAAGCGGTTGAGGTACCAGCGCTCGACGTCCTCGGGGCCGGCGTCGATGTACACACTGAAGTCGAAGTAGTCGGCGAGGCCGACGCGGGTGCGGCCGTCCTTGCCGGGGAGGGCCGGTTGCAGGACGTTGAGGCCCTCGACGATCAGGATGTCCGGCCGGCGCACGACGAGCTTCTCGCCGGGGACGATGTCGTAGATGAGGTGGGAGTAGACGGGGGCCGTCACCTCGTCCTTGCCCGCCTTGATGTCGGCGACGAAACGGGTCAGGGCCCGTCGGTCGTACGACTCGGGGAAACCCTTCCTCGACATCAGACCGCGGGCCTGCAACTCCTTGGTCGGCAGCAGGAAGCCGTCCGTCGTCACGCGCTCGACGCGCGGGTGCTCGGGCCAGCGGGAGAGCAGGGCCTGCAGCAGCCGGGCGACCGTGGACTTGCCGCCGGCCACCGAGCCCGCGACCCCTATGACGAAGGGGGTGCCGGACTGGGCGCCCTGTTCGCCGAGGAAGGTGTTCAGCGCCCCTCTGAGGCCGTCCGTGGCGCCGATGTAGAGATTGAGGAGCCGTGACAGCGGCAGATAGATGTCGCGCACCTCGTCGAGGTCGATCACATCGCCCAGACCGCGCAGCTTCTCGACCTCCTCGGCGGTGAGCGGCAGCGGCGTCTTGTGGCGCAGCGCGCTCCACTCGGCGCGGGTGAGGTCGACGTAGGGAGTCGCCTCCGGCTTGTGCCGGTGGGCGCTCCGGGGGATCGAGGAGACCGGAGAGATCACAGTCCATTGTTAACGGAGTTTGAACGCGATGGCGGGTGGGGTCCGTCACGCGGTGGGCCCCCGGAGCGCGGCAGGGGGCTCGTACGGCGCCGGGATTTCCGATTTCGGGCAGGCGGCGGCCGGTTCGGGCTCTGTTCTGGAGGGGTTTCGCCTTTAGGCTGCGGCGCATGTGCGGAATCGTGGGTTACGTGGGGTCGCAGTCGGCACTCGAAGTCGTGATGGCCGGACTGAAGCGGCTGGAGTACCGGGGGTACGACTCGGCGGGCGTCGCCGTGCTGGCGGACGGGGGGCTGGCGGCCGCCAAGAGGGCGGGCAAGCTCGTCAACCTGGAGAAGGAACTGGTGGACCGGCCCCTGCCCACCGGCGGGACGGGCATCGGCCACACCCGGTGGGCCACGCACGGCGCCCCGACGGACGCGAACGCGCATCCCCATCTGGACAACGCGGGCCGGGTCTCCGTCGTCCACAACGGGATCATCGAGAACTTCGCCGCGCTGCGGGCCGAGCTGACGGAGCGCGGGCATGTGCTGTCCTCCGAGACGGACACGGAGGTCGTCGCGCATCTGCTGGCGGAGGAGTTCTCCGTGACGGGCGATCTCGCGGAGGCGATGCGGCTGGTGTGCCGGCGGCTGGACGGCGCGTTCACGCTGGTCGCGGTGCACGCGGACGAGCCGGACGTGGTGGTGGGGGCGCGGCGGAACTCGCCGTTGGTGGTGGGCGTGGGGGAGGGGGAGGCGTTCCTGGCCTCCGATGTCGCCGCGTTCATCGCCCACACCCGGTCGGCGGTCGAGCTGGGCCAGGACCAGGTGGTGGAGCTGCGCCGGGACGGGGTGACGGTGACGGGCTTCGACGGCCGTCCGGCGGAGGTCAGGTCGTACCACGTGGACTGGGACGCGTCCGCCGCGGAGAAGGGCGGCTACGACTACTTCATGCTCAAGGAGATCGCCGAGCAGCCGAAGGCGGTCGCGGACACCCTGCTGGGCCGCATCGACGCGGCCGGTTCCCTCACGCTGGACGAGGTGCGGATCAGCGCGTCCGAGCTGCGCGAGGTGGACAAGGTGGTGATCGTGGCGTGCGGTACGGCCTTCCACGCGGGGCTGATCGCCAAGTACGCCATCGAGCACTGGACCCGGATCCCCTGCGAGGTGGAGCTGGCGAGCGAGTTCCGGTACCGGGACCCGATCCTGGGGGCGCGGTCCCTGGTGATCGCCATCTCGCAGTCCGGGGAGACCATGGACACGCTGATGGCGCTGCGGCATGCGCGGGAGCAGGGCTCGAAGGTGCTGGCGATCTGCAACACCAACGGTTCCACGATCCCTCGTGAGTCGGACGCGGTGCTGTACACGCACGCGGGGCCCGAGGTGGCGGTCGCGTCGACGAAGGCGTTCCTGACGCAGTTGGTGGCGTGCTATCTGGTGGCCCTGTACCTGGGTCAGGTGCGGGGCACCAAGTGGGGCGACGAGATCTCCGCCGTCATCCGGGACCTGTCGCAGATCTCCGGCGAGGTGGAGCGGGTGCTGGAGACCATGGAGCCGGTACGTGCCCTGGCCAGGTCGCTGGCCTCGAAGGACACGGTCCTCTTCCTCGGGCGGCACGTGGGGTATCCGGTGGCGCTGGAGGGGGCGCTGAAGCTGAAGGAACTCGCCTACATGCACGCCGAGGGCTTCGCGGCGGGCGAGTTGAAGCACGGGCCGATCGCGCTGATCGAGGAGGACCTGCCCGTGGTGGTGGTCGTGCCGTCGCCGCGAGGCCGGTCCGTGCTGCACGACAAGATCGTGTCCAACATCCAGGAGATCAGGGCCCGGGGAGCGCGGACGATCGTGATCGCCGAGGAGGGGGACGAGGCGGTGGTCCCGTACGCGGACCATCTGATCCGTATCCCGGCCACGCCCACGTTGCTGCAGCCGCTGGTGGCGACGGTGCCGTTGCAGGTCTTCGCGTGCGAGCTGGCCACGGCTCGGGGCAACGAGGTGGACCAGCCCCGGAACCTGGCCAAGTCGGTGACGGTGGAGTAAGGGGGCGGGAGGCGCCCCCCTTAAGGTGCTGCGCATGAGCATCATCGGTGTCGGGATCGACGTGGCGGAGATCGAGCGGTTCGCGGCGTCGTTGGAGCGCACGCCCGCGATGGCGCGGCGGCTGTTTCTCGACAGTGAGCTGTGGTTGCCCAGCGGGGAGCGGCGGGGGGTCGCCTCGCTCGCCGCCCGGTTCGCCGCCAAGGAGGCCCTGGCCAAGGCGCTCGGGGCGCCTGCCGGGCTGCACTGGACCGATGCCGAGGTGTACGTCGAGGACAGTGGGCAGCCGAGGCTGCGGGTCACCGGGACGGTGGCGGCGCGGGCCGCGCAGCTCGGGGTGCGGTCCTGGCACGTGTCGCTCAGCCATGACGCGGGGGTGGCCTCCGCCGTGGTGGTGGCGGAGGGATAGGCGGAGCCCACCCCGCGCGGCGGACCGGGGCTAGCAGACGGTCTGTGTGGTGTTGACGCGGGTGATGTTGCGGAACGTCGTGTTCGTGCCGCAGGGGCTCTCGCGGATCGACGAGTTCGTCACCGTGAGGTTCTGGACGGTGATGTTGTCGTTGTTGGGGAACTCCGAGCGGGCCGCGAGGCGCAGTTCGCCACCGCCGGTGATGGTGCCGCTCTGGGCGGCGAGGCTGACGTTGTAGCAGTTCTCGATCAGGACCGAGTTGTTGCCGGTGTTCGTGAGGGTGACCTTGTCGATGACCGCCCCGCCGCTCTCCGAGACGCAGAAGACGCCCCTGCCGCCGCCCCGCGCGATCACCTCGCCGACGCGGATGTTGGTGGGGTACGCGCTGCCCACCCGGCCGTTGCGGTTGGCCATGCGGAAGGCGGCGTACCCCGTGCCGGTGCCGGCGTTCTCCGCGTCGACCTTGGTGACCATCGCGTTGACGGTCTGGTTGAGGAGGAGGCCGGACTCGCCCACGTTGCGCGCGGTCACGGTGCCGATGGTCAGGCCGTCCACGCCGTAGGTCTCCACCGCGTGGCTCGACGCGCCGGACACGTACGCGTTGTCGATGCGGACGTTCCGCGTCCATTGCGAGGTGTCGCCGCGGTTGTCGATGCGTACGCCGAGCCCCGCCGACAGACGCATGTCGAGCTGGCCGAGGGTCGCGTTCTGGACGTTGCGCAGGAAGACGCCGTAGAGCGGGCTGCCGGTGAGGTTGAGGTGCTGGACCTCGATGTCGCGGGTGCCGCGGGAGTAGACGGGGGCCTGGTCGCCGCTGCCCGTGCCGGTGACGTTGATGGTGCCGCAGACGTCGAGGGTCGTGTAGCTGGGCAGGGAGATGCGGGAGCCGGCCGACATCGAGCCCGAGCCGCGTACGACGACCCGTTCCTTCGTGGTGCGGCCCGACGTCAGGCTGTTGACGGCCGCCTGGGCCGCGGCGCGCAGGTCCGTGCCGGTGTAGACCGTCGTGCTGCCGCGGCGGGCCGTCCAGGTGCCGCCGTTCAGTACGGCCTCGGCCTGGTAGGAGCCCTCGCCGCAGGCCGCGGCGGCGGCCTGGGGGGCGGTGGTGGCGGTGATGCCCGTTGTCATGAGGGCGGCGGCTGCGGTGCCGGCGATCAGTGCGGCTCTGCTTCGCATGGGGGTCCGTCCTGTGTGTCGAACCAATTCGACTGAATCGATTCATGCCGTGGGGAGGGGGGATTTTGGCAAAGGCGCGGTAAAGCGTCAATGGCTGCGGCGAGGTTCGTCACGCTCGGGGGAGACTCGGACCCATGCGTACTGCGTACAGCGTGGAGACGGTCAGGGCGGCCGAGCGGGAGCTCATGGCACGGCTGCCGGAGGGAGCGTTGATGCAGCGGGCGGCCGCCGGACTCGCCGCCGCCTGCGCCGACCTGCTGGGGCGGGTGTACGGCAGCCGGGTCGTGCTGCTGGTCGGCAGCGGTGACAACGGCGGGGACGCCCTGTACGCCGGGGCCCGGCTCGCGCGGCGGGGCGCCGGCGTCACCGCGGTGCTGCTCACGCCGGAGCGGGCCCACGCCGCCGGGCTCGCGGCGCTGCGGCGGGCCGGGGGCACGGTGACGGGCGTCGAAGGGGCCGAGGACCTGATCCCGCGGGCCGACCTCGTCCTCGACGGCATTGTCGGCATCGGAGGGAAGGGCGGACTGCGGCCGGACGCGGCCCGGCTCGCCCCGGTGGCCGAGGGGTCGCGCGCCGCAGTCGTCGCCGTCGACCTGCCCAGCGGCGTCGACGCCGACACGGGGGAGGTACGCGGGGCCGCGATCCGCGCCGACCTCACCGTCACCTTCGGCACGCACAAGCCGGGGCTGCTCGTGGACCCGGCCCGGGAGTACGCCGGGTCCGTGCGGCTCGTGGACATCGGGCTGGCGCTGCCCGCCGAGGCGGAGCTGGAGGCGCTGCAGCACGCGGATGTGGCCCGGCTGCTGCCGGTGCCGACGGGGGAGAGCGACAAGTACCGGCGAGGGGTCGTGGGGATCGCCGCCGGCTCCGCCCGCTATCCGGGCGCGGCCGTGCTCGCCGTCGCGGGCGCGTTGCGGGGCGGCGCGGGGGCGGTGCGCTACGTCGGGCCCGCCGGGGACGCCGTCATCGCCCGGTTTCCCGAGACGCTCGTGTCGGACCAGGGGCCGAAACGGGCGGGGCGGGTGCAGGCGTGGGTCGTCGGGCCCGGGGCGGGGGACGACGCGGCGAGCGTGGCCGAGGTGCTGGCCGCGGACGTGCCGGTGCTGCTCGACGCGGACGGGCTGCGGCTGGCGGACGCCGGTGCCGTGCGGGGGCGCCGCGCGCCGACGCTGATGACGCCGCACGCCGGGGAGGCGGCGGCGCTGCTCGGGGTGACGCGGGAGTCGGTCGAGGAGGCCCGGCTGGAGTCCGTACGGGAGCTGGCGGGGCGGTACGGGGCGACGGTGCTGCTCAAGGGGTCGACGACCTTGGTCGCGGACTCCGGGGGCGGGGCGGTGCGGGTGAACCCGACGGGGACCGCGTGGCTGGCCACGGCGGGGAGCGGGGACGTGCTGTCGGGCCTGGCGGGATCGCTGCTCGCGGCCGGGCTCCGCGCGGTGGACGCGGGAAGTACGGCGGCGTATCTGCACGGGCTCGCGGGGCGGTTCGCTGCCGACGGGGCGCCGGTGGGAGCGCATGACGTGGCGGACGGGATCCGGGGGGCCTGGAGGGACGTCCGGGCCGGGTGACCGGGGCTGCGTACGTACGAGTGACCTCCCCGCGTGGTACCCCCTGTCCTCGCGGGGCCCACGTTTCGCTGATCGCATGATCAGCAGACATATCGCCCGCCGGGGCGTCACGGCGCTCCTCGTGGCCGCCACCGTGCTGCCCGCCGGAACCGCCTCCGCCGCACCCCCGCCCCCCGCCCCCGGCTCCGAGGCCGAACTCGTCCCCGGCGAGTACCAGCCCTGGCAGATCGACAGCCCCGACCAGGCCCTCGCGCCGCAGGTGTACGAGCCCAGCGCCCAGGAGGACGCCGTCGAGCCGGCGCAGGCCGCTCCGGGGGCGTACGACCTGGTCGAGTACGTGCCGCTCGCCGACGCCGTCGCCCGGGTCTCGTGCACCACGTCCCGCGGGCCCTATCAGCGGCAGGTCGAGCGGTGGCTGAAGCTGAAGGTGGACGGGAAGCAGTCGAAGGCCGACTGCAAGGCCATCCGGGATTTCCAGGTCAAGCAGAAGATCAAGCCCGCCATCGGGTTCGCGGGGCCGGTCACCTGGTCCCGGATGCAGTACCTGTCCGCGAAGAAGAACCCCAACGCCGCCAAGAAGTGCCCGGTCCGCACCTACCGCGTCGCCTGCGTCGATCTCGACCGGCAGATCACCTGGGTGCAGAAGGGCGAGAAGGTCGTCTTCGGGCCGGTGCCCATGCGGAGCGGACGGGCCGGGTACAAGACCCGTACGGGCTGGTTCAAGATCTACTGGAAGCACAAGAACCATGTGTCCACGCTCTACCACCAGCCCATGCCCTACGCGCAGTTCTTCAGCGGCGGACAGGCCTTCCACGCCGTCTACGGCAGCATCTTCACCACCGTCGGCTCCATGGGCTGCGTCAATCTGCGGATCGGGGACGCGCGCAAGCTGTGGGGTGTGCTGAAGAAGGGCGACCGGGTCTATTCCTGGGGACGGCGACCCGGAGCGTAGGCGTCCGCGGGGACTGTCGGACCCCTCTGAGAGACTGGGGGCGCCATGAGTGAGACACCTGCCCCGCGGAGCGCGCCCCTGCGCGCCCGCGCCGAGATCGACCTGGCCGCCCTGCGGGCCAATGTGCGGGCCCTGCGCGCCCTCGCGCCGGGCGCGGCCCTGATGGCCGTGGTCAAGTCCGACGCGTACGGCCACGGGGCGGTGCCGTGCGCCCGCGCGGCCGTCGAGGCGGGGGCGACCTGGCTGGGCACAGCGACGCCCGAGGAGGCCCTCGAGCTGCGGCGCGCGGGCCTGCGCGACGTCCGCGTCATGTGCTGGCTCTGGACCCCCGGCGGACCCTGGCGGGAGGCCGTCGAGGCGGACCTCGACGTCTCCGTCAGCGGGATGTGGGCCCTGGACGAGGTCGTCGCGGCCGCCCGGGAGGCCGGCATCCCCGCGCGCGTGCAGCTCAAGGCCGACACCGGCCTGGGGCGGAACGGATGCCAGCCGGGGGACGACTGGGCCGAACTGGTCGCCCACGCCCTGCGGGCCGAGGAGGAAGGCCTCCTGCGCGTCACCGGACTCTGGTCGCACTTCGCCTGCGCCGACGAACCCGGCCATCCCTCCATCGCCGCCCAGCTCACCCTGTTCCGCGAGATGGTGTCGTACGCCGAACAGGCCGGCGTCCGGCCCGAGGTGCGGCACATCGCCAACTCACCGGCCACGCTCACCCTTCCCGAGACCCACTTCGACCTCGTGCGGACCGGCGTCGCCGTCTACGGCATCTCCCCGAGCCCCGAGCTCGGCAGCCCGGCCGACTTCGGGCTGCGCCCGGTGATGACGCTGAGCGCGTCGGTGGCGCTGGTCAAGCGGGTCCCGGGCGGGCACGGCGTCAGCTACGGACATCACTACGTCACCCCCGGCGCGACCACCCTCGCACTGGTGCCCGTCGGCTACGCGGACGGCGTCCCGCGCCACGCCTCCGGCACCGGACCCGTCCTCGTCGCCGGCAAGTGGCGGACCGTCGCGGGACGGATCGCCATGGACCAGTTCGTCGTCGACCTCGGCGGCGACGAGCCCGAGACCGGCTCCGAGGCGATCCTCTTCGGACCCGGCGACCGCGGTGAGCCCACCGCCGAGGACTGGGCCCAGGCGGCCGGGACCATCGCGTACGAAATCGTCACCCGGATCGGAAGCCGCGTTCCCCGCGTCTATGTGAATGAGGGACAACCGGGGTAACCGACCCAGCAGCAAGTGGTGGTCCAGCAGTCCGGCGAAGAGGAGCGGTACGTGAGCGAGAGCAGCGCGGAGGCTGTCGTAGCCGTGGTCTCCGCCACGGGGGCGGCCGGGAACTGGCGCAGGGCGACCGGGATCGCGGGTGCCGCGATAGGCGTGGTCGCGGCGGGAGCGGCCGCCGGTGTCGCCCTCGAGCGGATGACCGTCGGGCGCGGTATGCGGAAGAAGGCGCGGCTCGCGCTCGACTCCGCCGGGCCCTACGGCTCGCTGCGCGGGATGCCCGGCAAGGCGTACGCCGACGACGGCACCGAGCTGTACTACGAGGTCGACGACGTGGAGCCGGAGGGCGGGTCCGCCCCGCGCCGGCGCCGGCTCTTCGGACGCAAGGCCCCGCTGCCCGTCACCGTCGTCTTCAGCCACGGCTACTGCCTCAGCCAGGACTCCTGGCACTTCCAGCGGGCCGCACTGCGCGGGGTCGTGCGGACCGTCCACTGGGACCAGCGCAGCCACGGCCGGTCCGGGCGCGGGGTGCAGCAGGTGCAGGACGATGTGCCGGTCAGCATCGACGAGTTGGGGCGCGATCTGAAGGCCGTCATCGACGCCGCCGCGCCCGAGGGACCGATCGTGCTCGTGGGGCACTCCATGGGCGGGATGACCGTCATGGCGCTCGCCGACGCGTTTCCCGAACTCATCCGTGAGCGGGTGGTCGCCGTCGCCCTCGTCGGCACGTCGTCGGGGCGGCTCGGCGAGGTCAACTTCGGGCTGCCCGTCGCGGGAGTGAATGCCGTACGCCGGATTCTGCCCGGGGTGCTGAAGGCGCTGGGGCAGCGGGCCGATCTGGTGGAGAAGGGCCGGCAGGCCACCGCCGATCTGTTCACGGGGATCATCAAGCGGTACTCGTTCGCGAGCCGGGACGTGGACCCGGCCGTCGCCCGGTTCGCCGAGCGGATGATCGAGGGGACGCCGATCGACGTGGTCGCCGAGTTCTATCCGGCGTTCACCGACCACGACAAGACCGAGGCGCTCGCCCACTTCATGGACCTCCCGGTGCTCGTGCTGGCCGGGATCGGGGACCTCGTCACGCCCAGCGAGCACAGCGAGGCCATCGCCGGGCTGCTGCCGGACGCCGAACTGGTGCTCGTGCCGGACGCCGGGCACCTGGTGATGCTGGAACACCCGGAAGTGGTCACCGACCGCATCGCGGACCTCCTCACCCGCGCGGGTGCCGTGCCGGCAGGAGCTACCGTGGGTGGCTATGGAAGCACCAGCAGCACCGCACAACCCGGTTGAGACCGAACTGACCGTCACCTCCCCCGAGCAGATGCGTGAGCTGGGCCTGAAGCTGGCCAAGCTGCTGCGCGCCGGGGATCTCGTGATGCTCAGCGGCGAGCTCGGGGCGGGCAAGACGACGCTGACCCGGGGACTGGGCGAGGGGCTGGGCGTGCGGGGTGCCGTCACGTCCCCGACCTTCGTGATCGCCCGGGTGCACCCCTCCCTCGGTGGCGGTCCGCCGCTCGTCCACGTCGACGCGTACCGCCTGGGCGGCGGGCTCGACGAGATGGAGGACCTCGATCTCGATGTCTCGCTGTCCGACTCGGTGATCGTCGTGGAGTGGGGCGAGGGCAAGGTCGAGGAGCTCACCGACGAGCGGCTCCAGGTGTGGATCCACCGTGCCGTCGGGGACACCACCGACGAGGTGCGGCACGTGACGCTGACCGGGCTCGGAGAGCGCTGGGCCACCGCCGACCTCGGTGCGCTGACCGCCTGAGCCTGCGCGCGCTGCCCCGCTTGAGCATCGGTGGATGAATATTCCGACAAGACGTCGGCAAGTTATTGCATTTGCGGTCGTGTGCGTGGTCACATGGTATCCAGTTCGTAGTTAGGTCTACCTAACTACGTCCGCCCCCGGTGCTCAGGAGGCGTCCATGGCGGCCACGGAACGAGACGAGGCGGCGCCGCGTGTGGTGTCCGCGGTGCCGGTTCCCATGCGGGACTTGCTGGCGGCCTGTGCTGCGGCGAACGTGATTTCCACGCCGCCGCGGTTGCCTGACCGGGAAGCGCTACGGCCGCGTGGGGCGGAGCGGCGAAAAGCAGCCTGAGGCCCGTTGTTCGTCCGCGGCGCCGTTGTGGCCGGTCGCGCCCGCGCGGCGGAGCCGCATAGCGATACAGCCCCGCGCCCCTGAAGGGGCGCGCCCTCGCTCAGCGGATCACTACGACCCGTTGGCCGATCGTCGCGAAGTCCCACATCGCGTCGCCGTCCCGGCGGGACTCGCGGATGCCGCCCGTTTTCGCCGTGGGGTCGTTCTCCGGTACCGAGCCGTCGACTGCCGCGCTGAAGCCGATCGTGACGCTGTCGACGCTGGTGAAGCGGACGACGTGCTCGATGGGGATGCCGTCGGTGCCGGTGACCGAGTTCGAGCGGGACGTGACGGAGTAGGAGCCCGGGGGCGGGTCGACCGTGCCCGCGGTGACCTTGAAGGTGCGCTGGACCCTGCCGTCCTTGCGGACCAGCCAGACCCGGTCGTCGTCCACCGAGTACACGACCCGTTCACCCTTGCCGGAGCCGGCCGGCAGGGCGGTGGGGTGCACGGTGTCGCGGGGCGCCTTCGAGGCGGCGGCCGCGGGCTCACCGCTCCGGTGCGCGGTGCCGAGCGCGACCGGGACGCCCGCCGAGGCCTGGTAGGCGAGGACACCCACTGTGAGCAGGGCCGCCGTGGTGAGCCCGGTCACAATCCCGGCGCTGGTGCTTGACACGGTCGTCCACCTCGTTGTCGTACGGCGTGATCGTCGGCGACGTTAGCAGTCGGGGGGCCCGCGACCGGGGCGGCGATACGCGCGGCGCGGGAGCCGTAGGCTGTTTGCGTGCTCTTGCTCGCTCTGGATACCGCCACCCCCGCCGTGACCGTCGCGCTGCATGACGGTACGGACGTCGTCACCTCCTCGAGTCAGGTGGACGCGCGCCGGCACGGCGAGCTGCTGCTGCCGGCCGTCGACCGTGTCCTCGCCGAGGCCGGGCTGAAACTCGACGCCGTCACCGGCATCGTCGTAGGCATCGGGCCCGGCCCCTACACCGGACTGCGCGTCGGACTGATGACCGCCGACACCTTCGGGCTCGCGCTCGGCGTCCCCGTGCACGGTGTGTGCACGCTCGACGGGCTCGCCTACGCCGCCGACATCGAGGAGGGCCCCTTCGTCGTGGCGACCGACGCCCGGCGCAAGGAGGTCTACTGGGCGCGCTACGCCGACTCCCGTACGCGGCTGACCGACCCGGCCGTCGACCGGCCCGCCGACATCGCCGAGCAGGTCGCGGGTCTGCCCGCGGTCGGAGCCGGGGCGCTGCTCTACCCGGACACCTTCCCGGTCGCGCGCGAGCCCGAGCATGTCTCCGCCGCCGCGCTCGCCGCGCTCGCCGCCGAGAGACTCGCCGCCGGTACGGAACTCCCCGCCCCGCGGCCGCTGTATCTGCGCCGGCCCGACGCCCAGGTGCCGAAGAACTACAAGGTGGTCACCCCCAAGTGACCTCCGTGCTGCGCGAGATGCGCTGGTGGGACATCGATCCCGTACTGGTGCTGGAGAAGGACCTCTTTCCCGAGGACGCCTGGTCGCGGGGCATGTTCTGGTCCGAGCTCGCCCATGCGCGCGGCGCCTCGGCGACCCGGCGCTATGTCGTCGCCGAGGACGGTGGGCGGCTCGTCGGATACGCCGGGCTCGCCGCGTCCGGTGATCTCGCCGACGTGCAGACCATCGCCGTCGCCCGCGATTACTGGGGCACCGGACTCGGCGGGCGGCTGCTGACCGAACTCCTGCGTGCCGCCACCGCCTTCGAGTGCGCCGAAGTGATGCTGGAGTGCCGGATCGACAACGTGCGCGCGCAGAAGCTCTACGAGCGGTACGGCTTCGAGGCGATCGGCTTCCGGCGCGGCTACTACCAGCCCGGCAGCGTCGACGCCCTGGTCATGCGACTGACCACGGAATCCAAGGGCGGCTCCGCCGCGGGTTCCACCTCCGAACAAGGAACCGAGATCAATGACTGACGAACCTCTCGTCCTCGGCATCGAGACCTCCTGCGACGAGACCGGCGTCGGCATCGTCCGCGGCACCACCCTGCTCGCGGACGCGATCGCCTCCAGCGTCGACGAGCACGCCCGTTTCGGCGGGGTCGTGCCCGAGGTCGCCTCGCGTGCGCACCTGGAGGCGATGGTGCCGACCATCGAGCGCGCGCTGAAGGAAGCCGGTGTCACGGCGAAGGACCTGGACGGCATCGCGGTGACCGCCGGTCCCGGGCTGGCGGGCGCGCTGCTGGTCGGCGTGTCGGCGGCGAAGGCGTACGCCTACGCGCTCGGCAAGCCGCTGTACGGCGTCAACCACCTCGCCTCCCACATCTGCGTGGACCAGCTGGAGCACGGGGCGCTGCCCGAGCCGACGATGGCGCTGCTGGTGTCCGGGGGCCATTCGTCCCTGCTGTTGTCGAGTGACATCACCTCCGATGTGCGGTCCATGGGCGCGACCATCGACGACGCGGCGGGCGAGGCCTTCGACAAGATCGCGCGCGTGCTGAACCTCGGCTTCCCCGGCGGTCCGGTCATCGACCGGTACGCGAAGGAGGGCGACCCGAGCGCGATCGCGTTCCCGCGCGGGCTGACCGGGCCTCGCGACCCGGCGTACGACTTCTCCTTCTCCGGTCTGAAGACCGCCGTGGCCCGCTGGATCGAGGCCAAGCGGGCCGCCGGTGAGGAGGTGCCGGTGCGGGACGTGGCGGCGTCCTTCCAGGAGGCGGTCGTGGACGTGCTGACCCGCAAGGCCGTCCGCGCCTGCAAGGACGAGGGCGTCGACCATCTGATGATCGGCGGCGGTGTCGCCGCCAACTCCCGGCTGCGGGTGCTGGCCCAGGAGCGGTGCGAGGCGGCCGGGATCCGGCTGCGGGTGCCGCGGCCGAAGCTGTGCACGGACAACGGGGCGATGGTGGCCGCGCTGGGGGCGGAGATGGTCGCCCGGAACCGGTCCGCCTCCAGCTGGGACCTGTCGGCGGACTCCTCGCTGCCGGTGACGGACCCGCATGTCCCCGGCCACGACCATGTGCACGAGGTCAGCAAGGAGAACCTCTACTCGTGACGGTCGCGCTGATGTGGGAGGCCCGGGCGGTCGACGGGCGGGGCGAGGAACTGCTCGCCTGGGCGCGGGCGCAGGAGCTGCCCCGCGTTCCGCTGCGCCGGGAGACCTTCCGGGCACCGCAGGACCGGGTGCTCGTCATCACGTGGTGGGACGCGGGGCTGGACGCCGAGCTGCCGGAACTTCCCGAGCCGGACGCGGAGTTGGCGAGCCGGGCCGTGCACCGGTGGCGGTTCGAGTCGGTGGGCTCGGGCTGACGGACGCCGGTACGGGCGACGGGTCCTATACCGACGCGGTCCCCGCGGGGGCCTCGCGGCGGGATCCGCCGGGGGAGTACGACAGCTTCCACGGTGCGTCCGTGTCGTATCCCCGCCACAGCACCTTGCCGTTCCTGCGCTCCCAGTCGGCGGCCACCCAGGCCTGGCCCAGCCAGGCGAGGGCCGGCCACAGGGGGAGCAGGGCGATCCACGGTTCCCAGGCGATGGCGAGGACGGGCGTGGAGACCGACATCACCGTGAAGAGCCACCAGTTGAGGGGGTGGCGGCGCAGGGAGACGACGTCCGCCGGGGCCGTCTCCAGGGGGACCGCGGCTTCGAAGTCCCGTATCTCGCCGACCCACTTGAGCCGGGTCGCGCCCAGCAGCGTGAACACCACCGTGAAAGCGATCATGCCGAGGGCGAACCGTCCCGCCCCATAGGCCGTCATCGGCGCACCGCGCACGCCGCCCGTCACCGCCAGAGCGACGGCGAGAGCGGCCAACGCGGTGTACACGGACCGCAGTTCATGGTGGACGTATCTGTCCATGGTGAGCCTCCCCCAGGCGCGGAGGTCAGGCCGGTCCCGACACCTCCGTCTCGCAGCGCAGTACACGGTCCGGGCCCAGCACCCTTACCGGCCCCGTGAGGTTCAGCCGGGTCGTGTGCCGTACGTCCGTACTGGACGCCGCCAACCGCATCTCCAGGATGCCCGGTTCGACGACCCTCCGGAGTGAACGATCTGTGAAGGAGGACAGGTCGGTGTGGAAGCGGAAGGAGACCCGGGCCGCCGCTCCCGGGGCCAGCTCCACGCGCTGGTAGCCGACCAGGCGGACGTCCGGCCGGGTCACCGAGGCCACCGGGTCGTGCAGATACAGCTGGACGACCTCGGAGCCCTCGCGGTCACCGGTGTTGCGGACGGTCACGGTCATGTCGTAGGAGCCGTCCGTGCCGATCTCCGTGTCGGCGGCATCGGATTCCCAGGCGAACGACGTGTACGACCTTCCGTGCCCGAACGCGTACAGCGGCGTCGGGTCCAGATTGCTGACCTCGCCCGCGAGACCCAGCGGCGGCTGGAGGTAGGTCCAGGGCTGGCCGCCCGGCAGCTGCGGGACGCTCACCGGGAGGCGGCCCGAGGGGTTGACGCGGCCGGACAGCACCCCCGCGACCGCCGGACCGCCCTCCTCGCCCGGGAAGAACGCCTGCACCGCGGCGGCCAGTTGCCCGTTCCAGCGGCCGAGCGCGTACGGCCGGCCGGTCAGCAGCACCAGGACGACGGGTACGCCGGTGGCGACCAGGGTGTCCAGCAGTTCGCCCTGTACGCCGGGGAGCCGTAGGTCCGTCACATCGCAGCCCTCGCCCGATGTGCCCCGGCCGAACAGGCCCGCCCGGTCGCCCAGGACCGCCACGCACACGTCCGCCTCGGACGTCCGCGCCACCGCCTCCGCGAAGCCGGACCTGTCGGGGTCCGAGGTGTCGCAGCCCTCCGCGAACGTCACCTTGGCGTCGGGGAGTTCGGCGCGCAGGGCCTCCAGGACGGTCGGGATCTCGATGCCCATCGGGATGTCCGGGTGCTGGGTCAGGACATGGGACGGGAAGGAGTAGCAGCCGAGCATCGCCAGGGCGTCGGCCGCCCTTGGGCCCACCACCGCGATCCTCGTGTCCGGGGACAGCGGGAGGACACCGTCCGGGTTGTCCAGCAGGACCACCGACTCCTCGGCGAGGCGGCGGGCCAGGGCGCGGTTCGCCGTCGAGTCGAGGTCGATCCGGCCGGTCGGCTCGGGGGTCCAGTCCTCGTCCAGGAGGCCCAGCTCGCACTTCTGGAGCAGGACCCGGCGGACCGCCCGGTCGATCAGCTCCTCGGGGATCGCGCCCGCCCGTACGGCGTCCAGGAGCGGTTTTCCGTAGCACTTCAGGGTGGGCAGTTCGACGTCCAGGCCGGCCGCGAGCGCCGCGTGGGCGGCCTCCGCCTCCGAGCCGGCGACCCGGTGCTGGCTCTGGAGGAAGCCGATGCCGAAGTAGTCGGCGACGACCGTGCCGGTGAAGCCCCATTCCTCGCGCAGCAGTCCGGTCAGCAGGCCCGGGTCCGCCGAGGCCGGGACGCCGTCCGTCTCGTTGTACGCCGCCATCACCGAGCGCGCCCCGCCCTCGCGCAGCGCCATCTGGAACGGCGGCAGGGTCACGTCCGCGAGCTCCCGGACGCCGGCCCGTACCGGTGCCTGGTTGCGGGCGCCCGCCGAGGACGCGTACCCGGCGAAGTGCTTGAGCGTGGCGACGATCCCGGCCGACTCCAGGCCCCGGACGTAGGCGGCGCCGATCGTGCCGACGAGGTACGGGTCCTCGCCGACGGTCTCCTCGACCCGTCCCCAGCGCGGGTCGCGGACGACGTCCAGGACCGGGGCGAGGCCCTGGTGGACGCCGACGGCGCGCAGGTCCCGGCCGATGCCCCGGGCCATTTCCTCGACGAGCGGCGGGTCGAAGCTCGCACCCCAGGCGAGCGGGACCGGGTAGGCGGTGGCCTGCCAGGCTGTGAAGCCGGCCAGGCACTCCTCGTGGGCGAGGGCCGGGATGCCGAAGCGGCCCGCCGCCGTGATACGGCGCTGGGCGCGGGCCAGTGCCTGCGCGCCCAGCGCCGGGTCCACGGGGGCGGTGCCGAAGGGGCGGGTCAGCTGGCCGAGACCGTGGGAGATCAGCTCGGACCAGTCATCGTCATTGAAGTCGGCCGTCATCTCTCGCTGGAGCGGCGCGACTCCCTCGCCGTCCGTGCTGGCGCCCACCCACACGCCGTACAGCTGGGCGGTCTTCTCCTGAAGGGTCATCCGGGAGAGGAGGTCGTCGACGCGGGCGGCGGCGGGCAGGGCGCGGTCACGCCAGGGGGCGGTGGTCATGAAACTCCTGTCAGGGTGAAGGCCCTCACGAATGTCCCTAATCGAATGCGCCTAACGAATGTTTCGATATGCATGCCGAATGTTTTGGGAACCTAGGCGGGTCGGAAGGGTTCGTCAAGAGGTCGTGCAGGGATACGATCGCCGCCATGACACCCCCGGAGCCCGCTGAATCCCGGGCGACAGCCCCAGCAACCGGCCGCTCGTCGCAGACCGCGACGCTCGCCGAGATCGCCCGCGAGGCCGGCGTCTCGGCGCCGACTGTTTCGAAGGTGCTGAACGGCCGCGCCGACGTCGCCCCGGCGACCCGCACCCGCGTGGAGGAACTGCTGCGCGCCCACGGCTACCGGCGCCGCCGGGCCGAGGCGAGCCGTTCGCCCCTGATCGACCTGGTCTTCCACGAACTGGAGAGCGCCTGGGCCATGGAGGTCATCCGGGGCGTGGAGAACGTCGCCCGGGACTCCGGGCTGAGCGTGGTGCTCAGCGAGAGCGCGGGGCGGCTCACGCCCGGGCGGACCTGGGCCGACCAGGTCGCCGCCCGACGCCCGCACGGGGTGATCCTCGTGCTGTCCGGGCTCGACGAGTCCCAGCGCGCCCTGCTCACCAGCCGGGCGATCCCGTTCGTCGTCATGGACCCGGCCGGCGACCCCGGTGCCGACGTGCCTTCCATCGGCGCCACCAACTGGCAGGGCGGGCTCGCCGCCACCCGGCATCTCGTCGACCTCGGGCACACCCGGATCGGCGCGATCAGTGGGCCCTCCCGGATGATGTGCAGCCGCGCCCGCATCGACGGCTACCGGGCCGCCCTGGAGACCGCCGGGCTGCCGGTCGACCCCGCGCTCATCAAGAACGGTGACTTCCATCACGAGGCCGGCTACCGGCAGGGTCTGGAGCTGCTGCGCCGCCCGGACCGGCCGACCGCCGTCTTCGCCGGCAACGACCTCCAGGCGCTCGGACTGTACGAGGCCGCGCGCGAGCTGGGGCTCAGGATCCCGGAGGACCTGAGCGTGGTCGGCTTCGACGATCTGCCCGTCGCGCCCTGGGTGGGGCCGCCGCTGACGACCGTGCGGCAGCCGCTGACCGAGATGGCCGAGGCGGCGGCCAAGCTGGTGCTCGATCTGGCACGTGAGGAGGGGACTCCGGCGGCCACGCGGGTGGAGCTGGCGACGAGCCTGGTGGTGCGCAGCAGTACCGCCGGGCCGCCGTTGGCCGGAAGTTGACGTATTGACGGGTGGGGCCGTCGCCTCCACACTCCTCCGAAGTCAATCGGCTGCACGACCGAAACTTTCGGAGGCACCCGCAGTGAGATCCTCCAGAACTTCGCTCCGTGTACGACTCGCCGCTCTGCTGGCCGGAGCGGCCGCCGTCGGCACCCTGGTGACCGCCGGCACGACCACCGCGCACGCCGCCGACACCCCGCTGCGCGACCTCGCGGCCGCCAAGGGAAAGGCCATGGGTACGGCGGTCACCGGCTCCAAGCTGACCGGGACCTACGGTGACATCGCCGGGGCTCAGTTCAACTGGCTGACCCCCGGCAACGCCATGAAGTGGGGCTCGGTCGAGCCGACCCGGGGGACCTTCGACTGGACGGAGGCGGACCAGATCGTCGCCTTCGCCGAGGCCCACGACCAGGAGGTGCGCGGTCACACCCTGGTCTGGCACAGCCAGAACCCGGGCTGGCTGACGAACGGCACCTGGACCCCGGCCCAGCTGAGCACGCTGCTGAACGACCACATCGCCACCGAGGTCGGCCGGTACAAGGGGCGGCTCGCCGCCTGGGACGTCGTCAACGAACCCTTCAACGAGGACGGCACCTACCGCCAGACCCTCTGGTACAACGGCCTCGGCACCGGCTACATCGCCCAGGCCCTCACCGCCGCCCGCGCCGCCGACCCGGCCGCGAAGCTGTACATCAACGACTACAACGTCGAGGGCGTCAACGCGAAGAGCACCGCCCTCTACAACCTGGTCAAGTCGCTGAAGGAGCAGGGCGTCCCGATCGACGGCGTCGGCCTTCAGGCCCACCTCATCCTCGGCCAGGTGCCGTCCACGCTCCAGCAGAACATCCAGCGCTTCGCCGACCTCGGCGTCGACGTGGCCATCACCGAGCTGGACATCCGGATGACGCTGCCCTCCGACAGCGCCAAGCTCACCCAGCAGGCCGCCGACTACAAGGCCGTCATGAACGCCTGTGTGGCCGTCGCCCGCTGCACCGGCGTCACCGTCTGGGGCTTCACCGACTCCGACTCCTGGATCCCGAGCACCTTCCCGGGACAGGGCGCGGCGACGCCGTACGACGAGAACTACGCGCCGAAACCGGCGTACCACGCGATCGCGGAGGCGCTCGGCGGCACGACCACGCCCCCGACCGGGGCCTGCACCGCGACCTACAGCGTGGCCAGCCAGTGGAACACCGGGTTCACGGGCCAGGTGCGGATCGCCTGCTCGGGTGCCGCGCTGTCGTCCTGGAAGGTGAGCTGGACGTACGGGGCGGGCCAGCAGGTCACGCAGGCCTGGAACGCGACTTGCACCCAGTCCGGCGCGGCGGTCAGCTGCGCCAACGCCACCTACAACGGGACGGTGCCGGACGGCGGCTCGGTGACCTTCGGGTTCAACGGGTCATGGAGCGGGAGCAACCCGGTGCCGACCCTGACGCTGGGCTGAGAAAGGTGAGATTTTCCGAAGAAAGGCGGCCCGGACGCGCTCCTCGTAATAATTCGGACTTACGTTCCTCCCCGTGAGCGGAGACGACGAAGACAGACGAGTGGGCCGGCGGTCGCGTGTCCTGAAGGCCGCCGGCCTCACTCTCGCGGGTGTGCTGGTGGTGGGCGTCGCGACGGGGGGCTGGCTGTACTGGCACCTCAACGACAACATCAAGAGCGTCGACATCGACAACGCGCTCGGCGACGACCGTCCGGCGAAGGCGGTGACGACACCTTCGCCGTCGGCGTCCGCTTCCGCCTCCCCGCTGCCCTCCGAGGCCCTGAACATCCTCGTCCTCGGTTCCGACTCGCGCAGCGGCAAGGAGAACCAGGAACTCGGCGGCGGTGACAGCTCCGGCGCCCGGTCCGACACGGCGATGGTCGTGCACATCGACGCCGGCCGCACGGAGGCGACGGTGGTCAGCATCCCGCGCGACACGCTCGTCACCCGCCCGTCGTGTCCCCTGGACGACGGGGGCACGACGGCGGCGGCCTACCAGGCGATGTTCAACAGCGCGTACTCCGTCGGCGGTCCCGTCTGCGCGGTCAAGACCGTCGAGTCGATCACGGACGTCCGCATGGACCACTACATCGAGATCGACTTCTCGGGCTTCGCCAAGCTGGTGAACGCCCTCGGCGGCGTGACCGTGACGACGGACGAGGACATCGACGACTCCAGCAGCCATCTGACGCTGAAGGCGGGCACCCACCACCTCGACGGCAAGCAGGCCCTCGCGCTCGCCCGCACCCGGCACGGCATAGGCGACGGCAGCGACCTCGGCCGGATAGGCCTCCAGCAGAAGCTGGTGAAGGCGCTCCTGGAGCAGATCTCCTCGACCGACCTGCTCACCAGCCCCACCAAGCTCTACGAGGTCGCCGACGCGATCACCGGCAGCCTCACCACCGACACCGGGCTCGACTCGCTGAGCGAGCTGATGAGCCTGGGGCAGAGCCTCAAAGGGCTGTCGGCGGACCGGGTGAAGACGGTGACGATGCCGGTCGTGCGGGCCCCGTCGGACGCCAACCGGGTGGTCGCGGACGAGCCCGAGGCGAGCGAACTGTGGAAGTCTCTGCGCTGAGCGGTCGGTTGCCGCGGCCGTCGCGCTGAGCGACGTACAACTTCCCAGCCCGCCGGGGGGTCTTGTGCGGTGACGGTGCCGCCGTGACGAGAGGCTCTCCCTGTGTTCTCCCCGCGTACGTTGCTCCCCTGGGCCGTTCCGGTCGTGGCCGGTGTGCTCGCGCTCGGTGCGCTGCCGTCCGGTCTGACGGACCGCGCCGAGGCCGCCGTCCCCGCCCCCGTCCGGGACGACTTCGACGGCGACGGCTACCAGGACCTCGCCGTCGGCGCCCCGAGAGCCACGGTGGGCGGGCAGGACCGGGCGGGGTACGTCGTCGTCCTGTACGGCGGCCCGCACGGGCTGACCAAGGACCGGCGGACCGTCATCAGCCGCGCCACGAGCGGGATTCCGGGCGGCCCGGCCAAGAGCGAGCAGTTCGGCGTCCAGCTGACCAAGGGCGACCTCGACGGCGACGGGCGCACGGACCTGGTCGTCGGACACGCGTCCACGACGAAGGACGCGGTGGTCGTCTGGGGCGGGAAGGGTGGCCTGTCCGGCGGTACGTCCGTCCCCGCAGCGAGCGCTCAGGCAGGGGACTTCGACGGCGACGGGCGCACGGACCTGACCCTGTTCAGGGGCGGCCGCGCGCAGGGCGACGACCCCTACGGCACCGCCCCCACGGTCTGGACCGGCCCGCTCACCCGTGCCGGGAAGCCGGCCGCCACGAGGGCCTTCGGCCCCGACGACCTGCGCTACCACGACGTGTGGGACGGCGCGGTCGGGGACGTGAACGGCGACGGCCGCGACGACCTCGCGCTGACCGTCTACACCGGCGACGGCGGCTTCGGTTCGGCCTTCTACCTCGCGAACGCCTCCGGGGCCGCCTTCACCTCCGCCACCGCGCCCGCGGGAACCGGCGGCGTCGCCTTCGGTGACGTCAACGGCGACGGCTACGACGACCTCGTCCGGGGCCTCCCGGAGGAGTCGAGGATCGTCGTGGGCCTCGGTTCGGCCGGCGGGGTGGGCGCCGGTACGACGTACGGCCAGGACACGCCCGGAGTCCCCGGCGCGTGGGAGGACGTGGACTACTTCGGCGGCGCGGTGTCCGTCGGCGACGTCAACGGCGACGGCTTCGACGACGTGGCCGTCGGCGCGGCCGGCGAGGAACTGGGGTACGAGGACGGCGCGGGCACCGTGGACGTCCTGTACGGCAGCGGCACCGGCCTGACCGGCAGGGGCGCCCAGGGCTTCACCCAGGACACGGCCGGTGTCCCCGGCGCCGCGGAGGCGGGCGACGGCTTCGGCGGTGCCGTACGCCTGCTCGACATCAACGGCAACGGCTACGCCGACCTCGCGGCCGCCGCGCCCGGCGAGAACTCCCGGGCGGGCTCCGTGTGGTCCCTGCGGGGGCGGCCGACCGGGGTCGTGACCGACGCCGCGTTCGTGTTCGGCGGGCGCACGGTGGGGGCGCCGTACGCGAAGGCGGCGTTCGGGACGGAGCTCGGCTAGGGCGAACGCGCCCGGAAGTGCGCCCGTGACCTGCGCAGACGTATGACACGAAAAATTCTTCGAAGAAATCTCGCGAGCCTGTCGATCCGGGTGTCTCCCGATCGACGCAGGGGTGAGAGGCCGGAAAGCACCGGCCCCCCGAACCGAGGAGTCACCATGCCGCGTTACCTGTCGCTCGTGCAGATCGACGAGTCCACCGCCCCCGCCGAGGGCCCCAGCGACGAGCTGATGCAGCGCATGGGGGAGCTGATCGAGGAGATGACCAAGGCCGGGGTGCTGCTGGACACCGCCGGGCTCACGCCCTCGGCGCAGGGCACCCGGGTGCACTGGAGCGGTGGTCAGGCATCCGTCACGGACGGGCCGTTCACCGAGTCCAAGGAGGTCGTCGGGGGGTACGCGATCGTGCAGTGCAAGGACAAGGCCGAGGCCATCGAGTGGACCAAGCGTTTCCTTCAGGTGCACGAGCCGCACTGGACGGTGACCTGCGAGGTGCGGGAGATCGCGGAGGGCTGAGCGGAGGGCTGAACCGCGGGCTGCGCGGGCGTCCTTGGCCGTACGCCGGGAGGGGTGTTGCATGGGGGACTGTGAGCCCACAGTCCTCCAGCGACCCCCGCGCCACCGTCGAGACGGTGTTCCGCATGGAGTCCCCGCGCATCATCGCCGGCGTCACCCGCATCGTCCGGGACGTCGGCATCGCCGAGGAACTGGCCCAGGACGCCCTCGTCGCGGCTCTGGAGCAGTGGCCGCGCGACGGTGTCCCCGGCAACCCGGGCGCCTGGCTCATGACCACCGCCCGGCGCCGCGCCGTCGACCTGGTCCGGCGCCGCGAGAACTACGCCCGCAAGCTCCAGGAGATCGGCCGCTCGCTGGAGACGACGCTCCCGCCCGAGGAGCCGGCCGACCCCGAGGACATCGACGACGACCTGCTGCGCCTGGTCTTCACCACCTGCCACCCGGTGCTCTCCGCCGAGGCGCGTATCGCCCTGACCCTGCGGCTGCTCGGCGGCCTCACCACGGCCGAGATCGCCCGCGCGTTCCTCGTCCCGGAGCCGACGATCGCCCAGCGCATCGTCCGGGCCAAACGCACCCTCGCGACGAAGAACGTCGCCTTCGAAGTGCCCTACGGTGCCGAGCGCGAGGCCCGCCTGGGAGACGTCCTCGACGTCATCTACCTCGTCTTCAACGAGGGGTACGCCGCCACCGCGGGCGACGACTGGGTGCGCCCGGGGCTGTGCGAGGACGCCCTGCGCCTGGCCCGCGTCCTGTCCGGGCTGATGCCGAAGGAACCGGAGGTCCACGCGCTGGTCTCGCTCCTGGAGTTCCAGGCGTCCCGCACCGCCGCCCGCACCGGCCCGTCCGGCGAGCCGGTCCTCCTGGAGGACCAGAACCGCCGCCGCTGGAACCGCATGCTCATCGCCCGCGGCATCAACGCCCTCGCCCGCGCCGACGCCACCCGCACGGGCGCCCCCGGCCCCTACGCCCTCCAGGCCGCGATCGCCGCCTGCCACGCGCACGCCTACACCTACGAGGAGACCGACTGGGCGAGCATCGCGACCCTGTACGGGCTGCTCGCCGTCCGCGCCCCGTCCCCGGTCGTCGAGCTCAACCGCGCGGTCGCCGTGTCGAGGGCCGAGGGCCCGGAACCGGCCCTGGAGATCGTCGACGCGCTCATCGGCGAACCCGCCCTGCGCGACTACCACCTGCTCCCCAGCGTCCGCGGCGACCTGCTGGCCCGCCTCGGGCGCACCGCGGAGGCGAGGACGGAGTTCGAGCGGGCGACGGGCCTGGCGCGCAACGCACGGGAACGGGAGCTGCTGACGGCGCGACTGAGGTCACTGCCCACGCCGTGACCGACGTGCCGTATGCGGCGCCGCCGCGGACGACGGCCGCCCGCCGGCCGGTCACGCGGGGGCGCCGATCAGCATCGTCGGCGCCCCCGCCACCCGGGTCAGGAACACGGTCGCCGACTTGCTCCCGAACGGCTTCGGAAGCACCTTCCTGCGCAGCTCCTCCGGCTCCACGGCCGACCCGCGCTTCTTCACGGTCAGGATCCCGACCTCGCGCTCGCGCAGCAGCGCCTTCAACTTCTTGACGCTGAAGGGGAGTTGGTCAGTGATCTCGTACGCCGTCGCATACGGGGTCGTGTGCAGCTCGTCGGCGGTGATGTAGGCGATGGTCGCGTCGATCAGCCCGCCCTCCAGGTCCTGGGCCACCTCGGCGACCAGGTGGGCGCGGATGACGGCGCCGTCGGGTTCGTACAAGTACCGTCCGACGGGGCGGACTTCGGGGTCGGGCAGCATGGTGTCGGGGGAGGCCCGGACGCCGGCCTCCGAGGGCAGCAGGACCGCCCGCCGCGCTCCCGGGGTTCCGTTCGGGCGGAACCACAGCACGGCTTCCTTCACATCTCCGCTGTCCGAGATCCACTCGGCCTCGGCCTCGGCGGGGATCGCCTCGTGCGGGATGCCGGGCGCGATCTTCAGCGCGCCGAGCGGGGCCTTGAGCGCGGCGGACACGGCCCAGGACAGGGGTGGGGAGTAGGCCTCGGGGTCGAAGATGCGGCCGCGCTTGGAGGAACGTCGGGCCGGGTCGACGAACACCGCGTCGTAGCCGGCCGTGTCGACCTCCGTCACATCCGCCTCGCGCACCTCGATGAGATCGGCGAGGCCGAGCGCGTCGGCGTTGGCGCGGGCCACGGCACAGGTCAGCGGGTCCCGGTCGACGGCGAGGACTCGGATACCGGCGCGGGCGAACGCGATGGCGTCCCCGCCGATGCCGCAGCACAGGTCGGCGACGGACCGCACGCCCGCCGCCCCGAAGCACTCCGCGCGGTACGTCGCCACACTCGCCCGCGTCGACTGCTCCACCCCGTTCGGCGTGAAGAACATCCGTCCCGCGTCCTCGGCCCCGAACTTCACCGCCGCCCGCTGCCGCAGCCGGGCCTGGCCGAGCGCGGCCGACACCAGCTCCGCGGGGTGCTCGCGGCGCAGCCGGGTGGCGACGGCGAGTTCGTCGGCGGGGGCGGTGTCGCGCACGGTGTCGAGGAGGGCGCGGCCCTCGGGGGTCAGGAGGGGGGCGAGGTCGTTCACCGGGACATTGTGGGCCAGTCGGTGGACGGTCCGCTTCCGGCGGCGGTGTCGGCCCGGGAGCAGGGCGGTGACCTGCGAGGATCCGGCGCCATGGGATCAGTAGTACAAAATGACAAAAGTCGGGCCATGTGCGCTTCCCGGGCCCGCGCCGGGATCGCGGTGCTCGCCGTCGCCGTCATCGCCTCGGGCTGCGCACCGGGCGAGCGCGAGGTGCGTCCGGTGCGCCCGGCGCCCGGCCAGCAGGCCCTGCACGGGGCTCCGGCCCGGGCCCTGGACTCGTACGCCACGAAGCTCCGCGCCGCGGCGAGGATCGCGAAACGCTGGGGCCTGGCCGGAGTCCCGCTGGCGCCCCCCGCGCCGCCGGTGAAGAAGCCGAGGATCACGACCCGCAAGGGCTTCGAGGTGGACGGCCACGAGGAGAAGGGCCTCCCGCCGGTCTTCACCACGATCCCGACCGAGCAGAAGATCGTCTTCCTCACCATCGACGACGGCGCCGAGAAGGACCCGGCGTTCCTGCGGATGATGAGCGAGCTGAAGATCCCGTACACCGCATTCCTGAGCAACTACCTGGTCAAGGGCGACTACGACTACTTCAAGAAGATGCAGGGCACGGGGGTCGGGCTGAACAACCACACGCTTCACCACCCCTACCTGCCGGGACTGTCCTACGCCCGCCAGAGGCACGAGATCTGCGGCATGCAGGACATCATCGAGAAGCGCTACGGCAAGCGCCCCACCCTCTTCCGCCCGCCCTTCGGCAACTACAACGAGGCCACGCTGCGCGCCGCGAAGTCCTGCGGGGTGAAGTACGCGCCGATCTGGAACGAGGAGGTCTTCGTCGACCGCTGGGACTACCGCGAGTGGGACCGGAAGATCCGCCCGGGCGACATCGTGCTGAGTCACTTCCGCGGCCGCGGCGAGTGGAAGGGCACGATGCCCGACATGATCCGGCGGTTCCTGAACAAGGTCACGGCCGAGGGGTACGCGGTGGCCCGCCTCGAGGACTACCTGTGAGTTCGCGTGGACCGGCCGCAGCGGCGCTCGCGGCGGTCGTGCTGCTCGCCGGCTGCGCCCGGTCCGCCGATCCCGTCGAACGGCTGGGCAACAGGGCGGCGCCGCGGGCGGGGTCGTACGGCGCTGCGGCGACGGAGGCCGGGGCGCGTCCGCCGTCCGTCGTGAGGCGGGCCCCCACCTCCGACAAGGTCGTCTTCCTGACCTACGACGACGGTGCCGAGAAGGACCCGCGCTTCGTCGAACTGGTCCGTGAACGGCGGCTGCCCGTCAGCATGTTCCTCACCGACAGCGTCGTCGGGCCCGGGTACGGGCACTTCGCCCGTCTCCAGTCGGTGGGCGCCTCGATCCAGAACCACACCCTCGACCACACCGCCCTGCGCGGTCTGCCGTACGCCGGCCAGCGCGCCGAGATCTGCGGCCAGCAGGACAAACTCAAGTCCCGCTTCGGGATCCGCCCCCGCCTCTTCCGCCCGCCCTACGGCACGTACGACACGACCACCCTGCGCGCCGCCGCCGACTGCGGGGTCGCGGCGGTCGTGCTGTGGCGCGCGTCGATGGGGGAGGAGCGCCTGACCTACCCGACGGGGGAGCGCCGCCTGCTCCCCGGCGACATCATCTCCGTGGCCTCGATCGGGACGACGGGGCTGACGCTGGTGGAGCGCACCGAGCGGCTGCTGGGGGAGATCCGGAGGGCGGGGTTGAGGGTGGGGCGGCTGGAGGACTACCTGTAGGGACATCCGTGGGAGGCCCGTGGGGACGCCTGTGGGGGTGCCCGGGAGGGTTCCCGTGCCGGTGTCCCCGGGCCGCCGCGCCGCAGCGAATTGGCACTCCGCTTGACCGAGTGCTAATCGCAGTCATAGTCTCGGGTCTGGCACTCCCCCCTGGAGAGTGCCAATAGCGACGGGCAGGTCCGGCACCCGCGACGACGGATCCACCTGGTCGCCACCTCAGACAGTTAACCCCGTGAGATCTCCGAAGGGGGAGGTCGGATCGTGACGACCACCAGCTCCAAGGTTGCCATCAAGCCGCTCGAGGACCGCATTGTGGTCCAGCCGCTCGACGCCGAGCAGACCACCGCCTCTGGCCTGGTCATTCCGGACACCGCCAAGGAGAAGCCCCAGGAGGGCGTCGTCCTGGCCGTGGGCCCGGGCCGCTTCGAGAACGGCGAGCGCCTGCCGCTCGACGTCAAGACCGGCGACATCGTGCTGTACAGCAAGTACGGCGGCACCGAGGTGAAGTACAACGGCGAGGAGTACCTCGTCCTCTCGGCTCGCGACGTGCTCGCGATCATCGAGAAGTAATTCACCCGCTTCCTCACCGAAGCACATTGCATGTGAGCTGCGCCCCTGGCCCCCGCGACCATTAATCAGCCGGGCGTCGGGGGCGCAGTTCGTTTCACCCACGTTTTCCGAGAGGGCTGAACCGCTCCCATGGCGAAGATCCTGAAGTTCGACGAGGACGCCCGTCGCGCCCTCGAGCGCGGCGTCAACAAGCTTGCCGACACGGTCAAGGTGACGATCGGCCCCAAGGGCCGCAACGTCGTCATCGACAAGAAGTTCGGCGCCCCCACCATCACCAACGACGGTGTCACCATCGCCCGCGAGGTCGAGCTCGACGACCCGTACGAGAACCTCGGCGCCCAGCTGGTGAAGGAGGTGGCGACCAAGACCAACGACATCGCGGGTGACGGTACGACCACCGCCACCGTGCTGGCCCAGGCGCTCGTCCGCGAGGGCCTGAAGAACGTCGCCGCGGGTGCCTCCCCGGCGCTGCTGAAGAAGGGCATCGACGCGGCCGTCGCCGCGGTCTCCGAGGAGCTCCTCGCGACCGCCCGCCCGATCGAGGACAAGGCGGACATCGCCGCCGTCGCCGCGCTGTCCGCCCAGGACACCCAGGTCGGCGAGCTCATCGCCGAGGCGATGGACAAGGTCGGCAAGGACGGTGTCATCACCGTCGAGGAGTCCAACACCTTCGGTCTGGAGCTGGACTTCACCGAGGGCATGGCCTTCGACAAGGGTTACCTGTCGCCGTACTTCGTGACGGACCAGGAGCGTATGGAGGCCGTCCTCGACGACCCGTACATCCTGATCAACCAGGGCAAGATCTCCTCGATCCAGGACCTGCTGCCGCTCCTTGAGAAGGTCATCCAGGGCGGTTCCTCCAAGCCGCTGCTGATCATCGCCGAGGACGTCGAGGGCGAGGCGCTCTCCACCCTGGTCGTCAACAAGATCCGCGGCACCTTCAACGCGGTCGCGGTCAAGGCCCCCGGCTTCGGCGACCGCCGCAAGGCGATGCTGCAGGACCTCGCGGTCCTCACCGGCGCCACGGTCATCTCCGAGGAGGTCGGCCTCAAGCTCGACCAGGCCGGTCTGGACGTGCTGGGCTCCGCCCGCCGCGTGACGATCACCAAGGACGACACCACGGTCGTCGACGGTGCCGGTGACTCCGCGGACGTCACGGGCCGCGTCGCCCAGATCAAGGCCGAGATCGAGAACACGGACTCCGACTGGGACCGCGAGAAGCTCCAGGAGCGCCTCGCGAAGCTGGCCGGCGGCGTGTGCGTGATCAAGGTCGGCGCCGCCACCGAGGTGGAGCTGAAGGAGAAGAAGCACCGTCTGGAGGACGCCATCTCCGCGACCCGCGCCGCGGTCGAGGAGGGCATCGTCTCCGGTGGTGGCTCCGCTCTGGTCCACGCCGCCAAGGTCCTCGAGGGCGGTCTGGGCAAGACCGGCGACGAGGCCACCGGTGTCGCCGTCGTGCGCCGCGCGGTCGTCGAGCCGCTGCGCTGGATCGCCGAGAACGCCGGCCTGGAGGGTTACGTCATCACCTCCAAGGTCGCCGAGCTCGACAAGGGCCAGGGCTTCAACGCCGCGACCGGCGAGTACGGCGACCTGGTCAAGGCCGGCGTCATCGACCCGGTCAAGGTCACCCGCTCCGCCCTGGAGAACGCCGCCTCCATCGCCTCCCTCCTCCTCACGACCGAGACCCTGGTCGTCGAGAAGAAGGAAGAGGAGGAGCCGGCCGCCGGTGGTCACAGCCACGGCCACTCCCACTGAGCTCACCAGCTCGTAGAAGGCCCGGCACCCGAGGTGCCGGGCCTTCGCCCTGCCGCCCTACTGCTCCAGCGCGTCCAGCGCACCCAACTGCGCCATCAGCCCGAGCCGGTCGTACTGCCACCACCCCTCGGCGATCCGCCCGTCGGGGGCGCACCGGTGAATGGTGGTCCCGGTCATGGTGACCCGCTTCCCGCTGGCCGCGATCCCGAAGAAGTCCCCGACATGGGTCCCGTTCCAGGTCCACCGGGTACACACCCGGTCGCCCTGCGCGATCTGCTCATGGATCGTGAACCCGAAGTCGAAAGCCCCCCGCCATGTCTCGACCTCCTGCCGCATGGCATCGAGCCCGACGGCGTCCTGTTCATTGGCGGGATCGTGATCGTGATACTCCTCGGCGACCAGTTCCCCGAGCGCCGACAGCTCCCCGCTCCCGGCCAGGGTCTCGAAGAACCGTCGAGCGGTGTGCGCGTACAGCTGCTCGTCCCGCACCACGTCCAGATCGGTGAAGGTCGGCATCTCGTCGCACAGAGAGACCATCTCCCGGAAGATCTTGTCGGTCTCCGGCAGCTCGGAGTTCCGCATCGCCTCCTCGAACGACGGAAACTCCACGATCTCGACGAAGTGCGACGCATCCCCCCGGTCCTTCGCGATGGTGGTGTGCGTCGCCGTCCGTCTCCCCTTGGTCTGCTCGACCCACGTGTCCATCAGCCGGTTCATCTCGTCGAAGCGGCTGGTCCTGCAGTCGATGAGCTGTACGAAGGTCATGACACCGTCGCCTCCGGCCCCCCTGGGTTTGGGTCCGGTCGTACGGGTCCATTCTCCTCCTGTTTGGCATCATGAGCGTCATGGAGGCGCGGGGGGAGCGGTCCGTCTCGGCGGGCGGGGCCGTGGGTGTGGCTGTCACGGGGGACAACAACCGGGTCCTGTTGGCGCCCGGAGTGCGGTCTGCGTACTGGGAGCAGGTGCTCCGGATCGCTCCCCCGGAAATCATGGGCAGAGAAAGCGAGTTGGAGGAACTCGCCACATTCTGCGCCCCGGACAGGACCGAAGGCCCCTCATATGGATGGTGGCGGGCTGAGGCATGGGCGGGCAAGACGGCGCTGATGGCGTGGTTCGCACTGCATCCGCCTCCGCGCGTGCGCATCGTGCCGTTTTTCGTCACCGCCCGATGGCGGGCACAGAACGACGTGGTGGCCTTCGGAGATGTCGTCCTGGAGCAGCTCGCCGAGCTGGCCGAGGACAGTTTGCCGGCGCATCTGACGGAGGCGACACGGGATGCTCATCTGCTGCGTCTGTACGAACAGGCAGCCCGGATCTGTCGTGAGCGCGGCGAGCAATTGGTGCTGTTGGTAGACGGTCTGGACGAGGACCGGGGCGTCACCACCGGACCCGACGCCCACAGCATCGCGGGCGTCCTTCCGCCTCGTGAGGAGAGCGGTATCCGTGTCATCGTCTCCGGACGCCTCAACCCGCCGCTGCCCACCGACGTACCGGAGAACCATCCGCTCCGTGATCCGCGATGTGCCCGTCGGCTGGTCCCCTCGCAGTACGCCCAAGCGGTTCGTACCGAAGCGGAGCGGGAACTCAAGACGTTTCTGGCAGAGAGCCGGGTCTCGCGTGACCTGCTGGGTTTCGTGGTCGCAGCGGAAAGCGGTCTGACCACGGCGGAGCTCGCCCACCTGTCCGATGAGACCGACTACGGCATCAAGGACATCCTCAGGACCAGAGCGGGAAGAACCTTCGCGATCCGCGAGATCCAACCGCTCAGCACCCCCGGCCGGCCTGTTCATCTGCTCGCGCACGAAGAGCTGCAGAGGCAGGCGGCGGACATGCTGGGGCCGGCGGCGGTCGAGTCCTACCGGCAGCGCCTGCACGACTGGGGCGACGAATACCGTGACCGAGGCTGGCCTCCCGACACTCCTGCCTATTTGCTCCGGGGTTACTTCCAGATGCTGCGCGCCCGCCGGGATGTCGAGCGGGTGATTCTGTGTGCCGCGGACAGTGAGCGGCACGACCGCCTTCTCCATGCGTCCGGCAGTGATTCCCTCGCGCTTGCCGAGATCAGGGACGCGAGCAACCTGATCATCGAGGAAGGCGCCGGACGGCTCAGTCAGGCGTTGGAATTGGCCATTCACCGAAACGCGCTCGAGGAACGGACTTCGGGAGTCACGCTCGCCATCCCCGCGGCATGGGTGTGCGCGGGGGAACCGAGCCGTGGGGAAGCGGTCGCTCGGAGCTTCCCGGGCAGGCGTGAGCGTGCGCTCGCGCTTGCCGAGGTCGGGGAGCGGCTGACGGGAACCGAAGCCCTACGAGTGCTGGACGAGGCAGTGGCGATGGCCCGCCAGGAGCCGGACGAGGCGACACGTGAGCGCGTACTCGTGCGCGTGTTGGTGGCGCTGCTATGGGTGGGCCAGTACGAACGTGCCGAAGCACTGGCGGCCGGCTCGGAGAAGGTCCGGGTGCATTCCCGGACCGCCCATTGGATCGTCGACCGGCTGGTCCGAGCGGGAGAACGCGCGCGTGTGGACAGAATGGCCACGGCGCTGGGGTTCGCCGCGGAGGCACCGATCTACTTGGCTGCGGCCTTGGCCGAGTGCGGCCATGCCGCCGAGGCCGAGGACATCGCCCGTGCCACCGCCTCACCGGGCAACAGGAAACTGGCGCTCATCCGGCTCGCGGCAGTCCAGCGTCGGATGAAGCAGGAAGAGCACGCACGACTGCTGATCGAAGAAGCGCTCTCCATCCGTGCCTATGTCCGCCTCACGGAGCTTGTCCCTCTGCTGGCAGCGGCGGGGGAAGTGGAAACGGGGCTGGAGCTCGTTCGCAAGGACGCGATGGCCGAATGGCGCTTCGAACTGATAGTGAAAATGATTGCCGAGAGTGCGCAGTCAGGGCACATGGACGACGTCAAGTCGCTGCTTCGTCTGTTACCTGTAGGGCCGCACCTCTCCGCGGGCGCTGCCGCCGCTGTCACTCAGCTTTGCCGCGCCGGAGACATGGATGAGGCGTTTCGAGTGGCTCGCCTCATCACGGAGGACCTGAGTCTGTCCGAGGCACTCCTCGAGATCTCTCTGGCCAAGATCAGAGAAGGTCAGGTGGAGGATGCCCTCAGGATCGGCGGAATGCTGGCCGAAGAGGACGGTTCCATCGATCCGTTGGTCCGGATCTCCGTCGAACTGTCCTTGAGCGGTTCACCCGAGCGGGCCCGCGACATCCTCGTCGAAAGCGAAAGCCTGGCACGCCGGTCGGTGAGCACTCCAGCGAGGCTGCGGGCCGCCTTCGTGGTCGCGTCAGTGCTGGCCGGAGCCGGGCTTGCCGAGGCATCCAGATCGCTCCTGGACGGCGCCGAGCATGACCTTGCCACGCTGCCGGCCCGGTGGGCGGCTGTCGAACCCGCGCGTAGGGAACTGACGGTCTTGTTGGCACGTGCACTGGCCGATGCGGACTATCTCACCCGTGCCGAATCTCTTGCGGCGCGCGCCGGGAGCGCACGCGAGCAGGAGCGGATCTGGGTGGAGATCACACAAGCGATGGTCGTTCTCGGCAGGTTCGACGACGCGGAGAGAGCCGCGCGCGTCCCAGTGAGTCTCAGCCGAAGCAGGCTCCCTTTCCTCACAGCCGTGGCTCTCGCCGAAGCGGGAGAGTTCGAGCGCGCTGTCGATCTGGCTCGCGGACCGGAGCAACTTCGGCCGGACGCATGGGCCCTGGCGGAGATTGGGCACGAACTGCTGTCGACCGGGCGGCCGGGAGAAGCAGGGCCGCACATCGCAGAAGCCGAAGGGCACGCGAGCAGGGCGCCTTCCGTGCGGGCCGCCGCCGCGTTGGCGCGGGTGCTGGCCCGCAGTGGAGACGCCAGTCGCGCCCAGGTCCAGATGGACCAGGCCGAGCTCCTCGCTGAAACGGGGCGTATCACCGGTACGGAGATACACGACCTGGCTCAGGCCATGGTGGCGCTCGGAAATTTCTCGCGAGCGGCAAGTCTTGTGGACAGGGTGCCCAGCCCGTCGGCCAAGGCCGCGGCCCAGGCCGACTTGGTGGAGGCCTACGTACGCCATGACCAACGGGAACGGGCCGAACTGCTGACCCTGAACATCAGAGCAGGCCGGGAAGCCGCTCAGGCGCACCTGGCCCTTGCTCGGACTGCGACCGCGTCCGGGGCACGGACTCACCTCGCGCAGGCTCTTCACCACGGTTGGTGGCCGCATTGCCTCCCGGAGTTATTGAAGTTCGATCCGGGCCTCGCGTCCATCGCCATCGATGCGATCGAAGGATGGCACAGGCGACAGGACGGGGAGGCCGACGGAACGAACGCCGCTCCCTGACCCCTGAGACGGGCCGACCTACTGCGGCCCGTACTTCCGCCCCGTCCTGGAGCTGATCCCCCCGAGCAACCCCCGGGGCACCACCTTCACCACACCCATCAACGCCTTGTACCGGGGATCCGGAATCGACAGCGTCTTGCCCCGCGCGAGGTCGTGCAGCGCGGCCGCCACGAGCTTGTCGGCGTCGAGCCACATCCAGCCGGGAATGTTGTCCGTGCCCATGCCCGCCCGCTCGTGGAACTCGGTGCGTACGAAGCCGGGGCACAGGGCCATCAAGCGCACCCCGCTCCCCGCGAGGTCCTTGGCCGCGCCCTGGGTGAACTGCACGACCCACGCCTTGGACGCCCCGTACGTGCCGCGGGGGAGGAAGGCCGCCACCGAGGCGACGTTGACCACGCCACCGCGGCCCCGCTCGCGCATCCCCTCCGTCGCCGCCGACGTCAGTCGGAGCACCGCCTCGCAGTGGACCTTGAGCATCTTCAGCTCGTCGGCCATGGAGACGTCGAGGTAGCGGCCCTTGTTGCCGAAGCCCGCGTTGTTGACCAGCAGGTCGACCGGGTTTTTGCGGTCGGAGAGGCGGGCGGCCACCGTCTCGATGCCGGAGTCCTCCGCGAGGTCCGCCGTGAGGACCTCCGCCTCGATGCCGTGGCGGTCGTGGAGTTCGGTGGCCTGTTCGCGCAGCCGCTTGGTGTCGCGGGCCACCAGGACGAGGTTGTGGCCGTCGGCGGCGAGGCGCCGTGCGAACGCGGCACCGATGCCCGCGGTCGATCCCGTAATCAATGCCGTTGTCATGGCGCAAGGTTAATGACCGGGACGGACAGCGTCCGCTTGCGAGGACGCCGTCAGGCGCCGTGCTTCTCCACATAGTCGAGCGCCCACTGCCGCACTTCCGGATGGAGCGCCTCGCCCGCCGCCAACAGCCGCGGCTGGAGGGGCCGTTCGGTGGTCATCGCCCGGAACGCCAGGGCGACCGTCACCTCGTGGTCCGGCCGGTGCACGATCTCGACCGGGTCCCCGGAACGGATCTCGCCGGGCCGGATCACCCGCAGGTACGCCCCCGGCGCGCCCTTCCGGGTGAATCGCTTCACCCACCGCTTCTCCTCCATATGGCCCTGGAAGGTGCCGCACGGGATGCGCGCGCTGGTGACCTCCAGCACCACCTCGGACCCGATGCGCCAGCGTTCGCCGATCAGCGCGCCGGAGACGTCGATGCCCTGTGTCGTGAGGTTCTCGCCGAAGGCGCCGGCGGCCAGGGAACGGCCGAGCTCGCGCTCCCAGTCGTCCAGGTCCTCGCGCGCCATCGCGTACACGGCCTGGTCGTCGCCGCCGTGGTGCTGTCTCTTGCACACCGCGTCCCCGGCGAGCCCACTCCCGCCGATGCCCTTGGGGCCGGGCGCGGCCACCCGCACCGGTGTGTCGACCGGCCGCTTGTCGATACCGGTGACGCCCTCGGGGTTGTCCGTGTACGAAACGGCCTTCTCGCGGCCCAGATTCACCGACAGAAGCTTCATAGCGGCACGGTAGGCCACCGGCACCCAAAGGCGCCACGCACTATTCGCCGTCGTACCAAAGCCCGGCTTATCCTCGGAGAGTGATCGAGGCCCGTCATCTCCGTGTCCTGCGCGCCGTCGCCGCCACCGGCTCCTTCTCCGCCGCCGGGCGCGAACTGGGCTGCACCCAGCCCGCCGTGAGCCAGCAGATGAAGGCCCTGGAGGGGTCCGTCGGCACCCCGCTGCTCATCCGCACCGGCCGCGAGATGCGGCTGACCCAGGCGGGGGAGGCGCTCGTGCGGCACGCCGCCGGGATCCTCGCCGGACTGACGGCGGCGGAGGAAGAGGTCGCCGCCATCGCCGGACTGCGGGCCGGGCGCGTGCGGCTCGTCTCCTTTCCCAGCGGCAGCTCCACCCTCGTACCGACCGCCCTCGCGGCGCTGCGTGCCGCGCACCCGGGCACCCGGGTCTCCCTGGAGGAGGCCGAACCCCCGCAGTCCGTCGCGATGCTGAGGGAGGGCGACTGCGACGTCGCCCTCGCCTTCCGGTATGAGGGGGCCGCCCAGGAGGGCGAGTGGGACGACCTCGTCGTACGGCCGCTGCTGCGGGACCGTCTCGTCGCCCTCGTGCCGGAGCGGCACCGGCTCGCGTCCGCCGGGTCCGTGGCCATCGGGGAGCTGGCGCGGGAGCCCTGGATCGCCGGATGTCCGCGCTGCCGTGGGCAGTTGGTCGAGGTGTGCGAGGGCGCCGGGTTCACGCCCCGCATCGACTTCGCGACCGACGACTATCCGGCGGTGGTGGGACTGGTGGGCGCCGGCCTCGGCGTGGCCGTGCTGCCGCAGCTGGCCATCGAGTCCGTACGGCCGCGGGGCGCGCGCACCGTCACGCTGGAACCGGCCGTGCGGCGGGAGATCGTCGCGCTGACCCTGCCCGATCTGGCCCAGGTGCCCGCGGTGGCGGCGACCCTGGACCGGCTCGCCGAGGCGGCGGGCCGGAAGTAAGGAAGGGCACGCGTACGCGTGCCCTTCCGGAAGAAACGTTCCTTCAGTTGTTCGAGACGGCATGCCCACCGACCGACGACGCCGTCACCAGCCGGTTCCGCGCCCGTCCCATGAGCTCCTCGCGCTCGTCCTCGGTCAATCCGCCCCACACGCCGTACGGCTCTCTCACCGCCAACGCGTGCGCCGCGCACTGGGCGCGGACCGGGCATCTCATGCAGACCTCCTTGGCCGAGTTCTCACGAGCGCTCCGGGCCGCTCCTCGCTCGCCCTCCGGATGAAAGAAGAGCGAGCTGTCCACCCCGCGACAGGCGGCCAGGAGCTGCCAGTCCCACAGGTCCGCGTTCGGTCCGGGAAGGCGGGAGAAATCTGCCATTGCGTGACCCCTTGTAGCCGTTCTGTGGCGGATTCGGTGTCTACGACCGTACATCTGCGATCTAAGGAGATGAAA
Organism: Streptomyces sp. NPDC087859; assembly: GCF_044742595.1. NCBI lineage: Bacteria > Bacillati > Actinomycetota > Actinomycetes > Kitasatosporales > Streptomycetaceae > Streptomyces > Streptomyces sp. NPDC087859. Next base: position 544,667 of record NZ_JBIUUU010000001.1, on the reverse strand, counting down.
ATATGACTCATTGCGAATCTAGCCTCAGACACCAGGAAATGGGAAGAAATGGAGCTAAATGGGGCACTGGTTGTGATGAAACGTTGTGGGTCCGTCGTGCATGTCTGCACCGTGTCCGCGCCCTCACGTAGAGTGCCGAAGATGGCACACGGCCCCGTAACTCTTTCGAGTGACCGTCGTTGAGAGTGCGGAGGCGGTTGAAACACAAAGCGCTCGGGCAAGCGTCCGAGACGGTCGACCGCACAGGTGACGATTTCGTACCAGCCTGGAGGCTCAAGGTGACGTGCATCAGCTGCGGAGGGCGGCCATGACATCCGTCCTCGTCTGCGACGACTCCCCGCTTGCCCGAGAGGCGCTCCGCCGCGCGGTCGCGACCGTGCCCGGCGTCGAGCGCGTGACGACCGCGGCCAACGGCGAGGAAGTCCTCCGCCGCTGGGGCGCCGACCGCTCGGACCTGATTCTGATGGACGTACGCATGCCCGGTCTGGGCGGCGTCGAGACCGTCCGGCGGCTGCTGTCCGCCGACCCCGGTGCGCGCATCATCATGCTCACCGTCGCGGAGGACCTGGACGGGGTCGCGCTCGCGGTCGCCGCCGGCGCGCGGGGCTATCTGCACAAGGACGCGTCGCGCGCGGAGCTGCGGGCGACCGTGACGCAGGCCCTCGCCGACCCGACATGGCGGCTCGCTCCCCGTCGGCTGCGGTCCGCCGAGATGGGGGCGGCGCCGACGCTCACCGCGCGTGAGATCCAGGTGCTCGAGGGGATGAGCCACGGTCGGTCCAACGCGGAGATCGGGCGGGAGCTCTTCCTGTCCGAGGACACCGTGAAGACGCACGCGCGTCGGCTGTTCAAGAAGCTCGGTGCGTCCGACCGGGCGCATGCGGTCGCGCTCGGGTTCCGGTGGGGCCTGGTTCGCTAGGCAGTCGTATGGCTGCGGGTCGTTCGTGGCTGGTCGTGCCCATGCGGCGGTAGCCGCATGGTGATGCAGCTCCGCGCCCCGTCGGGGCGCGGAAGGCGGCGCCGGTCAAGTGGCCCTCACGGTGTCCGCTGCTTGTTTCGGCGCCGATGCCGCATCCTTGAGGTGTGGAGTCTCTCGGGGACGAGTCGGTCGAGCGGAAGGGGAGGGCGCAGGGTATGAGTTCCGGCGCACCTGCTCATAACGCTTCGGTGCACAACATCGGACGTGGTGCCGCGGATGAAACGGCCGCAAGGCACCATGGACCGATGCGCGAGGACGAGACGACGGTGATCGGTGGGCTCGTCCACCGCGCCGTCGACGGGGATGAGCAGGCGACACACGACCTGCTCGCCCATGTCCACCCACTGGCGCTGCGCTACTGCCGCACCCGTCTGTCACGGCTGCCCGGCGACGCACGTCACTTCGTGGAGGACCTGGCGCAGGAGGTCTGTGTCGCGGTTCTCCTCGCCCTGCCGCGCTACCGGGACACCGGCCGGCCCTTCGAGGCCTTCGTCTTCGCCATCGCCGCCCACAAGGTCGCCGACCTGCAGCGTGCGGCGATGCGCGGCCCCGGCTCGACGGCGGTCCCGTCCGACGAGATGCCCGAGCGGCCGGACGACTCCCTCGGCCCCGAGGAGCGGGCGCTGCTCAGCAGCGACGCCGAATGGGCCAAGAAGCTGCTGGCCAACCTCCCCGAGAACCAGCGGGAGCTGTTGCTGCTGCGGATCGCGGTGGGGCTGACGGCGGAGGAGACGGGACAGATGTTGGGAATGTCACCCGGGGCGGTGCGGGTGGCTCAGCACCGGGCGTTGAGCCGGCTGCGGGCCCTTGCCGAGCAGTAGTTCCCGGAGCTCGTTCCCCGCGGTTGCCCCTTGTCTTTGTTCCTTCGGTGAACAGGCCGTACCTCAGTTCCGTACGAACATACGAAGCCGGTAGCCGGACGGAACCGTGGAATTCGGGACCCTTCCTTCCCGTTAGCATGGACATCCGCACCGATCAAGGCCATTGGGGAAGGTGTCATGACTGCAAACGTCGACGGAGTGCCTGACAAATTCGCGACACTCGGGCTGACCTACGACGACGTGCTGCTGCTGCCGGGCGCGTCGGACATGGCGCCCGACGAGATCGACACCGCCTCGTACGTCTCCAGGAACGTGCGGGTGAACATCCCGCTGCTGTCCGCCGCCATGGACAAGGTCACCGAGTCGCGCATGGCGATCGCGATGGCCCGTCAGGGCGGCGTCGGTGTTCTGCACCGCAATCTCTCCATCGAGGACCAGGCCAACCAGGTCGACCTGGTGAAGCGCTCCGAGTCCGGCATGGTGGCCGACCCGATCACCGTGCACCCGGACGCCACGCTCGCCGAGGCCGACGCGCTGTGCGCCAAGTTCCGCATCAGCGGCGTCCCGGTCACCGACCCCGGCAAGAAGCTCCTCGGCATCGTCACCAACCGCGACATGGCCTTCGAGAGCGACCGCTCCCGCCGGGTCCGCGAGGTCATGACGCCGATGCCGCTGGTCACCGGCAAGGTCGGCATCTCCGGCGTCGAGGCCATGGAGCTGCTGCGCAAGCACAAGATCGAGAAGCTTCCGCTGGTCGACGACGCGGGCGTCCTCAAGGGCCTCATCACCGTCAAGGACTTCGTCAAGGCGGAGAAGTACCCGAACGCCGCGAAGGACGCCGAGGGCCGGCTGCTCGTCGGTGCCGCGGTCGGTGTCGCCGGTGACGCCTTCGAGCGCGCCCAGGCCCTGATCGAGGTCGGCGTCGACTTCATCGTCGTGGACACCGCGCACGGCCACTCCCGGCTCGTCGGCGACATGGTCGCCAAGATCAAGTCGAACTCCGCGGGCGTCGACGTCATCGGCGGCAACATCGCCACCCGTGACGGCGCCCAGTCGCTCATCGACGCCGGCGTGGACGGCATCAAGGTCGGCGTCGGTCCCGGCTCCATCTGTACGACCCGTGTCGTCGCCGGCATCGGCGTCCCGCAGGTCACGGCGATCTACGAGGCCGCGCTGGCCGCCAAGGAGGCCGGAATCCCGGTCATCGGCGACGGTGGCCTCCAGTACTCCGGCGACATCGCCAAGGCCCTGGTCGCGGGCGCCGACACCGTGATGCTGGGCTCGCTGCTCGCGGGCTGCGAGGAGTCCCCGGGCGAGCTGCTGTTCATCAACGGCAAGCAGTTCAAGTCGTACCGCGGCATGGGCTCGCTCGGCGCCATGCAGACGCGCGGCGAGCGCAAGTCGTTCTCCAAGGACCGCTACTTCCAGGAGGGCGTCGCCTCCGACGAGCAGCTGGTCCCCGAGGGCATCGAGGGCCAGGTGCCCTACCGCGGCCCGCTGCACTCGGTCGTCCACCAGCTGGTCGGCGGACTGCGCCAGTCGATGTTCTACGTCGGCGGCCGCACGGTGCCGGATCTGCAGGCCAACGGCCGCTTCGTACGGATCACCTCGGCGGGTCTGAAGGAGTCGCACCCGCACGACATCCAGATGACGGTCGAGGCGCCGAACTACAGCCGTAAGTGACCGCCACGCGCGCGTGAGTGTCGATCGAGGGCGGCCCCGGGGACTCCGGGGCCGCCCTCGGCGTATCCGTCGGGGATACTGGAAGGCGCTGCAACGCATCAGGGAAAGGCCACACACGTGACTGAGATCGAGATCGGGCGCGGCAAGCGCGGCCGCCGGGCGTACGCCTTCGACGACATCGCCGTCGTCCCGAGCCGTCGTACGCGCGACCCGAAGGAGGTCTCGATCGCCTGGCAGATCGACGCCTACCGCTTCGAGCTGCCGTTCCTGGCCGCCCCCATGGACTCGGTCGTCTCCCCGGCCACCGCGATCCGCATCGGCGAGCTCGGCGGCCTCGGCGTGCTGAACCTCGAGGGCCTGTGGACGCGGTACGAGGACCCGCAGCCGCTGCTCGACGAAATCGTCGGCATGGACTCGGAGACGGCGACCCGGCGGCTCCAGGAGATCTACTCCGCCCCCATCAAGGAGGAGCTGATCGGCCAGCGCATCAAGGAGGTGCGCGACTCGGGCGTGGTCACCGCGGCCGCGCTCTCCCCGCAGCGCACGGCGCAGTTCTCCAAGGCCGTCGTCGACGCGGGCGTGGACATCTTCGTCATTCGCGGTACGACGGTGTCGGCCGAGCACGTGTCGGGTTCGCACGAGCCGCTGAACCTGAAGCAGTTCATCTACGAGCTCGACGTCCCGGTGATCGTGGGCGGCTGCGCCACCTACACCGCCGCCCTGCACCTGATGCGCACCGGCGCCGCGGGCGTCCTGGTCGGCTTCGGCGGCGGCGCGGCGCACACCACGCGCAACGTGCTGGGCATCCAGGTCCCGATGGCGACCGCGGTGGCCGATGTCGCCGCCGCTCGCCGGGACTACATGGACGAGTCCGGCGGCCGGTACGCGCACGTGATCGCGGACGGCGGTGTGGGCTGGTCCGGCGACCTCTCCAAGGCGATCGCCTGCGGCGCGGACGCCGTGATGATGGGCTCCCCGCTGGCCCGCGCGACGGACGCGCCGGGCCAGGGCAACCACTGGGGCATGGAGGCCGTCAACGAGGAGCTGCCGCGCGGCAAGAAGGTCGACCTGGGCACGGTCGGCACGATCGAGGAGGTCCTGACGGGCCCGTCGCACATCCCGGACGGCTCGATGAACTTCTTCGGCGCGCTGCGGCGGGCGATGGCCACGACCGGATACAGCGAGCTGAAGGAATTCCAGCGCGTCGAGGTCACGGTGGCTGACTCGCAGCACAAGCGGTAGGCAGGTCGTACGACGGGAAGGGGGCCGGTCGCCTGGTGGGGCGACCGGCCCCCTTTCACAGCCTGTGCGCCGCCCCCGTGGGCGTGGCGCCCCGCGTGTCCAGCAGCAGCTGTGCCTTCACCGACAGGCCCTGGAGGTCGTACGTCCGGTGCTGCTGGAGCAGGATTGTGAGGTCCGCGTCGGCGGCGGCCTCGTAGAGGGAGTCCGCGCGGGGGACCGGGCGGTCGAGGACGTTCCAGGAGGGGACGTGGGGGTCGTGGTAGCTCACCGAGGCGCCCAGTTCCATCAGGCGGATCGCGATCTCGCGGGCGGGGGTGCCCTGTTGGTCGGCGAGGTCGGGCTTGTACGTCACGCCGAGGAGCAGGATGCGGGCGCCCCGGGCCGACTTGCCGTGCTCGTTGAGGAGGGCGGCGGCGCGCTGGACGACGTAGCGCGGCATCTGGCTGTTGACCTGTTGGGCCAGTTCGACCATGCGCAGGGCGCGGCCGGTGGGGGCGCCGGTCAGGTCCTGGGGGACCCCGTGGCCGCCGACGCCGGGGCCGGGGCGGAAGGACTGGAAGCCGAACGGCTTGGTCTCCGCGCACCGGACGACGTCCCACAGGTCGACGCCCAGGTCGTGGCAGAGGACGGCCATCTCGTTGACGAGGGCGATGTTGACGTGGCGGTAGTTGGTCTCCAGGAGCTGGACCGTCTCCGCCTCTCGCGGGCCACGCGCGCGTACCACCTTGTCGGTGAGGCGTGAGTAGAAGGCGGCCGCCGACTCGGTGCAGGCGGGGGTCAGGCCGCCGATCACCTTGGGGGTGTTGGCGGGCGTGAAGTCGCGGTTGCCGGGGTCGACGCGGCTGGGGGAGTAGGCGAGGTGGAAGTCACGGCCCGCGCGGAGGCCGGAGCCCTCTTCGAGGAGGGGGCGCAGGCGGTCCTCGGTGGTGCCCGGGGGGACCGGGGACTCCAGGATGACCGTGGTGTGCGGGCGCAGGTGGGCGGCCAGGGTACGGGCCGCGGACTCCACCTGGGTGAGGTCGAGCCCGCCGTCCGCCCCGCGCGGGGTGGGCGCGCAGATGACCGCGGTGCGCACCCGGCCGAGCTCGGCGGGGGAGGTGGTCGGCCGGAAGCCCCCCGAGAGCATCCGGCGCAGTTCGGCGGGGCTGAGGGAGCCGGCCTCGGGTCCGGTGCGGTAACCGAGCGTGGGGATGCCGGCGGCGACGGCGGCCTGGGCCAGGGGCAGTCCGTAGGGGCCGAGTCCGATGACGGCGAGATCTGCGGGCATGGCGTTGGACCGTCCTTCCCAGTAGCCGAAGCGGGACAGGTGCGCAAGCCCTGTGGACTGGACGAGCGAGCGCAATGTCAGACTAAGAGTAAATCTGACCGAAATACGAGATTGATTCCTTGTGTCTTCCCGCAGGAGTCCCTGGAGCTTTGGCCTACGTCTTGTGGAAGTTGTCCACAGGCTGGGGGTGACTGGTGGCTGAAGTCGGGCAAGGCGGTCAGAATTTGGGCATGAGGGATACGGACCGGGTCACTCCTCACGGGTGAGACCGGCGTGACCGACAGCGGGAGGCAGCGGTGAGGACAGCGACACTGGGGCCGGCGCAGCGAGCCGAGGCGCTCGCATCCATGGCCGAGCGCGAGCTGGACCTACTGGTGGTGGGCGCCGGTGTGGTCGGTGCCGGGACCGCCCTCGACGCGGTGACGCGCGGGCTGTCCGTCGGCCTGGTCGAGGCACGTGACTGGGCGTCGGGCACCTCGAGCCGGTCGAGCAAGCTCATCCATGGCGGCCTGCGCTACCTGGAGATGCTCGACTTCACCCTCGTCCGGGAGGCGTTGAAGGAGCGCGGGCTGTTGCTGGAACGGCTCGCTCCGCACCTCGTGAAACCGGTGCCGTTCCTGTACCCGCTCCAGCACAAGGGCTGGGAGCGGCTGTACGCCGGCTCCGGCGTCGCGCTCTACGACGCCATGTCCATGGCCCGCGGACACGGGCGAGGCCTGCCCACGCACCGGCATCTGAGCCGCCGTCACGCACTGCGCATCGCACCCGCCTTGAAGAAGGACGCCCTGGTCGGCGCCCTCCAGTACTACGACGCCCAGATGGACGACGCCCGCTTCGTGGCCACCCTCGTGCGCACGGCGGCGGCGTACGGCGCGCAGGTCGCCAACCGCGCCCGGGTGACCGGCTTCCTCCGCGAGGGCGAACGCGTCGTCGGCGCCCGGGTGCAGGACGTCGAGGCGGGCGGGGAGTACGAGGTCCGCGCCAAGCAGATCGTCAACGCCACGGGCGTGTGGACCGACGACACCCAGGCCATGGTGGGCGAGCGGGGACAGTTCCACGTACGGGCGTCCAAGGGCATCCACCTCGTCGTGCCCAAGGACCGCATCCACGCGACGACCGGGCTGATCCTGCGCACCGAGAAGTCCGTGCTGTTCGTCATTCCCTGGGGCCGGCACTGGATCATCGGCACGACCGACACCGACTGGGACCTCGACAAGGCACATCCCGCCGCCTCCAGCGCGGACATCGACTATCTGCTGGAACACGTGAACTCGGTGCTCGCGGTGCCGCTCACGCGCGACGACGTCGAGGGCGTGTACGCCGGTCTGCGGCCACTGCTGGCCGGGGAGTCGGACGCCACCAGCAAGCTGTCCCGCGAGCACACCGTGGCGCATCCCGTGCCGGGGCTGGTGGTCGTGGCGGGCGGCAAGTACACGACGTACCGGGTCATGGCCAAGGACGCCGTGGACGAAGCCGTGCACGCGCTCGATCTGCGGGTCGCCGAGTGCGTCACCGAGGACGTGCCGCTGCTGGGCGCCGAGGGGTACCGGGCGCTGTGGAACGCGCGAGCGCGGATCGCCGCCCGGACGGGGCTGCACGTGGTGCGGGTGGAGCATCTGCTGAACCGATTCGGTTCGCTGGCGGAGGAGGTCCTGGACCTCATCGCGGCGGACGCCTCACTCGGGGAGCCGTTGTCGGCGGCCGAGGACTATCTGCGCGCCGAGGTCGTGTACGCCGCCTCGCACGAAGGGGCGCGGCACCTGGACGACGTGCTGACCCGGCGGACGCGGATCTCCATCGAGACCTTCGACCGGGGGACGCGGAGCGCGCGGGAGGCCGCCGAGCTGATGGCGCCGGTGCTGGGCTGGGACAAGGACCACATCGAGCGGGAGATCCAGCACTACGAGAAGCGGGTGGAGGCGGAGCGGGAGTCGCAGCGGCAGCCCGACGACCTGACGGCCGACGCGGCTCGGCTGGGGGCGCCGGACATCGCGCCGCTGTAGGGCTTCCGCACGGCCTGGGATCCCGGTTCGACATCACTCGAACGAGTGTCGCGAGCCGGGATCTTCGTTCGGAACCCGCTCGTTCTACGAGGTGCGGGGGCAGAACTCGGCGGCGAGCAGGGCCGGTTCGAGGCCGGGGTCCGCGAGCGCGGCGGTGTTCACGCGGAAGGTGAGGACGCGACGGCCGTCGGCGGTGGCCGCGGTGCGCACATAACTGCCGGAGATCCGGCCGTTGTGCCCCCACACGGTCGTGCCGCACGGCAGCTTCACCGGGAACAGCCCCATGCCGTACCGGCCGTGTGCGGCGCGGGTGTCGCGCATCTCGCGCAGCCGGTGCGGGGGCAGCAGTTCACCGCCGAGCAGCGCCGCGTAGAAGCGGTCCAGGTCGGCGAGTGTGGTCACCAACTCGCCGGCGGCCCCGGCGACCCGCGGATCCAGATCGGTGACGTCCGATCCGTCGGTGTCGTAGGCGCGGCCGTGCGGGGTGGGGAGCGAGGTGCGGGATCCGGGGAAGGAGGTGTGCGCCAGACCCAGCGGAGCGATGATGCGGCGCTCGGCCTCGGTCGCGTAGGAGTCGCCGGTGACCTGTGCGATGACCATGCCGAGCAGGACGTAGTTGGTGTTCGAGTAGGAGTAGCGGCCCGGGTCGGCCGGAGGGTGGGTGAGTGCGATCCGTACGGCTTGAAGAGGAGTGAGGGGGACCAGGCCCCCGGTGTCCGAGGTGAAGTCGTTCAGGCCGCTGGTGTGGGTGAGCAGGGCGCGCAGGGTGACCGTGCGGCCGTCGTTGCCGGCTCCGCGGACCAGGCCGGGCAGATGCCGCTCCACGGTGTCGGACAGGGACAGCCGGTTTTCTTCGGCCAGTTGGAGGACGACCGTCGCGAGGAAGGTCTTCGTGATGCTGCCGGCCCGGAAGTGGTCGGCGCGGGCGATGCCCGGGCCGGCCTCGGTGTAGCGGGTGCCGGTCTCCTCGCGGGCCAGCAGGGCGGCGGCGGGCGCTCCGCCCTCGCTGACCAGCAGCGGGAGGACCGCGTCCGTCGGGGGTGTCGCGGGTGCGGAGGAGGCGGCCGGGGCCAGGGCGAGGAGCGCGAGGCACACAGGTACGGCCAGTAGTGTCCGCAACGGCGGCATTGTGGTCCCTCCTGGTTCCTCGTGCGGCGATCGGGGTCCTGCGGCTGTTCCTTGGGTGCCGCCCATCATGCAGGGTGGCGGAATCCGGTCGTCCGGCGGTCTTCGGGTGGGGCGGGCTTCGTGGTGCGGGGCGTGTGTTCGTCACCCTGGTGTGAGGGGTCGTGGCGCGCCGTGTTCATGGGGGTGCGGGCGTTCGGCCCTCATGACGGGCGGCTGGTCCGCAGAGGCACCCTGGGCGTCGGGCACTTGTCGGGTGAGGGACAATGGAGGCTCTGTCAGGGCGGGTTGTATGAGGGGACGCATGTCGGAGGCGGAGCGGGCGGGGGCATCCCGTCAGGGCAAGAGCGAACGTCTCCTCGCCGGGCGGTACCGGTTGGGAGCAGTGCTCGGCCGCGGCGGCATGGGCACGGTGTGGCGTGCCGAGGACGAGACCCTGGGTCGGATCGTCGCGGTGAAGGAGCTGAGGTTCCCCTCCAATATCGACGAGGAGGAGAAGCGGCGGCTGATCACGCGGACGTTGCGTGAGGCCAAGGCGATCGCGCGGATCCGGAACAACAGCGCGGTGACCGTCTTCGACGTGGTCGAGGAGGACGACCGGCCGTGGATCGTGATGGAGCTCGTCGAGGGCAAGTCGCTCGCCGAGGCCATCCGGGAGGACGGCCTGCTGGAGCCGAAGCGCGCGGCGGAGGTCGGGCTCGCGGTGCTCGACGTGCTGCGTTCGGCGCACCGTCAGGGCATCCTGCACCGTGATGTGAAGCCGTCCAATGTGCTGATCTCCGAGGACGGCCGGGTCGTGCTCACCGACTTCGGCATCGCCCAGGTGGAGGGCGATCCGTCGATCACCTCGACCGGCATGCTGGTCGGTGCCCCGTCCTACATCTCCCCGGAGCGCGCCCGCGGGCACAAGCCGGGTCCGGCCGCTGACCTGTGGTCGCTGGGCGGGCTGTTGTACGCGTCGGTCGAGGGGGTGCCGCCGTACGACAAGGGCTCGGCGATCGCCACTCTGACCGCGGTGATGACCGAGCCGCTGGAGGAGCCGAAGAACGCGGGTCCGCTGAAGGACGTCATCTACGGGCTGCTCACCAAGGATCCCGAGAAGCGGCTCGACGACACCGGTGCGCGCGTGATGCTCAACGCGGTGATCCACGCGCCCGAGCCCAAGGCGGAGCCGGAGCCGGCGCCGGACGCGACGAAGGTCGTGCCGTTGCCTCCGCAGCCCGACCGGGGTGAGGGCGGGGAGCGGTTGCGTGGGGCGTTTCGTTCCGTGCGCAAGGCGGCGGTGGCTGCGGGAGCGGCCGGTACGGCGGCTGCGGCTCGGGCCAAGCCCGGGAGCGGGACGGGTACTTCGGGCTCGTCCGGTGCCTCGGGTTCGCCTGGTGCCTCGGGTTCGTCCACCACCTCGGGTTCGTCGGGTGGCGCGGCGGCTTCGGCGCCGGGCGCTGCTGGGACGGGTGCGAAGGCGAAGCCGACTTCTTCGTCCGGGACGGCTGTCTCGGGGTCCGGCAGCGTGGGCGTCACCGGTGCCGGTGCCGCCGCCGGGTCCGGTGCTGGTGCCGGTTCGGGAGCCGGGGGCAACGCGGCCGGTGGTGGGCGGAGTTCGGGGTGGCCCGTGATGACGCCGCCGGATCTGCCGCCGCGGCCCGTGCCGAGGGCGCCGCTCACCGATGTGGTGCCGAAGCGGACGCTGGTGGTCATCGCGGTGGTCGTGGTGCTCGCCGTGGTCGCGGTCGTGCTGGCCGTCGTGCTCAACGGTGACGGCGACTCCTCCTCCAAGAGTTCGGCGGGCGGCGGCGCCAAGACCTCCGCCGGCGCGAGCCCGAGCGCCTCCACCAAGGAGGACGAGAGCGGCGGCGCCCAGACGGACGGCAAGGCGACCGAGTCCGCGGGGTCCGGCGCGGCGGCGGAGAAGACGCCGAGCGGCAGCCCGACCGCGACCGGCGGTGGCGAGGCCGGCGGTTCCGCCGACGGCGACAGCACGGCGGAGACGACGTACAAGGGCGGTCAGGGGTACTCGATCGGGCTGCCCAAGGGGTGGAAGTTCCAGACGTCGGGTTCGGCGGGGGATCGTTTCACCGGGCCTGACGGGCAGAAGCTGTTGGTGGCCTGGACGTCCACGCCGAAGGGTGACCCGGTGGCGGACTGGAAGAGCCAGGAGCAGTACATGACGCGTTCCCAGTACGACCGGGTCCGCATAGCGAAGGTGAACTACCGGGGCTGGCTCGCGGCCGACTGGGAGTTCACCTATGCCGAGGGCGGGACGAAGTACCGGACCATCGACCGGGGGTTCGTCGTCAACGACCATCTCGGATATGCCTTGATGTACACGGCGAAAGCGGCCAATTGGGGCAGTGAGCTGCGCAAGGACACCTGGCAGACCCTCGCGCAGACATTCGAACCGAAATCGTGAAGTGACCCGACCCGCGTTTGAGGGCGAGATCTGGAATCCCCTCTTTGCGGGTTGCCTCCGGCACGTATCGTGAAGGCTCGCGGACCGTACGCATCCGACTATGGGCGGAACGGCACGCGGGGCGAACGGAATTGACCGATCCGGAGGGCCGGGGGAGGCAACGTGGACGACTATGCGGGACGGGTACTCGCCGACCGCTACCGCCTGCCGCTGCCGCCCTCCGACGAGTACGAACTGACCGAGTCCCGGGCCTTCGACACCTACAGCGGTCAGGAAGTCCTCGTCCGGCAGGTGCCGTTGCCCGAGGTCGTCGAGGCGGAGGTGCTCGACGCGGAGGGGCTGCCCGACGGCTTCACCGCAAGGGACCCCCGGGACAGGGGAGTTCGGCGGTCGGCCTCGGCGCGTGCGAGCACCCGGCGCCCTGCCGACCCGGCCGTGCGGCGGGCCGTGGAGGCGGCGCAGGCCGCGGCCTCGATACCCGACCATCCCCGGCTCGACCAGGTCTTCGACGTGTTCGCCGAGGGCGGGTCGCTGTGGATAGTGAGCGAGTTGGTGGCCGCGCGGTCACTGGCGGCGCTGCTGGTGGAGAAGCCGCTGACGCCGTACCGGGCGGCCGAGGTCGCCTCCGACGTCCTCATGGCCCTGCGGGTGCTGCACGCGCACGGCTGGGTGCACCGGAACATCACCGCCCGCACGGTCCTCGTCTGCGACGACGGCCGTGTGATGCTGACCGGCCTCGCGGTCGGAGCGGCGGAGGAGGCACTGTGCGGGTACGACCCGGTGCCGGCCCAGGACGGCGACCTGGAGCTCGGTGACCGGCGCGGGGCGGATGCCCCGGGGACTTTCGGCGGGCCGGGTGGTGGCGGTCCTGTGAGCGGTGCGGCGACCGGTCTCGGCGGTGCCTCTGCCCAGGCGAGTGCCGTCGACCCCGAGGCCGCGCGGCGGGCCGCCATCGAGGCGCGGGAGGCCGGAGGGCTGCCGGGGCTCGGCGGGGACGCGGTGAACGGTACGGGTGCGCCATCGGCCGCGATCGAGCGCAGGGCCGTGGAGACCGGCGGGGACGTCCGGGCCGCGCGCGCCGGGGCGATCGCCGCGTATCGCGCCGGTGCCCGGGCCGCCGCCCGGGTCCAGGAGGCCCAGCAGAACGGCCGCGCGGCCCTGCCCGGAGCCCGGCCGGCACCCGAGAGCGACCCCGCGACGACGGCCGGGGGACCGACATCGCCGTACGACACGGGCAGCGGCGGGCTTCAGGCGCCGTACCCCATGGGCAACGGCGTCGAGCTTCCGCCGGGCGGCGAGGGGCAGTCGGCGTACGGCCCTGGCCACGGCGTCGCGTATCCGCCGGGTTCCGCTCCCCCCGGTGATGTGCAGCCCGGCCGGGGCGATCATCTCCGTTCCGGCGGCATGCCCCAGGGGCAGATAGCCGATCCGTACGGTGTGCGCGCCGACTGGCAGGGAACCGTGCCGCGGGGTGGAGCCTCGGGCACGGCGCTGCCGGCGGCAGGGCATGGACGTGGCGCCGCCCTTCCGCCCGGTGGGCCCACCCCCGCTCCTGCCCCCAGCCGTTGGGACGAGCTCGCCGCCGCGGCCCCCGCTCCCCGCGGCCCCGCCACCGCGCTCGCCGCCGAGCGGGCGCGGCAGGCCAGGATGGCCGTGGTCGGACCGGTGACCGAGCGATGGGCGCCGGAGCAGGCCGGGCCGGTGCACGAGAACTGGCAGTTGGCCGCGCCGATCGGGCCCGCCACCGACCTGTGGGCGCTCGGGGCGCTGCTCTTCAGGGCCGTACAGGGGCACGCGCCCTACCCGGAGGAGTCGACGGCCGAGCTGGTGCAGATGGTGTGCGCCGAGCCGCCCGCCTTCGCCGAGGAGTGCGGGCCGCTGCGGCCGGTCGTGGAGTCGCTGCTGCGCCAGGACCCCACCGAGCGGCTCGACTTCGAGGAGCTGCGGGGCTGGCTGCGGTCGCTGGTGCGGTCCGCGCCCGAGCCCGAAGCCGGCGCGCACGTCGTCGCCGCGCCGCCCCTCGACTCCACCCGGCTGCCCGTCGTACGACGGCGGGGCGAGCTGGTGCGCCGACGGCGCGCCGGGCTGCCCGCGACCAGTGCGCACGGACGGCACAAGCGGGCCAAGCAGGGCAGGCAGGAGGTGGAGCGTTCGCCGCGCCGCCTCGGGCGTACGTTGCTTCTGCTGGTGCTGCTGCTGATGGCCGCGGTGATCGCGTACGCCGTGCTGTTCATGCCCAAGGCCGCCGACTCGACGGACGGCGCGGGTGACACCGGCCGGACCGGTTCGGCCGGCGAGGTCAGCGAGGCGCCCGCCAGCAGTGAGCCGCGGCCCGACCAGAACTCCCCGAAGGCCAGCCCTTCCGAGTCCGTGGAGCCCCAGACCACCAGCCCGGACGTCGCCGACGGCTTCACCCTGCGTACGGACTCCGCCGGCTTCCGTGTCGCCGTCGCGAGCGGCTGGGACCACACCCCCAAGAACGGCCGCGGTCAGGTCGTGTACACGCACGGCGACTTCGACCTGATCGTCGTACCCGGAAGGGACGGCGCCGACGAGTACGGCGAGGACCCCATGGCGTACCAGCGGGAGGACGAGCGCGAGTTGCAGCCGTACCGCGACTCCAGCTGGGCCAGCGCCAGCGGGCTGAAGACGATCCAGGTGGGCGGGCGGACCATGGCCGAGGGGCAGTTCACCTGGACCGACGACGCGGGGCGCGAGCTGTTCGTGCGCAATCTCGCGATGCTCGTCGACGGGAAGTACCACGTGCTCCAGGTGCGCGGGCCGGAGGCCGAACGGGACGAGGTGACGCGGCTGTTCGAGCAGGCGTCGGCGACATACGAGGTCACCGGCTGAGGGGAGCCCGGTCACGCCGGGTGACGGTTGCTTCCGGTCGTCGAAAGCGACAACTGTCACAACCGCGAAACCTTGGCACCCCCGTGGTTCCCCGCACCCGGCCCGGTCCCTAATCTGACCCTGTCAAGAGCATTGCGGGGCAACGTGAATCAGATGCAGGGCCTGCTTCTCGCGGGCCGTTACCGGCTTGCCGACCCCATCGGCAGCGGCGGTATGGGCCGCGTATGGCGTGCGCATGACGAAGTGCTGCACCGGGCCGTCGCCATCAAAGAGCTGACCGCTGCCCTGTACGTCTCCGAGAGCGACCAGGAGCGGCTGCTGCACCGCACCCGCGCCGAGGCCCGCGCGGCCGCCCGGATCAACCACTCCGCCGTCGTCACCGTGCACGACGTACTCGATCATGACGCCCGCCCGTGGATCGTGATGGAGCTGATCGAGGGGCGTTCGCTGGCCGACGCGGTCAAGGCACAGGGGCGTATCGACCCGGCCGAGACCGCGCGGATCGGACTGTGGGTCCTGCGTGCGCTGCGCGCCGCGCACTCCGCCGGGGTGCTGCACCGTGACGTGAAGCCCGGCAATGTCCTCCTCTCCCATGACGGGCGTGTCCTGCTGACCGACTTCGGTATCGCGCAGATCGAGGGCGATACGACGATCACCCGCACCGGAGAGGTCGTCGGCTCCGTCGACTATCTCGCCCCCGAGCGGGTCCGCGGCCATGATCCGGGCCCGGCCTCCGACCTGTGGGCGCTCGGCGCGACGCTGTACACGGCGGTGGAGGGCCGGTCGCCGTTCCGCCGCACCTCGCCGATCGGCACGATGCAGGCCGTCGTCGAGGAGCAGCCCGCCGAGCCGGTCAACGCCGGTGTGCTGGAGCCCGTCCTCGCCGCGCTGCTGCGCAAGGATCCGGCCGACCGGCCGAGCGCCGCGGAGGCCGAGCGGATGCTCGCCGAGGCGGCGGAGGGGCGGGTGCCGGGTGCGGCGCGGGCGTATGCGCCGACGGGGCAGCCGGGGCACGACACCTCGGGGACGGGGTTCGGCACCGGTACCCGCGCGCAGACGGCCGCCGCCACGCCGTATCCGCCGGTGACGATCGGTCCCGCGCCCGTGCCCGCCCCGCCGAAGCGGCACCGCCTGCGAACGTTTTCCCTGGTTGTAGCCCTCGCGGCGATCGTCGGCGGGGGCGTGGCGGTCGCCTTGCAGCAGTTCGGTGGGGCAAACCCCGGCACCTCCGCCTCTTCCTCGTCGCCTCCGAGCGCCAGCGCCAGCGCCAGTGCCACGCCGAGCGAGGAGGGCGGTCAGGGGGAGGTTCCCGCGGGATGGGAGCGGCGCAACGACCCGGTGGGCTTCAGCATCTCCCTGCCCAAGGGGTGGAAGCGGTCCGTCTCCATCGACCAGGACGGCCTCCAGCAGGTCGACTACTCACCCGACGGCGGCAAGCACCTCGTGCGGGTCGCCGTCGACATCGCGCCGGACTACAACGACCCGTACTTGCACGAAGTCGAACTGGAACAGCAGTTGAAACGGCAGCTGGCGGACTACGAAGGCGTGAGCCTACAGCGCCAGGTCTACCGTGACCGCCAAGGCTCCCGCCTGGAGTACACGTGGACGGAACAGGCGCAGGTTTCACGCCCCCCTGGGGCGTATCAAGCCGTCGACCTGATGTACATCGCCCAGAGCGGGGTCGAGTACGCGATCTGCATGGCCTCTCCCGTGGAAGACTGGGACACCACGCGCAAGCAGTTTGAGGCTGTGCTGCAGAGCTGGAGAGAGCGCGCAGTCGAGCGGTGAGAACATCAAGGGGTGCTTAGTCTTTCGTTCAGTTTTTCTGCCGGTGTGGGCTAGTTCCGAGAACTGGACCATCGAAGTACGCTCGGGACTAGGCGCCTTTATTGACGGTCAGGTCGCCCCTCCATGGTTGGGTGCCGCCCGATACGCGTCCGGCGGAACTCCCTACAAGAGTTCCGCCGAACAGGCTGTAGAGGTGGCTCAGATTGTTGTGCCGAGGCTCAGGCCCAATCGGCGCAGGTGAGACCGCCGACTATCCTGTCCCCTTCCCAGACCGCCACATGCACACCGATGTAGCGGAGCCAATTGTCGGTGCTCGACGCGTGAGTGGTGAAGGAGAGAGTTGATCCCTTTCCATCATATTCGTGGCGCCAGGTCCAATCCTTAAGGTTTTCGCCGCCGTTCGAGGATATGAGTTGAATGGCCACATGGTGACCATCGGCGGCGGTGTCCTTGACCCATCCGCTTATGTCCACGTAATTGTCTGACCAGTTGGTGAACGTAAGGCTCCCCGTGGCGCCGGTCGTGGAGCACGAGGCGCCGCCACTCGCCGCGCTGGCGTTGGTCACTGTGGTCGCGGCGAAAATGGCCACCGCCGCGACACTCGTGACGGAAAGGCGCTTCCATGTGTTTCCCATGGTCAAACGTTAAGGCTTTCATGATTCACATGGCAGCACGATTCCGGCCACCCGTTTTGTCTCTTATGGTGTATATTTCATAGTAATTAACCGTGTTGTATGCCTGCTCAGAGCTCAGTCATGGCTGAAAATAATTGTCCCTTAGTGTGAGCTGGAGCTCGGCAAGGTGGTGAACTGTCTCCGTGAGAGCAATTCCTACTTGGCCGGTCACCACCCCGGAGGGGATCCGTCCGGCGCGGCATCATGGGGCGCATGGGGACCCCGGGAGACAACTTCCGTGTCATAGCGGGCCGTTATCGCCTGGAGGTCAGGCTCGGGCGAGGCGGCATGGGTGTCGTGTGGCGGGCGACCGATCTGCTGCTCGGGCGACGGGTGGCGGTCAAGGAGATCTCCCTCGACGAGACGCTGTCCGAGGCCGAGGCCCGGTGGCAGCGGGAGCGGACCCTGCGCGAGGCGCGGGCCGTCGCACAGCTCAGGCATCCGCACATCATCGTCGTCCATGACATCGTCGAACAGGACGAACGGCCCTATCTCGTCATGGAGTTGATCGACGGCGGCTCCCTCGCCGACCGGATCGCCGGGCACGGGCCGGTGGTGCCCGCCGAGGCCGCCCGGATCGGCGTCGACCTGCTCGGCGCGTTGCGCGCGGCGCACGCGGCCGGCGTCCTGCACCGGGACATCAAGCCCGCGAACGTCCTGATGGAGGCGGGCACCGGCCGGGTCGTCCTCACCGACTTCGGCGTCGCGCAGGTCGCGGGTGCCACCACGCTCACCGAGACCGGGTCCTTCGTCGGCTCGCCCGAGTACACCGCGCCGGAGCGGATGACCGGGATGGGGACCGGGCCCGCGTCCGACCTGTGGTCGCTGGGGGCACTGCTGTGCACGGCGGTGAGCGGTGAATCGCCGTTCCGGCGGGACTCGTTGAGCGGCGTCCTGCACGCGGTCCTCGCGGGTGAGATACGGCCGCCCGCGCAGGCCGCGCCGATCCTGCCCGTCGTACGAGGGCTGCTGGAGCGCGATCCGGCACGGCGGCTGGACGCGGAGTCGGCCGAGCGGATGCTGCGGGCCTTCCTGGAGACGGGGCGACTGCCCGTCTCCGAGCGGCGCTCCCTGCGGGGTGTGCTGACGGCCGTGGTGCTGGTCGCCGCGATGGCGGGGGCGGGGGTGTCGGGGGCGGCGCTGATCATGCATCAGGAGGGCAGCGGGGACGGGCCTTCACCGTCACCTTCGCCCCCGTCCGTCAGTGTCTCCGTCAGCGAGACTCCCTCGGTGCCGAAACCTTCCTTCTCGCGGACCGGCACCGCGTCCGCGAGCTCACAGCGAGCTCACATAAAAGGGAGATAAGCGACCTCCTGAGTCACGGGTCTGTGACCGCGACGCCTTCTGAGTGGATGCGGACACCTCTGGCGCGATATGAACGGACCCATGAGCAGCAACGGGGGAGCCCCTTACGGGTCCGACGAGCCGACGAGTTTTGGTCTGCAACCGCCGAACCCGCCCGCGGCCGTGCCGCACCCGGACAACCCGTACGCGGCGCCCACCCAGGTCGTACCGCACCAGACGGCACCCCCCGCGCCCGAACCGGAGCCGGGTACCGGCCGGTTGATCGGTGGTCGTTACCGTCTGCTCGGCAAGCTCGGGCACGGCGGCATGGGTACGGTCTGGCGCGCCAAGGACGAGACGGTGGACCGCGAGGTCGCCGTCAAGGAGCCCCGCGTACCCGACCATCTTCCCGAGCGCGAACGCGCCAACGCGTTCGAGCGGATGCGCCGCGAGGCGCGTGCCGCGGCCCGGCTCGACCATCCCGCTGTCGTGAACGTGCATGACGTCGCCGTCGTCGACGGCCAGCCGTGGATCGTCATGGAGCTGGTGCACGGGCGCTCGCTGGGCGACGCGTTGCAGGAGGGCACCCTCGGGGCGAGGGAAGCGGCGAGAATCGGCCTGGAGGTGCTCGGCGCGCTGGAGGCCGCGCACGCGGCGGGCATCCTTCACCGGGACGTCAAGCCGGACAACGTGCTGCTCGGCCGCCATGACCGCGTCGTCCTCACCGACTTCGGCATCGCCCAGATCGAGGGCGAGACCAGTCTCACCGACACGGGGGGCTTCGTCGGTTCGCCCGAGTACATCGCGCCGGAGCGGGTGCTGGGGCAGCGGCCGGGACCGGCGTCGGACCTGTGGTCGCTCGGTGTCGTCCTGTACGCGGCCACCGAGGGCGTCTCGCCGTTCCGCCGCAGCAACACTCCGGCCACGCTCCAGTCGGTCCTCAACGCCACGCCCGCCGTTCCGGCCTCCGCCTCCGGTCCGCTGGCCGACGTCATCACCGGCCTCCTCCAGAAGGACCCCGCGCGTCGCCCGAACGCGGCCCAGGTGCGGGCGCTGCTGGAGACGGCCGCCCATCCGCCGGCTCCGGCGGCGACGCAGGTCGCGCGGCTCGCGGAGGGTGCTCCGAAGGGCGGTGTGCGGCTGGGCCGCAAGTCGCTGATCGGGCTCGGTGCCGCGGTCGTCGCGGCCGCGGTGGCGGCGTATCTGGTGATCGCGGACCCGTTCGCCGGGCCGCTGCCGGACGGCTGGACGACGAAGGAGGTGAAGGACGTCGCCGCGACGCTGGCGGTGCCCGCGGGGTATCAGAAGGGCCTGCCCGACCGGAAGTCGGACGAGGACCACTGGGTGACGTACACCGACTGGAGCGGCAGCATCTCGATCGGGCTGAGGCTCGACAAGAAGGCCGAGGACTCGGGCAACACCATCGCGGGCTCGGCGGCCGCCGAGATGTACGAGGACGACAAGAAGTTCAAGGAGTACGGCGAGTACGAGATCAGCATGCCGGAGAACCCTGAGACGGACACCGATGACGAGGTCACGTACCAGGGGAAGCAGGCCGCCAAGAACACGATCACGTACATCACCGACGACAGCCAGAACCCCCGCCCCCGTGAGATGCAGATCTTCTACTACAAGACCTCCAAGGGCGACATGTACAAGCTCACCGTCAGCTACCCGGGCAAGGGCGACTTCACGAAGCGCGGGCAAGAGGTGGCGAGGACGACGATCGCGAACCTCGACGTGGACGTGCTCTGACCCGCGTCGACAAGCAACCGCCCCACAAGGTACTGATGGGGCATGAGCAACGACCGGGGCGGCACCAGCCCGAAGGGCCGACTGATAGGCGGCCGTTACCGTCTGGCCGAGCGCATCGGGTCGGGCGGCATGGGCACCGTCTGGCGGGCGCACGACGAGCTGGTGGACCGCGAAGTCGCCGTGAAGCAGCCGAGGTTGCCCGGTGACCCGGAGGACGAGGTCCATCAGCGGGCCTCTCACCGGCTCTACCGGGAGGCCCGTGCCGCCGCCCGGGTCGACCATCCCGCCGCCGTGTCCATCCATGACGTGGTCGTCGAGGACGGACTGCCCTGGATCGTCATGGAGTGGGTGCGCGGGGAGTCCCTGCACGAGGTGCTCCGGCGTGGCCCGGTCGCCCCGGCCGAGACCGCCCGGATCGGCCTGGCCGTCCTCGGCGCCCTGCGCGCCGCGCACGCCGTCGGGATCGTGCACCGCGATGTGAAGCCCGCCAACGTGCTGCTCGGCCCGCACCGCCGGGTCGTCCTCACCGACTTCGGCATCGCCCATGTCCAGGGCGAGGAATCCCTCACCGTCAGCGGCGAGTTCGTCGGCTCCATCGAGTTCATCGCCCCCGAGCGGATGTCCGGGCGGGGCGCCGGTCCGCCCTCCGATCTGTGGTCCCTGGGCGTCCTGCTGTACGCCGCCGTGGAGGGCGAACCGCCTTTCCGGCGTACGACGCTGGAGTCCACCCTCGCCGCGATCCTCTCCTTCGACCCGCCCGAGCCCAAGCGGGCCGGTCCGCTGAGCCCCCTGATCAGCGGGCTGCTGGGGAAGGACCCCGATCTGCGGCCGGACGCCGAGGAAGCCGCCAAGATCCTGGAGGCGGCGGCGGAGGGGTGGCCGGTGCCGCCGCTGCACGCCACGCCGGTGGCCCAAGTACCGGAC
Organism: Streptomyces sp. NPDC087859; assembly: GCF_044742595.1. Lineage (NCBI taxonomy): Bacteria > Bacillati > Actinomycetota > Actinomycetes > Kitasatosporales > Streptomycetaceae > Streptomyces > Streptomyces sp. NPDC087859. The sequence goes on along the minus strand of NZ_JBIUUU010000001.1, from coordinate 523,859 downwards.
CGAATAACGGAGTTGGATGAGGACTCCGGAACCGTACGCCTGCGGGGACCGCGACCCGAGCCCGTACCGGAGCAGCCGGAGCAGTCGGAGCAGCCGGACACCACCGTCGTACCGACGACGTCGCCGCGGAAGCCCCACCTCCTGCGCCGCCCCCTCCCGGCCGCCCTGCTCGGGGTCGCTCTGGTCGGCGGCGCCTGGCTCGGCACGTCCTACTTCCTCGCCGAGCCCGAGCCCGCCGGTGTGACCGAACCGACGTACACCTCGGCCCCCCTCGCGCCCGCCGCCACCGACCTCGCCGACGAGCCCTGGGAGAAGCACCCCGAGAAGGCCATGAAGGCCACGCTCTCGGTCCCGAGCCGGTACGGGGAGACCCACCGGCAGGGCAGCGCCACCGACCAGCCGCGGATGGTGATCTACGGGGAGGGCGGCATCGACCTCCGCCTCAGCCTGTGGGACCAGCCCAGCACCACGGCCATGGGCCGGGCGGACCAGCAGAAGAGATCCTGGGCGACGCACCCGGAGGCCGAGACCCGGCTCACCGAGACCAGTTTCGGGGGCGATTACGCCGTACAGGCCGACACGACCTACGACGACCAGGGCGACGACCCGACCCGGGTCATGCAGCTGTCCGTCATGACCGACGACGGCCGTCTCTACGAGCTCCGGGTCGACATGCCGAAGGGGACGGCGGCCGAGAAGGAGGGCATGGCGTTGTACAAGGCGGTCCGTGACCGGCTCGTGATCGAAAAAGAGTGAGCGGCTGGTGATCGACACCGAACAACGCGCTGATCAGCGGCTTTTGCGCCAGTGATCACTGGCGCCGTGTGAGTACTCCGTGAATCCCGATTACCGACGGGTACCCAAAGCCCCCGCTCCGGCATACTCTGCGCCTCATGACGGACTCGAAGGCTTCGGCTCAGGCCACCAACCCCCTCGCCCCCGCCCCTGAGGGCGCCCGGACCGCCGCCGACGTGGTCACCCCGGAGCTGGTCGCCCAGCTCACCAAGGGTGTGGTCGGCTCCGGTCGGACCGCCAACCACACGCCGTTCACCGGCGAGAAGCTGGCCGACCTGCCCGAGTCGACGCCGCAGGACGTCGAGAAGGCCTACGCGGCGGCCCGCAAGGCGCAGGCCGTGTGGGAGCGGACGCCCGTACGGCAGCGGGCCGCCGTGCTGCTCCGCTTCCACGACCTGGTGCTCGCCCGCCAGGCCGAGGTCCTCGACCTGATCCAGCTGGAGACCGGCAAGGCCCGTCTGCACGCCCACGAGGAGGTGCAGGCCGTCGCGGTCGCCGCCCGCCACTACGGCCGCCGGGCACCCTCCTATCTGCGGCCCAAGCGGCACGCGGGCGCCATGCCGACCCTCACCAAGGTCACCGAGCTGCGCCACCCGCGGGGCGTGGTCGGCCAGATCGCCCCCTGGAACTACCCCCTGGAGCTGTCCGTCGGCGACGCGCTCCCCGCCTTCGTCGCGGGCAACGCGGTCGTGATGAAGCCCGACACCGAGACCTGCCTGACCGCCCTGTGGGCGCGCGACCTGCTGATCGAGGCCGGGCTGCCCGCGGACGTCTTCCAGGTCGTCCTCGGCGAGGGCCCCGTCGTCGGCCCCGAGGTCGTCCGGCACGCCGACTACGTCTCCTTCACCGGCTCCACCCGCACCGGCCGCGAGGTCGCCCAGGGCGCCGCCGCCCGCCTGGTCGGCGTCTCGCTCGAACTCGGCGGCAAGAACGCGATGTTGGTCCTCGAGGACGCCGACATCGAGAAGGCGGCGGCGGGAGCCGTCCGTGCCTGCTTCTCCTCCGCCGGCCAACTCTGCATCTCCATAGAGCGGTTGTACGTCCACGAGTCGGTCGCCGACGCCTTCCTGGAGCGCTTCGCCGCCCGCACCAAGGCCATGCGGCTCGGCAAGTCCCTCGCCTACGGCGCCGACATGGGCTCCCTCGTCGGCGAGCGCCAGCTGGAGACCGTCACCCGGCACGTCGAGGAGGCCGTCTCCAAGGGCGCCACGGTCGTCGCCGGCGGTGTCGCCCGCCCGGACATCGGCCCGTACTTCTTCGAGCCGACGATCCTGGACGGCGTCACCGAGCCCATGGCGATCTGCGCGGAGGAGACCTTCGGCCCGGTCGTCTCCATCTACCGCTTCAAGACCGACGACGAGGCCGTCGCACAGGCCAACTCCACGTCGTACGGCCTCAATTCCTCGGTCTGGACGAAGGACGGCAAGCGCGGCCGCGAGGTCGCCTCCCGGCTGCGCACCGGCACGGTCAACGTCAACGAGGGCTACGCGCCCGCCTACGGCAGCGTCCAGTCCCCGATGGGCGGCATGAAGGACTCCGGCCTCGGCCGCCGCCATGGCTCCGAGGGCATCCTCAAGTACACGGAGGCCCAGACGGTGGCCCAGCAGCGGCTGCTGCCGATGGCGCCGTCGCTGGGCATGAGCGACGAGGCGTACGCCCAGTTCATGAGCCGCAGCCTGCGCCTGATGAAGGCGTTCCGGTTCCGCTAGACCGACCCGCACCGCACGCTCACAGCACTGCACGCTCAAAGGAGAGAACGCACGTGCCTCAGGACGCTTACGACTACGACGTGATCGTCGTCGGATCCGGCTTCGGAGGATCCGTCACCGCCCTCCGCCTCACCGAAAAGGGCTACCGCGTAGGCGTCCTGGAGGCCGGCCGCCGCTTCACCCCGGGCACCCTCCCCAAGAACTCCTGGGACATCAAGAACTACCTCTGGGCACCCAGGCTCGGTATGTACGGGCTCCAGCGCATCCATCTGCTGGGCAACGTGATGGTGCTCGCCGGTGCGGGGGTCGGCGGCGGCTCGCTCAACTACGCCAACACGCTCTACGTGCCGCCGAAGCCGTTCTTCGAGGACCCGCAGTGGCGTGACATCACGGACTGGGAAGAGGAGTTGAAGCCGTACTACGACCAGGCGCAGCGCATGCTCGGCGTACGGCTCAACCCGACGATGACCCCGTCCGACGTCCATCTGAAGGCGGCGGCCCAGCGGATGGGCGTCGGGGACACCTTCCACATGGCGCCCGTCGGGGTGTTCTTCGGTGACGGGCAGGACGCCGACGGCGCGGTGAAGGCGAAACCCGGCGAGCGGGTCGCGGACCCGTACTTCGGTGGCGCGGGACCGGACCGCAAGGCGTGCGCCGAGTGCGGTGAGTGCATGACCGGCTGCCGTCACGGTGCGAAGAACACCCTCAACGAGAACTACCTGTACCTCGCCGAGAAGGCGGGCGCGGTGGTGTTCCCCATGACGACGGTCGTCTCGGTCACGGACGACTCCCAGGGCGGGTACGCGATCGCCACCCTGCCGACGGACCAGCAGCGCAAGGGCAAGGGCCGGACCTTCAAGGCCCGCCGTGTCGTCCTCGCCGCCGGCACCTACGGGACCCAGACCCTGCTGCACCGCATGAAGGCGGGCGGCCAGCTGCCGCACCTGTCCGAAAAGCTGGGCGAGCTGACCCGCACCAACTCCGAGGCACTGGTCGGCGCGCAGACCAGCGACCGGCGCTACCGCAAGGCGACCGGCGACAAGAGGGCCGACTTCACCCGGGGCGTGGCCATCACCTCGTCCATCCACCCGGACGCGAACACCCACATCGAGCCGGTCCGCTACGGCAAGGGCTCCAACTCGATGGGCGGCCTGTCCATTCTCCAGGTCCCGTACACCGAGGGCTCCTCGCGGGTCCTGGCCTGGATGGCGAACGCGGCCCGGCACCCCCTGCTGGTGATGCGCTCCCTCTCCAACCGCCGCTGGTCGGAGCGGACCATCATCGGCCTGGTGATGCAGTCGCTGGACAACTCCCTGACGACGTACCTGAAGCCGGACGGCGTGGGGAAGGGCCTGCTCACCGCCCGCCAGGGCCACGGAGCCCCCAACCCCAAGCAGATCAGGGCCGCTTCGGAGGGCGCGTCGGCGATCGCGGCCGAGATCAACGGCTTCGCGGGCTCCAACGTCGGCGAGCTGATGGGCACCCCGCTCACCGCCCACTTCCTCGGCGGCTGCCCCATCGGCGCCACCGCCGAGGACGGTGTGATCGACCCGTACCACCGCCTCTACGGCCACCCCGGCATCTCGGTCGTCGACGGCGCCGCGGTCTCGGCGAACCTCGGGGTGAACCCGTCCCTGACGATCACCGCACAGGCCGAGCGGGCGATGTCGTACTGGCCCAACAAGGGCGAGGCGGACCCGCGTCCGGCGCAGGGCGCGGCGTACGAACGTCTGAAGCCGGTCGAGCCGCGGACGGCGGCGGTTCCGGCGGAGGCGTTCGGCGCGCTGCGGCTGCCGTTCCTGGGGATACCGGCGGTGCCGCCGAAGAAGTAGCTCCGCCGTAGCCCCTGCGCACATGAAGAGAAGGACCTGCACCCCCCTCCGAGCGCAGGTCCTTCTCTTTGTCTTGCAGCCTTGCGGCCGGGCTCTAGCCCTCCGCGCCCGCCTTGCGGCGACGCATCGCGAAGACGGCGCCGGCACCGGCGACGATCGCGGCACCGCCGACGAGACCGATGGTCGGCAGCGCCGAGCTGGAACCGGTGTCGGCGAGGTTGCCCGTCGGCAGCTCGGAGACGTCACCCTGCGGCTTCTTCACCGAGTCCTTGCCGTTGTCGCTCGGGTCGGCCGTGCCCGGGTCCGGGTTGGGCGAGCCGGCCTTCAGGACCTCGAAGTCGTACTGGGCCCAGCCCTCGGCGATGCAGTCCTGGCCGTCGACGTTGTCCAGGTAGGCGCCGGAGCCGAAGGAGTAGGCGTCGCCGGCCGGGGCCTTGGAGCCGATGCTGACGCGCAGGTCGACCGACTTGGTCTTGCCGGCCTTCAGCGAGTCGACGTAGAAGAAGTAGTCACCGGCGAAGGTTTCGTCGCCGATGCGGTCCCAGGTGCCGGTCTCGGTGTTCTTGAACTCCAGGTCGACGTACGGGCTGAGCCACTTGGACTCGTCGAGCTCGTAGTTCTCGACCTCGGCGTAGAACGCGACGCCGTCGACCGTGGTGCCGGAGTCGTTGGTGACGGTCAGCTTGAAGTTGTGGAAGCCGTCACCGGCGACGATCTTGCCGGGCAGGCCCTTGATGTCCGCGGACACCTTGGCGTCCGCGAAGTCCTTGTCGACGTCCTCGCAGTACGGGACGTCCGGGTCGGTCGGCTCCTCGCTCGGCTCGGCCGAGTCGGAGGGCTCGGGCTCGTCCGACTCCGTGGCCGTGGCGGTGGCCGTCGCGGTGTCGGTCGCCGTGGCGGTGGCGGTCGTCGTCGCCGTGTCGGTCGGGAGCGCGGTGTCGGTGGGCAGCGTGGTGTCCGTCGGGGTCGGCTCGGCCGTGTCGGTCGGCTCCTCCGTCGGCGTGCTGGTGACCGTCTCGGTGGGAGTCGGAGTCGTCTCGTCCGCGAACGCGACAGGCGCGGACAGCAGCGCGAGCGGGGCTATGACAGCCGTCGCGGCCGCTGCGGCCATGGCACGGCGAAGCTTCATGAATGACCTCAGGAAGTCCGGTGTGCTGCGTGTCGCAGCACATGAGTGGGGCTTGGTGGGCCCCGCCTGTGGGGTGCGGGTGTGGCCCGTGGTTCGCCTGGTTTGATTCGTGAAGCCTGTGAATGGTTGCCCCCGCATTCACAGAAACCTTATGTGGCCTGAGTCACATTCCGATTGCGCTTGTGAAAGTGCTTTCTCAGCCCATAGAACTGCCGTCGTGTCTGACAAGCCGTCCGAGGACTCCTCCTCGACCCCCGAAGTCCCCGACGACGTCTGGGAACAGTTCACCCGCGCCGGCGAGCGGGAGGCCCCGAAGGAGCCCTCCGCGCGCGCCCGCATGGTGACCGAGCGTCTGCGGCAGCAGGAGGCCCGCGGTGAGACGCCCGAAAGCTGGCGTCCGGGTCCGCCGCTCCAGGACAAGAGGCGCGGCCGGCGGGTGTGGACGGCCCTCGGTCTGCTCCTCGCCCTCGTCGTGGCCGTCGTGGCGCTGAAGCCCTCGCTGCTGCCGGGCGACCCCTTCGGCAGCGGGACCTCCGACTCCGGGGCACCGCTCCCCGAGGAGACCGCGGCCCCCACCGCCCCGCCCTCCGCCGCGGCCCCCGCGACACCCACCCTGGACGATCCGTTCGCCGGCTCCCCGGCCAAGCGCTGGGCCGACGGCAAGGCCGGCATCCTCGCACCGAAGGCGGAAGCGGTCGGCGGACGGTCGAAGGCGGAGGTCGCCCAGGCCCTTCGGCTGACCAGGGAACTGCTGATCTCCTCGAACCTCGACCCGGCGACACTGCGCGGCGAACGCCCCGAGGCGGCGCTGGACATATTGGACCCGAAGCAGAAGGACGTCCTCTCGCGGCTGAAGACCGCCCTGAGCGATCCGGACGAGAAGCACGACCCGCTGTCGATGTTCACCCGTTTCGACCCGGACGAGGTCCGGCCGGTCGGCGACGTAGTGAAGGTCCGCGGCCGGATGACGTTCGAGGCGGGCGAGGGCGCCGCCGTCGCCGTCCACGCCGACTACACCTTCGTCTACCCGGTGGTCCGCGCCGACGGCTCGCCCGAGGTGACCCGCATCATCGTCCGCCGCGTCCTCGACGTCGAACTCTCCGACCCGGCCAGGTACGACATCACCCCCGGCAAGCTCACCGTCCTGCGGCACGACCGGGACGCCGGCAACTCGGCCTGTGACGCCCACGACGGCTGGTTCCACCCGCAGTTCCCCTCGGACAATCCGACGAGCGAGCCCCCGACCGGCCCGACGTCGGACCCGTACGACCGCAGCAAGGACATCCGTCAGGGGCAGGACTGCGGGACGGTCTCCCGCGTCTGACGCACAGCGGTCCGAGGTGGGGAGGACCGGGGCACGGCGAAGGGCCCCGCGGGACGGAGCCGCGGGGCCCTTCTTTCGTCAGCACCGGCGTCAGGGCAGCACCGGTGCCTGGGAGCGGCGCCGGGGGGTTGCGCCGCTTGCCTCACGTGCCTGGGTCGGCGCCCCGGCGCAGTCGGGGCGTGCGGTTGGTCTCGACCTCTGGCAGTGCGGGAGGACAAAGGCAATGTGGTTGTCTGCGAGGGGACTTGGGCTTTGTAGGCATCGTGCTGGATGGACCCGGCCACCGCAACCGTTCGGTCCGGTCTTGTACGTGTTCCGGCACTTTGCCTGTACTCGTTGTGCACTTTTCCGTCGGTCGGCCCCGGGCGTCCCCGGAGCCGGCCGTTCTCTTGGGTGACCGGGCTGCTGTCCCCTGCCGTCCGGTCACTTACCTGGAGCGAGGTCCCACGACGTACGGCACGATCCGTACGTCTCATCGCCCCAGCGAGCCACGCGTGGTTCTTTCGGGCCCGCCCCTGGCTGGCGCGGACACCCCACCAACGAAGCGGTCCGCGTCCCGGTCACGCGCCGTACGGGTGAGGCGGGGCCCGAACTCAGATGCGACCGCGGCACAGTTCGAGAAGGGTCATCGCGAGGGAGGTGCCCGGCCTGCCCAGCGCCTCGCTGTAGTGGTTGAGAACCTCCATCTCGCGGGAGAGGTTCACGCGCCGGCCGCCGGAGGTGATCCGCGCCTCCTGGATGACAGCGGACACGGCCATCCGTTCCTGGATCAGACCGATGATCCGGTCGTCGAGCGCGTCGATGCGCTCACGGGCGCCGGTGATCACATCCGCGGCCTCGGAGGTACGGGCGCCGGTCACGTCGATGGCGGTCATGGGGAGCTCCTCGTCTGGAAGGGGGTCGAGGTGCCCCGGAGCGGCAGGGTCCGGAGAAAACGACAGGCGCCCCGGACCTTGTCGGCCCGGGGCGCCTGGGAAGTCGCTTGTCAGTAGCTCAAGCAGCACGACCATGGCAGCCGGCGGGCCGGGTGCCATAGGTAAAGAGGAAGGTCGGGTGCGTGAGCATGGGAGCAGTATGCCGCGCCTCGCGGGGGCGTCCAACCCGGTTCGTATCGTGAGACAGGGCTTGCCCCGGGAGCGGCCCCGCCGCGCCCGGTAGACTCGGCCCCACACACACCTCGCTCACGCCGGAAGGCAACCCGTGTCATCAGCGACCCCCGCCGCCGCCCCCGACACCGTCCTGGTCGTCGACTTCGGCGCGCAGTACGCCCAGCTCATCGCCCGCCGTGTCCGCGAGGCCCGGGTCTACAGCGAGATCGTGCCGAGCACCATGCCGGTCGCGGAGATGCTCGCCAAGAACCCGGCGGCGATCATCCTCTCCGGCGGCCCTTCCTCGGTCTACGCGGAGGGCGCCCCGCGCCTGGACCGCGAGCTCTTCGAGGCCGGCGTCCCGATCTTCGGCATGTGCTACGGCTTCCAGCTGATGGCCACGACCCTCGGCGGCACGGTCGACAACACCGGCGCCCGTGAGTACGGCCGTACGCCGCTCCATGTGTCGCGGTCCGGCTCGACGCTCTTCGAGGGCACCCCCGACGAGCAGTCCGTCTGGATGTCCCACGGCGACGCCTGCTCCGCCGCCCCCGAGGGCTTCTCCGTCACGGCCGCCACGGACGTCGTCCCGGTCGCCGCCTTCGAGAACGACGAGAAGAAGCTCTACGGCGTCCAGTACCACCCCGAGGTCATGCACTCCACGCACGGCCAGCAGGTCCTGGAGCACTTCCTGTACCGGGGCGCGGGCCTGACCCCGTCCTGGACCACGGGCAATGTGATCGAGGAGCAGGTCACGGCCATCCGTGAGCAGGTCGGCGACAAGCGCGCCATCTGCGGTCTGTCCGGCGGCGTCGACTCCGCGGTGGCCGCGGCCCTCGTCGCACGCGCCATCGGCGACCAGCTGACCTGCGTGTACGTCGACCACGGTCTGATGCGCAAGGGCGAGACCGAGCAGGTCGAGAAGGACTTCGTGGCCGCGACCGGCGTCAAGCTGGTCGTCGTCGACGCGGAGGAGCGCTTCCTGACCGCGCTCAAGGGTGTCTCGGACCCCGAGGAGAAGCGGAAGATCATCGGCCGGGAGTTCATCCGGGTCTTCGAGCAGGCGCAGGCGGAGATCATCGCGGACGAGGGTCCGGCGGTGGAGTTCCTCGTCCAGGGCACCCTCTACCCCGACGTGGTCGAGTCCGGTGGCGGTACCGGCACCGCCAACATCAAGTCCCACCACAACGTCGGCGGCCTCCCCGAGGACCTCGAGTTCCAGCTGATCGAGCCGCTGCGCAAGCTGTTCAAGGACGAGGTCCGGATGGTCGGCCAGGAGCTGGGCCTGCCGGAGGAGATCGTCCAGCGCCAGCCGTTCCCCGGCCCGGGTCTCGGCATCCGGATCGTCGGCGAGGTCACCAAGGAGCGGCTCGACCTGCTCCGCGACGCGGACGCCATCGCCCGCGAGGAGCTGACCGCGGCCGGCCTCGACCGGGACATCTGGCAGTGCCCGGTGGTGCTGCTCGCGGACGTCCGCAGCGTCGGCGTCCAGGGCGACGGCCGCACCTACGGCCACCCGATCGTGCTGCGCCCGGTGTCCTCCGAGGACGCCATGACCGCCGACTGGTCGCGACTGCCGTACGAGGTGCTGGCGAAGATCTCGACGCGGATCACGAACGAGGTGGCCGACGTCAACCGCGTGGTCCTCGACGTGACGTCGAAGCCGCCGGGCACCATCGAGTGGGAGTAGGCCCCCTCTTGTGAAGGGGCTCAGGTGCGCTTGATCGTGCGCACGGGCTCACCGGGCTTCCAGGCCTGGACGACCAGGTACTTGTCGTCCTCGACGTAGGTCCGTACGACCTCCGTCAGCTCGGTGCGGAAGAGGTGGAACGGCTCCGGCGGTTCCACCTCTTCGCCGTATCCGGCCTTCGTCCCGGCGTCCACCACCTCGATCGCCCGCCCGCTGATCCGGACGTCCCCGCCGCCCATGCTCTGCCCCTCGCCGGGATTCGCCTGGAGTGCGAAGCGCGGGTCGCGGAGCAGGTCGAGCGCCTTGAGCGAGTCCGGCATCATGCCGAGCCAGAGCTCGCCGTTCAGGAAACGGACCTCCAGACCGCTCGTGCGCGGGGAGCCGTCCTTGCGGAGCGTCGCGAGGGTGTGGTGGGTGAAGGCGCCGAAGCGTTCCTCGACGCGCTGGGCGAAGTCGGGTTCGGCGGTGGTGAAGGCCGCCCAGTTTGCTGTCATACGGCGAGTCTGGCGCTCATACCCGACATCTGCTGTCCGTATTGCGCGAAGTGGCGCGGGCCGGATCGATTGCGCACGTCATCTTTTCATAACGGCTCTGTTCTCCTGCGCTGACCGGCGGTAACTTCCGCCCCGTAAAGCAACCCCAGTGCTGGAGGACAGATGCACGGGACGTATGGGCCCAAGCCGCCGACACCCCTGCCCACGGACAGCCTCCAGTTCGCGATGCCGCCGATGCACGACGCGGTCGAGGACGAGCGCCGGCACCGCAAGGAACGGCTCGCGGGGGCGCTGCGGATCTTCGGGAGGATGGGCTTCGAGGACGGGGTGTCCGGGCACATCACCGCGCGCGACCCGGAATTCAGCGACTGCTTCTGGGTCAACCCCTTCGGGATGCCCTTCCGGCATGTGACGGTGAGCGATCTGGTCCTCGCCAACTCCGAGGGGCAGGTCATCGAGGGCCGCTACCACGTCAACCAGGCCGCGTTCACCGTCCACGCCCAGGTCCACGCCGCCCGCCCCGACGTCGTCGCGGTCGCCCACTGCCACTCCGTGCACGGCCGCGCGCTGGCCGCCCTGGGGGAGCTCCTGGACCCGATCACCCAGGAGAGCTGCGCGTTCTACGAGGACCACGCCGTCTACGACGCCTACTCGGGCGTCGCCGTCGACGCCGCCGAGGGCCGGCGGATCGCCGCCGCGCTCGACTGCCGCAAGGGCCTGGTGCTGCGCAACCACGGCCTGCTGACCGTGGGGGACTCGGTGGACGCGGCGGCCTGGTGGTTCCTGTCCATGGAACGGTCCTCGCAGGTCCAGCTGACGGCCAGGGCGGCCGGCCGGCCGGTTCTCATCGAGCACAAGGCGGCGGTGGCGACACGGGAGCAACTGGGCGGGGACCTGGTGGCGTGGATCAACTATCAGCCGTTGTGGCAGGACATCAGCCGCAGCGAGCCGGATCTGCTGAGCTGAGCCCCCTGCCGAGGGGGCTCAGAAACCCCGCAGCACCGCGGCCTTGGTCATCGCGAACTCCTCGTCGGTGAGAACCCCGTCGCGGTGCAGCTCGCCCAGCTCCCGGAGCCTGCGCAGGAGGACGTCGTGGTGATCGGCCTGGGGCGGTACAGCCAGCGGGAGCCGCGCGGGGCGGCCCTCCGCGAGGTCGTTGCCGGTGCGGGTGGAGGGATGCGGGAGACGGGCGGTGACCGCGGTGGCGACCAGGGCCGTGAGCAGGTCGCGGCGGGCGCTGCCCCACAGATCGAGGGCGTACGGGTCCTTCTCCGGCGGCAGCTTCGAGAACGCCGTCTCACGGGTCACGAAGCGCAGGAAGCCGTCCTCGTAGCCGGAGTTGGGCAGCCATTCGACCCCCACGACGTCGTCGATGGCGATGATCCGCGGCCCGGTCGCGCGTTTGACCCGGTCGGAGGTGTCCGACCAGTCGATACGGACCTGGAGACCGTCGAAGGAGACCGTGCCGTCGGAGGAGCGCACCGAGACCGGGACCGGCGGACCGGCCAGCAGATACGTCTTCGTCGGGTCCTTGGGGACCTGGTCGAGCAGCAGCGCCCGGCGGATCTCCTCCGCCATGTACTCGGCGACCCCCGAGCGGTCGATGTCCACCAACAGCCGGTAGGGGTCCGCGGGGTCCGGCAGCCGTCCGCCCGTCGCGTGGAGCAGCGGATCCGCCCCCTCGCGCAGCCGCATCCGCAGCCGCCCGCGCTTGCGTTCGGGTTCGTAGACCACGCCCGAGACAGCCTCCAGGGGCACGGCGATCTCGCCGTACGTCTGCCGGAACAGTGGCACGGAGCGGTGGAGTCCCGGCGTGATCCTGACAGTTGTGCCGTCGAAGGCCCAGGTCCCGTCGCGCTGGATGATCTCGGCCATAGGGAAATTCTCGCAGCCGGGTCAACACGGCGGTCCGGTCTTCACCCGCCCTGACCAGACCTGCCGGACGGGCACCCAGTGGCGTAGGGCACAATTCGCTGTCATCGCACGGGAGTTGCAGAGCGGTCCGCCGAGGCTTCGGCGGGGCCGCAGCGCGTGGGAATCGCGGGGAAGGCAGGCGTCGGACGTGGCGGTGCAGGAGGCGAGACAGAGCGTGGAGGCTGGCGCTCACGGGGGTGGCTGCACCTGCGGGGACTGTCCGCACGGGGCGCGGGCGGGGCATCGGCGGGCGGTCGCCGAATTCGTGCTGAAACGGGACGAGTTCGCCGCCGGACAGGGGTTGCCGGCCGCCGTGGCCCACTCGGCCTCTGCCTCCCGCCAGTGGGTGTCGGAGGAGCTGACCCAGTCCGCGGAGGTCGTCGCCGAGCGCGGCCGCGCCGAGGGCGAGGCCTGGCTGGCCCGGATGTGGAGCCGGACCGCGTGCACGGTGTGGGCCGGTGTGGTCGTCCTGCTGCTGGTCCAGGCACTGACGGCGATCGGCGCGGGCTGGACCTCGGCCCGGACCGCCGGTCTGCTGGCCGCGCTGCTGACGGCCGGCGCGCTGACCGCCGCGTCCTGGTTCCACCGGGCCCGGGGCGGCGCGCTCGCGCCCGTGATCGGCGAGGACAACCGCCTGTCCACCTCGCGCGCGGTGGCCGTGGCCTGGGTGCTGTTCGTGGCGTACGCCGTGCTGGTCCTGGTCGGCCGTCTCGCCGCCGCCTCCGACCCCGCCGAGCGCGACACGCTGATCTCCGGCTTCGACCTCGACCGCGGGGCGGGCGTGGTGACGGTCCTCGCCGTGGTGTGCGCCATCGCGGTCCTGGTGCGGCGCGTGGTCGGCCTGCGCGTTCTGGGGCAGCGGCTGCAGAAGGTACGCGCCGACCGCCCGCGCGCCGCCGACCTCCTGACGGACGACGCGGGCCGGGGCACCTTCGCCGACATCCAGTACGTCGTGATCAGCACCGTCGCCCTGCTGTTCGCGGCGGTCCGCCTCGCCCGCCGCCCCGACCAGCTCCCCGACCTCCCCTGGGGCCTGGCGGTGGTCGTCCTCATCTCGGCGGCGACCTACGTGGCCGGCAAGTACGCCGAGGGCGGCCGCCCGGTCATCCTCTCCGTCGTCCGCGCCCGCGAGGCCGGCGACCTCGACGCGCCGATCCGCACGGGCGACGACATCGAGATCCGCGGCGCCGGTTTCGTCCCCCCGGGGGCGCAGGGCGCGGAGCGCTTGTCCCGTATGACGGTCCGCGTCGGCACCGTCCACGTCCATGTCCCCCTCGTCCCGGTGAACGGAGGCTTCAGCAACCCGACGGACGCGGTCCTGACGGTGCCGGTGCCGGCGGATGTGGAGCCTGGGCGGGTGGAGGTGCAGGTGGTCACCGCGGCGGGGGTGGAGACGAATCGGTACGGGATCGATGTGACGGACTGAGGAGTGGGCGGGGGGCCGGGCCGCGGCCGTGGGCAGTGGCCTGGCGGATGGTCCCCTGCCGCGACGCCACCACCTCCTTGGGCCCGAGCCGCGGAAAACGGTCGCGTCAGCATTGAGCGGCTTCTCCCGTTCCTGCGTATCGTCTTTTGAGGGGTCACGGCACGCTGGGTGAGAGGCGGCTCGGAGCGATGACGCACAGCTTCCGTACGGACACGCACACCCCCTACTACGACGGCGACCGGAGCTGGCGGGACACCGCCACCCGTTACGCCCTGCTCCCGCTACGCCTCTTCCTCGGCGTCACCTTCATCTACGCCGGCCTGGACAAACTCACCGACAGCGCCTTCATGAAGGCCTCCGGGACCGGCTCCATCGGCGACCAGATGCGCAACGTCCGGGACTCCGCGGCGATCCCCGACATGATCGACATGGCGCTGAAGAGTCCCGTCGGCTTCGGCTACGCCATCGCCCTCGGCGAACTGGCCGTCGGCATCGGCACCCTCCTCGGCCTCCTCGCCCGTCTGGCCGCCCTCGGCGGAGCCCTGATCTCCCTGAGCCTCTGGCTGACGATGAGCTGGGCCTCGGACCCGTACTACTACGGCAACGACCTCGCCTACCTGATGGCCTGGCTCCCCCTGGTCCTCGCAGGCGCCCCGAACTTCTCACTCGACGCGGCCTGGCGATCCCGACGACGGGGACGGGCCGCGGCGTACTAGCCGGACGACGGCGAAGGGGGCCGCGGCCCGACCGCGCCGCCCCCTCGGTCAGCCCGCCCCCTCCGACTCGCCCACCGCACCCGCGCTCGCCCCACCCCTCGCACGCCGTCGACGGACCGCGCGAGTCGCGAGGCCCGTCGCGGCCGCCAGGCAGAGGCCGCCCGTGACGATGGGGATGGCCGCGAACCACGGGGTCTCCCAGGCGCCGCCCGCGTCGCCGGCGTAGATGATGCCGGCCAGGGCCAGGAACAGACCGGCGAGCAGTTTGCCGGGGCGGAACTCATGACGTAGCACGGCTCACCTCCGCTTGGCCGGCGCCGACCTGTAGGTCGAGATCGAGAGTGCCGGAGGATCTGGTGCCCTTGGGCGGTGTCAGGGTGACCTCCTGGTGCTTGCCCGGTTCCACGTCCACGTCCTCCTGGTCGTCGCCCGGGAGCTGGATGTCGCCCACGCCCACGTCGATGCTGACCTTCACGGTCACGTCCTTCGGTACGACCACCTTCAGCTTGCCCACGCCCACCTCGGCCCGGGCGGTCACCGTCTTTCCCCCGGCGAGGTCCAGCCCCGTCAGATCCAGCGTGCCGACGCCGGTGCCGAGGTCGTACACGGGCTGGACGTCCGCGACCGCGGCGGGGCGCCAGGTCTTCTCGATCCAGTGCGTGCCGATGTCCTTGGGCAGCGCCGCCGAACCGGCGAGGAGTCCCGCCGTGATCACCGCCAGGAAGATCGAGCCCGCCCCGGTACGCCCGAGGAAGGAACTGATCGCAATGCCGAGGCCGATGACGATGAGGGCGCAGGACAGGCCGGTCTGGAGGCTGGTGCCGAGCGGGTGCTCATCCCACGTCAGAGTGGTGCCGAGACCGCCCGCGAGCAGGGCGAACAGGAAGACCCAGCCGCCGATCCAGCGCGGGCCACGCGGTCTTGGTGGCTGCGGGCGGGCGGTGCGGGTGGCGGCGCGTGCCCCGTCGTATCTGCCGAGGCCGATGTTGACGGCCGCCGCGATGTCCCGGTCGCGGGAGTCGCGGGGGCCCCACAGATAGCCGGTGCCGCCCTCGTGCGTGCCGTCCTTGACGATGGGTTCGCGCCACCAGGACGGGTATCCGGGGCCCACCGGCGGTGCCTGGGCCTCCGGAGGGGCGTCGGCGACGGCCTGCGCGGCCAGCGGATCGGTGTCGGGGGCGCCGCGGTGGCGGGCCCAGTACCCGGCGCCGGCGAGGAGGAGGGAGAGGATGACGGCGAAGGTGAGCACCCCGCCGTTGTTCAGCATCGTCAGGAACACCCCGCAGCCGACCAGCGCGAACAGCACGGCCGTCAGGGCCTGGCCGTCGACACGGCCGGTCAGCAGCTTGCGGACCTCGTTCTCCTCCTCGTCCTCGTACGGGACGAGGAGCCAGGCGAAGCCGTAGAAGATGAGGCCGATGCCGCCGGTCGCGGAGAGCACGGCGAGCGTGATGCGGAAGATCACCGGGTCCATGTCGCACTGCCGCCCGAGCCCCGCGCACACCCCGGCGAGCACCTTGAACCGCCGGTCGCGCCGGAACCTCGCGGGCGGCGCGGCGGCCCCGGCCTCGCCGGGTCCCTCGACGCCTCCGCCGGCCGGGCCGCCGGGAGCCGGGCCCGGCCGGTCGGCCGCACCCGCTTCCGTCCGCGCATCCGCCCGCACATGCGCGCGCGAATCCTCACCCGCGGCGGCCACGGGAGGCGCGGCGGACGAGGCACCCTCGTCGGGCGCCGGGTCCGCGGCGTGCTGGTGATCTGTCATGTGTCCATGGTGACGGGCGAGCCGCCCCGGCGGGAGTCGGAACGACCCTGGCCGGACCCTGATATCGCCCCTGAGCCGGCGCCGGGGGAGCGTTCGACGGCCCGACGTTTTTGCACATGTCGAAGATCAGGGGCGTCTAGGGGGACGACCCTGATGCCCCCGCCCGCCCGCCGTGTGAACATCGATGGCATGCCGGAAGCCGCAGCAGCGCCACTCGTCGAACCGCGGCCGCCGCGCAAGCTCTACCGCAGCAGCGACGGACGCTGGCTCGGTGGTGTGGCGCGGGGGCTCGCCGGGCATCTCGGGCTGCCCGTCATCTGGGTGCGGCTCGTCTTCGTGGGCCTGTTCATGGCGGACGGGCTCGGTGCCCTGCTGTACGCGGCGTTCTGGTTCTTCGTGCCGCTCGGCGTGGGCGGGGTCGGCGGGCAGCGGACGCCGTCCCTCGTCTCCACCGAGACCTCGCCGGACGGCCGCCGCAGACTCGTCGCCCGCAGGCCCGACAAGGGCCAGATCGTCGCCCTGCTCCTCATGGTCGTCGTGGCCATGGTCTTCGTGGGCAACGTCAATCTCGGCACCGGCGCCAAGGCCTACCTCTGGCCCGCCGTGCTGGTCGGCGCCGGCGTGGCCCTGGTCTGGCGCCAGGCCGACAACGCCCGCCGGGCCCGCTGGGTCGAGGTCGGCCGCCGCAAGCGCACCCTCAGCCTGCTGCGCGCCGCGGGCGGCGTCCTGCTGGTCACCGCCGGTGTCTCCGGCATCTTCGTCCTCCAGGGCTCCGCGGCCCACCTCGGCTCGGTTCTGCAGGCGGCCCTCGCGGTCCTCGTCGGCATAACGCTCCTCGCCGGCCCCTACCTCGTGCGCATGACCCAGGACCTCTCCGAGGAGCGCCTGATGCGCATCCGCGCCCAGGAGCGCGCCGAGGTCGCCGCCCACGTCCACGACTCCGTGCTGCACACCCTCACCCTGATCCAGCGCAACGCGGAGAACGCGAGCGAGGTGCGCCGCCTCGCCCGCGCCCAGGAGCGCGACCTGCGCACCTGGCTCTACAAACCCGAGGGCACCGGCAAGGACGAGGCCGACGAACCCAC
The DNA here is from genome assembly GCF_044742595.1 of Streptomyces sp. NPDC087859. NCBI lineage: Bacteria > Bacillati > Actinomycetota > Actinomycetes > Kitasatosporales > Streptomycetaceae > Streptomyces > Streptomyces sp. NPDC087859. The sequence goes on along the minus strand of NZ_JBIUUU010000001.1, from coordinate 506,895 downwards.
GACCCTCGCCGACGCGGTGCGGCGCAATGCCGCCGAGGTCGAGGACAAGCACGGCGTCCCGATAGAGGTCGTCATAGTCGGCGACTGCCCCCTCGACGAGAGGATCGGCCCGCAGATGCAGGCCGCGCGCGAGGCGATGGTGAACGCCGCCAAGTACGGTGGCGAGGGCGGCGCGGTTCAGGTCTTCGCCGAAGTCGAGGGACGGACGGTCTTCGTGTCGGTCCGGGACCGCGGTCCGGGCTTCGACCTCGACTCGATACCCGCCGACCGCATGGGTGTCAGAGAATCGATCATCGGCCGCATGGAGCGCAACGGCGGCACGGCGCGGCTGCGCGCGGTGCCGGACGGCGGCACGGAGGTCGAGCTGGAGATGGAGAGGGCGGAGAAGACGTCATGAGCGACGAGGCGAACGGTACGGCGGAGGCCACCGACAGCGCGGAGGAGCGCAGGGTGCGCGTGGTCCTCGTCGACGACCACCGCATGTTCCGAACGGGCGTACAGGCCGAGATCGGGCGGACCGAGGAGACCGGTGTCGAGGTCGTCGGCGAGGCCGCGGACGTCGACCAGGCGGTCACGGTCATCACCGCGACCCGGCCCGAGGTGGTCCTTCTCGACGTCCACCTCCCGGGCGGCGGCGGTGTCGAAGTCCTGCGCCGCTGCGCCCCGTTGATGGCCGACGCCGAACAGCCGGTCCGGTTCCTCGCCCTGTCCGTCTCGGACGCGGCGGAGGACGTGATCGGTGTGATCCGGGGCGGTGCGCGGGGGTACGTCACCAAGACGATCACCGGTACGGATCTGGTCGACTCCGTGTTCCGTGTCCAGGACGGCGACGCGGTGTTCTCGCCGAGGCTGGCCGGATTCGTGCTGGACGCCTTCGCGTCCACGGACGCGCCGCCGGTGGACGAGGACCTCGACCGTCTGACGCAGCGGGAGCGGGAGGTGCTGCGGCTGATCGCGCGGGGGTACGCGTACAAGGAGATCGCCAAGCAGCTCTTCATCTCGGTGAAGACGGTCGAGTCCCATGTGTCGGCGGTGCTGCGGAAGTTGCAGCTGTCGAACCGGCATGAGCTGACTCGCTGGGCCACGGCGCGACGGCTGGTGTGAGGCCGGGGCCGGCGCGGGCTCTCGGCCGGCGGACCGTGGGCGATGCCGTGGCAGCGGAACGGAACGGTGCCGTCCATGTCCATGATCCGTAACGACAACGCGGGGGAGGTGGCCCACAGCTCCGGCCTGTGCAGAATCGTGTCGTCAGTCGGACCGTTCGAGTCCTGAGACGACACACGGGGGATCACCATGGGCGCTGCCCGCAAGAGTTGGAAGACGTACACCCTGGGGGCAGTGGCCGTCGCCGCGCTCCTGGCGTCCACGGCGTGCGAGCCGGGCGGCGGCACCGACGACAAGGCGGACACCACCCCGTCCGCGAGCCCGACCGCGGCCGACTCCGCCACGCCCGGCGGCTCGGCCTCCCCCAGCGGCTCCGCCGGTGCGGGCGGCAGCGGCGACACCGGTGGCAGCGGTGAGGACGCCACCCGGGCGTGCGCCGACCCCGACCTCTCCGTCGCCACGTCGGTCTACCCGCACGACGAGGTCAGGCACCTCCTCATCACGGCCACCAACGCCGCAGACACGGCCTGCACTCTCTACCACTACCCGCGGGTGTACCTCGGCGACGAGACCGAGAACCCGCTCGGCCCGATGGAGTCGAAGCCGCAGGCGGTCGCCACGATCGAGCCCGGCGAGAAGGCGTACGCGGGCCTGTTCCTCTTCCGGGCGGGCGAGAAGACCACCACCGTGGAGTCGCTGGGCCTCGGTTACATGGAGCGCGTGCCCCACAGCGACGAGGAAGGGGCGCCGCTCGACATCAGGCTGCCCGGCGGCACCGACTTCCTCACGCCCGGCCCCAACCCCGGCGTCACGTACTGGAACACCGACCTCGACGCGGTCGAGAAGTTCACGTTCGCCAGGTGACGGCAGCCGCTCACACCACCCGCGTGGCCCCCGCGAAGGGCATCTCGTCGATCGGCGCGACACGCACCGGTGCCGAGGGGTTCGGGGCGTGGATCATCTGGCCGTTGCCGATGTAGATGCCCACGTGGCTGATGGCGGAGTAGAAGAACACCAGGTCGCCCGGGAGGAGTTCGGAGCGGGCGACGCGGCGGCCGGTGTCGATCTGGGCGTACGTCGTGCGCGGGAGGGAGATGCCGGCGGAGCGGTAGGCCGCCTGCATCAGCCCCGAGCAGTCGAAGGCGTCGGGGCCGGTGGCGCCCCAGACATAGGGGCTGCCGAGCTTCGAGGAGGCGTACGAAACGGCGGCCGCGGCACGGGAGTTGGGGGCCTGCATGGCTCCCGCGGCGGTCAGTCCGTCGCGGGCGCCGGAGCCGGCGGAGCGCGAGGCGCGCTCCACATCGCCGGTGCGTTCCTCGGTCGGCAGCTGCGTCAGCAGCCGGCGCGCCGCGTCCAGCTTTCCGGTGATCGTCTTCTTGTGCCGCTTCAGCTCCGCCTGCCGCGACCGGAGCGAGGCCAGCTCGATATGGGCGGCACCACGCAACTGCTCGATCTCCCGCAGCTGCCCGCGCACGCTCGTGACGGAGGCCGCCTGTCGGGTGCCCGCGCGCTCGACGAACTCGGCGCCCTCGAGATAGCGGTCGGGGTCGCCGGAGAGCACCAGTTGCAGCGCGGGGTCGAGGCCTCCGTCGCGGTACTGTGCCGCCGCCATCGAACCCAGCGCGTCCCGCGCCGAGTTGAGTTTGTCCGCCTTGCGCGCTGCCTCGTCCCGCAGCGCCCTCAGCCGCTCCTCGGCCCCCTCCGCCTTCTCCTTCGCGCCGTTGTACTTCTCGGTGGCGACCTCCGCCTCCTGGTACAGCTTGTCCACCTTCGCCTTGACCTGCGCCGGTGTCAGATTCGGCTCGGCATACCCGGTCCCGTCCAAGCCGGTCGCGGTCGCCGCGCCCGCCAGGGCGATCGTCGCCGCCGTACGGACCGTATTGCCGCCGGCCGAGCGCTGCCTGGGCTTGCGGTGCGCTGCCACGTGGACTGCACGTCCTTTCGTACGACCGCCTGGTCCGCGGTACGACCGCCCGGGACGGTTCACGCGTCCGGCGGCGGCCCGCACAGGGGGAGCGGGCCGCCGCCGGACCTTCTCGGCGGTGGTGTCCGACTGCCGCCCCTGGCCCGGGCGGCGGTGGGGAGCCGGTCACCTGGTGGAGGACGCTAAACCTCGCGGTGTCGTGGGGGTAACGGGTTGCGCGGAACTGGTCTCAGGGGACCGCCGGGTGACCGTATGCGACCGTGATTCCGTTCTCACGCCGTCGACTTCACGCAGGGTGATGACCGAAGTGCGGATTCCGGAACGGGGGGAGGTGACGGGGTGCTATGGCCCGCATATATGCAAGATCACGTATGTGCGGGATCGTGGCGGAAGAGGCAGGGCGGTGTAGGGCGACTCAAGTGCCTCTGATTAGGCTCCGGCCTCATGGACGTACTCATCCACCTCTTCGTGGGCCTGCACATCATCGGCATCGCCTCGTTGCTCGGCGGATTCCTCACCCAGATGAAGGCCATGGGTCAGGGCACCGCCCGCTTCGTCCCGGCGATGCTGCACGGCGCGCTCACCATGCTGGTCACCGGGGTGATCCTGGTCGGCCTCAACCAGGCGGACGACCAGTCCGTCAACAACGTCAAGATCGGCATCAAGCTGGCCCTGCTGGTGGTGATCCTCGGCCTCGTCTATGTGAAGCGGGACGACGAGAAGGTGGAGAAGGGGCTGTTCGGACTGGTGGGCGCGCTGACCGTCGCGGACATCTTCATCGCGGTGCTGTGGACCTGAGTCCGGCGCGCGCCGACGCGACGGCGCCCGCGGCGACGGCGAGCCAGGCGGCCACCGCGATCCACAGCAGCACCTGACCGGGTGTCCTGAGCCAGGACACGTCGAGGGCGGCGGCGACGGACAGCGTCGCCGCCGCTGTCATGCCCATCGGGAACACGGTCGCCCAGCGGCGCACGTCGTAGCGCGGCCGGGGCTTCAGCGCCTCCGCGGCGAGCAGGACGACGTACCAGGCCAGGTCGAGCACGAGCAGTGCGACCGTCACGGCCCGCAGGACGCCGCTGTCGTCGTCGTTCCACAGGTACAGCGGGGCGCTGTCGGCCGCGACGAGCTTCGACCCGGCGAGCGCCGAGATCGCGAGCGCCCCGCCGGCCACCCAGTGGTCCCCGGCGCCCGCGGTCACCTGCCGCAGGTCGAAGCGGGCCAGGGCGAGGCCGTAGAGGACGAGGCCGAGCCAGAACAGCACGAGCGCCGCGTGGGCGAGCCACGCCGTCGACTCGGCCGCGGCGAGCGTGGCGCCGAGCACCGCGAGACCCTGCGTGGCGACGCAGCCCAGGAACACCGACCCCGGCATCCGCCGCGTCCAGTGCGTCACGACCAGCGCGATCAGCACCGGCCACAACAGCGCCGCGAGCGCGAGCAGCGCCTCGGCGAGCTGCTGCCGGCCGAGCGCCGAGACCCGGGTACCGAGCACGGCCGTAGCGGCTACGGCGGTGAGCGCGCCCGGCGTCTCGGCCTCCGCCACCCACCTCGCCCGGTCCCACAACAGCCGTACGGCGAAGTCGGCGGCCAACGCGACCCACGCGACGCCGGCCAGCGTGAGGGTGATCCGCGACAGGGTCTCGTACCTCGTCAGATGCAGAGCGACGGACACGATGCCGGTCGCCATCACGGCGGCCCCGGCGGCGGGCGGCCGCTGGGACCACCAGGCGTGGAGGGGGGAGCGGGGGGAGGCGCCGGACATGGGGCGATGCTAAGGAGCGCGGCCCGGCTCGGGGGCGGGGCGCGCGAGCGGGCGCGGGCAAATACGCGCGGGCGCAGTCATGGGAGGGGGGCGCGGCCCGGTGGGCAGGTGTGCGGAGTGATGGGCAGATGGGTCCCACGCCCGGATCGCACCGGAACCACCCCACCTGGACTTTTATCGCCCGATGCCGGCACGGACCTGCCCGTCGTCTGAGTAGTTCCGCTCATGACAAACCCCGTCGTCGGGCGCCAGACTCTGGCCATGGCTCTCAGACGATCAGTTGCCCTCGCCCTCGTGGCGGTCGCCCTCACCGCATGCGGGAGTCAGAAAGGCGGGGCGGCCGATGGGGCCGGCGCCGCTCGGCCGGCCTCGCCGACCTCCTCCTATCCGCCCCCGCCGAAGTGCGCGCAGTCCTCGGCGACGCCCACCGCCCTGCCTCCCTCCCCCTCCGCATCGGACACGGCCGGAGAACAGCAGGACGGACCCGGGGACGCTCCCCCCAACTACGCCGACAACCACGCGTACCGCATGCAGGCGTCCTTGAGTGCCGAGCAGCAGGCCGGCGGGCAGGCGTCGGCCGAGCTGATCCTGGCGGAGCTGGAGAAGGTCCGGAAGGAGGGCGGATCGGGGGAGTTCGGTGTCTTCGGCGACGAGCGGGTCGAGGCGGCGCTGCGGCGGGTCGGGTGCGGTGAGAAGCACGGGGTCTTCGTCGGGAACGGGTACTACGCCGTCTACACGGGCGTCGTGTGCGTCTCCGGACGGGTGACGAAGGACGAGCTGACCGGCGAGGTGCACGGCGTCTATGTCGAGCCCCAGCCCGGCGAGGGGCCCTGCGTCGAGAACCGGGGAGGTCACTGACGCCAGGGCCCTGCCGCGCGTCAGGCCGGCCGTACGACGCTGTGGATCGCCGACTCGCCGTCGTAGTAGATGGACTCCTCGCGCACGTACGCCCCCGGCTTCGGCGCGTGGATCATCTTGCCGTTGCCGATGTAGATGCCGACGTGGGTGACATCGTCGTAGAAGAAGACGAGGTCGCCGGGCTGGGCGTTGGCGAGGGTGACCGTGGTGCCGGCGTTCACCTGGTCGTAGGTGGTGCGGGGGAGAGAGATTCCGGCGGCGTTCCAGGCGGCCTGGGTGAGGCCGGAGCAGTCGTAGGAGTCGGGGCCGGTGGCGCCCCAGACGTACGGCTTGCCCACCTGGGAGCGGGCGAAGGCGAGGGCCTTCTCGGCCTTCGTGGCGTACGAGGAGTCCGAGGTCTCCGCGGTCTCCGTGGACGACGAGGAGCTGCCCGCCGACTCCTCGGCCGCGGCGGCCTCCGCCGCCGCCTTCTGCTCGGCCGCCTGCTGCTTCGCCAGCTCGGCGGCCTTGCGGGCGGCCTCTTCCTGCTTCTTCTTCTCGATCGCCGCGAGGCGCGCCTTCTCCTCGGCGGTCAGCTGCGACAGCAGCTCGCGCGCGGCGGACAGCTTCCGCTGAACGGTCGCCTTGGCGGTCTTCAGGTCGCCCTGCGCGTCGGAGAGCGTCTCGAGGCTGTCGGTGGCCTCCTGGCGCTTCTTCATCGTCGCGGACTGCTCGGTGACGTAGTCGTCGACCGCGTCCTTCTGACGGGACGTCATACGGCCCATCAGCTGCGTCTGGTCGAAGTAGTCCTGCGGGGAGTCCGCGAGCAGGAAGGTCGCGGTGTCGGGCGCGGAGGCGCCGGTGCGGTACTGGGCCGCGGCGAAGGAACCGAGCTCCTCGCGGGCCTCGTTGAGCTTCTGGGTGCGCTGGGCGACGTCGTCGAGGAGGGTGTCGACCTCCTTGCGCTGCTTGGAGGTCTTCTCCTTGGCCGAGTTGTACTTCTCGGTCGCCGACTCCGCCTGGCGGTAGAGGTCGTCGACCTTCTTCTCGACTTCCTCGATGCTCGGCTTGTCATCGGTCGAGGGCGCGGCGGTGGCCGTCTGGGAGAGCAGGGCCACGGAGGTGAGGGCGGCCGTGGCGAGAGCGGGTGTGCGTATGCCGGCTACGCGCGTACCCGGGGGAGGCGGCTTGCGGTGCGACGCCAAGGTCGGCGACTCCTTCCATACTCCGCCTACCGAGTTAGCTGTCGGGTTCGGGCGGGTGGTTCGGAAGGGTTGCCCTACGGCTGTTCCCGGTGCGGGAGTCGGCCGATTCACCCCAAGTTCGGTGGGTCCCCGGTTCCGGGTGCGCGGCGGCGCTCCGGATTCGGCGGAGGCCGCGCGGCCCGGCGACGTTCGCCGGTGGGGGTCGTACGGCCTTCCGGCACGGTAGCCAACGGGTGTGGCCCCTGTGAAGGTTGATGTCCGATAGGCCCGATACATTTTCGTGACCTTAGGTCAGGACGTTGCTCGCGGTGGTACATACGGAGTGATCTGCAATGACTTGTGCGCATTGCGGTCGATCCGTCGCGGAACGTGTCGGGACGGTGATGGAGGGTGATGAGGTCGGCCCATGTTCTCGGGGCGGCGGCGGGGTGTCAGTGGGGAGCCCTAGACTCGGAGAGCGATGAGCAGCCTCTTTGACGACAGCTTCCTGGCGGACCTCCAAGCCTCTAAGGGCCGCGAGGAGGAGCCCCCGCCACCGCCCGAGGACGAGCACGTACCGGAACCCGTTCCGGACGACCTGTTCGGCGGCAGGTTCGACGTGCCGCCGGACCGGGACGCGTACTACCGCGACGGCGCCCCGCGCCCCGTGCTGGACGCGGCCGCGCTCATCGACGGACTCAACGAGAACCAGCGCGCGGCCGTCGTGCACTCCGACACCCCGCTGCTCATCGTGGCCGGCGCCGGCTCCGGCAAGACGCGGGTGCTCACCCACCGCATCGCCTACCTGCTGGCCGAGCGGAATGTCCACCCGGGCCAGATCCTCGCGATCACCTTCACCAACAAGGCCGCGGGCGAGATGAAGGAGCGCGTCGAGCAGCTCGTCGGCCCGCGCGCCAACGCGATGTGGGTGATGACGTTCCACAGCGCGTGCGTGCGGATCCTGCGGAGGGAATCCAAGAAGCTCGGCTTCACGTCGTCGTTCTCGATCTACGACGCGGCCGACTCCAAGCGTCTGATGGCCCTGGTCTGCCGTGACCTCGACCTCGACCCCAAGCGCTTCCCGCCCAAGTCCTTCAGCGCCAAGATCAGCAACCTCAAGAACGAGCTGATCGACGAGGAGGACTTCGCCGCCCAGGCCACCGACGGCTTCGAGAAGACCCTCGCCCAGGCCTACGCCATGTACCAGGCGCGGCTGCGGGAGGCCAACGCGCTCGACTTCGACGACCTGATCATGACCACGGTCAATCTGCTGCGCGCCTTCCCGGACGTCGCCGAGCACTACCACCGGCGCTTCCGGCATGTCCTCGTCGACGAGTACCAGGACACCAACCACGCCCAGTACACGCTGGTCCGCGAGCTCGTGGGGACGAGCGAGCACCCCGTCGACGTCCCTCCGGCCGAGTTCGACCTCCCGCCCGCCGAACTGTGTGTCGTGGGCGACGCCGACCAGTCGATCTACGCCTTCCGCGGCGCGACGATCCGCAACATCCTCCAGTTCGAGGAGGACTACCCGAACGCGACGACGATCCTGCTGGAGCAGAACTACCGCTCCACACAGACGATCCTGTCCGCCGCCAACGCGGTCATCGAGCGCAACGAGTCCCGCCGCCCCAAGAACCTGTGGACCAACGCGGGCGCGGGCGCGCGCATCACCGGATATGTCGCCGACACCGAGCACGACGAGGCGCAGTTCGTCGCCGAGGAGATAGACCGACTGACGGACTCGGGCGACGCCAAGGCCGGCGACGTCGCCGTCTTCTACCGGACCAACGCCCAGTCCCGTGTCTTCGAAGAGATCTTCATCCGCGTCGGCCTGCCCTACAAGGTCGTCGGCGGTGTCCGCTTCTACGAGCGCAAGGAGGTCCGGGACGTCCTGGCCTACCTGCGTGTCCTCGCCAACCCCGAGGACTCGGTGCCGCTGCGCCGCATCCTCAACGTCCCCAAGCGCGGTATCGGCGAGCGCGCCGAGGCGATGATCGACGCCCTGTCCCAGCGCGAGAAGATCAGCTTCCCGCAGGCGCTGAAGCGGGTCGACGAGGCGTACGGCATGGCCGCGCGGTCGACGAACGCCGTGAAGCGGTTCAACGTGCTGATGGAGGAGCTCCGTACGATCGTCGAGTCCGGCGCGGGCCCGGCGACCGTCCTGGAGGCGGTGCTCGAACGCACCGGCTATCTGGCCGAGTTGCAGGCCTCCACCGACCCGCAGGACGAGACCCGGATCGAGAACCTCCAGGAACTCGCCGCCGTGGCCCTGGAGTTCGAGCAGGAGTCCGGGGAAGCCGCGGAAGGCGAGGCGGCGGCTCCGGTCGGTCTCGCCGCGTTCCTCGAGCGGGTCGCGCTCGTCGCCGACTCCGACCAGATCCCCGACGAGGACGAGGACGGCTCCGGCGTCATCACCCTGATGACCCTGCACACCGCCAAGGGACTGGAGTTCCCGGTCGTCTTCCTGACCGGCATGGAGGACGGCGTCTTCCCGCACATGCGCTCCCTCGGCCAGACCAAGGAGCTGGAGGAGGAGCGGCGCCTGGCGTACGTCGGCATCACGCGCGCGCGGGAACGGCTGTATCTGACGCGGTCGGCGCTGCGCAGCGCGTGGGGCCAGCCGTCCTACAACCCGCCCTCGCGCTTCCTGTCGGAGATCCCGGAGCAGCACGTGGACTGGAAGCGGACGGGTGCCACCACGCCGGTCTCCTCCGGGCCCGCGTCGGGAGTGGCCGCCTCCCTGTCCTCGTCCCGCTCCCGCTCCTCGGCGAGGGGAGCGTCCGGCTTCGCCACGAGCCGCGCCTCCGACAAGCCGGTCGTCTCGCTGGCCGTCGGGGACCGCGTCACACACGACCAGTTCGGGCTCGGCACGGTGACATCGGTGAAGGGCACGGGCGCGAACACCGAGGCGACGATCGACTTCGGTGACACCAAGCCGAAGCGGCTGCTGCTGCGGTACGCGCCGGTGGAGAAGCTGTAAGGGCGGTTCCAGGCGGTTCCATGAGTGAGCCCCCGCTGCCGTGAAGTGCGGGGGCTCACAGGGAAGTTGTCGCCTGACGTCTTACGTCGGGTCCAGCCCGTGGCTGCGCAGCCACGGAAGCGGGTCGATCGCCGAGCCACCGGCCGGGCGCACCTCGAAGTGCAGGTGCGGTCCCGTGGAGTTGCCGGAGTTGCCGGAGTACGCGATCGGGTCGCCGGCCTTGACGGTCGTACCGGAGGCGACACGGTAGCTGGAGAGGTGGCAGTACCACGTCTCCGTGCCGTCCATCGCGGTCACGATCATCATGTTGCCGTAGGCGCTGTTCCACTGCGTCCGCACGGTGCCGTCGGTCGCGGCCATCACCGTCGTGCCGTAGGAGACCGGGAAGTCGATGCCGGTGTGCACGGACATCCAGTTGACGCCGGCCTGACCGTAGTAGGCGCTGAGGCCGTGCCGGGCCACCGGGAGCGCGAACTTGGGGCGCAGCCGCTCCTTGCGGGCCGCCTCCTCCGCCGCCTTCTTCTTCTCGGCCACCTGCTGGGCCTTGAGGTCGATGCGCTCCTGCGTACGGCTGGCCCGGTCGGCGAAGTCGTCGGCGCCCGCGGAGAGGCTCGCGAGCTGGGTGTCCAGCTTGTTGTTCGCGGCGGACGGCTTGACGGACTTGGTCGTCACGTCGGACGCGGTCGTCGAGGTGTTCTTGTCGTCGCTCAGGCCGCCGACGGAAGCGGCGGCGATCCCGGTGACACCCATGACGCACGCGGAGGGCACGGCGATCTTCATCAGCGCGGAGCGCTTGGGGGGCGGACGGCGGCGGGAACGGCCCGCGTTACGGGCGGCCATGCGTGAGCCCGGGGCCGGGGCGGCGTCTTCCTGATCGTCCAGGAGCGGGGCGTCGTCGTCCTCGGAGAGGGCGGGCAGCTCACCGGTGGCGCTCAACTCGGCGTCGTGCGCGGCCGGTTCCTCGTACGCCACCTGCTCGAACATCGCGGTCGACTGATGGTCGACGGGCTCCTCGTGGGCCGGCGTGGTGCCGTCGGAGTTCCACTGCGTGGCGTCGTACGCGCCGGTGTCGAAGGCCTGCGTGCCCCATTCCCAGTGCTGGGTCTGGTCGGCGGTGCCCCCGGACTGGTCGGGCTGAAGCCAGGCGTTCGCGTCCCACTGGCCGCTCGCGTCGGGCGCGCCGGCCTGCGGGGGGATCACGGAGAGCTGCTGGTGCTCGCCGGCCCAGGCCGTCGCGTCGTACGCGCCGGTGTCGTAGGCGGCGTGGTGCTGGGCCGCGTACGCGTCGTAGTTCAGGGTCTGATGACTGTCCGTGGCCCACTGACCGGCGTCGTACGACCCGGTGTTGTCACCGGGGAGACTGCCGAACAGGGGGTCCGCGTCGAAGTGCGCGGTGGTGTGGGCGCCCGTGTCGTAACCGTACGTGGCGTGGTCACCGTACTGGGCTTCCTGCGTGCCGTACGACGTGTAGTGCGCCGAGGCGTCGGAAGCGGGGGCCGGGGTGGTCATGGTCCCCGACGGGTACGGATCGTTCACCAACTTCTCTTTCGCCTCGACAACAGGGGCTGCCAGAGCAGTGCGGTGACTGTACCCGCCGGTATGCGGGCGCGACAATCTTCAACGGGTTTCGCGCCTTCAGGAAACGGGCATTCGGCCGTGTTTCGGGGGACTGCGGGCGCGAGTTTGGCCTTGTGTTCGAAGATTGTTCGATGTTGGACGGCTGTCCTGCGGCTGTCAGGCCACTGTCAGACCGCCGGCATCGGCTGCGGCCGTGGCTCCTGTCGGTGGAGTGTCGAGGGCCTGCCGTATCCCGGTCGCGACGGCCGGGTGCACCGGGAGTGCGAGATGCCCGACCCCGCTCACCCGGACGTTCTGCGCCATCAGGTCGGGATGGTCGATGCAGGCGGTCTCCAGCGGTTCCATCAGATGGTCGAGGTCGCTCCAGAAGCTCACGAAGTGCGTACGGCAGCCGGGCGCCGGGTGGGTCAGCTCCTCGAGGACGTCCGAGCCGGGGCGCATCTGCCGCACGATCGGGTGCGCGTCCGCCAGCGGCACCACCCGGGTCCCGGAATGCGGGGTACCGAGCGTGACCAGGGTGCGTACCCGCAGGTCACCGCCGAGACACTGTACGTAGTACCGCGCTATCAGTCCGCCCAGGCTGTGCCCGACGACATCGACCTGGCTGCTGCCCGTGCGCTCGCAGATCTCCGCTATGTGCCGGCCGAGCAGCTCGGCCGCGGTGCGGATGTCGCACGTCAGCGGGGAGTAGTTGAGCGACTCGACCTGACGGTGGCCGTGCTGGAGGAGGCTGCGGCGCAGCAGGACGAAGACCGATCGGTTGTCGATGAAGCCGTGCAGCAGGACGACCGGCGGTTTGGCCTCCGTCGGCAGCTGGGCGGGGCCGTCCGGGGAAGGGAGCGGGACGGCCGGCGCCCGGCGCTCCTGCAGGACACCGGAGGGATAGAGGAGGAGGTGTCCGGCGAGGATCGCGATCTCCAGGGCTGTCGCCTTCAGGAGAGCCACGGACAGGCCCGCGATTCTGCTCGGGAGCAGCCGCTGGCAGAGCGGAAGAAAGGGCGCCGCTGCCCTGGTGACCTTCATGGCCGACCTCCTGTCGGCGCACGGGAAGACAGCTCCGTCCCCCGTGTGCCCTCGTGGGAGGCCGCGGCGGAGGTGACCGAGGAGGCATGAGGAGGGCGCGTGGGGTGAGCTCGGCGAGCGGCGCGAATGGAGCGTGGTGCGCCGATGACCTGACGAGCCTCCCTGCCGGTGTGGCGACGAGGCTCCCCGCTGTCGTGCCTTACCTGCCCTACGTGCCCTTCATGCCACCGTCGGAACGCCGCACCGCCCCGGCGCGCGGCCCGCGGCGCGGTGGCACGGCGACCTCGTTGCGGCTCCCGTTGCGCTTGCTCCCGCTGCGGTACGAGGGCCGCGTACCGCTGCGGCCCGTGTGCCGCAAAGACTCGGAACGGTGCGCGGCGAACGTGTCCCACCGTGTGATTTCCCCCTCGGTCTCCACCGCGAAACTGCCGGTTACGGGATGGTGGAGATAACGTTCGTTCACTTCCTCGCACAAGGTGGTGTGAGGACGTCCGTGTCGTATCGGCGCCGTCGCGGTGACATACATGGCATGTTCGGTACTTGTCGGTACGGATGGATGTAGTCGCTTCATGGAGGCAGTGATGGGTGTGGCAGCCGGTCCGATCCGCGTCGTGGTGGCCAAGCCGGGGCTCGACGGACACGATCGCGGGGCCAAGGTGATCGCGCGGGCGCTGCGCGACGCCGGTATGGAGGTCATCTACACCGGGCTCCACCAGACGCCCGAGCAGATCGTCGACACCGCGATCCAGGAGGACGCCGACGCGATCGGCCTCTCCATCCTCTCCGGCGCCCACAACACGCTGTTCGCCGCCGTCATCGACCTGCTCAAGGAGCAGGACGCGGCGGACATCCTCGTCTTCGGCGGCGGGATCATTCCCGAGGCGGACATCGCCCCGCTGAAGGAGAAGGGCGTCGCGGAGATCTTCACCCCGGGAGCGACCACCCAGGCGATCGTGGACTGGGTCCGGGCCAACGTGCAGCAGCCGGCGGGTGCCTAGACCGCTCCGGGACAGCGGGCCGGCGTGACCGACGCCGGCCGGCTCCGTCAGACCGCCCCCAACTCCCGCGCCATCGCCGCCCGCAACCGCAACGTCGTCACCAGCCGCTGGAACGCCTCCGCCCAGTACCCGCCGGCCCCGGGGCTCGCGTCCTCCGACTCGTCCGGCACCGCCAGCAGCCCGTCGAGCCGCCCCGCCTCGGACGGATCGAGACACCGCTCCGCCAGCCCCATCACTCCGCTGAAACTCCATGGGTAACTCCCCGCGTCCCGCGCGATGTTGAGCGCGTCCACCACGGCCCGCCCGAGCGGCCCCGCCCACGGAACCGCACACCCCCCGAGCAGCTGAAACGCCTCCGACAGTCCGTGCGCCGCGATGAACCCGGCGACCCAGTCGGCCCGCTCGGCGGAGCCCAGCGTGCCGAGCAGCTTGGCCCGCTCGGCCAGGGACACCGCCCCGGGACCCCCGGCCTCGGGCGCCCCGGGTGCTCCCAGCAGCGCACGCGCCCAGGCCGCGTCCCGCTGCCGTACGGCCGCCCGGCACCACGCCGCGTGCAACTCGGACCGCCAGTCGTCCGTCACCGGCAGCGCCACGATCTCCTGCGGCGAACGCCCACCGAGCCGCGCCGCCCACGTCCCCAGCGGTGCCGCCTCCACCAACTGGCCGAACCACCACGACCGTTCACCCCGTCCCGCCGGAGCCTTGAGCACTACACCGTCCCGCTCCATGCTCGCGTCGCACTCGAACGGCGCCTCGACGGTGATCGTCGGCGTCTCCCGTGTACGGTCCAGGGCCACGCACGCCGTCGCCCTGACCGCCATCCGCGCGGCGAGCGCGGAACCCGGCAGCGCGGAGAGCAACTCGGCCGCGGTCGACCGGACGTTACGGCTCCGGTCGGCCAGCGCCTGCTCCAGGAACGGCTCGTCGTCGGCGCCGAGACCCGTCCGCAGCGAGTCCAGGAACATCAGACGGTCCTCGGCCCGCTCCGTCGCCCACGTCGTCGCCAGCAGCTCCCGCGCGGCGGCGGGCTCACGGGCGCGTATCGCGGCGAGCAGCGCGACCCGCTCCGCGAACAGGCCCTCCTGCCACAGCTGCCGGACCCGGTCCGTGTCCCGCGGGTGCGGCAGCGCCGGATCCCCGCCCGGTGCCGCGCGCAGGGCGAACCGCCAGTCCGGGTTCAGCCGGGCCAGCCACACGGCACGCGGGCCCGCGAACGCCAGCGCCGCCGGCCGCAGGTCCGTACGTCCCCGGGCCGCGTCCAGCAGCGCGGGCAGCATCTCGGGGGGTGCCGCGAAGCCGCGGGCGTTCGCCGTCGCCAGCCACTGGGGCAGCAGTTCCATGAGGTCCGGGGCCGTGCCGCGACGGCCTCCACCGCCCGTGCCCGGACGGTCGGCCAGCAGCATCGAGAGCCTGCGGGCCGCGGCGGCGGGCAGGGCGGGACGGGGATCCGCGGGCGCCGGTTCCGGCCGCGCCGCCGCCGGGGCGGGCCGCAGCCCGGCCCGCCGCCGTACGGTCTGCGTCGCCGCCGCGTCCAGCAGGGCGACGGGTGCCGCCCGGCCGGGCGTCGCGCCCGGCGGGGTGCGCCGGTCCGTCCCGAGCAGGGCGGTGGTGACGAGTTCCTCCCAGACGTCCTGCGCGGGTGAATCCACAGGTGTGGACGTGCTGTTCATGCGGGTCCTTTCCGTGGGATGCCGTGGCGTGTGGGGGCGGTGGGGCGATGGGTGCGCCTGGTGGGGCGGGAGTGGGATCGGGAGGGGACGCGGGCGCTGGTGCGGGCCCTGGTGACGGTGCCGGTGTGGGCCGTGCGACGGCCGCGGGTGACGTGGGTGTTGTCGTCCGAGTCCGTGTGAGCCGTGCGGCTGGTGCGCGTGGCGTGGACGTTGGTGTCCGTATGTCCTCCGAGGTCGGTGCGGATGGAATCGGCGTCGGTGTGCGCGGGGGCCGCGGGGCCGGTGCCGGTGGTGCTGTGCTGGTGGTGTCGGTGATCGCGTACGTCTGTCGCGTCGCGTCGGCGCGGGTGCGTCACGCGGCTCGGTGCGGGCGCCTCGGGGGCCGCCGCACGCTCGGCCTGGGACACGCGGGCGGCTGCGCGGCAGCGCGTCCCACGCGCCGGCCGGCTCAGTACAGCGCCACCCCTTCGCCCGCCCCCTCGGGCCAGGCCGTCAGCGGGGTGAAGCCGCGGTGGCCGCACTCGCCGAAGACCTTGACCGGGGCGCCGCCCGAGAGGGCGACCAGGCGCCACAGGCCCGGGCGGGAGCGGGCGGTGGGGGTGAGCGGCAGGGCCGTGTCCCCGTCGGCGTCCGCCAGTTGCCATGTGTCGCCGTCCGGGGTCGGGACGACCCGGTCCAGCGTCACCGGGACCGAGTCCAGCCACGGGTCGTCGCGCAGCGCCTCGCCGTAACGGACTGCCGCCTGGGCCGTGGTCGTCCCCGGCGGGCGTATCTCCGCGGGCACCGGTGGTGCGAACTGCTCGCCCAGCGCCGCCCGCACCTGCCCGGCACCCGGATACGCGGACACCTCCGCCTCCAGGACCAGGCCCACCGGCAGGGCCAGTTCGGGGGCGCGGCCGGCGGCGCCGAAGGAGAGGAGCAGGGCCATGCGCCCGGACTCGGCGCCGTGCAGCCAGATCCGGCGGGTCGTCAGCCGGGCGTCCGCCGTGTCGTACTGGGCGAGCACCAGCCAGCGGTCCCGCACCGCCGGCCCGTCCGCCGAGGCGGGCAGACCGATACGGGAGCGGACCGTCGCCGCCAGCCCCTCGGGCAGCCGCTCGCGCCGCAGCCAGCCCTGGTCCAGGAGGTGGAGGAGCGCGCACTCCTCCAGCAGCCGCACCGGCCAGCCCGGACCGGACGACGGAATCGCCCCCAACTCCCGCACCCGGGCAGCGAGTCCGGGCGCCTGGGCGTCGACCATGCGGGCCGCGGTCTCCTCCCACATCCCGTACCCCGCCTGCTCCGCACCGGCGAGCCCGCCGCGCAGCAGATCCGCGAGACGCTGCTCCAGCTCCGTCGCCCCCGCGGTGACCAGCGTGGCCCGGCGCTCCGCCCTGCGCCTGGCCGCCTCCGGATCAGCACCGCCCCCGGCGGACGCCGTCGCCTCCTTCTTCTCCTCCGCCCGCTTCCTTCTCCCCTCCAGCCACTGCTCCGCCCAGTCCGGCGCCTGCCCCCGCGGCACCGCGCCGTCCTCGCCCGCCCAGAGCAGCAGCAGCCCGAGGGCGTGTTTGCACGGGAACTTGCGGCTCGGACAACTGCACTTGTACGCCGGCCCGGACACGTCCGCGATGTCGACGACCGTCTGATACGGCTTGCTGCCACTGCCCTTGCACTGCCCCCACACCGTCCCCTCGTCGGAACTCCCCGCCTCGGACCACGGCCCCGCCGCCCCGAGTTTGCTTCCCGCTTTGCGTGATGCGGCGTCAGGCGCCAGTGCCAGCACCTGGTCCGCGCTCCAGCGCACCCCCTGCTGAGTCATGTCATCGAAGGTAGATCCCACCACTGACAATCGGTCCGGCGAGCGGCCCCGCCAGCACGTTTCCGCAGGTCAGATCGCGTTGTCAGTGACGTGGTGCAACGTGGGTGCCAGATCCGAACCGGCCGAGCTGGAGGGGGCTCTCAGCCATGTCTGTGTCCGTGGACGCGATGTCTGTCGAAGCATCCGCATCACCTGAGAACGAGCCGACCGAGGAGTTGCGTCCGCACGCCGAGGACGCCTTCGCCGCCGAACTCACCGCGCTGGCAGCCCAGGACGACCGCCCGCGCCCGGCCCGCTGGAAGCTGTCCCCGTGGGCGGTGGCGACGTATCTGCTCGGCGGCACGCTTCCCGACGGCACGGTCATCACACCGAAGTACGTGGGGCCGCGCCGCCTCGTCGAGGTCGCGGTCACCACACTCGCCACCGACCGCGCCCTGCTTCTGCTCGGTGTGCCCGGCACCGCGAAGACCTGGGTGTCCGAGCACCTGGCCGCGGCGGTCAGCGGCGACTCGACCCTGCTGGTGCAGGGCACGGCCGGCACACCGGAGGAGGCGATCCGGTACGGCTGGAACTACGCGCAGCTGCTCGCCAACGGGCCCAGCCGTGACGCCCTGGTGCCCAGCCCGGTGATGCGGGCCATGGCGCAGGGGATGACGGCGCGGGTGGAGGAGCTGACGCGCATCCCCGCCGACGTGCAGGACACGCTCATCACGATCCTCTCCGAGAAGACGCTGCCGATACCGGAGTTGGGCCAGGAGGTGCAGGCCGTCCGCGGCTTCAACCTCATCGCCACGGCCAACGACCGCGACCGCGGGGTCAACGACCTCTCCAGCGCCCTGCGCCGCCGTTTCAACACGGTCGTGCTGCCGCTGCCGGACAGCGTCGAGGCCGAGGTCGACATCGTCTCGCGGCGCGTCGACCAGATCGGCCGCTCCCTCGACCTGCCGGCGGTGCCCGAGGGGGTCGACGAGATCCGCCGGGTGGTGACCGTCTTCCGTGAACTGCGCGACGGGATCACGTCGGACGGCCGTACGAAGGTCAAGTCGCCCAGCGGCACCCTGTCGACGGCGGAAGCGATCTCCGTCGTCACCAACGGGCTTGCCCTCGCTGCCCACTTCGGCGACGGCGTACTCCGGGCCGGCGATGTCGCCGCGGGCATCCTCGGCGCCGTGGTCCGCGATCCGGCGGCCGACCGTGTGATCTGGCAGGAGTACCTGGAGGCGGTCGTCCGGGAGCGCGACGACTGGAAGGACTTCTACCGCGCCTGTCGGGAGGTGAGCGCGTGAGCCGGGACGACCTGGGGTGGGGCCGCCCCGGCGGAGGCCAGGGCCCGGGCGGCTCCGGGGGATCGGGAGGCCCGGGCGGGAGCCAGGGGGCGTCGCGCGGCTCGGTGTTCATGACGTGCGGGGGCGTCGGGGGTGTGGTGCGGCGGTCAGGAACTGGTGGCCGGTGATCGGTGCTCGGTGATCGGTGGTTCTGGAGGGGAGGGGGACGGTGTGACAGGAAGTGAGAGGGACGGGAGTGGGGCGGCCGTGAGCGACGGGAGCGAGCCGGCAGCAGGCGGCGGGAGCGGGGCGGTCGCGGGTGATGGGGGAGGAACGACCGGCGGCAAGGACCCGCTGCTGCTCGGCGTACGGCATCACGGACCCGGTTCCGCGCGGGCCGTGCGGGCGGCGCTGGAGGCGGCCCGGCCGCGGGTCGTCCTGATCGAGGGTCCGCCCGAGGCCGACGCCCTGATCCCGCTGGCCGCCGACGAGGACATGCGGCCACCGGTCGCTCTCCTCGCCCACGCCGTCGACGAGCCGGGACGCTCGGCGTTCTGGCCGCTCGCCGAGTTCTCCCCGGAGTGGGTGGCGATCCGCTGGGCCCTGGAGCACGAGGTCCCGGCGAGGTTCATCGACCTGCCGGCGACGCACTCGTTGGCGTGGGAGGCGGAGCGGGCCGACGAGGCGGTGGGGGAGACGGCCGACCCTCCCGGCCCCGGAACGGCTCCTGGCTCCCGGGCGGAAGCGGGTGACGGTGCCCCCGATCCGGTCGCCCGCACCGGTCTCCGGATCGACCCCCTCGCCGTGCTCGCCGAGACCGCCGGCTACGACGACCCCGAGCGGTGGTGGGAGGACGTCGTCGAGCACCGGGGGGCCGGTGCCGGGGATGTGTTCGCGCCGTTCGTCGTGGTCGAGGAGGCCATGGGGGCGCTGCGGGAGGCGTACGGGAGCGGGGGGCATGACCGGGATCTCGTGCGGGAGGCGTACATGCGGCTCCAAGTGCGGTCGGCGCAACGGGAGTTCGGGGGCGGGGTGGCCGTGGTGTGCGGGGCGTGGCACGTGCCCGCGCTGC
Organism: Streptomyces sp. NPDC087859; assembly: GCF_044742595.1. Taxonomy (NCBI): domain Bacteria; kingdom Bacillati; phylum Actinomycetota; class Actinomycetes; order Kitasatosporales; family Streptomycetaceae; genus Streptomyces; species Streptomyces sp. NPDC087859. The sequence continues at coordinate 487,700 of NZ_JBIUUU010000001.1, read as the reverse complement.
GGGAGAGGACCGCCGTCGCCGCCGACCGGGCACTGTTGAAGGGGCTGCCCAAGGTCAAGGCGGACATGACGTGGGTGCCGTGGACGTACCGGCGGCTGGCCCGGGTCAGCGGATACGGGGCCGGTATCGACTCGCCGGGTTGGTACGGGCATCTGTTCGGCGCCGCGGACCGTCCGGTGGAGCGGTGGATGACCAAGGTGGCGGGGCTGCTGCGGGAGGAGGACCGGATCGTCTCGTCGGCCCATGTCATCGAGGCGGTGCGGCTCGCGCAGACCCTCGCGGCGATGCGCGGCCGCCCACTGGCGGGGCTGAACGAGACGACCGACGCGGTGCGCGCGGTGATGTGCGAGGGCTCGGACGTGCCGCTGTCGCTGGTGCACGACCGGCTGGTCGTGGGGGACGTGCTGGGGGAGGTGCCGCAGGGGGCGCCCGCGGTGCCGTTGCAGCGGGATCTCGACCGGACGCAGCGTCGGCTGCGGCTCAAGCCGGAGGCGCTGGAGCGGGAGCTGGAGCTCGACCTGCGCAAGGAGACCGACGCGGGGCGCAGCAGGCTGCTGCACCGGCTGCGGCTGCTGGGCATCGGGTGGGGCGAGCCGATGGCGTCGCGGGGGAGCACGGGGACGTTCCGGGAGACGTGGCGGCTGCGGTGGGAGCCCGAGCTGTCCGTGCGGGTCGCGGAGGCCGGCGTGTGGGGGACGACCGTGCTCGCCGCGGCGACCGCCAAGGCGCAGGCGGACGCCGTCACGGCGCAGAGCCTTGCCGATGTCACCGCACTCGCCGAGCGCTGCCTCCTGGCCGAACTGCCCGAGGCGCTCCCGGTGGTGATGCGGGTCCTCGCCGACCGCGCCGCGCTCGACGCCGACGTCGGCCACCTCGCCCAGGCCCTGCCCGCCCTGGTCCGCTCCCTGCGCTACGGCGACGTGCGCGGCACCGACACCCACGCCCTGACAGAGGTCGCCGCGGGCCTCGCCGAACGGGTCTTCGTCGGTCTCCCCCCGGCTTGCGCCGCGCTCGACGCGGACGCGGCCGAGGAGATGCGGCGGCATGTGGACGCGGTGCACGGGGCGGTGGGGTTGCTGGCGGATGTGCTGGCGGCGGAGGGAACACCCGAAGACAGTGAGCCCGCACGTGCCGCCGTGCCGCCCGTGGAGAACCCCCAGCGGGGCGCCCCCGGCTCACCCCACCGTGACCTCCGCCTGCGCTGGCGGTCCGTGCTGCGCGTGCTGTCGGGCCGGGACACCGTGCCCGGCGTCGTCCGAGGGCGCGCTGTGCGGTTGCTGCTGGACGACGGGGAGTTGGGGCAGGACGAGGCGGCGCGGCTCATGGGGCTCGTGCTGTCGCCGGGGACGCCGCCCGCGGACGCGGCCGCGTGGATCGAGGGGTTCGTCGGCGGTGGTGCCGGGGGCGGGCTGCTGCTCGTGCACGACGAGCGGTTGCTCGGGCTGGTCGACGCCTGGCTGACCGGGGTGCCGGCGGAGGCGTTCACGGATGTGCTGCCGTTGCTGCGGCGGACCTTCTCGGCGTACGAGCCGGGGGTGCGGCGGACGCTCGGCGAGCTGGTCCGACGGGGGCCGGGCGAGCGGGGGAGCGCGGCGGGCGGCGGCGCCGGCATACCCGGTTTCGGGGCCGATCTCGATACCGCGCGTGCGGATGCGGTGCTGCCGGTGGTGCGGCTGCTGCTGGGGCTGGACGGCGACCTCGCGGGCGCCGACGACAACGACCTTGTGGGGGTGGGGCGATGACGACCGACGGACCGGGCGAGCCGGGGAGGCCCGCGGAGGCGGTGGCAGTCCGCAGCGACGGGGAAGGGGCCCTGGCGACAGATGCCTCGACGACGATCGTGCGGGTGATGCCGCTCTGGGCACGGCCCCGGACGGCAGGGCCCGCGACGGGACGGCTGGTGGCTGCGGTGCCTGTGACAGAGAGGGTCATGGCTGGGCGGCCGCCGACTGAGCCGCCCGCAACAGCGCCTCCTTCCGCGGCGCGGCCTGCGGCAGGAAATCCCGCGGCGACGGCTCCCTCCACGACGCGGCCGGTGACAGGACGACCTGCCGCGACGGCTTGCGCGGCGGCGCGACCCACGACCGGGCGCGTCGGCGCGGCGCCTGCTCCGGCAGCGCGGCCCGCAGCGGTCTCTCCTTCGGCGCGGCCTGCGACGGGGCTGCCTTCCGCAACGCGCTCAGCGGCGACGCGTTCCGCTGCGGCGCGTCCGGTGGCGAAGTCTCTCGTGGGGGTGTCCGGATGACGGTCGACGTGGTGGACCCGGCGCAGGAGCGGCTGCGGCGTTGGCGGCTGGTGCTCGGGGGTGATGCCGCCGACGGGACCGGGTGTGCGCTCGGGGGGCGGGATGCCGCGATGGACGGGGCGCTCGCCGCGCTGTACGGGAAGGGGGACAGGCAGGGGCAGTCGGGGCGGGAGCGTGCCGCGGGGCTGGGGGCTTCGGCGCCCTCCGTGGCGCGGTGGCTCGGCGACATCCGGACGTACTTCCCGTCCTCCGTCGTGCAGGTGATGCAGCGTGACGCGATCGAGCGGCTCGGTCTCGCCACCCTGCTGCTCGAGCCGGAGATGCTGGAGGCGGTGGAGGCCGATGTGCATCTCGTCGGCACATTGCTCTCGCTCAACAAGGCGATGCCGGAGACGACGAAGGAGACGGCACGGGCCGTGGTCCGCAAGGTCGTCGAGGATCTGGAGAAGCGGCTCGCCACACGCACGCGGGCGACCCTCACCGGCGCCCTCGACCGCAGCGCCCGTATCAGCCGGCCCCGCCACCACGACATCGACTGGAACCGCACGATCGCGGCCAACCTCAAGCACTACCTGCCGGAGTACCGGACGATCGTGCCGGAGCGGCTCATCGGGTACGGGCGGGCGTCGCAGTCGGTGAAGAAGGAGGTCATCCTCTGTATCGACCAGTCGGGGTCGATGGCGGCGTCGGTCGTCTACGCGTCCGTGTTCGGGGCGGTGCTCGCCTCCATGCGGTCCATCAACACCCGGCTCGTCGTCTTCGACACCGCGGTGGTCGACCTCACCGACCAGCTCGACGATCCGGTCGACGTCCTGTTCGGCACCCAGCTCGGCGGCGGTACGGACATCAACCGGGCGCTCGCGTACTGCCAGTCGCAGATCACCCGCCCCGCCGAGACGGTGGTCGTGCTGATCAGCGACCTGTACGAGGGCGGCATACGGAACGAGATGCTGAAGCGGGTGGCGGCGATGAAGGCGTCGGGGGTGCAGTTCGTGACGCTGCTCGCGCTGTCCGACGAAGGGGCTCCCGCGTACGACAGGGAGCACGCGGCCGCGCTCGCCGCGCTGGGCGCACCGGCCTTCGCCTGTACCCCCGACCTGTTCCCGGAGGTGATGGCGGCGGCGATCGAGAAGCGGCCGATCCCCGTCCCGGACACGGCATGACGGGGACCGGACCGGCGGCCGGAGGGAGAGGAACGACGGTGAATCGGTGGTGATTTGTCGACCCAGCGACATCCGAATTGAGATGGCAAAACGGACATGAGTCGCATCGGTAACGGGGGGCTTGCGTAACCTCCGCACTCCCGTGCGACTATCTGTGCCTTGTCAGCGGTGCGTCGCGCACCGCTCGTCCGTACCGCGTCGTACCGACTTCGTCGCTCGTCACGCGTGATTCGTTCCGCCGCACGGGAGGACCACCCTCTTGACCTGGCCGGCCGCACTGCCCGGTGCCGCTCTGCGCAGCCTGCGCACGGCGGCCGGGCGGCGTGCGCTGCAAGTGGCGCTGCTGGTGGGCGGGTTGTTCGTGCTCGGGTTCCTCTGCGGAGGACGGGCCAACGCGGCGGAGGGCATACCGACCACGACGGCGACATCCGGGGCCGTTCCGGCGAAGACGGCGGACGGCGTCCGGTCGTTGACGAGCGGCGCGGTGGGGCGGTCGGCGAAGCCGCCGGCCGAACCCGAGGTCCCTCACACGGCACCCCGGACGGACACCCTCCCGACGTCGGTCGACGACAAGGTCCTGCGCCCGGTGACCGAGCAGGTCGTCGATGTCGTGGACGGCAAGGTCCTTCAGCCGGTCGGCGACCTGGTGGACACGGTGACCGGACAACTGGCGCAGGCGCGGCCGCAGATGCCGCTGCCGAGCCTGCCGTCCCCGCCCGTGACCGAGCCGCCCGGCCTGCCCGAGCTTCCGGAGCTGCCGACCCTCCCGGGCCTGCCCGCGCTCCCGGGTCAGACGCTCCCGGGACAGACACCGCCGGCGACGACGCCCCAGCCGGAGTCCCCGGTGGCCGACTCGCCGCAGGGCGACGCCGTCGGAAGGCGCTCAGCCGAGACAGCGGCCGCGGCCGCCTTCTACGGTCCGCCGTCCGTCGCCGGTGCCTCCACGACGGGGGCGGCGGCGAAGACCGGCGGGCACCGTGCCGTGCAGGGCGCCCACGCGCCCGTACCGCAGACGCCCGGCGATGACCAGAGCGGTGCGCTAGGCAGCCGGCCGACGGCGGACAGCGGTTCGTCGCGGCACGGGGACGCACACGCCGTGTCCCTGAACCACCGGGCAGTGGTGCGGCTCGTGGCCGGAGCCGCTGTGCGTGCCGACGCGTTCGAGACCCGGGACCGGCACCGGGACATTCCGGTTTCTCCGGCATAGGGCAGGACTCCCCGCCGTAGACCTGCCGCCGCAGGGGCGGCACAGGTCCGCCCGTTGTCCGGACCCCCTCGGGGCCACCGGACGGAAACCGTCGAAGCCGAATCCGGCCCCGCAGAACCCCGCCCCCGGGGCATCGCGGCCGGAACCGGCACCGAGTGTCCCCAGCCATCCGAAGCACCGGAGCTCCGCCACGGACCTCCTCCTGCAAGGCCGCCCGCGGCGTTCAGGAGCCCGTCCGTCCCAGGCCTCCGGGGAGCTTCGGACCTCCCAGGATCTAAAGGATCTGACGCACGCATGAACAAGAACATCCGCCGCTCCATCGTCATAGCCGCCGGCGTCACCGGCGCGTGGGCGCTCGGCTCATCCGTGGCCGGCGCCGACGAACTGCCCGCCTCCTCGCTGTCCGTGTCCGACACGACGACCGACGTCACGGACGCCCTGACCGGCACGGTCGACGGCGTCGGCACCGAGGTGCAGGACACCGTCTCCGGCGTGACCTCGACGGTCGAGAACACCGCCGCGACGGTCACGCCCAAGGCGGACATGCCCGAGGCGACCGACACGGTCTCCGACACGGCGGGCATCGCCACCACCGACCAGGCCCGCCGATACGTGGACGCGAAGGTCACCGTCCCGCAGACCACCGCGACCTCGAACAAGGCCTCGAAGATCAAGGGCGCCGCGGCCATCCAGGGCGCGAAGGCAGCCCGTGCCGCGCAGGCGAAGGCCAAGGCCGCAGGGGACGAGACCGTCACCACCGTCCGGGCCACCGTCTCCGACGCGAGCGCCCCGCAGGACGAGGTCGACTACCTCTTCGGTCCCCTCGCCGCCTTCGCCCCGGAGCTCGAGCGGGCTCTGGCCGGCGCCCAGACCAAGCTCCAGGGTGTCCAGTCGGCGGCCCGTGCCCACGCGCAGGGCGTCGACGGCGTCGTGCGGACCAAGGCGCGCCAGACCGTCGCGGGCGCGGGCCGCACCGCCACCGGCGTGACCGGCGCCGCGCGGGCCACGGTCACCGGGACCGAGGGCCGTGCCGCCGACGCGCTCACCGTCGCCCGGGGCGAGGCCGGAACCGTCACGACGGCCGCCGGGGCGAGTGTCTCCTCCGTCCCGAGCCACATCACGGGCACCGTGGACGGGGTCCGGCAGCAGGTGGTCGGCACCGTGGCCGCCGTTCCCGGCATCGTCGCCCCGATCGTCGACGAGACGGTCGCGGCGGCCGTGCCCCCGCTGGCCACCTCCGCCGTGGACGGAGTGGTCCCGGTCGCCGGACAGACGGTCGCCGGTGTCGTCCCGACCGCCGAGCACGCCGTCGCCGGGGTCGTTCCGGTCACCACCGGCACGGTGGAGGGTGTGAGCCCGGTCGCCCACGGCGTGGTCAACGGCGTCACCCCGGTCGTAGGCCACACGGTCGGTGAGGTCACCCCGGTCGTCGGCGGCACGGTCGCCGGTGTCGCGTACACCGCCCACCACACCGTCGGCGCCGCGACCGCGCTCGCCCACGGCGTCGTGGCCGACGTCCAGCCGGTCGCCGCCGGTGCCGTCCAGGGCGTGGGGCAGACCGCCGGGGCCGCCGTCCACGGCGTCCGGCCCGTCGCCACCGCCACCGTCGGCGACGTCCACCACCTCGCGGGTGCGGCCGTCCACGGCGTCGCCCCCGTCGCCACCGGCGCGGTCGCCGACCTCCACCCCGTCGTGGACGGTGTCGTCACCGACGTACCCGCCTACGCCACCGGTCTCGTCGGTCAGGTCGCCGTCGACGCCACCGGTGCCGTGCTGCCGCCGGTCGCGAACGCGGCCGTGCACGGCGTGGTCCCGGTCGCGGAGCAGGCCGTCGCGGACGCGGACGGGCTGGCGTACGGCGTGGCCGGCGACGTCCGGCCCGTCGTGGGCGGCGTCGCGCCGCTCGCGTACGGCGTGGCCGGGCACACCGCCGATCTGGCGTACGGCGTGACGGCACAGGCCCACTCCTTCGCGCAGGGAGTCGTGCAGCCCGTCGTCGGTCTCGTCCAGCCCGTCGTGCAGGGCGTCACGGGCAGCGCCGGGAACCTCGCGTACAACGTCACCGGTGACGTCGCCCCCTTCGCGTACGGCGTCGTCGGTGACGTGGCGCCCGTCGTCGGCGGTGTCGCACCCGCCGTCGGTCACACGGCCCACGGAGTGACCCCGCTCGCCGGGAACGCCGTCGCCGGTGTCCAGGGCGTCGCCGAGTCGCTCACGCCGGGATACGCGCGGCAGTACGGCGGCACGTACAACGCCTGACCGTCCCCCGCCGCCGATCAGAGCGGCGGACCGACCGACTCCGTGAGGACGCAGGACCCGGACGGCCGAAAGCCGTCGGTCCGTCCGGCCGACACCTCACGGACGGGGCGGAGCGGTCCCCATTGGGGTGGGGATCGACTGCCCCGTGCCCCCTCAGGGGCTGCTCAAGGGGCCTCACCGGGTCAACCCCAGCCCGGTGAGGCCCTTCCCCATGACCCCCTCGGCCCCTCACATCTGGCACAGCGTGCCAGTGAGGGCGGCATCATGTGACAGGTATCACCGCTCAGGTGTGACCCTCGATTTAGAGGCCTCCCGCAAGCAGCGATAACCTGCGAGACGGACATGCCGCGCGCTCGGACACCGTGTGCGCCTCCCTTGTGACAGACACGGTCGGACGTCACGTTGCCCTCGCGGCACGCCCACGCAGACAACGAACCGCGAGATCACTGATAGGGACGGAAGCGCGTGGACCTGTTCGAGTACCAGGCGAGGGACCTCTTCGCCAAGCACGATGTACCGGTGCTGGCCGGTGAAGTCATCGACACGCCTGAGGCGGCCCGCGCAGCCACCGAGCGCCTCGGTGGCAAGTCCGTCGTCAAGGCTCAGGTGAAGGTCGGTGGCCGCGGCAAGGCCGGCGGCGTGAAGCTGGCGGCGACCGCCGACGAGGCGGTCGAGCACGCGACCAACATCCTCGGCATGGACATCAAGGGCCACACGGTCCACAAGGTGATGATCGCCGAGACGGCCCCGGAGATCCTGGAGGAGTACTACGTCTCCTTCCTCCTGGACCGTGCCAACCGCACCTTCCTCTCCATCGCGTCCGTCGAGGGCGGCATGGAGATCGAGGAGGTGGCGGAGACCCGCCCCGAGGCCGTCGCCAAGACGCCGATCGACGCCAACGTCGGTGTGACCCCCGAGGTCGCCCGCCAGATCGTCGAGGCCGCGAACTTCCCGGCCGAGGTCGCCGACAAGGTCGAGAACGTCCTGGTCACCCTGTGGAAGACCTTCATCGAGGAGGACGCCCTCCTCGTCGAGGTCAACCCGCTGGCCAAGGTCGCCTCCGGTGACGTCATCGCCCTGGACGGCAAGGTCTCCCTCGACGAGAACGCCGAGTTCCGTCAGCCGGGACACGAGGCCCTCCAGGACAAGGACGCGGCCAACCCCCTCGAGGCCGCCGCCAAGGAGAAGAACCTCAACTACGTCAAGCTCGACGGCGAGGTCGGCATCATCGGCAACGGCGCGGGTCTCGTCATGAGCACCCTGGACGTCGTCGCGTACGCCGGTGAGGCGCACGGTGGCGTCAAGCCCGCCAACTTCCTCGACATCGGCGGCGGCGCGTCCGCGGCCGTGATGGCGAACGGCCTGGAGATCATCCTGGGCGACCCCGACGTCAAGTCGGTCTTCGTCAACGTCTTCGGCGGCATCACCGCGTGCGACGAGGTCGCCAACGGCATCGTGCAGGCGCTGCAGCTGCTCGCGGACAAGGGCGAGGAAGTCACCAAGCCCCTCGTCGTCCGCCTCGACGGCAACAACGCCGAGCTGGGTCGCAAGATCCTCTCCGACGCCAACCACCCGCTGGTGCAGCGCGTGGACACCATGGACGGCGCGGCCGACAAGGCCGCCGAGCTCGCGGCTGCGAAGTAAGGAAGAGGGACAGATACAGCCATGGCTATCTTCCTCAACAAGGACAGCAAGGTCATCGTCCAGGGCATGACCGGTGCCACGGGCATGAAGCACACCAAGCTCATGCTGGCCGACGGCACGAACATCGTCGGTGGCGTGAACCCGCGCAAGGCGGGCACGTCCGTCGACATCGACGGCAACGAGATCCCGGTCTTCGGCACGGTCGCCGAGGCGATCGAGAAGACGGGCGCGAACGTATCCGTCCTCTTCGTACCGCCGGCCTTCGCCAAGGCCGCCGTGGTCGAGGCGATCGACGCCGAGATCCCCCTCGCGGTCGTCATCACCGAGGGCATCGCGGTCCACGACTCGGCCGCGTTCTACGCGTACGCCGTGTCGCAGGGCAACAAGACCCGGATCATCGGCCCGAACTGCCCCGGTCTCATCACGCCGGGCCAGTCGAACGCCGGCATCATCCCGGGCGACATCACCAAGCCGGGCCGTATCGGTCTGGTCTCGAAGTCCGGCACGCTGACCTACCAGATGATGTACGAGCTGCGTGACATCGGCTTCTCGTCCGCCGTCGGCATCGGTGGCGACCCGGTCATCGGCACCACGCACATCGACGCGCTCGCCGCGTTCGAGGCCGACCCCGACACCGACCTGATCGTCATGATCGGTGAGATCGGCGGCGACGCCGAGGAGCGTGCGGCCGCGTTCATCGCGGAGAACGTGAAGAAGCCGGTCGTCGGCTACGTCGCGGGCTTCACCGCGCCCGAGGGCAAGACCATGGGCCACGCCGGCGCCATCGTCTCCGGCTCCTCCGGCACGGCCGCCGCGAAGAAGGAGGCCCTCGAGGCCGCCGGCGTCAAGGTCGGCAAGACGCCGACCGAGACGGCCAAGCTGGCGCGGGAGATCCTCGCCGGCTGAGCATCTGCCTGGCTGAGCGTTGTGGGCCCGTTCCCCGGGTGGGGGCGGGCCCACAGTGCGCTCAAGGATGTGCCTCGCGTTGTGGTCTGGCGGCTGCGGGCGCGTCGTGGCCGTTCGCGCAGTTCCCCGCGCCCCTGAGGTACCTGCGCTGACCCCACGCTTTCAGGGGCGCGGGGAACTGCGCGACCAGCCCCCACCGGCCCGCGGCTAACGACTGAGCGGGAACAGCCTCTCCGGCCCGCTCGTCATCCCGCCCCGCAGCTTCTCCCGCAGCTCCGCCTCCGCCGCCGACAACGCGCCCTGCGCGACCCGCGGCGGCACCCCCTGGATCTCCGCGCCCGGCGCGACCGGCGGCTCGTAGTGGGTCGGAGCCGTCCGTACCGTCAGTGCCGTCGTCCCGATCAGCGCCACCGTGAAGGCGATGGCAGCCCGCGTCCAGAACCGCGCCCTGCGCTCGCTCCCCGTCCGCACCGTCGGCGGCTTCGCGGCCCGCAGACGTTCCGTCGAGGCGAGTTCGGCAAGTCGCCGGTGCAGCTCGACGGGGTCGGCCAGCGCGGGCAGCCTCGTGGCGACCGCCTCGCGCGCGTGCAGCAGCCGGTTCGCCGCCGCCGGCGTGCTCGCCTCGGTCTCCGCCGCGGTCTCGGGCAGGTCGAGGCCCACGCCGTCGTACAACAACAGCGTGCGGCGGTGCGGCGGGGGGAGCTTGAGGAGTACGTCCATCAGGGCGCGGTCCGACGCGTCGGCGGGCGGTGGCTCCGGGTGCCGGAATCGAGGGCGGAAGCGGTGCCAGGGGGAGAGGGCGTACTCGTACGCCGTGGCGCGTACCCAGCCGGCGGGGTCGCGGTCGACGGCCACCTCGGGCCAGCGCTGCCAGGCGAGTTGAAAGGCCCGCTCGACCGATTCGCGGGCGAGTTCACGGCGCCCGGTGAGCAGGTAGGACTGGCGCACGAGGGCCGGGGCGCAGAAGGCGTACAGCGCGTCGAAGGCCTGAGCGGGGGTCAGGGGGGCGACGGCTTCCTCGGGTTCGGGAGTCGGCTCCCCCTGAGGGGCCGTCACCTCGACCTCCGCCAAGGAGTCCAGCAGCTTCGCGTACGCCTCCCGCTTCCGGCCCCGCGGGTTCGTACGGCCGGACTCCCACGCGCGGACCGTCTCGCGGGTGGCTCCCACCCGTTCGGCGACCTGAGCCTGCGTCAAGGACCCGGCCTCGCGCAGGCGTCGGCGTTCCTCGGGCGGGGGGAGTGGGGTCGCAGGGCTCTGTGTCACAGGGCGCCCCTTCGTACGAAAAAGTACATAGTCGTATATTGAGCGACACTTCGGGGGTTCGCCTGTTACGACGAGAAAGCGCGTGTCGTTGGGACCATGGCGGGCGTGATCCAGATGACCGTTCGCCGAGCCCCCAAGTCGTCCCCGCTCACCCGGTTGCGGGACCGGTCGCCCGGACTGGCCGCGAGCCTTCTGGCCGGCACGCTCGCGGCGGGGCTCGGGCTCGGTTCGCTCGCCGTGCTGGTGATGGTGCTGTGGATCAGTTCGCCGTATCCGGACAGCGGGCCGGGTGGTGCGCTGCATGTCGCGGCGGCGCTGTGGCTGTTGGCGCACGGTGCGGAACTGGTGCGCACCGACACGCTGTCCGGGGTTCCGGCGCCGATGGGGGTGACGCCGTTGCTGCTGGTCGTGCTGCCGGTGTGGTTGGTGCACCGGGCGGCGCGGGACGCGGTGGACGACTCCACGGAGGCTTCGGGATGGGCGGCGTTCACGGGGGTGGTCCTCGGCTATCTCGCCGTCGGGACGGGGGTCGCGCTGTATGCGGCGGGCGGTGAGCTGCGGCCGGCGTGGGTGTGGACGGCGGTGTGCGTGCCGGTGGTCGTGACGCTGGCGGCGGGTGCGGGGGTCTGGACGGCGTACGGTCGTCCGCGCGAACCGGTGGACGCCGCGCTGCTGTCGCTTCCCGCGGGGGTACGGCGTCTGCTCCTCGGCCCCGACGCCCGCCGCCGTCTCGGCACGGCGGCGCGGGCCGCGGGCGCGGGGGTGGCGGTCCTGGTGGGCGGTGGTGCGCTGCTCCTGGGCACGTCCCTGGTGTGGCACGGCGACGCGACGCGGCTCTCCTTCCTCCAGCTGACGGAGGGCTGGTCGGGCCGGTTCGCGGTGCTGCTGCTGTGCGTGGCGCTGGTGCCGAACGCGGCGGTCTGGTCGGCGTCGTACGCACTGGGGCCGGGCTTCGTCCTGGGGGCGGGGCATGTGGTGGGGCCCCTGTCCGCCGCCCCCGCACCCCTCCTGCCACCGTTCCCGCTGCTGGCGGCGGTTCCGGGGCCGGGGACGGCGACGTGGGTGAACTGGGCGGCCGCGGGAGTGCCGGTGGTCGCCGGGATGACGGTGGGGTGGTTCGTGGGGCGGGCGGGGAGCCGGAGTGCGGATGAGGGGAGCGGGGTGCCTGCCGGAGGGCGGGGCGGGGGTGCCGCCGGAGCGACGGTCGGGGGGTCTGTCGTGGCGCCGGGCAAGGGTGTCGGCGTACAGGTGACGGGTGCGAGGGGCGCCGGGCAGGGGGGTGAGCGGCCGGGGCACGGGCCCGCCGCACCCTGGTCGCGGGGCCGGACCGCCGGTACCGCCGGGCTCGCGGCCCTGCTGTGCGCGGCCGCCGTAGCGACGCTCGCCGCACTAGCGGGCGGACCGCTCGGAGTCGCCGCGCTCGCCTGGTTCGGCCCGGTGTGGTGGCTGACGGGAGCGGCGGCGCTGGCGTGGACCTCGGTGGTGGCGATCCCCACGGCCCTGGGGCTACGGGCATGGCGGTGCCGGGAACGGCGGGTGCGCAAGCCGAAGAGCGGGAAGGCGCAGGCGCGCGGGACGGGCACGGACGTGTCCGAGCCGGGGCACGGTGCGGTGCGCCCGGAGGCGGCGGCGCGGCCGTCGGAGATCGGTGGGGGACACGAATCCGGGGCCGGTGAGCCTCAGGCATCGGCATCCGGTGGCCGCGCGCGCGGCTGGTTCCGGCGGAAGAGGGACGCCGGTCAGACCGCTCCGAACCTCTCGGCGGCGGCCGGGACCCCGGAGGCCCCCTCGGACGACCGGCCCTCCCCGGGCCACGGGGCCGGCCCGTCCGCCCCGACGTCCTCGCCTCGCCGCTGGTTCTCCCGAGGCAAGCCCGCCGGCCGACCGACCCCGGCGCCCGACACGTTCTACGTCTCCGGCGACGACGACCCCGCCTTCGAGCCGTACGACTTCCTGCCCGCCGACCCCTACCCGGCCCCGGCGGCCCTCCCCCACCCTCCGGGCGGGGGGACCCCCACCTCGCTTCGCTCGCCCTGGCACGACGACGCCTCCCGCGAGACCCGCTGGGCGGCACTCAAGGAGGCGTCGACACCGTTGGACCCGCCGGAGACCCCGTGATCGCGAGGTGCGCCGGGCGTCGCTCCCCGCGTCAGCCGGGGGCCAGGATGTCCCGGAGCTTCTCCGGTACGAGCTGGCTGCAGGACTGCTTGGCCTCGTTGGTGAGGGCGTCGCTCGTGCAGGTGTAGTAGTCGCTGTAGACCAGGTGCAGGACGAACGTCGCCGTCACCACCGCGATCGCCAGGGACGAGGTGACCAGGCCGCTGATGGCGGCCGTCCGCTGGGGGCGGCCGCCCGATTCGGAGGCCGGGGTGTCCGGGTCGGGGGTGCGCGGCTTGGCGCGCAGCGCGCTGATGCCCCAGTACAGGGCGAGCGAGCCGAGCAGCAGGGCGACGTACGGCCAGCTGAAGAGGGCGAAGAAGAACGCCCACATACCGCTCAGGAGCGAGTAACGCGCACGGCGCTGGCCCGGGTCGGTCGGGTCCCACCGCATGCCCGTGCCGGGGCCGGGGCCGGGGCCGCCCTGGCCCTCGGGTCCGGGACCGCCGCCGGGGCGCTCGCCGAAGCCGCCGGAGGAACGGCCCGGCTGACGGTCGCTCCACTGGCCGCCCCACGGGGAGCGGGCGCCGTCGTCGTCGGAGGAGGAGTCGTCCGCCGGGCGCCGCGGCTGCCACGGACGGTCCGGGGTGCCCTCCGGCGGCGGCGCGAAGGGGTTGTCCTCCTCCGCCTTCCGGTCCGGCTTGTCGGAGGGCGCGTCGGGCGGAGAGGCGGGGCGCTCCCGCAGCAGCACGCCGCGGTGCTCCCCTCCCTGCACCGACTGCGGGGGGAGCGTGAGGAGTCGCAGGCTGCGGTCCGGCATCAAGTGAGCGTCTTCCCCTAGGTGATACGACGTCTTACGGCGGTCTGGCGTGAGCCTTCACTTCGGAAACGCACCGCACGACGACCACGTTCCCGACTCGGGCCCTCCCAGACGCTACCTTCCGGCCACGCCCCCGTCCCGTGGGGGCCGCCCGGAGTGCCGGTATCGTTGCTGGCGTTCGGCCGCTTCGTAGACTTCCCCGTATCCCGGGGCGCGAAGCATTCGTACGAACGTACATACGGTCGACCGTACGGAAAACGCTCCCCCGAGAAAGGGCCCCACCGTGGCCGCCAAGCCCGTGGCCAAGCGCCTCGTCGTGCTGGTCTCCGGATCCGGCACCAACCTCCAGGCGCTCCTCGACACCATCGGCCAGGCAGGCGCGGAGGCCTACGGCGCCGAGATCGTGGCCGTAGGAGCCGACCGCGACGGCATCGAGGGGCTCGCCCGTGCCGAGCGCGCCGGGATCCCCACCTTCGTGTGCAAGGTCAGGGACTACGGGACCCGCGAGGAGTGGGACACCGCGCTCGCCGAGGCGACGGCCGCGTACGAGCCCGACCTGGTGGTGTCCGCCGGGTTCATGAAGATCGTGGGCAAGGAGTTCCTCGCGCGCTACGGCGGGCGGTTCGTGAACACCCACCCCGCGCTGCTGCCCAGTTTTCCCGGCGCCCACGGCGTCCGTGACGCGCTCGCGTACGGCGCCCGGGTCACCGGCTGCACCGTCCACTTCGTCGACGACGGCGTCGACACCGGACCGATCATCGCGCAGGGCGTGGTGGAGATCCGGGACGAGGACGACGAGAGCGCTCTGCACGAGCGCATCAAGGAAGTCGAGCGAAGGCTGCTCGTCGATGTCGTGGGGCGGCTAGCCCGCAACGGCTATCGCATTGAGGGACGAAAGGTAGTTATCCAGTGACCGCCGAGAGCAACAAGCGGGCCATCCGACGGGCGCTCGTCAGCGTCTACGACAAGACGGGTCTGGAAGACCTCGCGCGCGGCCTGCACGAGGCGGGCGTGGAGCTCGTCTCCACCGGGTCCACCGCGGGCCGGATCGCCGCCGCCGGCGTCCCCGTCACCAAGGTCGAGGAGCTCACCGGCTTCCCCGAGTGCCTGGACGGCCGCGTCAAGACGCTGCACCCGCGCGTGCACGCCGGCATCCTCGCCGACCTGCGCCTGGAGGACCACCAGCGGCAGCTGGCCGAGCTGGGTGTCGAGCCGTTCGACCTGGTTGTCGTCAACCTCTACCCGTTCCGCGAGACCGTCGCCTCGGGCGCCTCGCCTGACGAGTGCGTGGAGCAGATCGACATCGGCGGTCCGTCGATGGTCCGCGCCGCCGCCAAGAACCACCCCTCGGTGGCCGTGGTCACCAGCCCCGCGCGGTACGCCGACGTCCTGAGCGCCGTCCAGGACGGCGGCTTCGACCTCGCCACCCGCAAGCGGCTCGCGGCCGAGGCCTTCCAGCACACCGCGTCCTACGACGTGGCGGTCGCCTCCTGGTTCGCGTCCTCCTACGCGCCCGTGGACGAGTCGCAGTTCCCCGACTTCCTGGGCGCCACCTGGGAGCGCAACAACACCCTCCGCTACGGCGAGAACCCGCACCAGCCCGCCGCGCTCTACGTCGACGGCAGCGGTGGCGGCCTGGCCGAGGCCGAGCAGCTGCACGGCAAGGAGATGTCGTACAACAACTACACGGACACGGACGCCGCCCGCCGTGCCGCGTACGACCACGACGAGCCCGCCGTCGCGATCATCAAGCACGCCAACCCCTGCGGTATCGCGGTCGGCGCGGACGTCGCCGAGGCGCACCGCAAGGCACACGCGTGTGACCCGCTGTCGGCGTTCGGCGGCGTGATCGCGGTCAACCGACCGGTGTCCAAGGAGATGGCCGAGCAGGTCGCCGAGATCTTCACCGAGGTCATCGTCGCGCCGGACTACGAGGAGGGGGCCCTGGAGGCCCTCGCCAAGAAGAAGAACATCCGCGTCCTGAAGGCCCCGGCGGCCCCCGCGAACCCGGTCGAGCTCAAGCTCGTCGACGGCGGCGCGCTGCTCCAGGTCACCGACCGCCTCCAGGCGGACGGCGACGACCCGGCGAACTGGACGCTGGCCACGGGCGAAGCGCTGAGCGCGTCCGAGCTCGCCGAGCTGTCCTTCGCCTGGAAGGCCTGCCGCGCGGTGAAGTCCAACGCGATCCTCCTCGCCAAGGACGGCGCCTCGGTCGGCGTCGGCATGGGCCAGGTCAACCGCGTCGACTCCGCGAAGCTGGCCGTGGAGCGGGCCGGCGCCGAGCGCGCACAGGGCTCCTACGCCGCCTCCGACGCCTTCTTCCCCTTCCCCGACGGTCTGGAGATCCTCGTCGAGGCCGGCGTGAAGGCGGTCGTCCAGCCCGGCGGTTCGGTCCGTGACGAGCTGGTCGTCGAGGCCGCGAAGAAGGCCGGCGTGACGATGTACTTCACGGGGACGCGGCACTTCTTCCACTGAGTCGCGGGCGGTACTCGGGCGGCGGCGGGGCTCTCACCCCGTCGCCGCCCTGCCGTTGTCAGTGCCGGGTGAGAGCCTGGCGGCATGATCGTGGAACGCGCGTACGCCCATGTGGCCGAGGACGAACTGGCGCCCGGCGGCGGCCCGGTGTGGCCGTGGTCGGTGCCGTGCGTGCGGCAGTTGCTCGACGACGGACTGCGGTTCACCGCGCCGGTCACCTTCCTGGTCGGGGAGAACGGCTCGGGCAAGTCGACCCTCGTCGAAGCGCTGGCGGAGGCCTTCGGCCTCGATCCCTGGGGCGGGTCGGCGGGCCATCGCTACGCCGGTCCGCGGGAGCCGTCGGTGCTCGGCGGCCGGATGCGGTTCGAGGCGACCGTGGCCGGGCGCCGGATGCTGCGGGGCCCCCACACCCGCCGCCGGGGTTTCTTCCTGCGGGCCGAGACCGCGCTCGACGCCCTCGGCCGCGAACGGAACACGGGCCGCCTGTCCGGCATCCCGGACGAGATGAGCCACGGCGAGGGCTTTCTGATGGCGTTCCGCGAGCGCTTCCTCGACCCCGGCCTGTACGTCCTGGACGAGCCGGAGTCCGCGCTGTCCTTCGCCTCCTGCCTCGAACTCGTGGGCGTGCTCGACGACCTCTCCCGGACGGGCGCCCAGATCATCTGCGCCACCCACTCACCCCTGCTCACCGCACTGCCCGGCGCCGAGATCATCGAGGTCGGCGAGCACGGGATGCGCTCCGTCGAGTGGCACGAACTGGAGCTGGTCGAGCACTGGCGGCGTTATCTGAACGACCCGCGGGCGTATCTGCGCCACATAGTCGGCTAGGCGGCGGCTGGACGTCGGCCAGGTGGCGGCTAGGTCGAACTCCGCAGCGCCGCCCACGTCTGGGGACCCACCCGCCCGTCGACCTCCAGCCCCTTCGCACCCTGGAACTGCTTGACCGCGGCCAGGGTGGAGTTGCCGAACCGGCCGTCCACGCCCGCGTCTCCGACGCTGTAGCCGCGTTTGGTGAGCATGCACTGGACCTGGACGACGCGTTGGCCCTTGTCGCCGTGTTTGGTGAGCTCGGTGCCGGAGTAGTAGGTGCAGTCGGAGATCCAGGCCGGGTCGGTGGGGGTGGGCGCGGTCTCGGTGACGGTGGCGGTCGGGGTGGGGGCGGCGCCGCCCGAGGTGCCGCCGGTGCCGCCCTGGGTGGCCGTCGCGGAGGGCGTACCGGTGATGCCGTCGCCGGAGCCGGAGGTGCCGCCGTCCGGCTCCGTGTGCTTCTCTTCCTCCTCCGCCTGCTCCTTCCTCTCCTCCGCCGTGCTCGGGAAGGGGGAGGCGGACGTGCCGGGCAGGGCCGAGGCCGCCTCGGCGTCCGCGGCGGGGCCGGTGCTGGTGCTCGTGGTCGGTGCGTCCGAGGCCGTCGAGTCGTGGGACGGTCGGGTGAGGAAGAACGCGCCCGCGGCCACGGCGACCGCGGCGAGGCACGCCACGAGGGCGAGGGCCGGCTTCTTCCGGCTGCGTCGGGTCTCGTTCTCACCGGGGGCGTACTGGCCGGGCGGTGTGGCGGGTCCGTACGCTCCGGGCGGTGTGGCCCCGAACGCCCCGGGCGGCGTCGCGGGGCCGAAACCCGGCCCGGGAACGGGAGTTACCGCCGGAGTCGCGGGAGTCGCCGGTGCGCGGAGGTGGACGGTCTGCTCGGCCGAGGCCTCTTCCAGTAAGTCGCAGCCTTCCTGGCGGTCGAGCAGGCGGCCGGCCAGGGGCTCCTGCCAGTCGGGTGCCTCACCGTTCAGCGCGGTCGCGGCGGCCGCGATCAGTTCCCGCGGGGTGGGGCGGCCG
Organism: Streptomyces sp. NPDC087859; assembly: GCF_044742595.1. NCBI lineage: Bacteria > Bacillati > Actinomycetota > Actinomycetes > Kitasatosporales > Streptomycetaceae > Streptomyces > Streptomyces sp. NPDC087859. The sequence goes on along the minus strand of NZ_JBIUUU010000001.1, from coordinate 469,797 downwards.
GCCGGGTCCTTGGCGAGGCAGGCGGTCAGCAGGGTGGCCAACGGGCCGTCCACGGGACCGAGTTCGGACATCACCTCCGCCTTCGGCTCCTCGAAGGCCACCCGGTGCATGACATCGACCCCGGTCCCGTCGCCGAACGGGGCGTGCCCGGTGGCGGCGTAGATCAGCGTGCCCGCGAGGGAGAAGACGTCGGAGGCACCGTCGCAGCGGCCCTCCCGCAGATACTCGGGGGACATGAACGCGGGCGTGCCGACCCGGCTGCCGGTGCCGGTGATCGCGCTGCTGTCGACGGCCTGCGAGATACCGAAGTCGATGACGTGCACGCCCCGCGTGGACAGCAGCACGTTGGACGGCTTGAGATCCCGGTGTACGACCCCGGCGGCGGCCAGCGCCGAGAGGGCCTGTCCGAGCTCCGCCACCAGCCTCCACACACCGGTCGGCTCCAGCCTGCCGCCATGGCGCACGGCGTCGGCGAGGTTGATGCCGGGGACGTACTGGGTGGCCATCCAGAGCAGTTCGTGCTCGAACCCGGTGCCGAGCAGCCGCGGCGCGTGCGGGGTGTCGACCCGCCCGTGCACGGCGGCCTCCCGCTCGAACCGCCGCCGGAACTCGGGGTCCTCGGCATACTCGGGCCGGATCACCTTCACCGCGGCGAGCCCCGCGGTGTCGTCGGCGGGCCGTGCCAGATAGACGCGCCCCATCCCGCCGCTGCCGAGCCGCCCGAGCGGTACGTACGGTCCGATCCGGGCGGGGTCGGCGGGCTGCAGTGGATCGGCGCCCGCCTGTATGAGCGCGGCGCGGTACGGCGGCGTGGGGTGCCGCTGGTCCGTCATGTGTCCCCCGAGTGCTGTTCTGCCTCAACGTGCCCAGGCGTCGCGCCAGTTGATGTGAGGCTAGCGTGCCGAACACGGGGGGATCGGGCGTATGTGCGAGAAGGCTGCGGCGCGCCAGAGCGGGAGCGCCGCAGCCGGTTCGCGAAGGCTACTCGCAGGTGCGCTCGGTGTGGGACGGCCGGGCGTCCACCGGCACCTTCTGGACCGTCTCCGAAGCCGAGGCCATGGAGCGAGCGCTGTCCGCGGAAGTGACCGGAGGCAGGACTCCCGAGCGGCAGGACGCCCCGGCCTCGCTCGCCCGGCTGTCCTGGCGCGGCCCGCGCCCACGGGTTCGTGGGCGCGGTTCACTGAAGCGGCCGACGCGGTCCGTCCGGCAGCGGTGACCCGCACGACCGGGACGCCGATGCGACCAGTACGGGCCGGCGCTCCGGCGTTCCCTCGCCCGTCATGGCCGACCGGCGGGTGACGTCCGCCGTGCCCCCGGGCCCCGACACGGTCAGGAGCGCGGTGGCGACGGCGCCCGCCAGGACGGGGCGCCGGCGCGGACGGGGCGGGCGGGGGCAGCGGGCGATCCCGACCGCGGCCTCCACCCGTGTCAGGAGTGCCTCGGTACCGAGGCGTTCGGCGTGCGCGGCAGCCAGACAGCCACGGATGATCTCCCGCCAGTCATCCGGGAGCCCGGGGGAGAGCCGCAGCTTCCGCGCTCCCCGGGCGTGCCGCAGCGCCGCGTCGGAACGCGCCTCCGGTGTGGCGCCCGGCAGCGGGAAGGCGCCGGTCAGCAGGACGTGGGCGAGGACACCGAAGGCCCAGACGTCGACGGAGGGCCGGACCCGGGCGCCTCGCTCGTCGACCTCGGCCCAGAGCAGCTCGGGCGGTGTGTAGTCCGGGGTGGCGAAGACGGGGGCGTAGGCGTGCGTGCCCTCCATCTCGGCGGCCATGCCGAAGTCGGCCAGCCGGACCGAACCGTCCCGCATCAGCAGCACGTTGGCGGGCTTCAGATCCCCGTGCACCCACCCGGCGCGATGCAGTTCCACGAGCCCCTCGCAGAGCTGCGCGAGCAGTGGCCCGGGATCACCGGGATCCGGCAGGGCGTCGATGGACCCCTCCGCCTTCTCCAGCACGAGGACGGTGGCGCCGTCGAGTTCGAGGTTGTCCGGGTCCTCGACGACGAGGGTCTCGTACATCCGGATCAGCCGCGGTGACCGCAGCCGGGCCAGGAACTCGACTTCCCGCTCGGCCAGTTCACGCAGATGGCGAACGCCGCACGTCGTGCGGGCGCCGGTGGGCAGGAACTTCAGGGCGGCCGTGCGCGGGGCGTCCTCGCTCACGTCGGCGCGGAGGGCCCCGTACACGGTGGCGAACGCCCCCGACGCGATCGGCTCGCGCAACCTCCCAGCGGCCCACCCGGTAGCCCCTCGGCACCGATACGGCCTGCCGTTCTCGGTTCACCGGAACACCTCGCCCGCCGGCGCGGCCAGTACCACCAGATCGTCCTCGCACACCAGGTCGAAACGGAGGGCGAGCGAGACCAGTGACTCCTTCTTGCCGTTGACGCGCCGGCCGGGCTCCGCCGTGTCCGGGCCGGGCCGCAGCCGCAGCTTCAGGGCGAGGTAGTCGATGTTCCAGTAGACGGCCGAGCGGCTGACCGAAGGCCACACCGGGCGCAGCCGTTCCACCAGTTGCTCGACCGCCGGCAGCGAGGCGTGCGGTTCGCCGCGCAGCCGGGGTTCGCACAGGGCGGCCAGCACCGCGAAGTACCGCTTGGTGCGGTCGAGGGTGAACGCCGGTGCGGTGAGGGCTCCGGAGAGCCCGTGCCGGGCGACACTGCGGAAGACGTGCCGTGGCGCCCAGACGTCGAAGGTGAGCAGGTCGCCCGCGGCGGGCAGGACGATCCGCGAGAACTCGAAGGGCACCGGCGCGTCCACGCGCCCCGGGCCGACCTTGATGTGCTCCCCGGCCCCTTCCGGGTTCTCCACCACGTAGGTCTGGTGCTCGCTGCGGTTGCTCAGCAGCCAGAAGGTGCCCTGTGCGGAGATCTCCCCGGCGATCCGGGGCACTCCCTGGTGCGTGATGGTGAGGCCGTCGCCCTCCCCGGCCCTCCCGAACGTGAGCCGCTCACCCGTGGCGATCCTGATCTGGTCGTCCGGCCGCGCGCATGCCGGAGGTACGACGATGACGCTGTACATGGATTCGTCCCCTCGCCCGATTCCATGAGGGCCACCCTCCCCCAGTCCAACGAGGGGGAGGGTAGGGGACGTTCCTCGAAGAGTCCGAAGCTCCTCCGTGATACGGCGTGTCAGGTGGAGGGTTCGGGGAGAATCAGCAGGGACGCAGCGAGTAGATCGGGTCCCAGGTCGCCGTGCCGGCCTGGTACGCCGTCGACGACCAGCGCTCGCTGCCGTCCTTGTTGTAGAACCTGGCGACCGTGCCGGGCGTCTGGTTGTTGGTGAACGGGCCGTCGCCGGTCCAGTTGGAGACGGTCCACGTCTGGCACTTGTAGAAGTCGAACTTGGTGCCCTTGACGATCATGCACAGGTGACCGTAGCCGCAGGCCAGGTCCTGGGCGCTGAAGTCACCCTTCGGGGCCTTGGTGACGTCGAGGCCCTCGTAGGCGATCTTGTCGGCGGAGGCGGACAGCACCTTCTGGTCCTTGCCGAGCACCTCGTCGGCGGTCTGCTGGAGGCTGGTCACCCGGGTGCCGTCCGGGTGGTATCCGCCGGTCGGTCCGGTCGCGGCGGTGGCCGCGACCGTGGAGCCGGCGAACAGGGCGGTGGCCGCGACGAGCAGTGCGGCGGGCTTGACGATGTTCATGATGGTTCCCCCATGAATGAACGTGGTCGGTGTTTCCGGGACCACCGTTCCAGGGGGCGTCGCGGGCAGGTACCTCAGAACTCTCAGGGTCACTGCCCGCCGGACGGCGTGTACTCCTTGAGCCAGTGAGCGACGCGGGCGGCGTAGGCACGCTGGTTCGGGGGAACGCCGCCCGCGGCGTTCACCTTCTTGTACGAGGTCCGGTAGGAGGCCGCGAGCAGCACCCGGCGGTCACCGGGCAGCGAGGTCTTCAGACGCGGCTCGATGAAGCAGAGGTAGCGGCTCATCGCCGGGATGGACTGCGCGGGGGTCAGGGGTGGCGCGGGAGTCTCCTTCGCCGGTACGCCGTCCGCCCGGATCCACCAGCGCAGGACGCTCGGGGTCCAGCGGGCGATGCCGAACTCGTTGTTGGCGGGATCCGACAGCTCCGGATCGAAGCCGCTCTCCGTCTTGAGCATCGCGGCGAGCAACGCCGGTGTGACCTCCGCCTGTTGGCAGTCATGGGCGGAGTCGACGATGAGACGGCGGTAGGCCACGGGAACACCTTTGCCGGTACGCAGTTCGGCGGCGCCGTAGGAGGCCGCGGCGTCGGTGTTCTTGGCGTCGGAACCGTCGTCCTGCCCCGCCCAGACGCCGAACCCCAGCGCGATCACAGCGACGGCGGCCGACACGGCGGCAGTTGTCCGACGGGAGAGGCGCCGCCGCAGCCGGGGCGAGCGGTCCGTGCCCGCCGCGGCCTCCACCTGCCGTAACAGCGCCTGGGTGCCGATGCGCTCGGCGTGCGTCCGGGCCAGGCACTCCCGCACGATCTCCCGCCAGGCGCCGGGCAGTTCGGGCGACAGACGCAGCTCGTCGGTGCCCCGGGCGTACGCGGAGGCCGCGTCCCGGCGGGCCGACGGGGTACCGCCGGGCAGCGGGAAGGAACCGGTGAGCAGCAGATGGGCCAGGACGCCGAACGCCCAGACGTCGGCGGAGGGGCGGATACGGCGGCCCCGTTCGCCGATCTCCGACCACAGCAGCTCCGGCGGTGTGTAGTCGGGCGTGGAGAAGGCGGGCGTGTACGCGTGCGTGCCCTCCAGCTCCGCCGCCATGTTGAAGTCGGCCAGTCGCGCCGAACCGTCCGCCATGAGCAGCACATTGGCCGGTTTCAGGTCCCCGTGCACCCACCCGGCATGGTGCAGCTGGGCCAGGCCCTCGCAGATCTGCGCGAGAAGGGGACCGGGCGCCGGGAGCCGTACGGCGTTCAGGGAGCCTTCCGCCTTCTCCAGGACGAGGACGGTGGCACCGTCGAGTTCGGGGCGCTCAGGGTCGTCGACGACGAGCGTCTCGTACATCCGGATCAGCCGCGGCTGCTTCAGCCGGCGGTACAACTCGACCTCACGCTCGACGAGTTCGCGCAGATGGGCCAGTTGCCGGGGTGTTCCGGTGCCGGTCGGCAGGAATTTCAGGGCGGCCGTGCGCGGGTCGCCGTCGCCGGTCCGGCGGCCCTCGTACACGCTGCCGAAGGCGCCCGTGGCGAGGGGCTCGCGCACCTCCCAGCCGCCCACCCGATACCCCTTCGGCACCGGGACGGCGTAGGGCTCGGTCACCGGGCGACCCGGCCGGACGGCTCCGTCAGGACGACGAGGTCGTCCTCGCGCACGAGATCGAAGCGGAGTGCCAGGGAGACCAGCGACTCCTTCTTGCCGTTGAGACGCGGGCCGGTGTCGGCCTCGTCCGGGCCGGGCTTGAGGCGCAGCTTCACGGCGAGGTAGTCGATGTTCCACTGCACCGAAGTGCGCGACGCCGCAGGCCAGTTGGGGCGCAGCCGGTCCACGACCTGGTCGACGGTGGGCAGCGGGGCGTGCGGTGCGCCGCGCAGCCGGGGTTCGCACAGGGCGGCGAGGACCGCGAAGTAGCGTTTGGAGGCGTCCAGCGAGAACGCGGCGGCCGTGGTGTCGCCGTCCCGCTCGCTCTCGCCGTCCCGGTAGTCGTGGCGCGGCGCCCACACCTCGACGGGCAGCAGATCACCGGCCGCGGGCAGCACGATCCGCGAGAACTCGAAGGGGACGGGGGCGTCCAGGCGCCCCGGGCCGACCTTGATGTGCTCGCCGGCGCCCTCCGGGTTCTCGACGACGTACGTCTGTTCCCGGCTGAGGTTGCTGAGGATCCAGAAGGCGCCCTGCGCGGTGATCTCACCGGCTCTGCGGGACACCCCGTCATGGGCGATCCGCAGGTCGTTCTCCCGGGCGGACCGGCCGAAGGTGAGGCGCTCGCCGGGGGCGAGCCTGATCTGGGTGCGGTTTCGCTCGTCCTCCGTGGTCGGCGGAGGTACCACGATGATGCTGTACAAGGTGCGTCTCCCCGTGCCTGACGGCTACCCGCATCAGCCTAGGGCGACGCACCAGGGCCGTGTCTCCCCTCGTACGGGTGAGACACGGCCCTTGGACGGGAATGGCGCGAACTGTTCAGTCGCGAACGGGGTGTTCGCAGCCGGTTCGGTCACGCACCGTTCAGTAGCGCGGGCGCGCGAACCAGGCGGTGCCGCTCGGCGTGACCGGGGCGGCCGCGATGATGCCGCCGAAGATGAGCCACAGCAGCGGGCCGATGACCGCCGAGGCGAACCCGGAGTCGAGGCCGACGAACAGGCTGACGAGTCCGACGATGGCACCGAGCGCGCCGTAGATCACCGTGGTGATCCGGATGCCCTGGCCGCCGCGGCCGAACTTGACGCCGAGGGTGATGGACAGGGTCGCCAGCGCGGCGGCGAGCAGGGCGAAGACGCCGAAGACGCCGGCCGCCATGTCGGCGCCGTCGCTGCCCGTGCTGAACCCGAGCTCGTCGGCGCCGTCCGACACATCGCTGGCGAACGCGGCGAAGTAGAGGAAGGCCAGCGCGCCGATGATCTGCACCGCCGAGATGATGAACAGGAAGACACGGGCCGTCACCAGGAGACCCGGCATCGACTGCGGCACCATGTTGTTGACGCCCGGGTAGCCGGGGTAGGCCGGCTGCTGCGGGTAACCGGGGTACGCCTGGTGCTGCGGCGGGATGCCGGGCGGCGGCGGGGCCTGCTGCGGGTAGCCGTAACCGGGAGCGGGGGGCGGCTGCTGGGGCGGGGGCCCGTAGGGGTTGTTCGGATCGCCGAAACTCATGGCGGTGTTTCCTCCGTTTACCGAATGTGCGGGGACGACGAGCGGCACGGTTCGGAGGAATGTTCAACAGATGCGGTTCGTCCCCCCGGTACAGCCCGCGGCACTGTGGCCACAATCGTTCTTCAGTGGCCGGTTCGTTGTCCAGCCGCAATCCGCATGTGTTGTGCAAGTGCAACATGGCTGATCATGAGCGGATACGGCGGGACAGGCGCCCGGGGACCCGGATTGGAACCGGGACCCGGTCATCCGCGAGGATGGGGTCATGACCGCCCAGATTCTCGATGGCAAGGCCACCGCAGCCGCGATCAAGTCCGATCTGACCGCCCGCGTGGCGGCGCTGAAGGAGAAGGGCATCACGCCCGGCCTCGGCACGATCCTCGTCGGGTCCGACCCCGGCAGCCAGAAGTACGTCGCCGGCAAGCACCGCGACTGCGCCCAGGTCGGCATCGCCTCCATCCAGCGCGAACTGCCGGAGACGGCGACGCAGGAGGAGATCGAGGCGGCGGTGCGGGAGTTGAACGAGGACCCCGCCTGCACGGGCTACATCGTCCAGCTGCCCCTCCCCAAGGGCATCGACGAGAACCGCATCCTGGAGCTGATGGACCCGGACAAGGACGCCGACGGCCTCCACCCGATGAACCTCGGCCGCCTGGTGCTCAACGAGCCGGCCCCGCTGCCCTGCACCCCCAACGGCGTCCTCACCCTGCTCCGTCAGTACGGCGTGGAGATCAAGGGCGCCGAGGTCGTGGTCGTCGGCCGCGGTGTCACCATCGGCCGCCCGATGCCGCTGCTGCTCACCCGCCGCAGCGAGAACGCGACCGTGACCCAGTGCCACACCGGCACCCGCGACCTGTCCTCGCACCTCAAGCGCGCGGACATCATCGTCGCCGCCGCCGGCTCCGCCCATCTGATCCGGCCCGAGGACGTGAAGCCGGGCGCCGCCGTTCTCGACGTCGGCGTCTCGCGCAGCGCCGAGGGCAAGATCGTGGGCGATGTCCACCCCGGCGTCGCCGAGGTCGCCGGCTGGATCTCCCCGAACCCCGGCGGTGTCGGCCCGATGACCCGGGCCCAGCTGCTCGTCAACGTGGTCGAGGCGGCGGAGCGCAGTGCAGGCTGACACGACTCCCCCGGAGGGGCAGGGCGCCGCGGAAGACGCGGACATCGAGGTGCGGGACGCGATCAGCGCCCCCGACGCCGCGGGCAGGCCGCGTCGCACCACCCGCCGCTTCCCGCTGTTCACCAAGGACACCGCACGCCCCGAGGGCGGCGGCCGGGCCGCGCCGAGTGACGCCCCCGCGCCCGCACGGCAGTGGCCGATCCTCCTCGTGCTGAGCGCGGTCGCGGTCGGCCTGCTGATGACCGCGCTCGACGTCTTCCGCTACGGCACGATGCTGATCGGCGCCGCGCTGGTGGCCGGAGCCGTGCTGCGCTGGCTGGTGCGGGACGTCGGCATGCTCGCGGTGCGCTCCCGCTTCACGGACATCGTCACCTACGGCCTGCTGGGCGCGGTGATCGTCCTGCTGTCGATGATGGCCCAGCCGAACCCCTGGCTGGAGATCCCGTTCCTGAAGGACACCCTGCACTTCACGGTCGACAGCTAGGTGTACCCCGCGTGCGACGACGGCGGCCCGTCCTCTCCCCCGAGTAAGGACGGGCCGCTGTCTGCGTCCACCTTCTTGCACGGCGAACACCCCGTTCAACGGCTGTCAGTGCGCTGTGCCACGGAAGTGACCGTTCCGCTACGGTGTCCGGTCCCTGCCACAAGGGGAACCGTTCGCCTCCCTGACGTCGTCCGACACCGTGGAGGTGAGCTGGATGGGTGCCTGGCAGTCACTGCCGGACGATCTGCCGCCGGAGGTGCGGCACTTCGTGGAGCAGCTGCGGCGGCTCAAGGACCGCACGGGTCTCAGCCTGGCCTCGCTCGGTGCGCGCACCGCGTACAGCAAGTCCTCCTGGCACCGCTATCTCAACGCCACGCAGCCGCCGCCGCGGCAGGCGGTGACCGCCCTGTGCCGGATCGTCGGTCTCGCCGACGCCGACATCGAGCGCGTCAAGGTCCGCTGGGAGCTCGCCGTCCAGGCCTGGCCCCGCGCGGCGGCCGTCCCGGACCGGACGCCGGGTGCGGAGCGGGCGGGGGAGTACGAGGACGACCCCACGCTGCCGTGGTGGGACACACCGCCGGAAGAGAAGGCGGAGAAACGGGACGGCGGCCGTCTGCTCCGGTACGCGGGACTGCTGCTGCTCCTGCTGCTCGTCGTCGCGATGGGCGGCATCGTGGCTTTTGGGTGAGCTTCATACTGAAGTGGCAAGTGTTAACAAATGTGTGCCTTCCGTGTGTCGATGTATTGACAAGTTCGCGGATATGGAACGAAGTCGTTCAAGGTCCGAGTTAGCGTGGCCAATCGGGACGGTCCGGGACGTCCCGCCGCTGGAGGACTGGACCGCGGCGTGGTGGGCGTGCAACGGTGCATGCCCACAGCCCCGACGCACCCGTGCGCCCCCACCCCGGGAACTGAGATCCTTGGCGGGCGCATCCCTGTGGGTAGCCAGACGGGGACTCGGCAGAGGGCGCCACACGCGCGGGAAGCGCAGCAACAGCCAGCACGACCGGGGGGAAGAGGGGGAAGCAATGCCTCGTTGGAGGGCCTTGCCCGATGAACTGGATCCGCAGGTCAGGGAGTTCGCCAGCCAGTTGCGGCGGCTCGTGGACCGCAGCGGACTGAGCGTCGCGGCGCTGGCCGACCGCACGGGCTACAGCAAGACGTCCTGGGAGCGTTATCTCAACGGCCGGCTGCTCGCGCCCAAGGGCGCGATCGTCGCCCTGGCCGAGGTCACCGGCACCAATCCCATCCATCTGACGACGATGTGGGAGCTCGCCGAGCGCGCCTGGAGCCGCTCCGAGATGCGCCACGACATGACCATGGAGGCCATCCGTATCTCCCAGGCGCGTGCCGCGCTCGGCGAGTTCGGGGCGCCCCCGGCGAACGCCAAGGGCGGCAAGACCGCCCGCAAGAGCACCAGCGCCACGGCGACCCCGGGGGTGGCCGGGCCCGCGGGCGTGGTCCCGTCGGTGCCGCCGCAGCCGACGTCGCCCGAGGTCCGGGACTCGACGCCGGACGTCCGGGAAGGCCCCAACTCCTGGGGAATGGCCGGATACAACGGACCCTCGCCGTCGGGCGGACGCGCCCCGGAGAGCCCGGCCCGCCCGGTGTCGACGCCGTCCCCGAGCCCGTCGTACGGCGAGCCCCCGCAGGGCCCCCGTCCCGCCGCGCACGCCGGTGGCGGCGGCAGGCGGCGGCTGACGATGTTCCTCGCGGGCGTCGTCGGGGTGCTCGTGGTGATCGGCGCCGCGTACTTCCTCACGAACGGCGACGACAAGAAGAAGAACGAGGGCTCGGGCGCCTCGCCCTCCCCGAGTGTCACCGCCTCCGTCGACCTCCCGCCCGGCGTCGAGTGCAGCGGTGCCTCCTGCACCGGCAAGGACGCGGAGAGCATGGGGTGCAGCGGGGACCTGGTGACCACCGCCCAGACCGCCACCGTCGGCACGACGGTCGTGGAGGTCCGCTACAGCAAGACCTGCGGTGCCGCGTGGGGCCGTATCACGCAGGCCGCGCAGGGCGACAAGGTCGCGGTGACGGCCGGCAAGTCCGAGCAGACCGGTTCGATCGGCACGGCCGGGGACACCATCGCGTACACACCGATGGTCGCGGTGAAGGACGCCGGCGACGCCACCGCCTGCGTGACGCTGGCGGCGGGGGAGAAGGGGTGCACCCAGTAGACGCCGCGTAGTCGGCGAGGCCGGGAACAATTTCGGGGCCGCAGGCATGGCCGGACGAATCGTGGGCACGCGAACCGTACCCCCACGGGAGTCCGGCCACGTCGGTACCCCCATACGGCGGCCGCCTTCGTCCCCCCTCTCCCGGACGGGCGGCCGCCTCTTCTTGTCTCCGGGGCCGTTCTGTGGGGTGGGCCACAGGGACCCGGCGGTCCGGCATCCCGGATGCGCGATAGCCTGACCGGTGGATCTCTTGATACCAAGAGATCGATCATTTGTACGTCCCACCCGGGCCCGGGGCAGTGCCGCCCCACCGCCAGCTGTCATACGGAGAACGCCATGACCCGCACTCCCGTGAACGTCACCGTCACCGGCGCGGCCGGCCAGATCGGTTACGCCCTGCTCTTCCGCATCGCCTCCGGCCAGCTGCTCGGCGCGGACGTGCCGGTCAAGCTGCGCCTCCTGGAGATCACCCCGGCGCTCAAGGCCGCCGAGGGCACCGCCATGGAGCTGGACGACTGCGCGTTCCCGCTGCTCCAGGGCATCGACATCTCGGACGACCCGAACGTCGCGTTCGACGGCGCCAACGTAGCCCTCCTGGTAGGCGCCCGCCCGCGCACCAAGGGCATGGAGCGCGGTGACCTCCTCGAGGCCAACGGCGGCATCTTCAAGCCGCAGGGCAAGGCCATCAACGACAACGCCGCGGACGACATCAAGGTCCTCGTCGTCGGCAACCCGGCCAACACCAACGCCCTGATCGCCCAGGCCGCCGCCCCGGACGTGCCGGCCGAGCGCTTCACCGCGATGACCCGCCTCGACCACAACCGCGCGCTGACCCAGCTCGCGAAGAAGACGGGCACCACGGTCGCCGACATCAAGCGCCTGACCATCTGGGGCAACCACTCCGCCACCCAGTACCCCGACATCTTCCACGCGGAGATCGCCGGCAAGAACGCCGCCGAGGTCGTCAACGACGAGCAGTGGCTGGCCGACACCTTCATCCCGACCGTCGCCAAGCGCGGCGCCGCGATCATCGAGGCCCGTGGCGCGTCCTCCGCCGCGTCGGCCGCCAACGCCGCCGTCGACCACGTCCACACCTGGGTCAACGGCACCGCGGACGGCGACTGGACCTCCATGGGCATCCCGTCGGACGGCTCCTACGGCGTCCCGGAGGGCCTGATCTCCTCCTTCCCGGTCACCACCAAGGACGGCAAGTACGAGATCGTCCAGGGCCTGGACATCAACGAGTTCTCCCGCGCCCGGATCGACGCCTCCGTCGCCGAGCTTGCGGAGGAGCGCGAGGCGGTCCGCGCCCTCGGCCTCATCTGAGCCGAACGCTCCGCGGAGGCCACACGGCTTCTGTCACGAGCCTGCACGGGCCCTGTTCCGGTTTCTCACGGAGCGGGGCCCGCGCCCGTTTTCACCGCTACCGTCAAGAACGTTACCCGCCAAGGTGATTCGGGGGGTTCGCGATGAGCGGATGGAACGGCTACAGCTCAGGCTCCGACGAGCACGAGCCGAGCGAGGACAGCGGCCAGGCGGCCTGGGGCACGCGGGGGCAGGGCTCCCCGCCGCCATGGGCGTCGGCGGAGACGCAGACGTCACACACACCGCCGCCCTGGGCCTCGGCGGAGACACGGTCGTCGATGACCCCGCCGCCCTGGGCCGCGCCCCCGCCGCAGTCCGGCGGAACACCGTACCCGCCGCCGCCCCCGACGTATGTGCCGCAGCCGCCTCCTCCCCCTCCTTCGCCCGGCCCCCGCCGGCTGCTGGTGATCCTCACCGCGATGGCCGTGCTGGGCGCGGGCATCGGCGCGGGTGCCTGGTTCCTGACCCGTGAGGGCTCGACGAGCCCCGGGGCCACCCCGGGAACGAGCGTCGCCGTCACGACCTCGCCCCCTGTGACCTCGGCCCCTGTGACCACCCCCGCGCAGACCACCGCCCCGCAGTCCACGCCTCCGGTCTCGCCCCTGAATTCCCCGGCGCCGACGCCCGCTCCCGGTTACCGCAGCGTCGCGGATCCCGTCGGGTACACGCTCTTCGTCCCGGAGGACTGGACCCGCAGACAGAAGGACGGCGAGAAGGCGCCCGTGGTCTACTACGACGCCCCTGGCGACGGCCGCCAGCTCCAGATCTTCCGGCTCTCGGAGGACAGCCCCGCCGACTCCCTGCGCCTGGCCGAGAACGACCCCGGCTACGGCTTCGCCCGCCAGCGCGGCTACCAGGCCCTCGAACGCGACGAGGGCGAGACCTGGTCCGAGCTGACCTACCGCTACGACGACGAGGACAAAGGCGCGCGCCAGGTCGTCGACCACCGCTTCGAGGCGGCCGACGGAGAGTTCTACGCGATCCGGGCGAGCGGCCCCGAGACCACGTCCGTGGCGCAGATCCGCGAACCGTTGACGGCGGCCCTGAGCTCGTTCTGTCCGACGACGGGTATGTGCCTGTAAGCGGGTCAGGGGATGACGGGCAGGCGTTTCTCGAACCAGTGGCTGGCGTAGACGTGGTCGACGTACGCCGGGATCTCCGTGTATCCGGCCGCCCGGTACATCGCCTGCGCCTCGGTGAGCGCGGCATGCGTGTCGAGGCGTACGACGGTCAACCCCCTTGCCGACGCGGCCTGTTCGAGTGCCGCGAGGATGCGTCGGGCGAGCCCGAGCCGGCGGGCCTCCGGGTGCACCCACACATGGCGGACCTCCCCGACGCCGGGCTTCAGACGGCGCAGCGCCCCGCAGCCGACCGGCCGGCCCTCCTCGTGGGCGACGAAGAACGCCCCGGTGTCCCCGGAGACCTCCTCCGGCCGGACGAGGTCGGACTTGTCGAAGCCCTCCGGGAAGCGTGCGTCGATGTCGGCGGCGTAGGCGTCGAGGCAGGCGCGGGCGTCGGGGCTGTGGCCGTCGACGAGGTCGACCGTGATGGCGGCGAGGCGCAGCAGGCGGCGGGTGGTGGCCAGGGCGTTGGTCAGGTCGGCGCGCTGGCCGGCGGTGAGGCCGCACAGCAGGCCCGCCGCGAGGGCGTCGGCCCGGCGGTTCTGCTCCTTGACCTCGGTGCGGCCGGCCGGGGTCGGCTCGATCCTGCGCAGCCGGTTGTCCTCGGGGTGCACGCTGATCCGGACCATGCCCTGGGACTCCAGGGTCTTCGCCATCCTGCTCAGATACCCGGCGTCCAGTCCGAGACGGCTCCTGAGCTCGCGCAGGGACGCGCCCTCGCCGATCTCGAACAGCAGCCGTGCCGCGCCGAGCGGGCGGTCCTGGCCGAGGTAGTGGTCGTCGAGCGCTCCGATGCGGCGCGTGTAGTAGCGGTTGAACCGGCGGAGGGCGGCCACGTCGTCCGTCGACACGGGCTCGGGGTGTCCTGGGCTCATAGTCTTTGACTTTAGTCAAAGACTTCGGCCGGGTCCATGGGTTCTCAGGTCTTCTGGAGCTCCTCCTGCAACTTGCCCACGTCGACCGACTCGTCCGCCGAGGGGGTCGCGGTCGGCACCGGCTTGTCGTAGTCCGTGAAGGTCAGCGTCGTGTTGGTGCCGTCGCCGCGCTGGACCGCCCTGACCAGCTGGTGCGGGGAGTCCGAGGTGACGTAGAGGATCGCCTTCTTGCCGTCCTCCGTGCCGGTCAGCGGGATCACCTTCTTGTCGTCGACGGTGGTCTCCTCGCCCTTCTTCAACGGCGTCTTCTCGGAACTGTCGTCGCCCTCGACGTCCTGCTGGAAGGAGGTCAGATCGCAGGTGTCGGCCAGGCCCTTGAGCATGGCGTCGTTCGTGGAGCCGTGGATGTAGCGGTTCTCGAAGAGCTCGGCCACCTCCTCGCCCTGACTGCCGGGCACCTGGGCCTTCCAGAAGGTCCGGTCCGGTTTCATCCACACCTCGTCGCCCCGTTTGACGATCTCGACGCTGCCGCCGCCCGAGCCCATCCGCATCGACCCCACGCAGTTGCCGTCCTGGTCGAGGGAGAGATCCATCGACGTCGGCTGCGTTCTGCTGGTCGTCGCGCTCGCGCCGCGGTCCGTCAGCTTCAGACGGACGGACTCGGCGTCGAGGAGATTGTCCTTCGCCTGGTCGGCCAGTTGCCGGGCGGTCAGATCGTCGCCGTCGTCCGCGGCGATCAGGACCGGTGAGAGCAGCAGTGCCGCCGTCGCGCAGATCAACGCTTTCCCTGGCATGCGTCACCTCCGTGGACCATTACTCAGCGTACGATTCACCCCTATTTGTCCGCATGTTCAGTGATGCGGCGCACTTTCAGGCATCGATTGCGCATGCAATGCGAGGCCGAGGGCAGGCGGTGACGGTCCCCGTGAGTGACACCCGTGTGACTCAGGGGAACTGAACAGGAACGGAGCGACAGCGATCATGGCCGGACAGCACGCGCGACAGGCGCGGCAGACGATCCACGCGGGCGGCGAGTGGCGCGAAGCCGCCTCCGGGGCGACCCGCGACATCCTCGACCCCGCGGACGCGCAGCCGTTCACCGTCGTCGCCGAGGGTGACGAGAAGGACACCGACCTGGCCGTCGCCGCCGCACGGCAGGCCTTCGACCACGGCGACTGGCCGCGCACCCCCGTCTCCGAGCGCGCCGCGCTGCTGTACCGCGTCGCCGATCTGCTGGTTCGCGATCGCGAGCGACTGGGGCTGATGGAGAGCCGGGACGCGGGCAAGACGCTCGAAGAGGGCCGCGTCGACATCGACTGTGTCGCCGACGCCTTCCGCTACTTCGCCGGCCTCGTCGCCGCCGAATCCTCCGGCCGGGTCGTCGACGCGGGCTCGCCCGACATCCACAGCGTCGTGGTGCACGAGCCGGTCGGCGTGTGCGCGCTGATCACGCCCTGGAACTACCCCCTGCTCCAGGCCAGTTGGAAGATCGCCCCCGCACTCGCGGCCGGCAACACCTTCGTCGTCAAGCCGAGCGAGATCACACCGCTGACGACGATCGCGCTGATCGAGCTGCTCGTCGAGGCGGGTCTCCCGGCCGGCGTCGCCAACATCGTCACCGGGCCCGGCCACTCGGTCGGCGCCCGGCTCGCCGAGCACCCCGACGTCGACCTCGTCTCCTTCACCGGCGGCCTGGCCAGCGGCACCAAGGTGGCACAGGCCGCGGCCCCTTCGGTCAAGAAGGTCGCCCTCGAACTCGGTGGCAAGAACCCCAACGTGGTCTTCGCCGACGCCTGCGCCACGGAGGAGGGCTTCGACACCGCCGTCGACCAGGCCCTGAACGCCGCGTTCATCCACAGCGGCCAGGTCTGCTCGGCGGGCGGACGGCTCATCATCGAGGAGTCCGTCCGCGAGCGCTTCGTCGCCGAACTCGCCCGGCGGGCCGGGCGGATCCGGCTCGGGCGCGGCACGGACGACGGGGTCGAGTGCGGGCCGCTCGTCTCCGAGCAGCAGCGCGCCAAGGTCGACGGGTACGTGGCCTCGGCGCTGGCGGAGGGCGCCGTGCTGCGAACCGGCGGAAAGCGGCCGGAGGGCCTGGGCGACGGCTACTTCTACGAGCCGACCGTCCTGGACGCCTGCCACCGCGAGATGACGGTCGTCCGCGAAGAGGTCTTCGGTCCCGTCCTCACCGTCGAGACCTTCCGCACCGAGGACGAGGCGGTCGCGCTCGCCAACGACACCGAGTACGGCCTCGCGGGCGCCGTCTGGACCAGCGACGCCGGACGCGCCCGCAGGGTCGCGGGCCGTCTGCGCCACGGCACCGTCTGGATCAACGACTTCCACCCCTACCTTCCCCAGGCGGAGTGGGGCGGCTTCGGCAAGAGCGGCACCGGCCGCGAGCTGGGCCCGGCCGGCCTCGCCGAGTACCGCGAGACCAAGCACATCTACCAGAACCTCGCGCCGCGGCCCGTCCGCTGGTTCGCCGGCTGAAGCAATTGCTCACCGCACGTCCCTGGAGTACCCCCATGCACCAACATGAATACGACTATGTGATCGTCGGCGGTGGTACCGCCGGCTCCGTCATAGCCTCCCGCCTCACCGAGAACCCCGATGTCACCGTCGCCGTCATCGAGGGCGGCCCCAGCGACGTGGGCCGCGACGACGTCCTCACCCTGCGCCGCTGGATGGGCCTGCTCGGCGGCGACCTGGACTACGACTACCCGACAGTGGAACAGCCACGCGGCAATTCCCACATCCGGCACAGCCGGGCCCGCGTCCTCGGCGGCTGCTCCTCCCACAACACGCTGATCGCCTTCAAGCCGCTGCCGTCCGACTTCGACGAGTGGGAGGCGAACGGCGCCAAGGGCTGGGGCGCGGTACCCATGGAGGCGTACTACGCGCGCCTCCTCAACAACATCGTCCCGGTCGACGAGAAGGACCGGAACGCCATCGCCCGCGACTTCGTCGACGCGGCCCAGGCCGCCACCGGTGTCCCGCGCGTCGAGGGCTTCAACCGCAAGCCCTTCGACGACGGCGTCGGCTTCTTCGACCTCGCCTACCACCCCGAGAACAACAAGCGGTCCTCGGCGTCCGTGGCGTATCTGCACCCGGTGATGGACGAGCGCCCCAACCTGACGATCCTGCTGGAGACCTGGGCGTACAGGCTCGACCTGGACGGCACGCGCGCACAGGGTGTCCACGTGCGGGCCGCGGACGGCGAGGAGTTCGTCGTACGGGCCCGTCGCGAGGTCGTGCTGTGCGCGGGCGCCGTCGACTCGCCGCGCCTGCTGCTGCACTCCGGCATCGGCCCCCGCGAGGACCTCGAAGCGCTCGGCATCCCCGTCGTCCAGGACCTGCCCGGTGTCGGCGAGAACCTCCTCGACCACCCCGAGTCGGTGATCGTCTGGGAGACCCACGGGCCCATCCCGGAGAACTCCGCGATGGACTCCGACGCGGGCCTGTTCGTCCGCCGCGACCCCGACCACGCGGGCCCGGACCTGATGTTCCACTTCTACCAGGTCCCCTTCACGGACAACCCGGAGCGACTGGGCTACGAACGGCCCGCGTACGGCGTCTCGATGACCCCGAACATCCCCAAGCCCAAGAGCCGTGGACGCCTCTACCTGACCAGCGCCGACCCGTCCGAGAAGCCCGCCCTCGACTTCCGCTACTTCACCGACGAGGACGACTACGACGGCCGCACGCTGGTCGACGGCATCCGCATCGCCCGTGAGATCGCCCGGACCGAGCCGCTGGCGGGCTGGCTCAAGCGAGAGGTGTGCCCGGGCCCCTCCGTCACCGGTGACGAGGAGCTCAGCGAGTACGCCCGCAAGGTCGCCCACACCGTGTACCACCCGGCGGGAACGTGCCGTATGGGCGCCGCCGACGACGAACTAGCCGTGGTGGACCCGGAGTTGCGGATCCGCGGCCTGGACGGCATCCGCATCGCGGATGCCTCGGTCTTCCCGACGATGACCGCAGTGAACCCGATGATCGGGGTGCTGATGGTCGGCGAGAGGGCCGTGGACCTGATCGGAGGCGGTGCGTGATGAGTACGGCTACGAGTACGACTGAGACGTCGAGCACGACGGCCGAGAACCCGGTGTTCTCCGTCGACGGCCTGTGGAAGGTCTTCGGCCCGAAGGCGGACCGGATCCCCGAGGACCCGGAGCTCATGGGGCTGGCCCCCGCCGAGCTCCGCGCCCGCACCGGCTGCACGGCCGCCGTCCAGGACGTCTCCTTCGACGTCCGCAAGGGCGAGGTCTTCGTGGTGATGGGGCTGTCGGGCTCCGGCAAGTCCACGCTGGTCCGCTGTCTGACCCGCCTCATCGAACCGACGGCCGGCACCATCGCCATCGACGGCGAGGACGTCCGCGCCATGGACAAGTCCCGCCTGCGCGAACTGCGCCGCCATCGTGCCGCGATGGTCTTCCAGCACTTCGGCCTGCTCCCGCACCGCACGGTCCTCGACAACGTGGCCTACGGCCTGGAGATCCAGGGCGTCGGCAAGGCGGAGCGCCGGGCCCGCGCGGCGGACGTCGTGGCCAAGGTCGGCCTGGAGGGAATGGAACAGCGCCGGCCGAGCCAGCTCTCGGGCGGTCAGCAGCAACGCGTCGGGCTGGCCCGCGCTCTCGCCGCCGACCCCCAGGTCCTGCTGTTCGACGAGCCGTTCAGCGCCCTCGACCCCCTGATCCGCCGGGACATGCAGGAGGAGGTCGTCCGCCTCCACCGCGAGGAGGGCCGCACGATGGTCTTCATCACGCACGACCTGAACGAGGCGCTGAAGCTGGGCGACCGCATCGCGTTGATGCGCGACGGCCGCGTCGTCCAGCTCGGCACCCCGGAGGAGATCGTGGGGTCACCGGCCGACGACTACGTCCGCGAGTTCGTCCGTGACGTGCCGCGCGAGCAGGTGATGACGGTCCGTACGGCGATGCGGACCGCGTCGGCCGCGGAGCAGGGCAACGGCCCGGCCGTCGCGCCCGACGCCACGGTCTCCGAGGCCATCGAGGCGGTCGCACGGGCAGGGGCTCCGGCCAGGGTCGTCGACGAGGGCCGATGTGTCGGGGTGGTGGACTCGGACGCACTGCTCGGGGTGGTGGCCGGGACCGCCAAGGAGGCGGTCTGATGGCTACGGTCACCGCTCCCGTCCCCCGTACGGTCCCCGCCGTCCTCCGGCACCGCGCGGTCCACAAGCTCGTGCTGCTCGCCGCGGTCGCCGCGATCCTCGTCCCGCTGGCGAACGCCCGCTGGGCGAGCGGCACCTGGCCCGACGCCCTCACCGTCGACTTCTCCGGCCCGCTGACCACGGCCAGCGACTGGATCGTCGACAACCGGGACAGCCATCCGCTGTTCCTCTACTTCTTCGGCCACGTCAGCAACGCGGTCGTCCTCGGCGTCCGTGCCGTGTACCTGGTGCTGCTGGCGGCGGGCTGGGCCGGCGTCACGGCGATCGGCGCCCTCGTCGCCTGGCGGGTCGCCGGCATCAGGCTCGCCCTCGGCACCGCCGCCGCGTTCCTCGCCTGCGGTCTGCTCGGCATGTGGGTGCCGACGATGCAGACCCTCGCCCTGATGGTCGTGGCCGTCCTGGCCTCGGTCGTCGTGGGCGCGTTCCTCGGACTCGCCGCGGGCCTCTCCGACCGCATGGACCGCGCCCTGCGCCCGGTCCTGGACACCATGCAGGTGCTCCCCGCCTACGCCTATCTCCTCCCCGTCGTCATGGTCTTCGGCATGGGCGTTCCCGCGGCCGTCCTCGCCACCGTCGTCTACGCCGCCCCACCCATGGCCCGCCTCACCGCCCTCGGCCTGCGCGGCGCGGACAAGGAGGTCCTGGAAGCGGTCGACTCGCTCGGCGCCACCGCACGGCAGCGCCTGCTGACCGCCCGTATCCCGCTGGCCCGCAAGGAGCTCCTCCTCGGCCTCAACCAGACGATCATGATGGCCCTGTCGATGGCGGTCATCGCGTCGGTCATCGGCGCCGGCGGCCTCGGTGACCGCGTCTACCAGGCGCTCGCGTCGGTCGACGTCGGTGCGGCGCTCGCGGCGGGCATCCCGATCGTGCTGCTCGCCGTCGTACTGGACCGGGTGACGGCGGCCGCCGGAGACGGCACCGAGGGCTCCGGCCGCAGGGGCTGGGCGTACGCCTTCGCCGCCGCCCTCGCCGTGGCCGTGGCCGGACGTCTCATGGGCCGCCTCGACTGGCCCGACGCCTGGGTCGTCCAGATCGCCCAGCCCGTCAACCGTGGCGTCGACTGGATGACCGCCCACCTCTACTCCGGCGTCCCCGTCGTCGGCGGCACCGCAGACTGGGCCGCCCACTTCACCACCTGGGTCCTGAACCCGCTCCGGGAAGGCCTGCAGTGGCTGCCCTGGTGGTCGGTGCTGCTCGTGGTCGCCACCCTGGCCTGGCTGATCGGCACCTGGCGCACCGCGCTCACCGCGGTCCTCGCCATGGCCGCGATCGGCGTGCTCGGCGTGTGGGAGCCGTCCCTGGACACGCTCTCCCAGGTCCTCGCCGCCGTCGCCGTCACACTCGTCATCGGCTTCGCGACCGGCATCGCGGCCGCCCGCAGCGACCGTGTCGAACGGCTGCTCCGGCCCGTCCTGGACGTCTTCCAGACGATGCCGCAGTTCGTCTACCTGATCCCGGTGGTGGCCCTCTTCGGCGTGGGCCGCGCACCCGCGGTCGCCGCGGCCGTCGTCTACGCGCTGCCCGCCGTCGTCCGCATCACCACGCAGGGGCTGCGGCAGGTCGACCCGGCCGCGCTGGAGTCCTCGAGTTCGCTCGGCGCCACCGCCTGGCAGCAACTCCGCCAGGTCCAACTCCCGCTCGCCCGCCCGGCGTTGCTGCTCGCCGTCAACCAGGGCGTGGTCCTGGTCCTCGCCGTCGTCATCATCGGCGGCCTGGTCGGTGGCGGTGCGCTCGGCTACGACGCCGTCTTCGGCCTCGCCCAGGGCGACCTGGCGACCGGCCTGGTGGCCGGCGCAGCCATCGTCTGCCTCGGCCTGATGCTCGACCGGGTGACCCAGCCGACGGAACGCCGCGCGAAGAAGGGAGCGTGACATGCGCGTACGTACGACTGCCGTAGTGGCCGGTGCCGCTTCCCTGCTGTTGCTCACCGGCTGCGGTGCCGCCGACATGACCCAGCAGGCCTCGCCCTTCGCCAACGCGCAGGGCGCCAAGACCGTGACCCTGTCCGTGCAGTCCTGGGTGGGCGCGCAGGCCAACGTGGCCGTCGCGCAGTACCTGCTGGAGCACGAGCTCGGCTACCGCGTCGACACCGTGCAGGTCGACGAGGTCCCCGCCTGGGACGCGCTCAGCCAGGGCCGCGTCGACGCGATCATGGAGGACTGGGGCCACCCCGAACAGGAACAGCGCTACGTCAAGGACAAGAAGACGATCGTCAACGGCGGTGGCCTCGGGGTCACCGGGCACATCGGCTGGTACGTCCCGACGTACTTCGCCAAGGCGCACCCGGACGTCACCGACTGGAAGAACCTGAACAAGTACGCCGCGCAGATGCGCACCGCGGAGAGCGGCGGCAAGGGCCAGCTGATGGACGGCTCGCCCTCCTACGTCACCAACGACAAGGCGCTGGTGAACAACCTGAAGCTGGACTACCAGGTCGTGTTCGCCGGTTCCGAGGCCGCGCAGATCACCCAGATCAGGCAGTTCGCCAAGGAGAAGAAGCCCTTCCTCACCTACTGGTACTCACCGCAGTGGCTCTTCAAGAAGGTCCCCATGACCGAGGTGAAGCTGCCCGCCTACAAGGAGGGCTGTGACGCCGACCCGGAGAAGGTCGCCTGCGCCTATCCGCACACCCCGCTGCAGAAGTACCTCAACGCGGACTTCGCCCGGAGCAGCGGCAAGGCGGCGGCCTTCCTGAAGAAGTTCAAGTGGACGACCGAGGACCAGAACGAGGTCTCCCTGATGATCGCCGACCAGAAACTGACGCCCGAGGAGGCGGCGAAGAAGTGGGTGGCCGGCCATGAGTCCACCTGGCAGGCATGGATCGCGTAAGAAGATCCACTGGGAATGGTGGTGAAGCGCCCCTTACGGGCGAAAGCGATTTTGTCGCTTCCCGCGCCGTCTGGTGGGCTGAGGCGCATGAAGAAGATCACGCACCTCACCCTGGCGGCGCTCACCACCCTCTCGCTCGTCGGACTGGCCGCGCCGTCCGCGGATGCCGCCACCAGGTGGACCTGCAGCGGCAAGCTGACGGCGCGGTGCATCACCAAGTCGGGCACCAAGGCCAAGGTCAAGTTCTCGAACACGACCTCCAGGTCGGCCAAGGGCTCGTTCGGCATCACGTGCTACGGCCCCGACGGCCAGAGCGCCAAGGTCTACAAGGACGGCACGATCCCCGGCTACGACACCTTCACCACGGCGTGGCGCCAGTGCCCGAAAGGGCTGCGCACCGGCGCCTTCGGCTGGCAGATGAGCAACGGCAAGGTCTACTACACGGCGTCGCTCACCTTCTAGCCGCCGGACGCGTCGGGGCGTGCCCCCGCCTGGTCACCTCAACTCGGCGGCCAGCTCCGCGAGGATCTCGGACGAGCGCCGCTGCAGGCCCGGCCCGAACGTGACCCGGGTGGCGCCCCGCTCGCCGAGTTCGGCGGGGGAGAGGCCGCTGCCGACCAGCGCGATCACATTGACCGGCCCGTGGATCCCGGCCCGCAGCAACGGCAGCACCTTCGCCGGGGCGCCGATCGGATACACGCAGTCGGCACCCGCCGCGGTGTACAACGCCGCCCGCTCGATGGTCGGTTCGGGATCCTCGACCCCGCGCACGAACGTATCGATCCGGGCGTTGACGAACAGCGCGTCCCCGGCCGCGTACCGCACCTCGGCGAGCCACTCGGCGTGCTGGTGCGGGTCCTTGAGGACACCCCCGTTGGAGTCCTCAAGGTTGCAGCCCACGGCACCCGCCTCCAGCAGCCGCTCCACCAGCTCCTTCGGAGCCATCCCGTACCCGCCCTCGACGTCAGCGGACACCGGAACGTCCACGGCCCGGGCGATCCGCGCGACCGCCGCGAACATCTCGTCGGCCGGCGTCGCCCCGTCCTCGTATCCGAGGGCGGCGGCGACCCCCGCGCTGGGCGTCGCGAGCGCCGGATGACCGGCTTCGGCGAAGACGCGGGCGCTGGCGGCGTCCCAGGGGCCCGGCAGGACGAGCGGATCGTCCTGGGCCGGGCGGCGGTGCAGCCTGCGGAAGATCTCGACCTTGCTCATGGTGTGTGGCCTCCCGGCGGGATACGGCGGCTCACCATCACCCGGTTCCAGTTGTTGATGGCGACGATCAGGCCCATGAGATGGGCGAGCCCGCTGTCGTCGAAGTGCTTGGTGGCCCGCTCGTAGACCTCGTCCGGCACGAAGCCCTCCTCGAGAACGGTCACCGCCTCCGTCAGCGCCAGCGCGGCCCGCTCCCGCTCGTCGTAGAGGTCCCCGGCCTCCTCCCACGCCGCCAACAGGTCCAACTTGCGCTCGCCCACCCCGTGTTCACGAGCGATCCGCAGATGCATGTCGAGACAGAACGCGCAGTGGTTGAGCTGCGAGGCCCGGATCACCACCAGCTCGGCCAGCGCGGGATCCCCGAGCCCCTTCTTCGCGGCGGCGCTGAGCGCGGACATGGCCTGCCCGACGGCCGGGTCCAACAGCCGCGTACGCCCCGTCACTTGTGCCCCGGCTGGTAGTGCCCCGGAACCAGCCGGCAGGTCACCCCGAAACGGTTCCACGCGTTGATGACGGCGATCGCCGCGATCAACTGCGCCAGCTCGGCCTCCGTGAAGTGCTCGGCGGCCCGCTCGTACACCGCGTCCGGCACGAACCCGTCCGTCAGGACGGTCACCGCCTCCGTCAGCGCCAGCGCGGCGAGCTCCTGCCCGGTGTAGAAGTGCTCCGACTCCTCCCACGCGCTCAGCTGGACGATCCGCTCGACGCTCTCGCCCGCCGCGAACGCCTCCTTGCTGTGCATGTCGACACAGAGCGCGCAGTGGTTGATCTGAGAGGCGCGGACCTTCACCAGCTCCAGCAGCTTCGGTTCCAGGCCCTTCCGCGCGGCGGCGTCGAGGCGGACCATCGCCTTGAAGACCTCGGGAGCCTGCTCGGCCCAGTTCAGCCGGGGGGTGTGTTCAGGGGCGTACTCCACGGTGGTCGGACCGTCGTCGGTGTGCGTCGTCATGGTGTCGACGCTATGCGTGAGGCTGCCCACGGGTATGGTCCATTTCCATGCCGAAATCCTGGGCCACTCTGGGCGTCGACCTTCACCTCGAACCCACCGGCCCCGGCCTGCGCCGCGGCCTGACCGACGCCCTGCGCGAGGCCGTCCGCACCGGCCGTCTCGCCCCGGGCACCCGTCTGCCCTCCTCCCGCTCCCTCGCCGCCGACCTCGGCATCGCCCGCAACACGGTCGCCGACGCCTACACCGACCTGGTCGCCGAAGGCTGGCTCACCTCGAAGCAGGGCTCCGGCACCCGGGTGGCGGACCGCGCGGTGATCCCGCCGTCGGGCACGGGCCCCGGCCGCCGGGCATCGCACCGCCCCGCCCACGACTTCCGCCCCGGCACCCCCGACCTCACCGCCTTCCCCCGCGGCGAGTGGCTCAAGGCCGCCCGCCGCGCCCTCCTCGCGGCCCCCCACCACACCCTCGGCTACGGCGACCCGCGCGGCAGCGTCGCACTGCGCACCGCCCTCGCCGGCTACCTCGCCCGCGTGCGAGGCGTACGCACGGACCCCGACCGCATCCTCATCACCGCCGGCTGCGCCCACGGCCTCCGCATCCTCGGCGCGGTCCTGCGGGCACGCGGCGTCCGGTCGGTCGCGGTGGAGTCCTACGGCCTGGACGTGCACTGGAACCAGCTGACGGCGGCGGACCTGCGCGTCGAGGCGCTCCCCTACGACGACCTGGGCACGGACCCGGGCGGGTCGGCCGGGGCCGGGGCCGTCCTCCTCACCCCCGCCCACCAGTTCCCGATGGGCGTGCCCCTGCACCGGGACCGGCGGACCGCGGTCGTCGACTGGGCGCGGCACACCGGAGGCCTGGTCCTGGAGGACGACTACGACGGGGAGTTCCGCTACGACCGCCAGCCGGTCGGCGCGCTCCAGGGCCTGGACCCGGACCACGTCGTCTACCTCGGCACGGCCAGCAAGTCCCTGGCCCCCGGCCTCCGGCTGGCCTGGATGGTCCTCCCGCCGGCACTGGCGGAGGCGGCCGCCGAGGCGAAGGGCAAGGTCGACACCTGCGGAGTGCTGGACCAGCTGACCCTGGCCGAGTTCATCGTCTCCGGCGCCTATGACCGCCACGTCCGCGCCTCCCGCCTGCGCTACCGCCGCCGCCGGGACGCCCTGGTCGCGGCCCTGGCCCTGCACGCCCCCGACGTCCACGTCACCGGCATCGCGGCCGGCCTCCACGCCGTCCTCCGCCTCCCGCCCGGCACCGAACAGTCCGTCGTCCAGTCCGCCGCCTGGCAGGGCGTCGCCCTCCACGGCCTGTCCTACTTCCGCCACCCGAAAGCGGTGACAGAGCGACTGGACGCCCTGGTGGTGGGATACGGGGCACCGTCGGACCGGGCATGGGCGGGGGCGCTGGAGGCGTTGTGCAGGGTCATGCCATAGCCGTGAGCTCCAGCCCTCGGCCTTCGGCCCCGTCCGGCGTTCGAGCAAGGGCGGCGGGGGCGACACTCCGGCCCACCGCGACGACAACGAACCGTCACACGCCGACCGACTCCTCCTCCACCGGCGCCTCCCCGAAACGCGCCAACCCCAACGCCCCCACCACCGCCACCAAGAACCCCAGCACCGCCAGCCATCCCAGCCCTTCCCGCGTCCGGTCGCCCAGCCACACCACCCCCACCAGCGCGGGCCACACCGTCTCCCCGATCACCATCGCGGCGGTCGCCGCCGTCACCGACCCCCGCTGCAGCGCCGACGTCAGACACAGGAACGCCGCGCCCCCGCCCAGGAGAAGGGCGTACGCCGCCGGATTCACAAGCAGCTCCGACAGCGAGAGCGAGTCGATCAGCCGCACCGCCACCTCGACCACCCCGAACCCGAACCCGGCCCCCAGCCCGAGCAGCGACGCCCGCCCCCGCTCCGGCAGCCGCCCGCCGCAGAGCCCGAGCAGCAGCACGCCCACGGCGACAGCGAGCATCACGTACTTCAACGCGTCCGGCCCGTCCAGATCCCCCTCCGTCCCCGACGCGACCCCCAGCATCGCGAGCCCGGCACACACCACCCCCACCGCACCCCACTCCGCCCGGCTCAACCGCACCCGCAGCAATCGCGCCGCGACCACCGCGGTCACGGCGAGACTCGACGCCAACGCCGCCCCGACCGCGTAGATCGGCACCGACCGCAGCGCCGCGATCTGCAGCAGGAACCCCACCCCGTCCAGCCCCAGCCCCGCCAGGTACCGCCACTGCCGCACCGCCCGCAGCAGCAGCGCCGCCTCCCCACCGCCCCCGCTGGCCGCCGCCCGAGCGGCAACCGCCTGCAACACCGTCGCGGTACCGAAACAGACCGCCGCACCAAGCGCACACACCATCCCAAAGAGCACAAAGCGACTGTAGGGGAGGGGATGTGACGGGCGGGGTGCCTGCGCGGCGCTTATTACCGATCTCTAGGCTGACCGCCGGACAACCCAGAGACGAACCACCAGCGACGAACAACGGGGAGACGCGAAAATGGCGGAGACACGGCGCCGGCTGCGCTCGAGCACGGTCGTGCTCGGCGGCATGGGAGTCGTCGCGGCGGCACTCACGTCCTGCGGCTCGGACCCCGACCGCCGCTGCGTCGACCGCGACAGCTACACCTACGAGGGCTACAAGGTCGTCGCCGACAAGAACTGCGACTCCGGCAGCTCCAGTTCCGCCTCGTACGGCAAGAACGGCAAGAAGAAGACCGGCAAGAACGGCACCGCCGACGCCGCCTGGTACTACGACGCCGACGTCAGCTCCGGCTACGCCGACTACGGCACCTTCAGCAAGAGCGAGGCCGTGGACCGCGGCGGCTTCGGCTGCTCCGGCGGCAGCGGCGGCGGCTGAGCGGCCGCGGGACGACGAGCGGACGCACACCATGGAACGCCGCACCACCGAACCCCGCCCCGGCTGGCAGCGGACCGTCGAGGAGCAGGGACTCATCTATCCCCTCACCCGCTACCCCGACGACTCGCTGCGCCCCTACTGGGACGAGAGCGCGTACTACGTCTTCTCCCTCGACGAGGTCGAGGCGCTGGAGGAGGTCGTCGAGGAACTCCACCTCATGTGCCTGCGGGCGGCGGACCACATCGTCACGACCGGCCGCTTCGCCGATCTCGGCATCACCGACCCGCGCGTCGCGGACGCGGTCGCCGAGGCCTGGCGCCGCCGCGCCGAACTCCCCTCCGTCTACGGCCGCTTCGACCTCCGCTACGACGGCACCGGCCCGGCCAAGCTCCTGGAGTACAACGCCGACACCCCCACCTCCCTCGTCGAGGCCGCCTCCCCCCAGTGGTTCTGGATGGAGGAGCGCTTCCCCGGCGCCGACCAGTGGAACTCCCTCCACGAGCGCCTCATCGCCGCATGGAAGAAGCAGGCCACGCTGCTCCCGCCCGGCAGCCCCCTGTACTTCGCGTACTCCTCGGCCGACGAACTCGGCGAGGACCTCATGACGGTCGCCTACCTCCAGGAGACCGCCGAGCAGGCCGGCCTGGACACCGCCTGGATCTCCATGGAGGAGATCGGCTGGGACCCCCTGTCCCGCCGCTTCGTCGACAAGCAACTCCGGTTCATCCGCAGCTGCTTCAAGCTCTACCCCTGGGAGTGGCTGACCACCGACCGCTTCGCCGACCACGTCCTCGACACCCTCGACAACGGCGGCGGTACGGGCAGCACCCTGTGGATCGAGCCCGCCTGGAAGATGCTGCTGAGCAACAAGGCGCTCCTGGCGATCCTCTGGGAGCTGTACCCGGGCCACCCCAACCTCCTCCCCGCCTATCTGGACGGGCCACGGGAGTTGGCCGATTCGAAGGGGTACGTCGCCAAGCCGCTGCTGGGCCGCGAGGGCGCCGGTGTGACGATCCACGAACCCGGCTCCGCGCCCCTGTTGCGCGAAGAACCCTGCTGCTACCAGGAGTTGTCCCTCCTGCCGGACTTCGACGGCAACCGTGTCGTCCTCGGCGCCTGGGTCGTCGAGGACGAGTCCGCGGGCCTCGGCATCCGCGAGTCGTCCGGACCGGTGACTGACGCATACGCGCGCTTCCTGCCCCACGTGATCCTCTGACGCGACAGAATGATCGACCCGTGACGAACGGAGAGGGGCGATCGGTGAGCGACACGGCCACGGTGGAGAACGGATACGTCTTCGACCCGTCCTGGGAGCGCGAGCACAGCCGGCTCAGCGCGCTGGAGGAGATCTACGACGGCCAGAGCCGACACCGGCTCACCGAGCTGGGGGTCGCCGAGGGCTGGCGATGCCTGGAGGTGGGCTGCGGCGCCGGCAGCATCGCCCGCTGGCTGGCCCAGCAGGTCGGCGCAGCGGGGCGGGTGCTCGCCGTCGACCTCGACACGCGCTTCGCCGCGGCCCACACACGGTCCAACCTCGAGGTGCGCCGGCACGACATCCTCACGGACCGGCTCCCCGACGCCTCCTTCGACCTCGTGCACGCACGGGCCGTGGTGGAACACCTCTCCGACCGCGACGAGGCGCTGCGGCGCATGGCCGCCGCGACCCGGCCCGGAGGCTGGGTGCTCGTGGAGGACTTCGACATCGACGGGCCGATGTCCCCGGCCGCCGCCCGCTATTACCCGCCCCAGTACATGGAGGTGGCCGAGCGCCTCGGCCGCGCGCTGCGAGCCGCCTTCGGCGCCGCGGGGGTGGACCCCGGCACCGGCCGCCGCCTGCCGCAGGCGCTGACGGACGCCGGACTGACCGAGGTCGGGGCGGAGGTCTACGCGCCCGTCCTGACCGGCGGCTCCGCGGCCTTCTTCCCTCTCACCCTGCGATCCCTGCGGCCACGCCTCCTGGAGACGGGCGAGGTGAGCGACGCGGACATCGAGGAGGTGATCACCCTGACGAAGCTCCAGGGAAGCACCTACATCCCCAACTTCATGGTCCTCGCCTGGGGCCGCAAACCGTCCTGACCCGGACCGCCGCACAGGGACGCCCCCATGCCGACCGCGGACGGCGACCCGGGCCCGGAGCAGGGTGATTCCTCGCTCGCATGGTGGACGCGAGGCCTCCCGCGTCCGGGCTGCCCGGTAGGGTGGCCGACGGGCCGTGACTGGCGCGCTGGGATGGGACGGACCATCGGGGAGCGGCCTGTGAGTGACCGAGTGCCGTGCGCCTGGGCCGAACCGTGAATCGTGACCGCAACCGCCACGCCATCCGGAGGCCGCACATGTCGGACCAGCAGCCCCTCTCCACCGAGTCCACCGCCTTCCGCGCCGCCCTCGACGTGATCCGCGCCGTCGAGCCGCGCGTCGCCGACGCCATCAGCCAGGAGGTCCACGATCAGCGCGAGATGCTCAAGCTGATCGCCTCCGAGAACTACGCCTCCCCGGCCACCCTCCTCGCGATGGGCAACTGGTTCAGCGACAAGTACGCCGAGGGCACCATCGGCCGCCGCTTCTACGCCGGCTGCCGCAACGTCGACACCGTGGAATCGCTCGCCGCCGAGCATGCCAGGGAGCTCTTCGGCGCCCGCCACGCCTACGTCCAGCCGCACTCCGGCATCGACGCCAACCTCGTCGCCTTCTGGTCCGTCCTCGCCGACCGCGTAGAGGTCCCCTTCCTGGAGAAGGCGGGCGCCCGCCAGGTCAACGACCTCACCGACGCCGACTGGGCCGAACTCCGTCAGGCCTTCGGCAACCAGCGCATGCTCGGCATGTCCCTGGACGCCGGCGGCCACCTCACCCACGGCTTCCGCCCCAACATCTCCGGCAAGATGTTCGACCAGCGCTCCTACGGCACGGACCCGGCCACCGGGCTGATCGACTACGAGGCGCTGCGGGTGTCCGCCCGTGAGTTCAAGCCGCTCATCATCGTCGCCGGCTACTCCGCCTACCCCCGGCTGGTGAACTTCCGCATCATGCGCGAGATCGCCGACGAGGTCGGGGCGACCCTGATGGTGGACATGGCGCACTTCGCCGGCCTGGTGGCGGGCAAGGTGCTGACCGGCGACTTCGACCCGGTCCCGCACGCCCAGATCGTCACCACCACCACCCACAAGTCGCTGCGTGGCCCGCGCGGCGGCATGGTCCTGTGCGACGACTCCCTCAAGGACCAGGTCGACCGCGGCTGCCCGATGGTCCTCGGCGGCCCGCTCCCGCACGTCATGGCCGCGAAGGCGGTGGCGCTGGCCGAGGCCCGTCAGCCCTCCTTCCAGGACTACGCCCAGCGCATCGTCGACAACTCCCGCGCCCTCGCCGACGGCCTGATGCGACGCGGCGCCACCCTCGTCACCGGCGGCACCGACAACCACCTCAACCTGATCGACGTCGCCTCCTCCTACGGCCTCACCGGCCGCCAGGCCGAGGCCGCCCTCCTCGACTCCGGCATCGTCACCAACCGCAACGCGATCCCGGCCGACCCCAACGGCGCCTGGTACACCTCCGGCATCCGCATCGGCACCCCCGCCCTCACCACCCGTGGCCTGGGCACCGCCGAGATGGACGAGGTCGCCGGCCTCATCGACCGCGTCCTCACCACCACCGAGCCGGGTACCACCAAGTCGGGCGCCCCCTCCAAGGCCGCCCACATCCTCGACGCCAAGGTCGCGGACGAGATCTCCCGCCGCGCCACCGACCTCGTGGCCGGCTTCCCGCTCTACCCCGAGATCGACCTGGGCTGACCAACGCTCTGTTGAGTTGTCAAAGACCGGCGACTCTCACAGGCCGATCAGATCGATGAGTTCCTGACGTGGCTCCCCCCGCAGCGGTCCGGCTCCCCGCCGGCCCGCCGCGCGGCGTATCAGCAGTCCCCGTCGATCCCGGTCGCGACCCCGACGACCGGCCCGACGCCGGGGCCCCGGAAGCAAGCCCTCACACATCCCTCAGCTCCTGCCGACGTCCCGGCTCCCGCACCCTCCGCCGCCGCAGCGCCGGCACCTCCGGCAGTCGCGTGGCGAAAGGCCGCAGCACCAGAGCCAGCACCGCCCCGGCCGCGAGGCCCGGCAGCGCCCACCACCAGCCGGCGCCGTCACCCGACCCGGACCGCTGGTCCGGGGCCGCCGCGGGCGCCGACTCGGTGGCCTCCGCCGGCTCCGTGCCGTACATGTCCCAGGGCGGTGGGTACTCCAACGAGTAGTCACCGCCGGAGGCCTCACCCATCACGCCCAGGCTCTCGAGGAGGCCGCGGAGGGCGGCCGGCTGTTCGGCGCGGTGCCAGGTGCCGTTCGTCGACGCCTCCAGATTCGCCGCCGTGTGTATCCAGACCGCCTCGGAGTCCGCCGCCGGATGGACCCGGTCGACCCGCCACGGCGTCACGTCGTGCAGCATCCAGGTGACATTGATCTGGGGGCCGGCGGCCAGGTCGGCCTCGGGCGGCTTGTCCGCCGTGCCCGCGCCCGGTTCGCCGAGGAGCCGCTGCAACTCGCCGTACTTCTTGTCGGAGTGGTAGAGCGAAGCCGTCTCCGTACTCTCCGGCGAGACGATCAGCACGCTCGTCGGCCCGCCCGCCGAAGCGGCACCAGCACCCCACAGGGTCAGCCCGAGCGCGGCCGCCAACACCCCTGCCAGCGCCCCCAGTCGACGCCGCCCGTCCCTCCAGCCGCTCATCCGCCTGTGCATCAGAACCCCCCACCAGCCGATGCCGTACGGCCCGCCCCGTCTCCGCGAGCCGTGTGTCACTTCTGGTACACCGCCCGACCCGCCGGGGTTCCCACCCCGACGCCACTATTTCGGGGACTTCTCCAGCGACTCCAGCGACTTCGCGATCTCCACCGCCCGCGCCCGCGACGCCGCGCCCTCCAGCCGCAGCGTCACGTCCTCGGTGCCCGTCCCATGGCTCCACAGCAGGGTCGGCCCGGCGGTCCGCCCGGTGCGGGTGTAGCGCTCCCCGTCCGTGTCCACCAGCCAGAAGCTCAGCAGGTGGGGTCGCGGAAACCACAGGGCCGTGTCGTTCGCCCCGCCGACGTCCTCGGGGTCGGCGCCCAGGGAGATCCACTCCGGCTGCTCGCGCACGGTCTTCGTGAAGGCGATGTCCAGACCGGCCGCGAACTGGTCGAGCCGGATCGTCCTCCCCCGCTCACGCCAGCACAGGGTGACCACGGTCCGCCCCCGCGGCTCCGCGCTCACCGCCACCGCGTCCGGGCTGCCGAGCGCGTCCGGAACCAGCGGCGCGAATCCGGCCCGCCGCTCGGCCTGCGCGAGGGAGACCGAGCGGCCGCAGCCGGGCACCTCGGCGCCGGGCGAGGGCGTCGCCGACGGGTCGTACCGCACCTCGACCCCGGCGAAACCGAACCAGTCGTAGACCGCGGCCCGCACAGGCGGGGTGAGCACGAGCACCGTCAGCAGACCGCACAGCGCCGCGCTCAGGGAGCGCCACCGCGTCCGCGTCCAGCGCCGCACCGCGGCCAGCCGCTCACGGGCGGGTGGCGGCTCGGCCACCGGGACCGGCACCTGGTCGGCGAGTATCTGCCCGAGCACCCGCTCGACCATGGTCTCGGAGCCGACGGACCCGTCGTCCTCCTCGCCCCCGGGCGGGTCCAGCGACCTGCCCAGCGCCCGCAGCTCCTCCGGCAGCCGGGAGGCACCGCCCCGCGACGCCCGCCCACGGCCACGCCCCCACGGACCCGGACCCCGGTCACCGCCACGCCCGCGCGGGCCCCGGCCACCGGCGCCCCCGGGCCCGCGGCCGCCCTCACCGCCGTACGGCTCTCGCCCCTCACTCACGCTCATCACCCCCTTCCCGAGGCTCGAAATCCGGCAGCAGCCGGCTCAGTTTCCGCAGCGCGCGGTTCAGCCGGGACTTCACCGTGCCCCGGGGCCAGCCCAGCGCCTGGGCGGTCTCGGACTCGTCCATCTCCAGCAGATAGCGGTAGGTGACGACCAGGCGATGCTCCTCGCTCAGCTTCTCCAGAGCGGACAGCAGCGCCGCGCGGCGCTCCGTCTCCAGGGTCGCCACCGCCGGGTCCGCCGCCTCCGGTATCAGCGGCTCGGCCTCCACGAACGCCGCCTCGCGGCCGGCGAGCGTGCGCTGGCGGGCCGCCGTACGCACTGTGTTCCTCGTCTCATTGGTCACGATCGACAGCAGCCACGGCCTGAACGACGCGCCGTCCTTGAACCGGCCCAGCGCGCAGTACGCCTTGACGAAAGCCTGCTGCACCACGTCCTCCGCGTCCGCACCCGCCCCGAGTGCCGCGGCCGCCCGCAGCGCGATGCCCGTGTGGGCGCGCACCAGCTCCGCGTACGCCTCCGGCTCCCCGGCGCGTACCCGTGCGATCACCGCG
Source organism: Streptomyces sp. NPDC087859 (assembly GCF_044742595.1). NCBI lineage: Bacteria > Bacillati > Actinomycetota > Actinomycetes > Kitasatosporales > Streptomycetaceae > Streptomyces > Streptomyces sp. NPDC087859. The sequence continues at coordinate 436,456 of NZ_JBIUUU010000001.1, read as the reverse complement.
GCCTCATCGACGATGCGGCCCCCCTCCCGCGTTCTCACACCTTTGTTACACCGCGGGAGACGGATCGGTTCCCATCTGTTTCCGACCAGTCCCGGATCGGGGGCCGACACCTGAGAGAATGGTGAGCATGGCCTCTGATCGTCCCCGCGTGCTCTCCGGAATCCAGCCCACCGCAGGCTCGTTCCACCTCGGCAACTACCTCGGCGCCGTCCGCCAGTGGGTGGCCCTGCAGGAGTCCCACGACGCGTTCTACATGGTCGTCGACCTGCACGCGATCACGATTCCGCAGGACCCGGCGGAGCTGCGGGCGAACACCCGCCTGGCCGCCGCCCAGCTGCTGGCCGCCGGCCTCGACCCCGAGCGCTGCACGCTGTTCGTCCAGAGCCATGTCCCCGAGCACGCCCAGCTCGCCTGGGTCATGAACTGCTTCACCGGCTTCGGTGAGGCCTCCCGCATGACCCAGTTCAAGGACAAGTCCGCCAAGCAGGGCGCGGAGCGGGCCTCCGTCGGCCTCTTCACGTACCCGATCCTCCAGGTCGCGGACATCCTGCTCTACCAGGCCAACGAGGTCCCGGTCGGCGAGGACCAGCGCCAGCACATCGAGCTCACCCGCGACCTCGCCACGCGCTTCAACGGCCGCTTCGGCGAGACCTTCACGCTTCCGAAGCCGTACATCCTCAAGGAGACGGCGAAGATCTACGACCTTCAGGACCCGTCGATCAAGATGAGCAAGTCGGCGTCCACGCCGAAGGGCCTGATCAACCTCCTCGACGAGCCGAAGACCACCGCCAAGAAGGTCAAGAGCGCGGTCACCGACACCGACACCGTCATCCGCTACGACGCCGAGAACAAGCCCGGTGTCAGCAATCTGCTCAGCATCTACTCGACCCTGACGGGTACGGGAATCGCGGAACTGGAGCAGAAGTACGAGGGCAAGGGCTACGGTGCGCTCAAGACGGACCTCGCCGAGGTCATGGTCGAGTTCGTGACGCCGTTCCGGGAGCGCACCCAGCAGTATCTGGACGACCCGGAGACGCTGGACTCGATCCTGGCCAAGGGTGCCGAGAAGGCGCGCGCCGTGGCCGCGGAGACGCTGGCACAGGCCTACGACCGGGTCGGCTTTCTGCCCGCCAAGCACTGAGGCGTAGGCCCGCACACACGTACCACTGGACAGAGCGCTGCACATCACTACGGTTGCGCCTGCCCACAACACAGCCATGGCCGTACAGTCGATAGCCGTACGGCCGGGACGAACCCGACAGGAAGACAGGGAGACGACGTGGGGACCGTAACGATCGGTGTGTCGATCGCGGTCCCGGAGCCTCACGGCAGCCTGCTCCAACAGCTGCGCGCGGGCTTCGGTGACGCCGCGGCTCACGGTATCCCCACGCATGTCACGCTGGTGCCGCCGACCGAGGTCGACGACAGCGCGCTCCCGGCCATCGAGGCACATCTGACCGAGGTCGCCGCGGCGGGCCGGCCGTTCCCGATGAAGCTGTCCGGCACGGGTACATTCCGGCCCGTGTCGCCGGTGGTGTTCGTCCAGGTCGCGGAGGGCGCCGAGGCCTGCACCTGGCTGCAGAAGCAGGTGCGTGACGCGTCCGGGCCGGTGGCCCGTGAGCTGCAGTTCCCGTATCACCCGCATGTGACCGTCGCCCACGGCATCGACGACGAGGCGATGGACCGGGCGTACGAGGAGCTCGGCGACTTCACCGCCGAGTGGCCGTGCACCGGGTTCGCGCTCTACGAGCAGGGTTCGGACGGGGTGTGGCGCAAGCTGCACGAGTACCCGTTCGGCGGGGCCGTGGTGCCGCCCCAGGGTTCGGCGCCTGTGGAGCAACGCACCAAGGCGTAGCGGGTCGCCCACGCGGCGGAGCCGCCCGTCGGCACAGCACCGCGCCCCTGGGGGAAGGGGCGCGACCAGCCGGACCCGTGTGAGACGGCGCCGCTCAGATCGGCAGCCTCCGGAACAGCTCTCGCGGTACGTGCCGCAGCGCCGACATCACCACGCGCAGCACCCCCGGTACCCACACCGTCTCCGAACGGCGCCTCAGGCCCAGTTCGATCGCCGTCGCCACCGCCTCCGGCGTCGTCGCCAGGGGTGCCTCCGGGAGGCCCGCCGTCATCTTCGAGCGCACGAACCCGGGGCGTACGACCATGACGTGCACGCCGGTGCCGTGCAGCGCGTCGCCCAGGCCCTGGGTGAAGGCGTCGAGGCCGGCCTTGCTGGAGCCGTAGATGAAGTTGGAGCGGCGGGCGCGTTCGCCGGCGACCGAGGAGAGGACCACCAGGGAGCCGTGGCCCTGGGCCTGCAACGCGCGCGCGGAGACCAGGGCGGCCGACACCGCGCCCGTGTAGTTGGTCTGCGCGACCCGCACCGCGCTCACCGGCTCGCGCTCGTCGTGCGCCTGGTCGCCGAGGATCCCGAAGGCGAGCAGCACCATGTCGATGTCGCCCTCCGTGAAGACCTTGCCGAGGACCGTCTCGTGGGACTCGGGGGCCAGCGCGTCGAAGGCGACGGTGTGCACGTCGGCCCCCAGTGCGCGCAGCTCGGCGGCGGCCCGTTCCAGCGCGGGGGAGGGGCGTCCCGCCAGCCACACCGTGCGGCAGCGACGGGCGACGAGGCGGCGCGCGGTGGCCAGCGCGATCTCGGACGTGCCGCCGAGGACGAGCAGGGACTGGGGGATGCCGAAGGCGTCCTTCACTACAGCGGCTCCTAGAGGTTGCCTGGGGTGAGCGGAAGTTGCCGGGATTGCCTAGAGGGACAGACGGCGCGACAGGTCCGAGACGAACACCGCGCGCGGGTCCAGCTCGGCGCGCAGCGCCCGGAAGTCGTCGAGGCGCGGATACATCGCCGCGAGCAGTTCGGGCCGCAGCCGGGAGTCCTTGGCGAGGTAGACGCGGCCCTCGGCGGCGGCCACCTCCTCGTCCAGTTCGTCCAGGAGGGCGCCGAGGCCCGGCAGGCCCGCCGGGATGTCGAGGGCGAGCGTCCAGCCGGGCACCGGGAAGGAGAGCCAGCCCGGGTCGGCGTCGCCGAAGCGCTTGAGGACGGCCAGGAAGGACGGGCAGCGGCGCTCCGAGACGCGGCCCACGATCCGGCGCAGGGTCTCCTCCTGGCCGTACCCGACGACGAACTGGTACTGCACGAGGCCGCCGCGGCCGTAGACGCGGTTCCAGTGGGGCACTCCGTCCAGGGGGTGGAAGAAGGCGGAGATGCTCTGGAGCCGGCCGGTACGCGCGCGTGGCGCCTTGCGGTACCAGAGCTCGTTGAACAGGCCCACGGTCGTCCGGGTGAGCAGGCCCTCCGGGAGGTGGGCGGGCACCGCCGGGAGCCGGGAGGTGCGGAAGGCCGGCGGCTCTCTGCGCGCGCGTGTGCCGAGCGCCTCCAAGGGCGCGTGGTCGCCGCGGGTCAGCACCGCGCGCCCCGTCGCCGCACCGCGCGCGAGCAGGTCGATCCAGGCGACCGAGTAGCGGTACTGGTGGTCGGAGGCCGACAGACGGGCCATCAGGTCGTCGAGGTCCCGTGCCCGTTCGGTGTCCACCGACATCAGCGCCGTCTCGACCGGCTGGAGCTGGACCGTCGCGGTCAGGATCACTCCGGTCAGGCCCATGCCGCCCGTGGTCGCGTCGAACAGGGGCGTGCCGCGGCTCACGGTGCGGATCTCGCCGTCGGCGGTGAGGAGTTCGAAGGACAGGACGTGCCGCGAGAAGGCACCGCAGACGTGGTGGTTCTTGCCGTGGATGTCGGCGCCGATCGCTCCGCCGACCGTGACCTGGCGGGTGCCGGGTGTCACCGGCACGAACCAGCCCAGCGGCAGCAGCACCCGCATCAGCCGGTGCAGGGAGACGCCCGCGTCGCACAGCACGATGCCGTTGGCGGCGTCGATCACGTGGACACGGTCCAGGCCCGTCATGTCGAGGACCGCTCCGCCGGCGTTCTGCGCGGCGTCCCCGTACGCCCGCCCCAGGCCTCTGGCGATGCCTCCACGGGGTCCGCAGTCCCGGACGGCGGCCGCGGCCTCCTCGTAGGTCCGTGGACGGATCAGGCGGGCCGTGGTGGGTGCCGTGCGGCCCCATCCCGTGACGGAAACGGTCTCGGCAGACATGTCGGTGACCGTATCGCCCTTGAGTGGGCGATTGATTCCTAAACATCCAGAGACATTCATCCTCTCCCCGAAATGGGTGATTAATGGGATGTCGCTCAATATTGCCGGAGTTATCGCGGTGCCGACGTGAACAGTGACTCCCCATGGACCGATTCGACGACCGCGCCCACCCCGACGCCCTCGAAGGCATGGATCACCGGATCCTTGCGGCGTTCCGGATGTGCGGTGCCGACCCGCGCGTCGGTGGTGCCGCGCGTGCCCTGTCCTGGGCCGGCGAGCACGGGGCGCTGTGGCTCGCGGCGGGTCTCGCGGGGGCCGCCGTGGACGGCGCGCGGCGCGGCGCCTGGTTGCGCGGAACAGCGCTCGTCGCCGGCGCGCACGTCGTCAGCATGGGCGTGAAAAGGGTGGTGCGGCGCCCGCGCCCCGCGCACGTCGAACCCCTCGTCCGCACCGCCGGCCGACACTCCTTCCCGAGCTCGCACGCGACCTCCGCGACGGCCGCCGCGGTCGCCTTCGGCGTGCTGGGGGCACGCGCCGTCCCGCCCCTCGCCGCCGCGATGTGCCTCTCGCGCCTGGTCGTCGGAGTCCACCACCCCTCGGACGTCGCGGCGGGCGCGGCCCTGGGGGCACTCACGGCGCGCGCCGGAGCCCGCTGGATGAGAGGCGGCGCCTGTGACTGAGACAGCGCCCCTCACCAACAGCGCACCCTCCAAGAGCACGGCGCTTCTGGAGCAGCGCACGCCTCCACGCCGCACCCCACCACCCCGTGAGGGCTCCCTCCTGGGCGGCCTCGTCAGGACCGCGCGCCCCAAGCAGTGGGTCAAGAACATCCTCGTCATCGCCGCCCCGGCCGCGGCGGGGGAGCTCTTCACCGCACACTCCCTCACCCGACTCGCCCTGGTCTTCGCGCTGTTCACGGCCTGCGCCGCCGCCGTCTATCTGATCAACGACGCCCGCGACGCCGAGGCCGACCGCGCCCACCCCACCAAACGCCACCGCCCGGTCGCCGCCGGACGGGTCCCCGTGCCCCTCGCGTACGCCGTCGGAGGCGTCCTCGCCGCCCTCGCGCTCGCCGGAGCCGTCTGGCTCACCCCGCCCCTCGTCCCGGCCCTGCTGACCGCCTACCTGGGCATGCAACTGGCCTACTGCGTCAGCCTCAAGCACGTCCTCGTCGTCGACCTCGTCCTGGTCGCGACCGGGTTCCTGATGCGGGCCATGGTCGGCGGGCTGGCGCTGGGCATCCCGCTGTCACGCTGGTTCCTGATCACGACCGGCTTCGGGGCCCTGTTCATGGTGGCGGCCAAGCGCTACTCGGAGGCGGTGCAGATGGCCGGGGAAGCGGGCGCCACGCGCGCGTTGCTGACCGAGTACACCACCGGATACCTGCGGTTCGTCTGGCAGTTGGCGGCCGGGGTCGCCGTCCTCGGGTACTGCCTGTGGGCGCTGGAGGAAGGCGGCACACACAGCAGCGTGCTGCCCTGGCGTCAGCTGTCCGTGGTCGCCTTCATCCTCGCCGTCCTGCGCTACGCCGTCTTCGCCGACCGCGGCACGGCGGGCGAACCCGAGGAGGTCGTCCTGGGCGACCGCGCACTCGCCCTCATCGGTCTGGTGTGGCTCGCGATGTACGGGCTGGCGGTGACCCATTGGTAGACGCCCGCACAGAACTCCTCGGCATCGGCACGCCGCCCGCCACTGTCCTGCGCTTTCGGGGTACCCGCACATGGGTGTCCCGCGCCGAGGGGAGAGTCGGATCATGGACTGGCTGAAGAAACTCCCTGTGGTCGGGCCGGCGGTGGCCCGGCTGATGGCCACGCACGCGTGGCGGTCGTACGAACGTCTGGACCGGGTGAAGTGGACCCGGCTGGCCGCCGCGATGACGTTCATCAGCTTCATCGCGCTGTTCCCCCTGCTGACGGTGGCCGCCGCGGTCGCCGCCGCGACCCTCAGCACGTCGCAGCAGAAGGAACTGCAGGACAAGATCGCCGACCAGGTGCCCGGCATCTCCGACCAGCTGGACATCGAGAGCCTGGTCGCGAACGCCGGCACCATCGGCCTCATCGCCGGCGCCATCCTGCTGTTCACCGGCATCGGCTGGGTCGGCAACATGCGCGAGTGTCTGCGCGCGGTGTGGGAACTGCCCGACGAGGAGGAGAACCCGCTCCTGCGCAAGGCCAAGGATGCGGGCGTGCTGTTCGGCCTCGGTGGCGCCGTGCTCGTCACGATCGCCGCGTCCACCGTGGGCTCCGCCATGGTCGGCTGGATCAGCGACGAGATCGGCATCGACCGGGAGGGCTGGGGCGCGGTCCTGCTGCGGACCGCCGCGCTCCTGATCGCCGTACTCGCCGACTTCCTGATGCTGCTCTACGTCCTCACCCTGCTGCCCGGCGTCCAGCCGACGCGCCGCCGGCTGCTGGTGGCGGCGCTGATCGGCGCGGTCGGGTTCGAACTGCTGAAGCTGCTGCTCAGCGGCTATATGCAGGGCGTGGCGTCGAAGAGCATGTACGGCGCCTTCGGCGTCCCCATCGCGCTGCTGCTGTGGATCAACTTCACGTCGAAACTGGTGCTGTTCTGCGCCGCCTGGACGGCGACGCAGAGCAAGGAGGACGCGGACGTCAGTGCCGCCGACGTACCAGATCCGGCAGCGGCCACCGCCGGTTGACCAGGAACGCGCCGGCCGCCAGCAGCACCAGCACGCCACCGGTGATCGCCAGCGCGATACCGATGCCGCCCGAGCCGTGCTCGACGGCGGCCGCCACCGGCTTGCCGGAAGCCGGACCCGAAGCCGAGGCGGAGGCCCCGCCCGCCTGGCCGGCGTCGTTCGCCCCGGGCTGGGCGCTCGCTTCCGCGCCCTTCGGCGGCACCAGCTCACCCACCGGCTCGACCTTGCCCACGGCCTTGAAGCCCCAGTCGAAGAGCTTGGCGGTCTCCTTGTAGACCTCGTTGTGCTCGTCCTTCTCCGGGTTCATGACGGTGACCAGCAGCACCTTGCCGCCCTGCTCGACGACGCCGGTGAAGGTGGCGCCGGCGTTGGTGGTGTTGCCGTTCTTCACGCCCGCGATGCCCGGGTAGACATCGACGTCGGAGTCACCGGACAGCAGCCGGTTGGTGTTCTGGATCTCGAAGGTCCCGCGGACCTTCTTGCCCTTCTTGTTCTTCTTGGTCTCGCCGGGGAACTTCGCGGTGACGGTCGAGGAGTACTCGCGGAAGTCCTTCTTCTGCAGTCCGGAGCGGGCGAACAGCGTCAGGTCGTACGCGCTCGACACCTGCCGCGGGGCGTCGTAGCCGTCCGGGCTGACCACGTTCGTGTCGAGGGCCTGGAGCTCCTCGGCGTGCTCGTTCATCTCCGCGACGGTGTTCTTCACGCCGCCGTTCATCGCGGACAGCACATGGACCGCGTCGTTGCCCGAGCGCAGGAAGACACCGAGCCACAGATCGTGGACCGTGTACGTCTCGTCCTCCTTTATCCCGACCATGCTGGAGCCGGCGCCGACGCCCGCCAGGTCCGCGGGGACGACCTTGTGCTCGGTGGTGCTGGGGAACTTCGGCAGGAGCGTGTCGGCGAACAGCATCTTCAGGGTGCTCGCCGGGGCCAGCCGCCAGTGCGCGTTGTGCGCGGCCAGCACCTCGCCCGACTCCGCGTCGGCCACGATCCACGACCGCGCGCTGATGTCCTTCGGCAGCACCGGCACCCCGCTCGCCAGATTGACCTGTGTCCCGGCCTGCCCGAGCCGGGCGCCGCCGACGGTCGACATCTTCGCGGGGGGAGTGGCCGACGCACTGGCCGACGCCGAGGACGAAGCCGAGGCCGACGGCTTCGGACCGGGGGCCGCGAAGGCGGGCGCGGCGGCCAGTGCGAAGGACGTCAGGGCGGCGGAAGTGACCAGCAGGGAGCGCCTGGTGGTCTTCTGAGGTGCGGACACGGTCGGAAACGTACATGCCGGGGGCCGGGAAGTCCCGCCGCCCGCCCCACCCCGGACGCGGAACCGGACACCCGGCGGAGATACTGGGCGTATGAAGCTCAGCCGCCCCGTCTCCTGGTTCCTGCTCGCCTTCGGGGTGTGGAGCTGGATCATCTGGATCACTTTCGTCAAGAATCTCGTCAAGGACGGCAGCGGGCTGGCGTTCGACGACGCGGGCGACCCGACCGCGTACTTCTGGGTGCACCTGCTGCTCGCCGTCGTTTCCTTCGTATTGGGGACGGTCGTCGGGGCCATCGGGTTGCGCGGAGTGCGCGCACTGCGCCAGACGTCATAAAAGAGAACTGAGGGATACGACTCCGTGGTCATCGTCTTCGCGCTGCTCGCCCTGGGCGTCCTGGTGACGGGCAACTGGTACCTGTGGCGCCGGTTGTTCCGCGACACCACCGAGCGCCCGGGCCGGATGCGCCGCGCGGGCGCCGCGCTGATCGCCGGCGGCTGGCTGCTGGCGGTCGGCGCCCTCGTGGCCGAGCGCACCGGCGCGCCCTTCTGGCTGCAACGCGTGCTGGCGTGGCCCGGTTTCCTGTGGCTCGCGCTGTCGATCTACCTGCTGCTCGGTGTGGTGGCGGGTGAAGTCGTACGACCCCTGCTGCGGCGATTCCTCGAGCGGCGGGACCGGCGACGGGCGCCCGCCGAGGCCCTCCTGCCGCGGCCGGAATCCGTACCGCGGCCGGAATCCGTGCCGGCGGGCGCGCCGCCCGAGGAGTCACGGGAGGCCGAGCCGCAGCCGATCACCGCGGACGCGGCCCCGGACGCAGGCCAGGAAAGAGCCCCGGAAACTGAGCCGGAGGCCGCCCCTGATGCCGCCCCGGGACCGCCGCTTCCCTCCCGCCGTCTCTTCGTCTCCCGTGTCGCCGCCGGCGCCGCGGCCGCCGCGGCGGTCGGGACCGTCGGGTACGGCACGTACGGCGTTCTGCGCGGACCGAAGGTCAAGCGGGTCACTGTGCCGCTGGCCAAGCTGCCGCGCGCGGCGCACGGTTACCGCATCGCCGTGGTCAGCGACATCCATCTCAGTCCGGTCCTCGGCCGCGGCTTCGCGCAGACGGTCGTCGACACGATCAACTCCACACAGCCCGACCTGATCGCGGTCGTCGGCGACCTGGTGGACGGCAGCGTGAAGGACCTCGGTCCCGCGGCGGCGCCCCTGGCCCGACTCCGCGCGAAGCACGGCACGTTCTTCGTCACCGGCAACCACGAGTACTTCTCCGGCGCCGAGCAGTGGGTGCGGGAGGTACGGCGGCTCGGTATGCGCCCGCTGGAGAACGACCGTACGGAACTGCCGTACTTCGACCTCGCCGGCGTCAACGACATCGCGGGAGAGGGCGAGGGCCAGGGCCCCGACTTCACCAAGGCGCTCGGCGACCGCGACAGGGCACGCGCGTGCGTGCTCCTCGCCCACCAGCCGATCCAGATCCACGACGCCGTCGACCACGGCGTGGACCTCCAGCTCTCCGGCCACACCCACGGCGGCCAGCTCTGGCCCGGCAACCTCGTCGCCGAGCTCGCGAACCCGACCGTCGCGGGGCTGGAACGTTACGGCGACACCCAGCTCTACGTCAGCCGCGGCGCCGGCGCCTGGGGTCCGCCGACCCGGGTGGGCGCCCCGTCGGACATCACGGTGATCGAACTGGCGTCGAAACAAGCCTGAGGAGCAGTCCGGTGACCCCTCCGGGCGAACGCTGTGAGGGCCCTGTGAAACCGGGCGGTAACACCTTGCGGCAATGACTTTCTCAACTCTCAAGATCCCTCTTCCCCGAGGTGAAACGCGTGTGGTTAGGTGAGCCGCGCCGCCAGGGGAGGCGGCGCTTGTGCTGGGGGCCGAGAGGGCCCCGGGGAGGGCACCGATGCGATCGGTTCGCATACGGATTCTCGCGACGCTGCTGGTGTTGGCGGCCGTCGGAGTGGGCGGCTGGCAACTGATGCCGTCGCAGGAGGATTCGGGCAAGACCATCAAGGTGGGCACGTCGGACGTCGTCACGTCACTCGACCCGGCCGGCGCCTACGACGCCGGGTCCTGGGCCCTGTTCAGCAATGTCTTCCAGTCCTTGCTGACCTTCGAGGCGGGCGGCACGAAGCCGGTGCCCGACGCGGCGAAGAGCTGTGAGTTCGACGGCGGCGATCTGCGCGTCTACCGGTGCACGCTGCGCAAGGGGCTCGCCTTCCCGAGCGGGCGCGAGATGACCGGCGAGGACGTGAAGTACTCCTTCGACCGCGTCAAGAAGATCAACTCGGACGTCGGTCCCTCCGCGCTGCTGGACACCCTCAAGTCGGTGTCCGCGAGCGGCCGTACCGTCACCTTCCGTCTGTCCACCCCGGACGCCACCTTCCCGTTCAAGGTGGCCACCGGAGCGGGCTCGATCGTCGACCGCACCAAGTACCCGGCAGACGGCCTGCGCACCGACAACGGCGTGGACGGCACCGGCCCGTACGAGCTGACGGCGTATACGAAGAACAAGAGGGCGGACCTCTCGCCCAACGGGCGCTACGAGGGCGCGGTCAAGGGCGCCGGACGCCCCGTCGAACTGCGCTACTACAAGGACGCCGACGCCCTCGACAGCGCCTGGGAGAAGAAGCAGGTCGACGCCGCCACCCGGCAGCTGCCGCCGAAGACGCTCGCCGAGCTGAACCCGAGCGACCCGACCATGCGGGTCTCCGAGGCCGACAGCTCCGAGGTCCGCAACCTCTACCTCAACACCCGCGCCTCCTCGCCGCTGCACGACACCAAGGTCCGCCAGGCGATGGCCTGGCTGATCGACCGAGAGCGGCTGGCGGCCACGGTGTACGAGGGGACCGTGGACCCGCTGTACTCGCTGATCCCGACGGGCATCACCGGCCACACCACGGCATTCTTCGACGCCTACCCGAAACAGAGCGCCGAGAAGGCCCGCGCCCTGCTCACCGAGGCCGGAGTGAGCCTGCCGGTCCGCTTCACCTACGGCTACGGCATCGGCCGCGCCTCCGCCGCCGGGGAGGCGAAGGAACTCAAGCGGCAGCTGGAGGCGAGCGGTCTGTTCAAGGTGACCGTCAAGGGCTACGAGTGGACCGACTTCCAGAAGCGCTGGGTCGGCGGCAAGCTCGACGCGTACGCGGTCGGCTGGGTCGCGGACTACCCCGACCCGGACACCTATGGCGGCCCGCTCGTCGGCACCGACGGAACCATGAGCACCGGCTACAGCAGCGGCCGGGTCGACGATCTGATTCGGGCCAGTCAGCGGTTCGAGGACCGCGGTGAGGCCACGGACGACTTCCGGTCGCTGCAGGACGCCGTCGCCCGGGATGTTCCGGTCATTCCGCTCTGGCAGGCCAAGGAGTACGTGGTGACCAGCGAGGACGTCGGCGGTGGCCAGTATCTTTCGGACGGCACCGGTGTCTTCCGGCTCTGGCGGCTCAACTGGATCTGACGCGATCTCGCGGCTTTGACATTCGCCGGAGTGACGCGGGGTAACAGCCCTACGCAGCACCATGTGGCGGAGGTGTGGGCGGGGTGAGGAGCAAACGTGTTGAGACGCAACTCCTTCCGGCTGCCCCGGCATCCGGCTTCCGTCGGTCTCGCCCGGCGCCGGGTGCGGGACCACCTGACCGACTGGGGGCACGGGTCCGACGACGCGGCGCTGGCGGACGCCGTACTGCTGGTGTCCGAGCTGGCGACGAACGTCGTACGCCACGGTCCCTTGCTGGAACGCGAGTTCGAGGTGGCGGTGACCGCGCTCGCCGACGGCTCCTGCCTCATAGAGGTGTCCGACGAAGGCCAGATGGAGCCCCGGCTCAGGGCGGTCGGGGAGTGGGAGGAGACCGGCCGCGGGCTGCACCTGGTGGAGACCGTCGCCGCCGCGTGGGGGGTGTGGAGCCGAGGGCGGCACGGCAAGACCGTATGGGCCCTCGTGTCGGCGAACACCTGACTACGTCCGCGCCGGCAGGATGACCGTCACCGTCAGCCCCTCGCCGGGCGCCGTCCGCACCGCCACCCGCCCGCCGTGCGCCTGGACGACCCCCTGCACGATCGCCATGCCGAGCCCGCTCCCCGCGCCGCCGCCGGCCCGGAAGAACCGGTCGAAGACACGCGCCGCGTCCTCGTCGCAGAGTCCGGGACCCTCGTCCTCGACGCACAGCCGTACGACCCCGTCCGCCCGCTCCACCGCGAGCCGCACCGGCACGTCGGCGGGCGTGTGGGTGCGCACATTGACCACCAGGTTGCCCAGCACCTGGCGCAGCCCCGACTCGTCGGCGTGCACCAGCAGCGCGCCCTCGGCGCCGACGCTGACGGGCCGGTCCGGCTGCTGCACCCGCAGGTCCTCGGCGGCGTCCCGCACCAGACGGCTCAGATCGACGTTGCGGAACCGCAGTTCGGGCTGCTGGTCCAGGCGGGCGAGCGTGAGCAGCTCGTCCACCAGCCGCCCCATCCGGTCCGCCTCCGCCATCACCCGCGCCCAGGCCCGCTTGCGCTCGGCCTCCTCCCGCAGCATGCCCTTGTCGTACAGCTGGAGATAGCCGCGTATCGCCGACAGCGGGGTGCGCAGCTCGTGCGAGGCGTCGGCGACGAACCGGCGCAGCTGGGACGCGCTGTGCTCGCGCGTGCGGTACGCCGACTCCACCTGCTGGAGCATGGAGTTGAGGGCGACGCGCAGCTGCTCGACCTCCAGCGTGGCCTCCCGGCTGGACGGCACCCGCCGGGTCAGATCCCCCTCGGCGATCGCCGACGAGGTCTCCACCATGTCCTCCAGCGGCCGCATCCGGCGCCGCACGCTGAACATCGTCAGACAGGCCAGCAGCGCCAGCAGCAGGGTGCCTATGGCGAGATCGAGCTTGACGGCCTTGCCGACGCTTCTGTGGACGGCCTCGGTGGAGGTGGCGAGCAGGACGTACGTGCCGTCGGCGAGGCGGGTCGCGGTCGCCCGGTAGGCGTCGCCGCCCACCCGGATGTCGTGCGGTTCGGTGTCGGTGGCCAGCACGCGCGGATCGCCCACGGCGGCCGCGAAGTCCCGCTGGACCTCGCTCGGCGTGTATCCGGCCAGGGAGAGCGTGCCGCCCCGCTCGTCGACGAGCGTGAGGAGTTCGTCCGGCCGGGTCTCCTCCACGCTCTGCCGCATGAACTGCTCGCGCACGATCGCCAGGTCGGTGAGGCCCTCGATCATCTCCAGCGTGAGCTGGGAACCGCCCAGCGACTGTCGCGTCTGGTCGAGTTCGCCGTCGATCTGGTCGAGCAGGTAGTACCGCATGCCCATCACGCTCACCACGGTCGCCGCGACGATGCCGAGCGCCAGCAGCGCCACGTTCGCCAGCGTGAGCCGGGCGCGCAGCGAGTGCCGGGACAGGGTGCGGGGAAACCTCATGCGAGCCCGTATCCGACGCCGCGCCGGGTCGTGATGACCGGCGGCCCCAGCGCGTCCAGCTTGCGCCGCAGATAGCTGATGTAGGTCTCCACGATCGTCGACTCGGGCGGGGTGTGCTCGTACTGCCAGACGTGGCGCAGGAGTTGCTCCTTCGGCACGATCCGCCCTCCGTTGCGCACCAGGAAGCGCAGCAGCGCGTACTCGGTGGGGGTCAGCTCGACGGAGCGTCCCGCGCGGTGGACGCTGTACGTCGTCTCGTCCAGCTCCAGATCGCCGTACGTCAGCGGCGGCCGCTGCGGCAGCACGTCGGCGTGGCGCGTCCGCCGCAGTACCGCGGTGACACGGGCGATGACCTCGTCGATGTTGAACGGCTTGGTGATGTAGTCGTCGCCGAAGCCGAGGGCGCCGACGATCTCACCGGGCGAGTCGCGCGCGGTGAGGAACACCAGCGCCATGTCGGGGCGTTCGGCGCGCAGCCGGCGTCCCAGGGCGCGTCCGTCGCCGTCGGGCAGCATGACGTCGAGCAGCGCCACGTCGGGCCGGGTGCGCTCGGTGAGCGCCAGGGCCTCGCGGACGGTGCCCGCGATCATCACCTCGAACCGGTGGTAGCGCAGCGCGATGGCGAGGACGTCCGCGATGCTCTCCTCGTCCTCCACTACCAGCACGGTGCCTGGGGCCGTCGTCATGCCCCCAGTATCGGCGGAGCCACTGACAGCCGGGCCGGTTCGGTGCTTTGGAGTTCCTTGAGAGTCGGTCGTATCCGGTGTCCACGCGCGTGTGCCGGCACCAATCCTGTTGCCCAGGACCTGGGGGACCAACCGACCGACAAATAGGGAGCGTTGATCGTGGCGGCATTGGCACGGTGGTGCTATCGGCACCGGCTGGTGGTCCTGTTGCTGTGGGTGGGGACGGTGTTCGGTGTGGGCTTCGCGGGTTCCGCCGCGGGCACGGACTACGCGAACACGTTCTCGCTCCCGAACACGGACTCCACGCGCGCGTACGACCTGATGGAGAAGGCCTTCCCGCAGAGCGCCGGCGACACCGACACGGTGGTGTGGAAGGTCGACGAGGGCTCGGTGCGGGACGAGTCCGTACGGTCGCGGATCGAGCCCGCGCTGAAGGAGATCGGCGCGATGAAGGGGGTCGGCGAGGTCACCGACCCCTACGCGGCCGACGGCGCGGCGCAGATCAGTGAGAACGGGCGGATCGCGTACGCCCAGGTCACCTTCGTCGAGCAGGCCAACGCGGTGCCCAAGGAGCTCGTCGAGGACGTCGTCGACACCGCGCAGGCAGCCGAACGTGACGGACTCCAGGTCGAGTTGGGCGGCCAGGCGATCACCCGGACCCAGGAGCCGCCGACCGGCATCGCCGAGATGGTCGGCATCGTGGCCGCGGCGGTCGTGCTCTTCCTGGCCTTCGGCTCGCTCTTCGCGATGCTGCTGCCCCTGGTGGTCGCCATCGCGGCCCTCGGCACCGGCCTGATGGCGACGTCGCTGCTCAGCCATGTCACCGACGTGCCCGAGGTCGCCCCGCTGCTCGGCTCGCTGATCGGTCTCGGCGTCGGCATCGACTACGCCCTGTTCATCGTGACCCGGCACCGCCGCGGCATCCTGCGGGGCATGAAGCCCGAGGAGTCGGCGGTCGTCGCGCTCAACACCTCCGGGCGCGCGGTGCTGTTCGCGGGCGGCACGGTGTGCATCGCGCTCGCCGGCATGCTCGTGATGAACATGCGGTTCCTGGACGGCGTGGTCATCGCGACCTCGCTGACGGTGGTGCTGAGCGTGCTGGCCGCGATCACCCTGCTGCCCGCGCTCCTCGGCCTCCTCGGCATGCGCGTCCTCAGCCGCCGCCAGCGGCGCAGGCTCGCCGCCACGGGACCGGAGCCGGAGCTCACGAGCGGACTCGCGGCGCGCTGGTCGGCGTACGTCCAAAAGCGCCCGCGCGCGGTCGCCGGGCTGGCCCTCGTGGTCATGGTGATCCTGGCGCTGCCCGTGCTCTCCATCCGGCTCGGCGCCACCGACCAGGGCAACCACCAGGAGTCGACGACGACCCGGCAGGCCTACGACCTGCTCGCCGAGGGCTTCGGGCCCGGCTTCAACGGCCCGCTCCAGGTGGTCGTCTCCGAAGGCGACGCACAGGGGCTGGTCTCCCGTATCGAGTCCACCGAGGGCGTGGCTCAGGTGGCCGCCGTACCGCCCGCGAACGGTGTCACGCTGATCCAGGTCGTCCCGACGACCTCACCGCAGTCGGAGAAGACCGACCAGCTCATCGACCGGCTGCGCGACGACGTGATCCCCGCCTCCGGCGCCGAGGCCCATGTCGGCGGTGTCACGGCCGTCTTCAAGGACTTCGCGGCCGTGACCGGGGAGCGGCTGCCGTACTTCGTCGCGGCGATCATCTCGCTGGGCTTCCTGCTGCTGCTCGTGGCGTTCCGCTCGCTGGTGGTCCCGCTGACCGCCGCCCTGATGAACCTGATCGCGGCGGCCGCGTCCTTCGGCGTGCTGGTGGCGATCTTCCAGTGGGGCTGGGGGACCGAGCTCATCGGCATCGGCAAGGAGGGCCCGATCACGGCGTTCCTGCCGGTCATCATGCTCTCCCTGCTCTTCGGCCTCTCGATGGACTACCAGGTCTTCCTGGTGAGCCGGATGCACGAGGAGTGGGTGCACACGAAGGACAACGCGCGCGCGGTCCGGGTGGGCCTGGCGGAGACCAGCCGGGTCATCAACTGCGCTGCCCTGATCATGATCTGCGTCTTCTCCGCGTTCGTCCTCAGCGGCGACATGGAGGGCGCCATGGCGGGCATCGGCCTCGCGGCCGCGGTCGCCCTGGACGCGTTCATCCTGCGTACGGCGCTGGTGCCGGCCGCGATGCATCTGCTCGGCAAGTCCAACTGGTGGCTGCCGGAGGGGCTGGAGAAGCGGCTGCCGCATCTGGCGGTGGAGCCCAGGGAGGAGGCGGTCGCGGAGGCTCCCGTGGCGGACGACGGTCCGGCGTCCGTCGTCCACGGCATCGTCCGGGACACCGACGGCGAGCCGGTCGCGGGGGCCGCGGTGACGCTGCTGTCGAGGGGCGGCCGCCAGCTGGACCGGGTGGTGTCCCTGGCGGACGGCTCGTACATCGTGTCGGTGCCCGCGCCGGGCACGTATCTGCTGTCGGTCTCGGCGTCCTCGTACGGCTCGCGCGCGAGTCAGGTGGTCGTCAGCGAGGGGCCGCTGGTGTACGACGTGGAGCTGGCCGAGGGAGAGCTGGACTCGGTGAACTGACCCGGGGTTCCTAGGGCTTCCTGCCGGGGTCGGGCATCATCTTCGTCATCCCCGGCAGGAAGTCCGTGAACAGCTCGTGCACCTCGCGCACGAGCGGCCGCAGCACCCGGAACCGGGCGAGCGCGACCCCGCGCGCGGTGAGCCGGGCGCCGCGCTCGGCGAGCCGGTAGCTCCGCTCGCGCCCCTCGGTCCGGTCGAAGATCCAATAGAGCACGAGCCCCATCTGCGAGAGCCACATCAGCTCGGGCAGCACATCCCGCAGATCCTCCGGCACCTTGGTCCTCGTACCGGCCAGCACGTCGCGGTGGACGCTGATGGCCTCCACGCGTGCGTGCTCCGACTCGGGGGAGAACGGGCTGAGCGGGCTGTCCGGGTCGGCGGCGTTCTTGAAGAACTGCACCGCGAACTCGTGGTACGGCGTGGCGATGTCCAGCCACGCCCGCAGCACACCGGCGAGCCGCGCCTCCAGGTCGGTCTCCCGCTCCAGGACCTCCCGGACCGCCACCTGGTGCTCGGCGGCGATCCGGTCGTAGAAGCCCTGGATCAGGTGCTCCTTGCCCTCGAAGTAGTAGTAGGCGTTCCCGACGGAGACGCCGGCCTCCTTGGCGATGGCCCGCATCGTCGTCTTGTCGTAGCCGCGTTCCTGGAACAACCGCATGGCCGTCTCCAGGATCAGGGCGCGGGTCTGCTCGGACTTGCTGGGCGTACCGCCCTCTTCGCTGTTCGCGGGCACGACGCAGAGCCTAACCAGTGGGGCGGGTGCGCTCAGGGGCGGCGTCCCAGCTCCGGCCGCTTGGTGTAGTCCGTGAAGCCGAGGACGTTGCCCCACGGATCGGCGATCTCGACGGTCCAGCCGGTGGCCGTGGAGAAGGGCCCGTCGAGCAGCTCGAGGTCAGCGCTCCGCAGCTCCCGTGCCGCCACGCGCGCGTCCGGCACCTCCAGCCACAGGCGCGGGGCGGGCCACGGCGGCGGACGGTGCCCGATCCCCTCCTCCTGCCGGAGCAGGATCCCCGGAATCTCGCCGCCGGCCTTCAGTACCGCGATCCCGGCCTCGTCGTGCCGGACCGCCACCGCGAACCCGGCGCGCTCGTAGAAGCCGACGGCCTCGCCGAGGTCACCCACGGGCAGCAGGACGTTGTCGAAACCGAGCAGCTCGTACGACTCTTCATCTGACATGCCATCAGATTAGGTGCGGGGCCGGCGGTTGCCCCGCGGGCTTTCCGCGGGGTCACTCATTGGGCCGAGACAAGGGCCCTCGCGTCGGTACGCTGAGCCGTCTTCAGTGCCGTGCGGCGGAGGGGGCGGGAATGGTTCCGGGGACAGAGGCCTTCCTCGACGAAGTGCGAGTGGCCTTCACGGACGTCGCCGAGAGACTGGGCCTGAGCGGCCCCGGCGAGGGGGAGCGGGACCGGCACCTCGCCGTCGCGACCTACACGGGCTCCGGCGTGCGGTACCGCATCGTGCTCGGTCTGTGGGACGGCGACGTCGAGACACACGCCTGCCGCGAGACGGGGCTGACCGAGTGCAAGGTCGGCATCGGCAAGCTGGCACGCGCCGCGGGAGTGGCCGACAGCCGGGTCTCCTTCGACGCCCGCAGTCTGCGGCAGCTGAGGAAGTCCCTGGCCGGACAGGTCCGTTGCGTCGAGCTGGTGCACCCGCTGGTCTCCGGGGAACCGGAGGCGGCCGTCGCGCTCATGCGGGCCGCGGGGGCGCGGGAGTGGAGCAGGCCTGCGCTGCGCTGACGCCGGGCCCGTTGTCAGTGGCGGGTCGTACTGTCGGCGGCATGGGAATCGTGATGTTCGTCGACGAGACGACAAGCGGGAGCCGTAGCGACGGCTGGGGCCTGGAGATCGCCGAGGAGCGGCTCAGCGTGCGCGAGTTGATCCGGCGCCGGGTCTTCCAGGAGGTCGCCGAGTACAACGCCCGTACGCCGGAGGTCTTCCAGGGCCTGGTCCAGCCCGAGGACACCGAGCGCGTGCTGAACGGCTACGCCCTGCGTACCCCCCGCCGGATAGACCCCGAGAAGCAGACCGAGCTGGCACTCAGGGCCTTCGCGGGCAACGGCTTCCTGGTGCTCGTCGGCGACCGTCAGGTCACCGAACTCGACGAGGAGATCGAGCTGGTGCTCGGCACGGAGGTCACGTTCCTGAAGCTCGTCGCGCTGGTGGGTGGCTGATGATCGAGTCGCCCGCCGAGTACGCCCGGCTGGTCCGGGAGATCCTCGCCCTGATCAGTGCTGAGGACGCGGATCGCCTGGTGCCGGAACTGCTGGCGCTCGCCGAGATGGTCGACGACCACTGGGGCTGGGAGCACCGCAAGGTGATCGACGCCGTGCGGGGCGCCGACGAACGGTTCCAGGGACGGCTGGTGCATGCCCTCGCCGCCCGGTACCACGCGCTGGAGCCCGGCACGGGCGGGCGGCGCAGCATCGTCGCCCTGCTCGGCCGTCTCGGGGACGTGCGGATGCCAGCCGAGGACAAGCCCCTCGACACCCGGGCCGCGCTGCTGAGCCTGTCGGCCGAACAGGACGTGCACTACGAGTGCGAGCAGCTGATCCGGCTCGCCGAACTGGAGCTGGCGGACGGCCGGGAGCTGCCCGGCGAGTTCGTCGCCGTGGTCCGCCGCACCCACCTGACGCTGTGGAACGGCAAGGCGAAGCTGGGGGCGTTGGCTGCGCGGCTCAATCGCCCCGTCGTGAACCCCGGTGAGGCGTGGGCGGACCTGGCCCTGGCCGAGCTGCTCGAACTCTCCCCGGCATGGGAGCAGTTGCTGGCCCACGCCGCCACCGCCAACGCCGCCCGCCCCTCCGCGAAGTGGGAGAAGGCCGGGCGGGCGCTGATCGAGGCCGTCGGCCCGGAGGAGGCGCGCTCGCGACTGGTGCCCTGGCTGCGACTGGTGGGCCGTCCCCGCACCCGCCCGCTCCTCAACCGGGGGTGGAGCGCCGACCCCAACGCGACCTTCGACCCGTTCAACGCCGATGCCCTGCGCGGCCTGGCCTGGCTCCTGTCCTTCCTGCCGCCGCACCCCGAGACCGCCCGCACCCTCGGCACCCTCGTCGAGACCTCCCTCAAGAAGGTCGCAGGGCTCGGCCCGCGCAACCCCAAGGTTGCCAACGCCGGTGTCACCGCCCTCGCCCGTATCGACAGCGAGGCCGCCCTCGCCGAACTGGCCCGGCTCGCCACCCGCGTCACCTTCAAGGGCACGCTCAAGCTGCTCGACGGGGCCCTGGACGCGCGGGCCGAGGCGATGGGCCTCGGCCGGGAGGAGATCGAGGAACTGGCGGTCCCCGCCTACGGACTGACGGAGGTGGGACGGGCCGAGTACCGGTTCGGGGACGCTACGGCCCTTGTCGAGGTCCGCGGCTCCAAGGCGGTGCTGAGCTGGCGCAACGCGACCGGCAAGGACGTCCGGAGCGTGCCGGCCGCCGTCCGCCGGGACCACGCCGAGGACCTCAAGGACCTCAAGGCGGCCGTCAAGGACATCGACAAGATGCTCTCGGCCCAGAGCGAGCGCCTGGACCGCCAGTTCCTGGCCCGCCGCACCTGGCCCTACGCCGCCTGGCGCGAGCGCTGCCTCGACCACCCGCTGGTGGGCACCCTCGCCCGCCGCCTCCTGTGGAAGGTGGACGGCAGGACGGCCGGCTACGCCCAGGGCGCCCTGCGCACGCTCTCGGACGACCCGGTGGACAGCGGCACCGAGGTCTCCCTCTGGCACCCGGTGGACCACGAGCCCGCCGAGATCGTCGCCTGGCGCGACTGGCTGGAACGGCACGGCATCACCCAGCCGTTCAAGCAGGCCCACCGCGAGGTGTACCTGCTGACGGACGCCGAACGCGCGACGGGCACCTACTCCAACCGCTTCGCCGCGCACTTCCTGCGCCAGCACCAGTTCCACTCCCTGGCGGCCGTCCGCGGCTGGCGCAACAAGCTCCGCCTCAGCGTCGACGACGAGGCGCCGCCGGCCGTCCGTGAGCTGCCCCAGTGGGGCCTGCGCGCCGAGTACTGGATCGAGGGCGACGGCGGCGAGCACTACGAGGACGTCACCGAGTCCGGCAGCTTCCTGCGCCTGCGCACCGACCAGGTCCGCTTCTACCCGATCGACGCCCCGGAGAACTCGGCGCACTGCTGCGGCGGCGAGTACCGCATGTGGCTGCGCGACGGCCAGGACCCGGTCGAGGCCCTGCCCCTGGACTCGATCCCCCCTCTCGTCCTGTCCGAAGTCCTGCGCGACGTCGACCTGTTCGTCGGCGTGGCCAGCGTCGGCAACGACCCCACCTGGCAGGACGGCGGCCCCGACGGCCGCTTCCAGGAGTACTGGACGTCGTACGGCTTCGGTGAGCTCGGCCAGAGCGCGGAGACACGGCGTGTGCTGCTGGAACGCCTGATACCCCGCCTGGCCATCGCCGACCGCTGCACCCTGGAGGGCCGCTTCCTGCACGTGAAGGGCGACCGCCACACGTACAAGATCCACCTCGGCTCGGGCAACATCCTCCGCACCCCGAACGACCAGTACCTCTGCATCGTCCCGAAGTCCAACGCGGCGGCCCCGCAGGCGGGTTACCTCCCTTACGAGGGAGATCGCATGCTGGCGGTCATCCTGAGCAAGGCGATGATGCTGGCGGCCGACACGAAGATCACGGACCCGACGATCCTGAGCCAGCTGTAGCAGGGGCCTTCACCCGTCGATACCGTCCCTGACGAGCTCCCGCGCCACCTCCGCCCGCGGACCCGAGAGTTCGGCGGCGATGCGGCGGGCCCGTTCGGCGTCGGCCTTCACCGAGGCGGGCAGGGACGGACCGGCGAGCAGCAGGCCGCGTCGCAGATGCGTCGGCGGGTGCGTCGCGTCGACGCTGTGGCCGCGGCGGGCACCCGCGCGGCGCTGGCGTTCGACCTCCGACTCGGGGACCGAGTCCATATGACGGGTCAACGCCTCCCACAACCCCTCGGCGTCGGCCGAGGTGGTCCGGCCCGACCCGCGCATACGCCTGCCGTTGGCCTCGCGGTACAGCGTCGTCTCCACCGACTCGGTGACATGGAGGCGGTCCATCAGCCCGACCGCGGCCTCGGTGGATCCGGCGCGGGCGGCCGCGGCGTCGGCGAGGTACTCACTGCGGCGGGCGGAGCTGGAGGTCAGCAGGTCGAGGAGCAGCACGAGACCCCCGATCAGCGCGCGAGGCACGACGTACAGCAGGTTGACGAGCGCTTCCACCAACGTCGGCTCCTGGATGGGCGACAGGTAGTAGTGCCATGTCGTCAGCGACCTGTAGGCCGTTCCCACGACCATCCCGTGCCGGGTGTCCCCGTTGGTGAAGTGGCCGAGTTCATGGCCCAGGAGAGCGATCCGCTGCTGTGGGGTCAGGACCTCCCACAACGGCAGCCCCAGCGTCAGCATCCGACGGCGCAGACCGAGGTGCGTCACGCTCGCGTTGGCCTGTGCGTCGACGACGACGATGTCCACGCTCCGGGTGCCCGACAGCGCGGCGACTTCGTCGATCAGCGCATACAGTTCGGGCGCGTCGTCCCGGGCCAGGACGCGGGCGTGACCGGGCAGTCGGTTCAGACGCGGCCGGAGCGTCCAGGCCAGCGTCAGCAGGAGCAAGCCGGGCACCATGCCGATGCCGCCCCAGCCACCGACCAGGAACCAGATACCGCCCCCGGCCAGCGCGGCGGTCACCGCGTGCACCGAGAGCGCGATCGCGTACGCCAGCACCCCTGCCGCCGTACGTCCGTTCCAGTGCCGCTCGTCCCCTGTGCTCAGATCGTCGACCAGCCGCTCACCGTGGCGCTGCGCCAGCCGGCGGCGCAGCCGCCCCAGCCCGCCCTTCTCCTCGTCCGCCCCCTGCGGATCCACGTTCCAGTCACAGGCCGCGCACCACACGGTGAACCGGCGGTCGGCACGGATCTCCACCCCGCACTGCGGGCACGGCTGGACTGTCTGTTCCCCGGCGGTACGCATCGGCGCACCCTCCCCCTCCCGGCAGCCCCTCCCCAGAGGCTGCTGTGTACATGGCGAGGGCAGTGGATCACAGTCGCGCGGACCCGGCCAACTCGTGTGGCGCAGACGCCGCCTCGGTTCAGCAGCCGCCCGCCCGACGCGTGGTCACGGCGATGTCGTCGAGACGGATGTCGTACGAGGACGGGGTCGGGTCGGCCTGGTAGAGCTGCCAGCCGAGCTTCAGCTTGTCGAAGGCCGGGAACGCGAAGTCGTCGGCTGTGCCGCCGTGTTCCTTCGTGGACACGGTCAGGTCGGACTGCTCGACGCCGTCGAAGTAGACCGTGACCCGGTTGTCCGTCGCGTCCAGATGGAACTCGACGCACTGCCACGCGCCGCCCGCCGCCGGCGCGGAGGTCTTCCACGACGTCCAGTCGCCGGTGGGGCCGAGGTCGGAGCCGACGCCCCAGAAGTTGCCCCGGTCGGTGGGGGCGTACTGCCCGCCGAGCGGCCGGACGAGTGTGGGGGAGCCGGACCCGGAGGCCTCGGCGATCGTCCAGTGCGCCCAGTCCGGGGCCGTCGGGAAGGCGTCCACCCGGACGCGCAGACGGGCCCAGTAGCTGTTGCCGGGGGCGGTCAGGCCGGGGAAGACGAGGAAGGCGCGGCCGTTGCCCTCGGTGTGGATCCGGAGTTCACGGCCGTGGCCCGTGCTGCTGGCGGCGACCGTCAGGGTCCCGTCGGCGGTGTCGGTGGTCCAGCCGTGGCCCTTCGTCACCGGGCCCAGGGGGAGGCGGTCGAAGCTCTCCCGGGCGAGGGTGCCGTGCGGGGTGGGGGTCGCCGAGGAGGAGGCAGGGAGCGCGATCAGTACGGCCGCTGCGGCGGAGAGGGAAGCGGCGGCTTTCTTCAGGAGGGGCATGGGGTCAGTGTGCAACTGACGTCACATAACTCCCAGGTGCCACAGGGGAGTTGGCTGGATCTCAGCCGCTCTTCGGCTGGCCTGCCTTCAAGAGCTCCGCCACGTCCAGAGTTACTTCGGCACCGATGGATTTGGGCAGGGTGACCATCTCTCCGGGGGAATGAGGGCGGTGGCTCTCGTAATCGTCCCCGACGGGATTGGTCAGGACGTGCAGGCGCTGATGCCTGCGGTCGATGATCACGTAGACCGGGATCTTGGCGGCGGCGTACGCCTTCACCTTGTCTCGCAGGTCGGTCCGATAGTTGCTGGAGGTGACCTCCAGGACCAGGCGGAAGCAGACGGGGTCATAGCAGTTGTTCTCGACGAGGTGTTCCTCGATGTCGGCATCGACGAGCACCAGATCCGGGATGGCGTAGTCCTCGGTGCCGCTGGGGAGCCAGAGGCCTACTCCCTGGAGCACCTCTGTCTCGCCATCGGCGAGACCGGCTGCGATGAAGGGGCTCATGAGCCTGCTCAGAGCGCGGGCATGGGCGGCGTCCGGCGGCGGGGACACGAGGATCTGGCCTCCGATGATCTCGACGCGGTAGCCCGGGAGGCGGTCCATGATCCGGTTCGCCTCCGCGATCAACGGACGGTCCCCATGCGGCCGCTCGACAGCTGCTGCGGACATCAGGTGCCTCCTGTGGACTGGTGTCGAGAGCCTCATCGTAGGCCGACCACCACCGGTATGTCCTTAACGATCACGTTCACCCAAACGGGTGTCCGCACGCCAGAGGGCCCCGCTCCCAACGGAAACGGGGCCCTCACAGCCGTACGGGAAGCCGTACCGAAACGACCTCAGAACCGGCGCGTGATCAGCGCCTTCTTCACCTCGGCGATCGCCTTCGTGACCTCGATGCCACGCGGGCAGGCGTCCGTGCAGTTGAAGGTGGTGCGGCAGCGCCACACACCGTCACGGTCGTTGAGGATCTCCAGCCGCTGCTCCCCGGCCTCGTCGCGCGAGTCGAAGATGAAGCGGTGGGCGTTGACGATGGCCGCCGGGCCGAAGTACTGGCCGTCGTTCCAGAAGACCGGGCACGATGACGTGCACGCCGCGCACAGGATGCACTTGGTCGTGTCGTCGAAGCGCTCGCGGTCCTCGGCGGTCTGGAGGCGCTCACGGGTCGGCTCGTTCGTGTCCTTCGTGATGAGGAAGGGCATGACGTCGCGGTACGCCTGGAAGAACGGCTCCATGTCGACCACGAGGTCCTTGAGCACCGTCAGGCCCTTGATGGGCTCGACCGTGATCGGCTTCGCGGGGTTGATGTCCTTGATGAGGGTCTTGCAGGCAAGACGGTTCTTGCCGTTGATCCGCATCGCGTCCGAGCCGCAGATGCCGTGGGCACAGGAGCGGCGGAACGTCAGCGAGCCGTCCTGGTCCCACTTGATCTTGTGCAGGGCGTCGAGGACGCGTTCCTTCGGGTCGATCTCCAGCTGGAAGTCTTCCCAGACCGCTTCCGCCGAGACCTCGGAGTTGAAGCGGCGGATGCGGAAGGTGACCGTGATGTACGGAGAGTCGGCGAAGCCGGGCTCGGGTGCGCCGGCCGCGTCCGCCTTGTCCAGGGTCGGGGTTGCCATCAGTACTTACGCTCCATCGGCTGGTAGCGGGTCTGGACGACCGGCTTGTAGTCGAGACGAATGGACTCGGTGCCGTCGTCGCCCACCTCGCGGTACGCCATGGTGTGGCGCATGAAGTTGACGTCGTCGCGGTTCGGGTAGTCCTCGCGGTAGTGACCGCCGCGGGACTCCTTGCGGGCCAGCGCCGAGACCGCCATGACCTCGGCGAGGTCGAGCAGGTTGCCCAGCTCGATGGCCTCCAGCAGGTCCGTGTTGAACCGCTTGCCCTTGTCCTGGATCGCGACGTTCGTGTAGCGCTCGCGCAGCTCCGCGATCTTCTCGACCGCCGTCTTGATCGTCTGCTCGGTGCGGAACACCATGACGTTGGCGTCCATGGTCTCCTGCAGCTCACGCCGGAGCACGGACACCCGCTCGGTGCCCGTCGACGCGCGCAGCCGCTCGACCTGCCCGACCACGAGCGACGCCGGGTCCTCCGGCAGCTCGACGAAGTCCGCCGTCTGGCTGTACTCCGCCGCCGCGATACCGGCCCGACGGCCGAACACGTTGATGTCCAGGAGCGAGTTCGTGCCCAGCCGGTTGGCGCCGTGCACCGACACACAGGCCACCTCGCCGGCCGCGTACAGGCCCGGGACGACCGTGGTGTTGTCCGACAGGACCTCACCCTCGACGTTGGTCGGGATGCCGCCCATGGCGTAGTGCGCGGTGGGCTGGATCGGGATCGGGTCCGTGTACGGCTCGATGCCCAGGTAGGTGCGCGCGAACTCGGTGATGTCCGGGAGCTTCGCGTCCAGCTGCTCCGGCGGGAGGTGGGTGAGGTCGAGGTAGACGTGGTCGCCCTCGGGACCGCAGCCGCGGCCCTCACGGATCTCCGTGTAGATGGAGCGGGACACGACGTCACGGGACGCGAGGTCCTTCATGACCGGCGCGTACTTCTCCATGAAGCGCTCGCCGTCCTTGTTGCGGAGGATGCCGCCCTCACCACGGGCGCCCTCCGTCAGCAGGATGCCCATGCGCCAGATGCCGGTCGGGTGGAACTGGAAGAACTCCATGTCCTCCAGCGGCAGACCACGGCGGTAGACCGCCGCCTGGCCGTCGCCCGTCAGCGTGTGCGCGTTCGACGTCACCTTGAAGAACTTGCCGGTGCCGCCGGACGCGTAGATCACGGCCTTCGCCTGGAAGACGTGGATCTCACCGGTCGCGAGCTCGTACGCCACGACGCCCGCCGACCGCTTGACGCCGTCGACCTCGGTGATCAGCTGGTCCAGGACGTAGAACTCGTTGAAGAACTCCACGCCCTCCTTGACGCAGTTCTGGTACAGCGTCTGGAGGATCATGTGGCCGGTGCGGTCCGCGGCGTAGCAGGACCGGCGGACCGGGGCCTCGCCGTGGTTGCGGGAGTGACCGCCGAAACGGCGCTGGTCGATCGTCCCGTCGGGCGTCCGGTTGAACGGCAGGCCCATCTTCTCCAGGTCGAGGACGGCGTCGATGGCCTCCTTCGCCAGGATCTCGGCGGCGTCCTGGTCGACCAGGTAGTCACCGCCCTTGACCGTGTCGAAGGTGTGCCACTCCCAGTTGTCCTCCTCCACGTTGGCCAGCGCGGCGGCCATGCCGCCCTGCGCGGCGCCCGTGTGGGAGCGGGTGGGGTAGAGCTTGGTGAGCACGGCGGTACGGCTGCGCTTCGTCGACTCGATCGCGGCGCGCATGCCGGCGCCGCCCGCGCCGACGATGACGGTGTCGTACTTGTGGATCTTCATCAGGAATTCCTCAGCCCCGCGCCTAGCGGATGTTCGGGTCGAAGGTGAAGATCACCAGCGTGCCCAGCAGGATGGTGAACACCGTGGCGGTGTAGAGCAGGCCCTTGAGCCAGAGTCGGGTGTTCGCGCGCTCCGCGTAGTCGTTGATGACCGTGCGCAGGCCGTTGGCGCCGTGCAGCATCGCGAGCCACAGCATCAGCAGGTCCCAGACCTGCCAGAACGGGGACGCCCAGCGGCCGGCCACGAAGGCGAAGCCGATCTTGGAGACGCCGCCGTCGAGCACCAGCTGGATCAGCAGGTGGCCGAGGACCAGGACGACCAGCACGATGCCGGACAGGCGCATGAACAGCCAGGCGACCATCTCGAAGTTGCCCCGCGTGGACTTGGGGGTCTTCTTGGTGCGCTTGCGCGGGGCCTCGATGAGGGGGGCCGGGTTGTCGACGTCGTAGAGGGACTCGCCCTCGACGGGGCCGATACCGGACGCGGTCTTCTCGGTGATGGACATGCGCGTCAGCTCCCGAACAGTTCACGAGCGGCGTGACCGAGGACGGGGTAGATCGCCCCGGCCATCAGCACGACCCACAGGCCTACGACCGTCCAGAGCATCTGCTTCTGGTAGCGCGGGCCCTTCGACCAGAAGTCGACGGCGATGACGCGCAGGCCGTTGAGCGCGTGGAAGAGGACGGCGGCGACGAGGCCGTACTCCAGACACGCGACGAGCGGGGTCTTGTAAGTGGCTACGACCCTGTCGTAGTCCTCGGGGGAGACACGGACGAGAGCGGTGTCCAGCACGTGAACGAACAGGAAGAAGAAGATGAGGACGCCGGTGACTCGATGAGCCACCCAGGACCACATTCCTTCCCGGCCGCGGTACAGCGTTCCAGCCGGCACGGAAGTCCCTCCGGGAGCGGGGATTGGGGCCGCCGGCTTGTGCTGTCGGTCTGGCCCGGCCGGGTACGGTCCACCGGCCCCCAGCATCGTAGCCATGCGCTGGCGCTGGGCTCAGCCGGGGTATCGCGGTGTGATCAAAGTGGCACGCGTTTGGGTGAGTGTCGGCGGGGGTCTGGGGTGGTGTGTGGGGTTATCTGCCGGGTGCGGTGTCGTTGTGGCTTGTCGCGTCCCGTGGCGGAGCCGCTGATGTCACAGCCCCGCGACCCCGGCGGCCTGCGCCAGACGTCCCCTCGCCAGGCGCCGCAGCTCCTCTGCCGCCACCACCCGCTCGTCCTCCGGATCGTTCGTCAAACGTGACCGGATGCCCGCCAGTACGTGGTTCAAGGCCTCGTTCGGAGGCAACCCGTCCAGGCAGATGACGAACGAATGGCCGAACTTCGCCTCGTATGCCGCGTGTGCCGCGCTCAGGGCCATATGGGCGGCTTCGTACATTCCGTCCGGCAGTGCCGGCAGCGTCTCTCCCGCCAGGGCCTCCGACAGGTCGCCCGGCGACAGGTCGTACGCCGCCTCGTCGGACGCGGCCTGCAAGGAGTCCAGGTCCGGGTACGGGCGGTGGTCTGCCACTCGGCGGGCCCAGCGGAGGCTGCGGAGGCAGGTGAGAAGGAGGTGGTGGGCTTCTTCGGGGGACGCGGTGTTGAAGGCGTCCAGCAGAGTCGGCGACCGTGGGGTGCGGGTCTGCTCGGGCAGGGCCGGTATGGCGACTCGGCCGGGAAGGTGTGTGGGCGTCACGTGTGTTTCGGCAGGGGAAGCTGTGTGAGGTGTGGCGTTACGTTATCGAGAGTGGGCATCACGTGTCCGACGGACAACCGAATTTCACCCGAACGGCAGAGTTTCGGAACGCCGGGTGGACACTTCCGGCCACCCTTCCTGTCTAGGTTGGCGTAGTGAGCCAGCACAGGCGCCGGCCGTCGGCGGAGAAGGCACGGCAGACACGGCAGATGAGGACACGGGTGGTCGTCGTCGCGGCGGTGGCCGCGACCGTCGGCGCGGGGGTGGGGCTCGGACTGTGGGCTTCCGGGGACGACGGTGACGGCGGGCCGGCGGGATCCGCGCGGCCGACGTCGTCCGTCGGGGCCTCGGCGGCCCCGCCCAGCGCTTCCCGGGAGACGCCGAGTCCGTCTCCCACCCGCTCCTATCCCCTCTCGCGGAGCCCGCGCACGATTCCCGCGGTCCAGGCGCACACCCCGGCGCGGGGCCCCGGCTGGCGACCGCAGCGCGGGGCGCGGGTCGTGGTGAGCGACGCGGAACTGGCCGGGGAGGGGCGGCTGGTCGCGGGTGAGCTGGGCATGACATACGCGGGGGAGCGGGAGGACGACCGGGCCGGGGACCTGCGGCTGGCCCTCGACGACGGCGGAGCGGACGGCCCGGAGTCGTACACCATGACCGTGCGCGGCGGGCGGGTCAGCATCAGCGGGCCCGCCGACTCCGGGGTCTTCTACGGGACCCGGACTCTCAAGCAGGAGGTGCACGGCGGCGGTACGGCACCGGAGGGCGTCGTACGGGACGCGCCGGCCAAGGCGGTACGCGGGTTCTCCCTCGACATCGCGCGCAAGCACTTCACGGCGGGCTGGATCGAGGACCGGGTCCGGGAGCTGGGCGATCTCAAGTTCAACCAGCTTCAGCTGCACTTCTCCGACGACCAGGGATTCCGGATCGAGTCCGACTCGCACCCCGAGATCGTGTCCGCCCAGCACCTCACCAAGGCCCAGGTGCGGAAGATCGTCGAGCTCGCCGCCCAGCGGCACATCACCGTCGTACCCGAGATCGATTCGCCCGGGCACCTGGGTGCCGTGCTCGCCGCGCACCCCGAACTGCAACTGCGCAACGTCTCCGGCGTCGCCACCCGTGGCGCGATCGACATCTCCAAGGACGCGTCCGCCGCGATCGTCGACGATCTGCTCGACGAGTACGCCGGCCTGTTCCCCGGCGTGCCCTGGCACCTCGGTGGCGACGAGTACCAGGCACTGGTGGTGAGCGACCCGGAGGCGTCCTACCCGCAGCTGGCCGCCGCCGCGAAGGAGGCCTACGGGTCCGGCGGGACCGTCGCCGACCTCACCACCGGGTGGCTCAACGACCGCGCCGACACCGTGCGCGCCCACGACAGGACCCCGCAGGCCTGGAACGACGGCTTCTTCCGGGGTACGTCCGTGCGGCCCGACGCCGGCATCCAGGTCGCCTACTGGACCGGCAAGGAGATCGGGGCGCGAGAGCCCGTGGAGTATCTGAGCGCCGGGCGCGAACTGATCAACTACAACGACGAGTTCCTGTACTACGTCCTCGGGCAGCCCAACAACTTCGTGTATCCGACGGGGCAGCGGATCTACGAACTGTGGACGCCCCGGGTGGTGCGCGGCACGCTCGCGGTCCCGGCGAAGTACGACGACCGGATCCGCGGCGGGTACTTCGCGGTCTGGTGCGACCTCGCGGACTCCCAGACCCAGGACCAGGTCGCGGCCGGAGTCCGGCTGCCGCTGAGGGCCCTGGTCCAGAAGCTGTGGGACGCGGAGAAACCGGCTCTGTCCTGGACGGACTTCAAGGCACTGGCCGATCGGCTGGGCTGAGCGTAACGAGTGGACTTACGGCGCCGGTGAACCGTATCTTCCGCTTGCCGTGCGTAAGGCTCTGGGGAGGGCCGGGTGCGGCGTTCCGTTTTCTCAGTACTCGGGGGACAGCCTCACCATGATCGAAAATCCGCAGGGCCGGCTCGACGCCGTACCGACCGCCTGGTTGCGGTCGCCGATCGGGCTCGGGTGGGCCGCCGTCGCGGGGCTCGGCGTCGTGATCGCCACCGATCTGTTCGCGGTCTGGGCGGACGTCGTCATGCGCGACGTGACCGGTGACCTCGCGAGCGGCGTGGCGGTCGGCGACCGCGCCGACCGTGCGGACCGGCTCTACTCCGTCGCCGGCACCGTCCAGACGGCCGCGCTGCTCACGACCGCCGTCCTGTTCGTGTGCTGGTTCCTCCGGGTGCGGGTCAACGCCGAGGTGTTCCGGCCGGACGGGCACAGCAAGACGCGGAGCTGGGCCATCTGGGGCTGGATCGTGCCGATCGTCAACCTCTGGTTCCCGCGCCGGATCACGCTGGACATCTGGGACGCCAGCAGCCCCTGGGGCGCACCCCGGCCGCACGGGCTCGTCAACACCTGGTGGACGTTCTGGGTCGTCTCGCTGCTCTCCGGGCGGGCCGCGTCCCGCGCGTACACCAAGGCCGACAGCGCCGAGGAGATCCAGGACGCGGCGGGACAGATGCTGTTCGCGGACGTTGTCGACATCGTGGCCGCCGCGCTCGCCATCGCCGTCGTGCTGCGGCTGACACGGATGCAGAACGAGAAGGTGCGGCAGGGGCCCGCCCCCGTCTTCGCCTGAGGGACCGGCGGCTGCACGGGCCGGCCCCTGTCCCGGATCGAGGGACCGGTTCGGTTCCCGCGTTGCCGGGGCGGGTTCGCGTCTTCGGCCGAGGGGTTCGCCTCGTGTCGGCCTGGTGATCGGCCGCTGCCTCCGCCTGATGCGTGGGCCTTCGTCGCTGCCGGGGGGCCCGCCCCCGTCTTCGTCTGAGGGACCGGCGGCTGTACGGGCCGGCTCCTGTCCCGGGCCGAGGGACCGGTTCGGTTCCCGCGTTGCCGGGGCGGGTTCGCGTCTTCGGCCGAGGGGTTCGCCTCGTGTCGGCCTGGTGAATCGGCCGCTGCCTCCGCCTGATGCGTGGGCCTTCGTCGCTGCCGGGGGGCGGGCCCGAGTCGCCGTCTGAGGGGCTCGCCCCGGTCTCCGCCTGGGGATTCGGCCGCTGCCTCCACCCGAGGGGCGCTTCCGTTCTCACCTGAGCCATCGGCCTTCGTCCCGGCCAGACCGGAGGGACCTGCTTCCGTTCCCGCGCGACGGGCCCGCTCCCGTTCCCGACTGATGGGTCGGCCCTTGTGCACGTCTGATGGGGCGGATTGTCCGATACGGCTGCGAACTGCCGTGCGACTGTGGTGTATTCGGCCCCGAGCCGCAGCCGAGACGCCGGGGGGAGCCGGGAATGGGCTACTGGGGGTATTTCGTCGTGGGCCGCAGTGAGCGGCCGCTCGGGGAGTTGGACGCGCTGGCGGGGGCCGAGGGGCTGACCCTGCGGGCGGAGGCGTCCGGGGGATGGCAGGTGTGGGAGTACCCGAGCGGGGAGGGGGACGTCGGGTCCATGAACTCCCTGGCCCGGGAGACCGGGGCGCCCGCGCTCTTCGGGTACGTGATGGACAGCGACTGTGTGGTCGTGGAGGCGGCCGGGCCGGAGAGCGGGGCGTGGACGACCTGTCTGGCGCGGGCCGCGATGGCCAAGTACATCGGCGCCGACAAGGAGGGCCTCACGCTGGAGGACTACTTTCTGGAGCCGCGGGACGCCGCCGAACGGGCCGTCTCCTGGGCCGAGGAGGCCGGGCACGCCGTCGAGGCCGAGGCGGTGGTGGAGGTGCTGACCGCGGACCCCGACCCGTTGGCCGAAAACCTGTTCTTCCGGCTGCTCGACCGACTCGCCGTGGTGCCCCTGTGACACTCCGGCGCCGTCGCACGCAGTAAGGGGAAGTGCGGGCTCCGTCAGGGAAACCGCAGGCGAGGGAGGCGTGGATGAGTCTGGTGGAGCTGATCGCTCAGGCCGACGAACGCGGACTGGCCGCCAGCGGGTTGGCTTGTTTGGACCGGTGCGTACCCCTGCTGGGCGGTGACGACGAGCTCCTGAGACCGCTGTGGGCGAGTCTCGCCGACACCGGCGACTGGGGTGCGGGCCTGGAGGTCGCGCGCGGCAAGCTCGGGGGCGGGGAGGACGCCGTCGAGGACGAGGCCGCCCTGCTCGCCCGCCGGATGCTCGACGCCGCGCCCGCCACGCCGGACGCCGCCGAGGTGCGGATGTGGGCCGACGCCTGCTCCGTGGCCTCGCTCCAGATCCACCGGCTCCTCGACCCCGCCGCCGACGACGCCCCGCTCGACGCCCGTCGCGAAGGCCGCACGGAGGGCATGCCCCCGCTGGTCGCCGCCGAACTGCGCCGCCAGGTCACCGTCCTGGAGGTACTCGCCGGGCACGGCACGGCGGGGTTGCGGCGGGCGCTGGAGGTGTCGGTGGAGGGGCGGCGCGTGTTGCGGGCGGTGGTGTCACGACGGGCCCGGGGGCGGAGTTGACGGCCTGAAGGGTGAGTGGGTCGGCCACTCGGCCACCGGGACACTCGGCCACCGGGCCACCCGGCCACTCAGCCACCCGACCACAACGGGGCTCAGAGGACCAGCCACTTCACCACCGCGTCGCCGTACTGCGCCGTCTGCCCGTAGAACGCCGTGAGATCCCGATGGGCCGCCGCGAACGCGCCGCGCAGTTCCGGCTCCGCGTCCTGCCCGTCGTAGGGCTTCAGCAGGTCGACGCGCGCGTTCCGCCACAGGTCCCCGAAGTCGGCGGTGGCGAGGTAGGCGGCGACGCGGTTCGTCTGCGCCGCGGTGAGCAGCAGGAACGGCGGTGACGACGGGTCGGGGTGCGCTATCGGCCGGCCCCCCGTGACCACCTGCGTGTGCGGGCCGTCGCCGGTCAGGGCGTCGGCGTACAGGCGCTCCTGGTCGAGGTAGCCGCCGTCCAGCACCTCCTCCCGGTGGCGGCCGATCCGCCCCCGTACGGCGTCCCAGTCGTCGTCGAAGAGCTTCTCCAGCCAGGCCGGGCTGTTGCGCAGTGCGGCGGGCGGAATGGCGCGGAAGTGGAAGTACATGCTCATCAGTGACAGGAGCGCACGGGGACGGCGAACCGTCACTCCCGGGCAAAACGCGCACTTGAGAGCGGACTGTGCCCGTCGTGGGGCGGAGGTGGGGCGGTCCTGCGCCGGT
This sequence comes from Streptomyces sp. NPDC087859, assembly GCF_044742595.1. Classification (NCBI taxonomy): domain Bacteria; kingdom Bacillati; phylum Actinomycetota; class Actinomycetes; order Kitasatosporales; family Streptomycetaceae; genus Streptomyces; species Streptomyces sp. NPDC087859. The sequence goes on along the minus strand of NZ_JBIUUU010000001.1, from coordinate 402,782 downwards.
ATCGGGGATCGGGCCGAAAGCGGGTGACGAACCGGCCGCCCCGCACGCTCTTGGGGATGTGACGACCCATGTGACGACACAGCAGGTGACCAGGCCCCCGGCGGCGGCGAAGCCGATGCGGTGGGCGGCGGACGCGGTGGCGACGATGCGCGAGGGCGCGCGGGTGCGGCTCGACTACTCGGCGCAGAGTCTGTGGCGCGTCGACCGGATGGTCGAGGATCTGCGGCGCGAGGACACGCCGTACGACGCCGTCGAGGCGGTGCTCCGCGGATTCGGCGCGTACGCGGGTGAGGTGATCGCCCGTCAGTCCGGTGCCGAGTGGTGGACGAGCGGGGGTGACCACTGGATCCGTACGCCCGACGGGCTGCTGTGGGATCCGATGGACGAGGCCCGGCGGTGTTTCGCCGGGCACGGGTCGCTGCGGCTGCTGTGCCGGGACGCGACGGGTGCCGCCCGGCCGTGAGGGCCGGTTCCCCAGCGGTTTCCTGAGACGGCCGGGGCCCCGGGCAGTGGGCGGGACCCCGGCCGTCGTTCGGGTGGTTCCGGTGCCCTACGGCGCCAGCACCTGGCCCAGCCGTGCGTCCGTCGGTGTCGCCAGCGTGGTCTTGCTGTAGATCACCGCGTCCGCGTACCCGAGGCCCGTGCCGTTGCTCGGCAGGTGCAGGAGGATGCCGTCGCCGGTGTCCTCGTCGTCGGCGCCGAAGGTGAGGTCGGCGCGGCCGTAGCCGGAGAGGTCGGTCAGGGAGACCGAGGAGCCGAAGCGGTCGTCGGTCTCCGTGGACCCGGGGACGCCCGCGGTGTCCTGCGAGACCGCCACCGAGCCGGCGCCCGTGAGCCCCGACGTCGTGCCCCTGACCAGGATCGCGTTGCCCGCGTTGGTGCGGTTCACCCCGTCGCGGACCAGGTCCTCGCCCGGGGCGCCCGCGAGGACGTCCGCGTAGCCGTCGGCGTCGTAGTCGCTGACGGAGACCGAGCTGCCGAGCGCGTCGCCGGACTCGTTGCCGCCGGGGACGGACGCCGTGTCCTGGTGGATCACCGTCATGCCCGTGGTCGTGAAGCCGGTCGACGTGCCCGGCACCATCGTGATCTGGCCGCCCGACACCCCGCCGGACTCGGAGGCGACCGGCTGGCCGATGACGATGTCGTCGTAGCCGTTGCCGTTGACATCACCGGCGGCGATGGACCGGCCGCCCTTGACGGAGATCACACCGGCCCTGGTCAGCCCGGTCGCCGAGCCCGCGAAGCGGACCACGCGGCCGACGCCGCCGCTGTCGCGGTAGTTGAGGGCGACGTCCGCGTAGCCGTCCCGGTTGAAGTCGCCGGTCGCGGCGTCCAGGTAGGCGACCGCGCCGGTGGCCGAGGTGAGCGTGCCGTACGTGTACTTTCCGGCGCCCAGCCGCGCGTTCCAGTTGCCGCCCTTGCCGGCGCCCGCCGAGAAGACGTCGGCCTTGCCGTCGCCGTCGAAGTCCCCGACGGCGACCGTCGAACCGAGCTTGGCACCGGCCGCCGTGACGCCCGAAGTGGTGTACGAGAAGCCGGTGTTCAGCGCCGGTCCGTACATCACCGTGACGTTGCCCCGGTCGGCGTTGCCGCTGGTGTCGTCCTCGCCGGGGGAGCCGACGGCGAGGTCGGCGTAGCCGTCGCCGTTGACGTCGCCCCAGGCGGTCGAGGCGCCGAAGGCGTCACCGGTCTCGGAGGAACCGGGGACGCCCGCGCTGTTCTGGGTGAGGGTCACCTTCGACGCCGTGACGGGTCCGTCGACACTGCCCGGGATCACCTTCACCGCGTTCGCCTTCGGTACGCCCGCGACCAGGTCGGTGACACCGTCCCGGTTGTAGTCGGAGGTGGGGAGGGCGTGCGAGATGCCCGCCGTCTTCGCGAGCGTGGCGATCCTCGACAGCTTCGAGTAGAGGTTGGCGCCCGGGCATGCCGTGGCGTTGGTGTCCCGGTGCCCGAAGACCCGGGGCAGGGTGATCGAGGAGCCCTTGGCGACCTTGTTGCCGTCGACGCCCGCGTCGCTGCCGGAGACCAGGGTGACCTTGCCGGTCGGGTCGATGCCGTACATCCCGAACTTCCACGCCACGATCCGCGCGATGGCGTCGAGCGCGGCCTTGCTCGGCTTGGCGCTCTCGTAGTTGCCGATGTACGAGATGCCGACCGTGTTCGTGTTGAACCCGATGTCGTGCGCGCCGGTCACCGGCAGGTCCATGCCGCCGCTGCGGCCCTCGAAGATCTGGCCGCACTTGTCGACGACGAAGTTGTAGCCGATGTCGTAGTAGCCGCGCGCGAAGTGCTCCTGCTGGATGGAGCGCAGCCGGGCCCGGGAGTCGGCGCAGGACAGGGTGTTGTCGCTGTCCATGCCGGTGTGGTGGATGACGGCGGCCTTGATCTCGGTGCCGTATCCGGGTGTGCCGTCGTAGTCCGTGGACGCGCCCCACTCGGCCTGGGTGATCACCGGGGGCTTCACGACCGTGGAGGGACGCGGGGCCGGGACGGTGGGAGTGGGGGAGGGGGACGCGGAGGGGGAGGCCGACTCGGAGGGAGTGCCGCTCGGCGTCTCCGTGACCGTCTCCGTCGGGTCGGCCGTGGGGCTGTCGGTCGCCGTCGCCGTCGGCGTGCTCGTCGTCACGGCCACGGGCGTCTGGGTCTCCGCCACGAACGCCGCCGGCTCCACCCCGCCGCCCTCGGGATCCGTACCGGGGTCGAGGAGTCTGACGTCCATCCCGGCCGGCTGCCCGCCCGCCTCCGTGCCGTCCGCGTTCACGACCCGCACCTCGACACCGTCGGAGTCACCGGTCCACAACGACTCCGTACCGCCCCGCAGCGCGGCCCGCTCGCCCTCGGCGCCGTCGGCCTGGCTCGGGTCGTCCTGGAGCTTCTGCCAGCCCGACCACGTGCCCGACTCGGCGTCCCGGGTGCGCACTTCGGCCGTGCCGGGGGACTTCGCGTCGGGGTTGTCCCAGGTGACGAGGACCGCGCTGAACCGGTCCGTCTCCCGCCGGTCGAGCCCCTTGCGGCCCGTGCCCTCGCTCTGGAGCCTGAGCGTGTGGACGGCCGGCTCACGGCCCCCGGCCCCGCTGTCGGACTGTGCTCCCGGATCGGCCATGGCGTACGTGGCGATGCCCGCACCGCTCAGCAGAACGGCCCCGGCGGTCAGCCAGGCCCGTCTTCTGAGGCTGAGCGATCTGTACGCACGGCTGCTGCGAGGACTCAAGAATCCCACCCCTGAAAGATGAACACGGTCGTATCGGCCGCCACTTGGGCAGCACCTACAGACAGCGCGCAGCTTTGGCCAAACATCACGCGTTGCGTGACGGCGACGTACGAGAAAAGAAAAGGTTGCACGGGGCCTGTGAGACATCTGTGTGGGAAGGGCCACGCCCGTGACCCGTGATGTTCCCGGGGCGGCATCCGCTGGGACAGCGGGGAGTGCAAGCCGAACGAAGGGGTGGGGCCCATGGAGAAGCAGGCCGAGCGGGTGCCGTGCGCGAGCGGGATGCGGGCGCGGGCGGCGGAGTTCGTCGCCCGGGTCACCGCCCGCAACCGGCTGCCGCTGGACTACTCCGTGGCCAGCCTGCGGGTCGTCGACTTCCTGGTCGACGGGTTGCGCAAGGGGGGTGCCGACCGGGAGCGGGTGAGCGGGCCGCTGCTCGCGCTGGGCGCCTACGTCGGTGAGGTGCTGGTGCGCCGGGCGGGCGCGGTGTGGGTCGATCTGGACGAGGCGCAGCGCGGGTACTTCGGTCAGCCGGTCGGCGTCCGGATGCCCGACGGCCGGGTCTGGAACCCCCTCGGCAAGGTCCTCAACCGCTTCGAGGCGGGCGGCCCCGAGGAGTCCCTGCAGACCTTCTATCTGACGCTGCACGGGCGGGCCCGGCGAAGGAGCGCGGCGTGAGCCGGACCATCGACGTCGCGTACGGCACGGGCTGGGACGCCGGGTCCGTCCTCGGGCCGATCGGTCCCGAGGAGGCGGCGGCGCGGGACGCGGCGGGGCAGCCGTACGCCGTCGTACTGCGGCAGACCGGCAGCGCCGAGGCCGTTGTCGCGCAGGTGGCGCGGGCGCGGAACTACCTCGGCATAGCGGTGTACGACGCCCGCGGGCGGCGCTTCCTGGAGGTCGACCTGCGGCAGCTGGACGCGGACCGGCTCTTCCTGCGGCGCCGGAGTGCGTGGGCCTACCCGGACGACCTGGCGCCCGAGTTCGCGCCGGACGCGGGGCGGGTCACGGTGTCGCTGTGGCCGGACGGGCGGGGCTCCGAGGTCGTCGAGCCACAGGGCGACAAGGGTGGCGCGCGGCACACGACCGCCAAGGTGCCCGAGGAGCAGCGGTGGTTCGAGGTACCCGGGTTCGGGTGCTGGGAGCGGCTGTTCGCGCCGCTGGGCATCGAGGGCGCGGACCGCGTCGAGCTGCGGGAGATCACGGACGTACCGCGGGGCGGGACCGTCGAGCCCGACTGGCGGGCGCCCGAAGGGATGCGGCCCCGGCATCTGGCCGAACTGTTCGTCCCGGGCACCCGGTTCTCCTCGCCCGACGGCGAGTACACCGTGCGTGAGCCGATCGAGGCGGGGACGCTGCTGCTGCCCAGTGGGCGGCTGGTGGCGAAGGACCCCACGTACGGGGCGGGCGACGAGGCCGCCGGGTTCACCGCGACGGTGGCGCCCGGGAGTTACCGGGTGCAGATCGCCCGCGCCGCCGCGAGGTTCGAGGAGTACGTCGCCGCCCGTGTCCTGGTCTCCGGCCGGCCGGCCGTGCGCTGGGAGGCCGCGCTGCTCGACGGGCAGGACGAACGGCTGCTGGGCGAGGGCGAGTTCTACGGCTTCGGGGTCGACGCCGGTACGGCCGCCTTCACCGACGCCACCGCCGACCCCGACCTCGGGCGCCGGTACTGGGACGGCCTGGTCGCCGGTACGCAGGAGGAGGACGTCCACGGTGTCGCGGTCGTCGACGACCCGGCGAACGGCACCAACCTCGTCGCCTACCCGAGCGGCCGGGGCGACGGCACCTACCCGGTGTGGGTGGGCCGGGACCGGGAGGGCGAGGTCACGTGTTTCGTGGCGGACATGCTGATCCTGCACCGGGCGGAGCCGAGCACGGCGGAGGCCGTCACCTGACCAGGCTGTGGACGCGGTGGACCGGGGAAGCCCGCCGCGTCCACGGCCGTCCCCGCGACACGCGGGGCGCAGTGACACATTTGTGGCGTCCGGCGCTGTTGACCGTGGGGGTACTCCCCGCAGGGGCGGTCGTGCAGAACGGTGCCGGACCGCCGCGAACCGGTACGAACAAGGACAGTTCTTGGGTCGAGGAGGGGAACCCCGGCGCGTGCAGGCGTACGACGGGGAGCTTGGCGCGGCTGTCGCGCGGGCCCAGGAAGGCGACGAGGCCGCCTTCGCGGTCGCGTACCGGCTCGTGCAGCCCGGTCTGCTCGGCTATCTCCGCGGGATCGTCGGCGACGACGCCGAGGACGTGGCGTCCGACGCCTGGCTGGAGATCGCCCGCGACCTCGGCCGGTTCAGGGGCGACGGGGCCGGCTTCCGCGGCTGGACCGCCACCATCGGCCGGCACCGGGCGCTGGACCATCTGCGTCGGCTGAAGGTGCGGCCCCGGTCGGCGGCGCTGGAGCAGGACGTACTGGATCTGCCGGGCCCGCACAGCACCCACGACCAGGCGCTGGAGTCCATCTCCACGGACCACGCCCTGGAGCTGGTCCGGGGCCTGCCCCGCGATCAGGCGGAGGCCGTGCTGCTGCGGGTGGTCGTCGGTCTCGACGGTCCCGCCGCCGCCCGTGTCCTCGGCAAGCGGCCGGGCGCGGTGCGTACCGCCGCCTACCGGGGGCTGAAGCGGCTGGCCCAGCAGCTGGGCGTCGAGAGTGTGACGGATGACGATCCCCGGACGCTGGGGGAGTCGAAGTAGTGAAGGACGACGACGGCGACAGGCCGGACAGGGACAGGGACGGGAACGGGCATGGGTGAAGGGCGGAGCGGCGGCGGGGTCCCCGGCCGTCGGCATGTGCACCCTGGCGGTACCGGTTCCCCGGGCGCCGACGGGGCCGACGGCCTGGAGACGCTGCTCGCCGCCGCCATGCGCGAGGACGCCGGCCCGCGCGAGAACCGCGCCGGTGCCGAGGGCGAGCGGCAGGCCGTCGCCGCGTTCCGGGCCGCCCGCGACGCCGGGGCGCACCGGGCCCGCACCCGCCGCCGGGACGACTGGCGGCCCCGGGAACAGCGCCGGCTGTCCCGTTCGCTGCGCACCACGCTCTCCGTGTTCCTGGCGAGTCTCACGCTCGGTGGCGTCGCGTTCGCCACGATCGGCACGGACGGTACGGGCGGCTCGTCGCCCGAGGCCGACAAGAAGGACCCGCCCCGGCCGCGGACGTCGGCCCCCGTGCGGCAGCCGGCCACCACCGCACCCGCCACCGAAAGCCCTTCCGCGCAGCCCGACCGCCCGGTCACCGCCCAGGACACCGAGGCCCACTGCCGCGCCTACGAGAAGGTGCGGGGCCGCGGCAACGCACTGAACTCCACGGCCTGGCAGCGGCTCGTGGAGGCGGCGGGAGGCGAGGGGAACGTGGCGCGGTACTGCGCCGACCGGCTGGCGCGGGACAAGACGGCGGACGAGCCCGGCAAGAGCGAGAAGAACGCCGGCGACACGCCCGGCAAGAAGAAGCAGTAGCCCGGCAGGGCCCCGCTGCCAAGGCAACGGCCGGGGCCGCCACCCCCCACAGGAGAGGCCCCGGCCGTCGCGCGGCACGGGCCGCGCGGCGACCCGTACTTCCTACAGCGCCATGGATGCGTTTTCTGTCACACCCGGGGAGTACCCGCCCCGTCCGGAGGTAGTTGCATCCTGTACGGACATGGACGAGCAGCGGTTTCAGGTCGTAACGTGCCTTTCGCGCCGAGCGCGGAAGCGAGAGACCACCGCGATCGCAGGCGGCCTCGGGGTCGCGACCATCTACTGAGGAACCATGCGTGCTGGGGGATGACGCGGAGCTGACCGCCGCGGTGCTTGCGGCACAGGACGGGAACGAGACCGCGTTCCGGACTGTGTACCGCACCGTGCACCCACGGCTGCTCGGATACGTCCGGACGCTGGTCGGCGACCCGGACGCCGAGGACGTCGCCTCCGAGGCGTGGCTGCAGATCGCCCGGGACCTCGAGCGGTTCAGCGGGGACGCGGACCGGTTTCGCGGCTGGGCCGCCCGTATCGCGCGCAACCGCGCCCTGGACCACATACGTATGCGCGGCCGCCGCCCCGCCATCGGCGGCGACGAGACCGAGCTGACCGGGAAGGCCGGCGAGTCCGACACCGCGGGCGAGGCCATGGAGGCCCTGGCCACCGACAGCACCCTCTCGCTCATCGCCCGTCTTCCGCAGGACCAGGCCGAGGCCGTCGTGCTGCGGGTGGTGGTGGGCCTCGACGCCAAGACCGCCGCGGAGACGCTGGGCAAGCGGCCGGGAGCCGTACGGACCGCCGCGCACCGGGGTCTGAAGCGGCTCGCCGAACTGCTCGGCGCCGATCCGGAAGCGGACGGCGTGCTCGACGCGCTCCCGCCCCAGCGAGAACCGCACACTCGTGCGGTGACGTCCGCGAGTGTGACGCATACGCGTCCGCGGACGCAGAAGGACATGTGATGGCCGACAAGCAGTACGGGTGGCTGGACCGCGAAACGGCGGAGCGTTTGCTGCGCGGCGAGTCACTGGACAACGCTGTCGACCCCGCCGACCGCGACGAGGCCGAGCGCCTCGCCAAGACCCTCGGCACGCTCTCCGTCGAACCCCCGATGAGCAGCGCCGAACTCCCCGGCGAGGCCGCCGCCCTGGCCGCCTTCCGCAAGGCGCACGCGAACCGCGCGACGGCTGCCGCCACCCCCGGCCACGTCCCGTCCGCCGACGCCGGGCTCATCCGCATCGGCGCCCCCGGCCACCGCGCCCCGGGTGCCCGTCACCGGCGGCGGACCGTGCGGGTCGGACTGGCCGCCGTGGTGGCGTTCGGGATGGTCGGCGGAGTGGTCGCCGCGGCCGCGACCGGAATGCTGCCGACGCCGTTCGGGAAGGACGAACCGCGGCCCGGAGCCTCGGTGTCGGCCGCCGTCACGCCGGACCGTCCGCTGGTGTCGCCGTCGCCGGACGGCACCGCGAAGGACGAGCCGACGCCCGACGGCTCCGCCGGCGCCTCCCCCCGTCAAGGCACCCCGCGTAACGACGCGGGCGGCGCTCCGAGCGCCGACCCCGACGGACACGGCCGGACGGGCGACTTCGGCTCCTCATGGGACGGGGCCCGGTCGGCCTGCCGCGACATCCGCGACGGCAGGCGGCTGTCCACCGACCGCAGACGCGCCCTGGAAGGGCTGGCCGGCGGCTCCACACGCGTGTGGAAGTACTGCAACGACGTCCTGAAGACCTCCGACGGCCCGGCCGGCCGGGAAGACGACCGCAGGGACTCGGACAAGGACCAGGACGGTCCGGGCGGTGACGACGAGAGCCACCACGGGGCCCCCGGCGGCCACGGCCACGGCAACGACCACCACCAGGACGGCGGCCTCGCCACCCCCTCGCCGGCCTCGTCGGACGATGCCACGCTTCAGCCGAAACGGGCCGCCGCCGTTCCCGAACCGTCGCCCAACCCGTCGTACTCCGCCCTGTGACCTGCGCTTCCCCAGGGTGTTGAACTTTTTTCGCGACCGGTGTGACATTTTCGGCCGCGGTGGCGCTGAGATGAGTGAGCCGACTGGTCATCGGCCGTCGCACAGAGCCGGGGTTCCCCCCGTACTCACGGCTCGTGCACCTCGGCGCGGGCGGGACACGTTCCCCCGGTCCCGCCCGCGCCCCACAGGTCACCAGTGCACGACGACCTTGTCGCCGTCGCGCACCTCGTCGAACAGCTCCGCGATCACCGCCTCGTCCCGTACGTTGACGCAGCCGTGCGAGGCGCCCGCGTAACCCCGGGCCGCGAAGTCGGACGAGTAGTGCACCGCCTGGCCGCCGCTGAAGAACATCGCGTACGGCATCGGTGAGTCGTAGAGCGTCGAGACGTGGTGGCGCGACTTCCAGTAGACGCTGAACACGCCTTCCCTGGTCGGTGTGTACTCCGAGCCGAACCGCACCGGCACCGTGGTGACGGTCCGCCCGTCCACCATCCAGCGCAAGGTGCGGCTCGACTTGCTGATGCACAGCACCCGGCCGGTCAGACAGCGCGCGTCCGGCTTGTCGGCCGGCTGCCCGCCCATCAGATACAGCTCCCACTTGCCGGGCTCATGCGTCATTTTCAGCAGCCGCTGCCAGGTGACGGCGTCGGTCTCGCCGGTCTTCGGCAGACCGCGCTTGCCCTGGAACCCCTTGACGGCCTCCTCGGTCGTCCCGTCGTACGTCCCGGTCGGCCCCTCGAAGATCCAGGCCACCTGTCGCAGCCGGGCCTGCAGCTCACGGACGTCCCGGCCGGTGTCGCCGGGGGAGAGGAGCACCTTCGGCGGGGTCTTCGTCGGCTCGGCGTCGGGCTTGTCGTCCTCCGCGCCGGCCGAGGACGAGGGGGAGCTCTTGGGCAGTTCGACCCGCACCGGGCCCTTCCCGTCGCCCTCGGACGCCTGCACGGTGCAGCCGCCCACGGCCGCCACCGCCACCAGCGCGGCGATCACTCTCCTCATGCCCTCTGTACGCATGTGCGCCCCCGCCTTCTCACCACTGGTGTCACCAGAGATGGCTTCCCGCGGATGACTGGTTGCGAACGGCACGGCATTGTTGTGAGGAACCGGCGAGTGATTTCTCAGCGGGAGGCGGCACACCATGGCGCGCGAGTCGGAGTCCGGACTGCCCATCGAACCGGTCTACGGTCCCGGGGCCCTGGACGGCTGGGACCCCGCGGAGAAGCTGGGCGAGCCGGGCGCGTACCCCTTCACCCGCGGCGTCTACCCGTCGATGTACACGGGCCGCCCCTGGACCATGCGCCAGTACGCCGGCTTCGGTACGGCGACGGAGTCCAACGCCCGCTACCGGCAGCTGATCGCCCACGGCACGACGGGCCTGTCGGTCGCCTTCGACCTGCCGACCCAGATGGGCCACGACTCGGACGCCCCGATCGCGCACGGCGAGGTCGGCAAGGTGGGTGTGGCGATCGACTCGGTCGACGACATGCGGGTGCTGTTCGACGGGATCCCGCTGGACCAGGTCTCGACGTCGATGACGATCAACGCGCCCGCGGCCCTGTTGCTGCTGATGTACCAGCTGGTGGCGGAGGAACAGGGCGTACCGGCGCGGCAGCTGACGGGCACGATCCAGAACGACGTGCTGAAGGAGTACATCGCGCGGGGGACGTACATCTTCCCGCCCAAGCCCTCCCTCCGGCTCATCGCCGACATCTTCAAGTACTGCCGGACCGAGATCCCGAAGTGGAACACCATCTCGATCTCCGGCTACCACATGGCGGAGGCCGGGGCCTCGCCCGCGCAGGAGATCGCCTTCACGCTGGCCGACGGCATCGAGTACGTCCGCACGGCGGTGGCGGCCGGAATGGACGTCGACGACTTCGCCCCGCGCCTCTCCTTCTTCTTCGTGGCCCGTACGACGATCCTGGAGGAGGTCGCCAAGTTCCGTGCGGCCAGGCGTATCTGGGCCCGTGTGATGCGGGACGAGTTCGGCGCGGAGAACCCCAAGTCCCTCATGCTGCGCTTCCACACCCAGACCGCCGGGGTCCAGCTGACGGCCCAGCAGCCGGAGGTGAACCTCGTCCGGGTCGCCGTCCAGGGCCTCGCGGCGGTTCTGGGCGGCACGCAGTCCCTGCACACGAACTCCTTCGACGAGGCGATCGCGCTGCCGACCGACAAGTCGGCGAGGCTGGCCCTGCGGACACAGCAGGTCCTGGCGTACGAGACGGACGTGACGGCGACGGTCGACCCGTTCGCCGGGTCGTACGTGGTCGAGAGGATGACGGACGACGTGGAGACGGCCGCCCTCGGCCTCATGCGCAGGGTCGAGGACCTCGGCGGCGCGGTGGCGGCCATCGAGCACGGCTTCCAGAAGAACGAGATCGAGCACAGCGCGTACCGCATCGCGCAGGAGACGGACTCGGGCGAGCGGGTCGTCGTGGGCGTCAACCGCTTCCGGCTCGACGAGGAGGAGCCGTACGAGCCGCTGCGCGTCGACCCGGCCATCGAGGCCCAGCAGGCCGAGCGGCTGGCCCGGCTGCGTGCCGAGCGCGACCAGCGGGCGGTGGACTCGGCCCTGGTGGCCCTGAAGAAGGCCGCCGAGGGCGAGGACAACGTCCTGTATCCGATGAAGGAGGCGCTGCGGGCCCGGGCCACGGTCGGCGAGGTGTGCAACGCGCTGCGGGAGGTCTGGGGGACATACGTTCCGGCGGACGCGTTCTAGCGTGCGACACTCGCTTTCATGTTCGGTGTCATCGACCTCCCCACCTATCTCGCAGGCCTTGTCCTGATCGTTCTCCTCCCCGGGCCCAACTCCCTGTACGTGCTCTCCGTCGCCGCCCGGCGCGGGGTGCGGGCGGGGTACACGGCGGCGGCCGGGGTGTGGTGCGGGGACGCCGTGCTGATGACACTGTCGGCCGCGGGGGTCGCCTCGCTGCTCCAGGCCAACGCCGTGCTGTTCGGGATCGTGAAGTACGCCGGCGCCGGATATCTGACCTGGCTGGCGGTCGGGATGCTGCGGGCCGCGTGGGGGATGTGGCGGGCGCGAGGGGAGGCGGCCGCGGTCGCGGAACCCGGTGCCGCCGATGAGCGTCCCTACCGCCGTGCCCTGGTCATCAGCCTGTTCAACCCCAAGGCGATCCTGTTCTTCGTCGCCTTCTTCGTGCAGTTCGTCGACCCCGGGTACGCGTACCCGGCCCTGTCCTTCGTCGTGCTCGGTGTGCTCGCGCAGTTCGCGAGCTTCCTGTATCTCACTGCGCTGATATTCAGCGGGACGAGGCTGGCGGACGCGTTCCGTCGCCGGAGGCGGTTGTCGGCGGGGGTGACGTCGGCGGCGGGGGCGCTGTTTCTCGGGTTCGCGGTGAAGTTGTCCCTGGCCAGTGCGTGATGGCGGCTGCGGGCCGGTAGGGGCTGGTCGCGCAGTTCCCCGCGCCTCTAAAGAAGGCCGACTGTGGTGACGTACTCCTTCAAGCCGCCCGGTGTCTCTCCCGCCCAACCCACATAGCCGTCCGGCCTCACCAGGAACAGGCCCGTTCCGTACGACGTCTGCGCTTCCCCCTGTACGACTCGCACCGAATCCGGCAGCTCGGCGGGCGCCTCCGTGCCCACTGCCACCAGCGTCCAGTGCGGTCCCCGGAACGCGTCGAAGAGCCGGGTCCCGCCCAGCAGCCCGTCCGGTGCGCGGTCGCCCGCCCGTACCCCGGTCGCCGTGGCCCTCGTCTCCCGGGTGAGGGAGGAGTCCCGGTACCCCAGCCCCAGCTGACGGGTCGCGTCACCGCGCCGGGTCTCCCCGCGGTGGACGCTCGCCGACAGGCCGAGCATGTCCGCGGCGATGGGGCGCCGCTCCTCCTCGTAGGTGGCCAGCAGCGTCGCCGAGGCGCCGCCCCGCAGTACCGCGCCCAGCTTCCAGCCCAGGTTGTAGGCGTCCTGGACGCTGGTGTTGAGGCCCTGGCCGCCCGCCGGGGAGTGGATGTGGGCCGCGTCTCCGGCGAGGAAGACCCTGCCCGAGCGGAAGCGGTCCGCGAGGGCCATGCGGGGGCGGAAGTCCGAGGCCCAGCGCACCTCCGTCACATCCGAGGGGTCGAGGTGGGAGCGGGCGGCGACCACCTTGCGGACCCCGTCCGGTGACACGTCCACCGCGGTGTCCGCCGGGAACTGGGCCGCCACCTGGAAGTCCTCCGTGCCCGCGAGCGGGCAGATCGCCAGGAAGCCGTCGCCCTCCCCGCTCGGCGGGAAGACATGCCAGTAGTCGCGGTCCAGGCCGGTCAGGCGTACGTCCGCCACCAGCATCGGCTGCGGGTCCACCGTCTCGCCCGTCATCCCGATGCCGAGCGCACGCCGCACCGCCGAGCGGCCGCCGTCCGCCGCCACCAGATACCGGGCCCGGATGTCCTCGCCGTCCGTGAAGCGGGCCGTCACTCCTTCCTCGGCCTGGGTGAGACCGGTCAGCTCGCGTCCGAAGGCGACCTCGCCGCCGAGCTCCGTCAGCCGCGCCGCCAGGATCTGCTGGGTCCGCCACTGCGGCACCATCCACGGCGCGTTGTACGGGGAGTCCTCCGTCGCCTCGGCCGGGTCGAACATCTGGTGCTCGCCGACCTGCTTCCCGTCCTGCCAGACCATCCCGACCGGGTAACTGCCGCCCGCGGCGTGGATCGCGTCCAGGACGCCGAGGTCGTCGAAGACCTCCATGGTGCGCGGCTGGATGCCCTTGCCCCGCGAGCCGGGGAAGAGCTTCCCGGCCTTCTCCACCACCAGCGCGTCCACCCCGCGCCGGGCCAGGTCGATCCCGAGGGCGAGGCCGGTCGGGCCCGCGCCCACGATCAGTACATCGGTGTGCATATCGGTATGCATGTGACCACTCTCCTTAACGCTGTTAAGTGCCGTCGGTCATCAGCGTGCCCTTAACGCCGTTAAGCTGTCAAGCGTGACTACGGAACGACGCGCGCCCCTCGACCGCACCCGGGTCGCGGCCACCGCCCTGAAGCTCCTGAACGAGGTGGGCCTGGACGGGCTGACCCTGCGTGCCATCGCCAAGGAACTCGACGTCAAGGCACCCGCCCTGTACTGGCACTTCAAGGACAAGCAGGCACTGCTCGACGAGATGGCGACGGAGATGTTCCGGCGCATGCTCGCCGGCACCGCACTCGACGCCGGCGACACCTGGCAGGAGCGGCTGCTGAAGTCCAATCGCGGGCTGCGTGCCGCCCTGCTCGGTTACCGCGACGGCGCGAGGGTCTTCAGCGGCTCACGCTTCACGAGCCTCGTGCACGTGGAGGCGATGGAGGACAACCTGCGCCTGTTCATGTCCGCGGGCTTCACCCTCGCCCAGGCGGTCAGGGCCTATTCGACGATGTACCTCTACACCCTCGGTTTCGTCATCGAGGAACAGGGCGTCGAGCCGCTGCCGGGCGAACGCCGCGAGGGCTACGACATCGACGAACGCGCCCGCCGGATGGCCGACTTCCCCTTGTCGGCCGCGGCGGGCGCGGAGATCTTCGCGGATTACGAAAGGCACTTCGAGGAGGGGCTGGTCCTGATCATCAAGGGCATCGAGAGCGCCCCCTAAGGGGCGCGGGGAGCTGCGCGACCAGCCACAACGACCCCGCGGCAGACCACTCAGGCGCGGTTCGTCATAGCCTTCCGCACGGCCCGCGTAATGACCGGCGGCAGCAGATCCACGGCGATACGCCTGGCCGGAGAGCGTCGGGGCTTCGGCGCCGGAACCACCTCCACCACCGGTTCCACGTAATGCCGCGACTTGGGAAACTCCGGCCCCCGCACCCCCGCGGAGCGAGCCCGGACCAACCGGTGCCCCGCCGCATGCTGCACACTCACCCCGCAGTCCGCCCGCCCCCGCAGCATCTCCAGCAACTCCTCCTGCACCGCCGACGGATCACCCCACGTCCCGTACAGCTTCTGCGTACTGAGACAGATCGGCCGCAACCCACGGTTCAGCACCGCCTCCCACGCCGCCACCGACACCCCCGGCGTGTGCTCGGACCGGAAGTCGTCGAGGACCACCACACCCTCCGGCAGCAGGATCTCCCGAGCCGCACCGATGTCGTCGCGGACATGCTCGTACAGATGCGAGGCGTCGATGTGGACGAACCGGCAGCTCTCCGCCGCGACCTCGGAGGAGATCACCGAGCTCGGCGCCTCGATCACCCTCGGGAGGGTGTCGTGGAAGGAGAGGTAGTTCCGCTCGAAGGCCTGCCGGGTGAGGGAGGCGTACGACTTCGCGGTCTCGGCCTTGTTCGCCCCGTCCGGGGCGTCCCCGCCGAAGAGGTCGCAGACCGTGAACCGCTCGCCCTCCTCAAGGTGCCGGCCGAGCAGGATCGCGCTCTTGCCCATGTAGGCGCCGAGCTCCAGGAGGTCGCCGGCGAAGCCCCGCGTCCGCTGCCGGTCGAGGAACCAGGTGAACAGGACCTGGTCGAGAGGAGGGAACCAGCCGGGTACGTCGCCTAGTTCACCGGGGTACGTGTACGTCTGCTGTGCGTTGGCCATGGAGCATGTCTGCTCGCTGGAGCCCGCCCCAGCTTTCCCCGCGCTGAACGTCCGGTGAACAAGCTCAGCGAGCCTTGGCCAAGGCCGAACGCAGCTTCGGGGTCAGCGGCTTCTCGACGTACCGGTTCATCAGCCAGGCCAGCAGCAGCATCGAGGCGACCGTCAGCGCGAACGTCTGCGCCGACGGCAGCCCCAGCCCGATGTGCAGCCCGTGGATCACCACCCAGCCGAGGTGCTCGTGGACCAGGTAGAAGGGGTACGTCAGCGCCCCGGCCACCGTCAGCCAGCGCCAGTTCACCCGGTTCAGCCATCCCAGCGCGATCGCGGTGACGGCGAGGAAACCGAAGGCGACGACGAGGACGATGCCGAGGGTGGTGCGGTGTGCGAAGGCGTTCGGGTCGGCCGCGTTCCACAGGCTGCGGACCGCGTAGTGCTGGCCGATCAGGAAGCTGACGGCGACGATGCCCCACGCGTAGACGTCCCGCCGGTCGCGGTGGACGAGGTAGAGACCGACACCGCCGATGAAGAAGGGGGCGTACTCGGGCATCAGCACGATGTCGAGCAGCGGCTCCTTGGCGGCCTGCGCGATCGCCGCGGCGAGCGTCCAGCCCGCACAGAACATGATCACCCGGCGCCGGGAGGCTCCGGGCAGGACCACGCACAGGGCGAACAGGGCGTAGAAGCGGACCTCCGCCCACAGCGTCCAGCACACGCCCAGCACCCGGTCGACGCCCAAGGGCTGCTGAAGCATCGTCATGTTGACCAGGGCGTCGCTCGGCGCCACCGCCTTGAAGGCGACCATCGGCAACGCGAACACCGCCGTGACGAGCACGACCGCCACCCAGTACGCGGGCAGCAGCCGGGACGCGCGGGACGCGAAGAACGACTTCAGCGGTCTGCCCCAGCCGCTCATGCAGATCACGAATCCGCTGATCACGAAAAAGACCTGTACGCCGAGACAGCCGTATGCGAAATACCCGCTCAGCGTCGGGAACTGGTCTTTCGGGGAACTTCCCCAGGCCGTCGTGACCTCGCCGCCCCGGCCGCCGTAGTGGTAGGCCGCCACCATCAGCGCGGCCACCAGACGCAGTCCGTCCAGGGCCCGCAGACGGGTCTCACGGGGGGCCGTCCGGTCCGGCCGCCGGGGTGTCTCGATCACCTGGCGGACCGTCGTCGTGGTCACGGATATCCCCTCGATACAGCTGTTCCTACGGGTACACACAGGCACATTAGTCCGAATCACAGGGATGTCTTGGCCGGCGATCCAACGATTGGCCGCACGGTCCCGGTGAGTTCACCTGGATGTCGTTTTGGCTTCCTAAATTCCCTCAGAATCCCCCCACACAAGCGGTAAAGCCCAAGAACTCGTCTGAGCTTTGGTAAGAAGACAAACAGGAGTGCCATGACGACGGTCCAGAAGAGACGTGCACGGGCGCGTGGAGGGGAGCTGGACGACTGCCTGCGCGCCTGCGCGGTGCACAGCGGAAAGGTCGTCGGCAGCATCGACCGGCGCCGCGTCGAACTCGCGGAGCAGCTGCGCAAGCTGCTCGTGGTGTGGGGCACGACGGCCACCTCCGCCCCCGTGCCCGCCCCGGCCGGCGGCGCCACCGCGCTGCTCAAGCGGGCCGTCAAGGGCGCCGCCACCCCGGCCTCCGCCATCCCGGGCGAGCTCCTCGACGCGCTGCTCGCCGTCGCCAACAAGGCGCTCGAGTGCGGCTACGACGACGAGCTGGACCTCGCCCTCGTCATCAGCGACACCGTCCTCGCCCAGCGCAAGAACTCCCGCGCCGGATGGCGGCTGCGCGCCCGGCTCCTGGAGGCCCTCGGCGAGGAGACCGAGGCCGTCGAGGCGTACGAGAAGTACCTCGCCCTCACCGACGACGACGGCTTCGGCGTCCGCGCCAAGATCGCCGGTCTGCGCGTCGCGGCCGACAAGGAGCGGGAGCTGCTGGCGCTGCTGAAGCGGCAGAGTCCGCGCGCCGCGGAGTTCACCCGCCGTGCCGCCACCGACGTCTGGGCCGAGGGCCTGGCCGCCCACGCGGTAGGGGACTGGACCGAGGCCGAACCGCGCCTCGTGGGAGCGCTCCTCACGCTGGCCGCCGAGGAAGCCCCGGTCGCCGACCGGCAGGAACTCCTCAGCCAGTACCTGGACTTGCGCACCACCGAGTCGACGGACCTCGCCTCCCTCACCGAGGCCCTCGCCCTCTACGCCGAGCAGCGCCGCAACCGGATGCGCGGCCCCGTCGCCGACCCCACCGTCGGCGGAGTGCAGTGGATCAGCCTCGGCGAGTTCCGCAACCGGATCGCCGGCAAGTCGATCTGCCTGATCGCCAACTCCGGCCGGGTCGGCGCCAGTTCGATGGGTGCCGAGATCGACGCGTACGACCTCGTCGTCCGCTTCAACTCGTACCGGATCGACCCGAGGCACACCGGCAGCCGCACCGACATCCACGCCACCATCCACAAGCACGGCTTCAACTGGGACCAACCGGTCGACACCCGGCTCGTGTTCGGCGGCATCTCCGGCGACTGGAAGTACTCGCTGCGCAACCGGCTCGTCCCCGGCGCCCAGACCTTCCTCGGCGACGAGTCGCTGCGCTGGCCCGTGCGCAACATCGGCAGGCTCGGCACCGACGTCTGGTCCGGCATTCCGACCACCGGCTTCAACATGCTGTACCTGCTGGACTTCCTGGACGTCAGCCCGACCCTCGACCTGATCGGCTTCGACTTCTACGAGAGCGGCGCCTACCGCGTCCAGGAGGCGATGAAGCTCGCGATCACGTCCGTGCACGAGTACACCAGCGAGAAGGCATGGGTCATGCAGCGGGCCCAGAGCGTGACCGACATGAGGATCTCCCTGCGATGACCACTGCCCTGCCTGCGACACAGGCCCCCGCCACCGACGCCCACGCCCTCACCGGCAAGCGCCGTATCGCCTTCGCGTCCTACGTCGACGAGAACTACCTGCCCGGGTTCCTGACCCTCCTGCGCAGCCTCGCGCTCTCCAACCCCGGCGTGTGCGAGGACTTCGTCGTCCTCTACGACGATCTGCGCCCCGGCTCGATCGCGAAGATCCGCGCCCTGCACCCGCGGATCGTCCTCCGGCGCGTGGGCGACACGCACTACGACTCGTACAAGAAGGGCGACCAGGACAACTACCTGGTCCGCAAGGCGTACTTCATCCTCGACGTGTTCAGGATCCGCGAGTACGACACGATCATCACCCTCGACACCGACATGGTGGTCCTGAGTGACCTGAGTGAACTCCTGAAGCTGCGCGAGGGGCTGGCGGCCGTCCCGCAGTTCTTCTACGGGCAGCACAAGCTCAACTCGGGGCTTCTGGTCATCCAGCGCGATTATCTGAGCGACGAGTTCTGCGCCCGGCTCGACCGGTGCGGCCGCAGCGGCGACTACGAGCTCGACAAGCACGACCAGGGCATCCTCAACGCCGTCCTCGACGGCGACTTCGTGCGCCTGGACCCGCGCTACAACTTCGTCAAGCGGCGGCTGTCCGGAGACCTGCCGGTCCCCGAGGACACCGCGATCCTGCACTTCACCGGCCGCCACAAGCCCTGGCAGGGCGGCGAGGCCGGGTACAGCCAGGCGGAGGAGCGCTGGCGCGAGTTCGAGCTGTCGGACGCCGACTTCCAGAGCGCCTACCTCGCCTCGAGCGGCGGCCTCCACCACGACCTGGTCGTCCACTTCGGCACCCCGCACGTCCGGCGCACCGGCGACGTCGAGGTGGCCCGCAAGGTCGCCGCCGCGCACATCGCGAACGGCGACTATCAGGACGCCGTCGACGTGCTGTCCGGCGTCCGGATCCCGCTCGACGAGGCCTGGCCGCACGAGGTCCTCGGCCACGCCCTGATGAGCGTCTCCCGCTACGAGGAGGCCAAGGCCCAGCTGCTGCTGGCCACCGCCGCCCCCAACCGGGCCGCCACCGCGTACGCCCGACTGGCCCAGATGGCGTGGGTGCACGGCGACAACACGGAGTCCCTGCGGTACGCCACCGCCGGTATCACCGTCGACCCGACCCACCGCTCCAGCCGGCTGTGGGCGCAGCGCGCGGGCGCCGTCCCCTCGCAGGAGCGGGGCAGCGCGGAGGACCAGCTCGCCCACGTCGCCTTCTACATGGACCGGCAGGGCAACGCGGGCGACAAGCTCCTCCCGGAGACCGTCCGGCTCGCCTTCGACCCCGACGTCACCTCGCGGCGCTGGCACTCGGTCCACGCCCACCGCCTCTTCGACGAGGCCGCGCTGGAGCGGGTCAACGCCCGCCGGGGCCTGGTCATCGGCGGCGGCGGGCTCTTCATCCCGGACACCATGCCCAACGGCAACAGCGCCTGGCAGTGGAACGTCCCGGACGAGCTCCTGAACCGCATCGACGTGCCGATCGCGGTCTTCGCCGTGGGCTTCAACGCCTTCGACGGCCAGTCGTACCGGGCGAACCGCTTCCGCGACTCGCTCCTCCAACTGGTCGAGCGGTCCTCCTTCTTCGGTCTGCGCAACCACGGCTCGATCGAGAAGGTCCGCGCGATGCTGCCGTCGCGCCTGCACGACAAGGTCCGCTTCCAGCCCTGCCCCACCACGGTCATGCGCCAGCTGGTCGCGGGCTGGCAGGACCCGGTGCAGCGCGAGAACACGATCCTCGTCAACGCGGCGTACGACCGCGCGGGGCTGCGCTTCGGCCATGACTACGGCTACTTCCTGGCCCAAATGGCGCAGGCTGTGCGGGACTTGGGTCAGCTCGCCGAGGTGCAGTGCGTGGCGCACTCGCTCGACGACGAGAAGATCGCCTTCGATCTGCGCCGCGAACACGGCATCTCGCTGCCGGTGATTCCGATGTACGACTTCGAGAACGACCAGATCCGCGAGCTGTACGCCCGCACCAAGCTGGTGATCGGCATGCGCGGCCACGCCGGGATGATCCCGTTCGGCGTCGGCACGCCCGTCATCAGTCTGATCTCGCACCCGAAGATGGCGTACTTCCTGCGGGACATCGAGCGCCCGGAGTGGGGCGTCTCGGTCCACGACCGCCATCTCG
Source organism: Streptomyces sp. NPDC087859 (assembly GCF_044742595.1). Classification (NCBI taxonomy): domain Bacteria; kingdom Bacillati; phylum Actinomycetota; class Actinomycetes; order Kitasatosporales; family Streptomycetaceae; genus Streptomyces; species Streptomyces sp. NPDC087859. Next base: position 382,604 of record NZ_JBIUUU010000001.1, on the reverse strand, counting down.
CGGCCCGGCTGGTCGAGCGCGCGAGCGACCTGCTCGCCGACCACGCCAAGACGGTCGCCGACGTCCACGGCCGCCAGCAGGAGCTGTGGAAGGTCACCGAGGCCAACGCGGCCGACCTCCGGGTGATCCTGGGGAGTTGAGAGACGGCGGGCCCCCACGGCACAGGGGGCCCGCACCTCACTCGTCCGGCAGGTGCTCCAGCACCAGGTCGATGGCCTCCCGCGCCGTCGTCACCCGGCCGAAGGACTCCTGCCGGGACGGGCCCATGACGAAGTAGGTGCCCCCGTACTCGGACAGGACGAAGGGGATGTCCCAGGTCCAGGGCTGCTCCGCGGTGCGGCTGAAGTGCAGCTCCCCCATCCCGACCCAGGGGAACCGGCGCCGCAGGCGGGGATCCGCGTAGGCCAGGTCCAGCAACTCCGGCCGTACGCGCCCGTCGTCCCGCGCCTTCTGCCAGCCCGCCTCTGTCGCCGCGTCCGCGTCCATGGACCTATCATGCGACAGCTCAGCGGCCGACGGCCTTGTGCAGCAGCCGGGTGAGCTTCGAACCGCTCTGCGGCTCCTTCTCGTACGCCTTCCGCAGCTGCTCGAAGTGGTCCGCGCGGGTGCGGCTCAGGTACGCGTCGGAGGTCAGCGGCCTGGCGATCGACCAGGCCCGCCGGTGCTGGCCGTCGTAGTGGGCGACGTAGGCCTTGGACAGCTCCAGCACGGACTTGAAGGGGATGCCGCCGGTGTGGTCGCGGTCGATCCTCTCCTGGACGGCGGAGATCAGGGCGAGCTTCTCGTCGACCGTGTAGTCGTCCTCCGTGATGCGCTCGAGGACGTCCGCAGGGATCGGCTTCGTCACCTCGAAGGCGAGGGTGGAGCGGATCGGCGGACCGGCGATCTCGATGTACGGCAGCAGCGCGCCGGTGCTGTGGTGCAGCCACGGCAGCCGGGGCCCGGCGAAGTCCTGGTGCAGGACGACCGTCCCGGGCCGCATCCGGGTCAGGAACCGCTCCGACACACACCGGAACACCCGGGCCGTCTTGGCGATGTCGATGTGCAGGAACTCCACCGGGCTGGTGTCCTCGGGGTCCGAGGTCTGCCACAGGTCACCGGCGTGGATCTCCAGGAACGGCAGGAAGGGCTCCAGGCGTCCCTTGAAGTCGTCCAGGAAGGAGTTGTCGTCCGCGGGCCGGTGACCGGAGTCGAAGAACTTCTCCGAGGCGAAGGTGCCCTTGCCGACCCGGAAGAAGTCGTACGCGTGCAGCCGCCCGGTCTTCGGGTCGAACACGGGGCTCTGACTCAGGCCGAGCGCGAGCGCGTACGTCGATCCGCCGCCCCCCGAGCCCAGTTCGACGATCCGGTCCCGGCCCGTGAGGTGGTGCCGGCCCACCAGGTACAGGAACTGCAGCTCCCAGGCGCTGCACTGGGTGTAGGGCAGGTTCTCCGGCAGGGTGACGGTGTCGAAGAGGGAGTAGAGCCGGCCGAGCTTCGTCATGAGTGCCTCACGGGATTCGGATAGGCGGTGCCCGTGATCCTAGGGACCCGGACACCGCTTCACCATTGAATCAACGGAGTAGCTCGATAGTTGGGCTGTATTTCCACGGCCTTTCCGGGAAGTTCATCCCTCATTCGCTCAGCGCTTCACGGCCTTCCGCAACGCCTTGGCCCGCCGGACCACCCGGCGTGCGGTGGAGTTGCGCGGCAGGAACGACAGCCGCTCCGGGATGCCGCCGGGCAGCCCCAGCGAGGTCAGGCGCTTGCGCTTGAAGTAGCGCTGGGTACGCGGGCCGAAGTGCTGGGAGAGGTAGCGCTCGGCGGCCGGCCGCAGACCCGGGTGCAGCTGCGGCTGCATGGTGAAGCCGACCGCGGTGACCAGACCGTTCAGGTCCTCCTCGGGCACGGCGTCCTCGCCCTTGCGGGACTCCAGGTCCGCCAGCACGGCGTCGGCCAGCACCGCCGGGACCCGGTTGCTGTTCTGGTACGGCGTGAGCCGGTCCAGGAGCGGCTCGGTGCCGATGCGGGCGACGGGAAGGCCGTAGAAGACGGACGCCGTGAACAGCGCCGTCGAGAAGCAGCCCACGACCAGCCCCGGCCGGGCCCTCTCGAACAGCACCTCGGCGAGGACGGGGGTGTCCAGGACGGTCAGGTCGACGCCCAGCTTCCCGGCCTCGGTCTCCAGGACGCGGCTGAAGCGGGCCGGCGCGGTGGGGTGCGGCTTGAAGACGACGCTGCGATGCCCGCGCTCGACCGCGCCGCGCATCATCCGTACGTGCAGGTCCTCCTCCTCCTTGACGGAGAGGATGTTCAGCGCGGACAGATACTGGCCGAGGAGCAGCGCAGAGTTCTCCGGCAGCTCGGGCAACTCCGGTACGGCCTCGCCGAGTTCGCTCAGCACCTTCAGGAACGCGCCCGTCGGCACCACCTGCCCGGGCACGCCGAACTCGGTCAGCAGCATCGGCGTGAGGCCCGGCACCAGGTCCAGGTGGAGCAGCCGGCGCACGCGCGTGCCGACCAGCGGGTCGAGCTTGTTGCGGGTGGGGCCGTAGCTCATCAGGCCGTCCGCGTAGACATGCACGGGGGCGCCGGTGAACAGCTGGGCCACGGTGAGCGCGGGGGTGACCTGGATGGACTCCAGGACCAGCTCGACGCGATCGTCACCGAGGTCCCAGAGCAGCCGCAGATAACGCTCGAAGAGCGGGATGTCGTCGGCGCGCGGTGTCCAGGAGCCGGGGTGGAAGGGGCGGATGGCCTCGTTCCAGGACAGCACGTCGTCGAAGTGGTCGCGGAGCGGCTCGAAGCCCGGCATGGCGTCGACCGCCAAAGTGGTCTCCGGGTTCGCCGAGTTGTTGAACACCAGCAGCACCCGCCGCTCCGCCTCCTCGAAGAGGTCGGAGTCGATCGCGGCGGCCAGGGTGGCGGCCCCGTACAGCGTGGAGGCGCAGAAGATCTGGGTCGTACGACGGGGGTGGGGGGACATCAGGCAGCCGCCTTCGCTGTGGTGACCCGGCGCCGCAGTCGCCGCAGCTTGGACGAGCGGCGCAGGTCCATCGTGTCGAGTACGTCGCCGAGGGCGTCCTGCGGCATCCGCTTTATGGCCGCCGCGCTCATCGCCTGGAGCTGCCTGGCCACGCCCGGCTCCCACTTGGCCTCGTCGGAGAGGTGGTGGGCGATGATCGCGCAGTAGGTGCGCACCGCCTTCGGGAGCAGCCGGGCGGCGTCCCGGTCCGTCGCCGTCTCCTCGACGACCTGGTCGAAGGCGCGGATGAAGTCCAGCTGGCGGGCGTCGCCGATCTGGGTGAGCGAGGAGGCGACCCCGCGCCGGTAGAACACGCCGAGCAGGCTCACCACGGCGAACGACTCCGCCTCGCGGTGCAGCTTCCAGATCCACGGCCGGTCCTCGGCCGTGCGCAGCCCGTCGGTGAAGTGCAGCAGGCCCTTGTCCAGGAGCCGGCGGTGGTAGGCGCCGGCCCACGCGTACGCGTAGTCGACGGAGGTCGTCCGGTCGGCGGGCAGGATCGCCTCGCGCGGGTTCAGCACCTCCCCGCGCAGCCCGACCGGCGCCCGGTGGACGGACCGGGCGCGGGCGGTCGCCTGGACATGGTCGGTGCGGATGAAGTCGCAGCCCAGGTCCTCGATGGCCGCCACCAGCTCGGCGAGATAGCCCGGCGCGAGCCAGTCGTCGCCGTCGAGGAAGGTGAGGTACTCGCCCGTCGCCGCGTCCAGTCCGGTGTTGCGGGCGGTGGCGAGACCTCCGTTCTCCTCATGGCGGATATATCTCACCTGCGCGACATCCGAAAGCGACTCGGCCGCCCGTTCGAGAATGGCCGGCGTTTCATCCCTGGATTTGTCGTCGACCAGGATGAACTCGAAGTCGCTCCGGGCGTTGAGCCGCAGAGTTCTGAGGGTGTCCGGGGCGTATTGCTGCACGTTGTAGAACGGCACGATCACGGAAAGCTTTGGCACCTGCGAAACGGTAGAAGGCCGCCCGGCAGGGGAACTGGACGCTGATCGTACGGGGGGTGAACTGAATGTGTCGGAACGGTGCATCCCCTGTACTTCCCGGTCTTCGGCGGGCCAGTTCGGCTCTCGGTGGGCTGTTGTTAACTTTTCGTTGATTCGTGGTTGGGCCATTCCTGGGAATTGCTTTCTAGCGTCTTGGACGTGCCAGCAAGTACAACGAAGCCGACGCGAATCGCGGTCCTAGCGGACTCGGACACCCGCTGGAAATGGGGTGCCCTCACCTCCCACCGCATCGCCCCGCGCGAGGACGCGCAAGGGCCCCTCGCCCTGAGCGGGTTCCTGCTGCGCGGACGCGCCACCCCCACCCCGCGCCAGCTGGCGGAGGTCGGCGTGCCCGCCGACTCGCTGCGGGAGGTCACGGCCGTCGAGTTCCTGCGCGCCATGGCCGAGGAGGAGTACGACGTGGTCGTCGTCGCCCTCGTCGGCGGCGGCGTCCAGGCCGTGCTGCACGGCCTCAAGCGGGTGTGGGAGGGCCGCGAGAAGCGTCCCGTCGTCGTCACCGGCTACGTCGGTGTCGTCTACGAGAAGCTCGCCGACGGCCTCCTCCTGCGCCACGGCGCCGACCTGGTCCTCGCCAACTCCCGCCAGGACGCGGACCGTTTCCGGGCCGTCTACGAAGGGGTGGGCGCCGACGCCTCGTCGGTGACGGAGGTGGCGCTGCCGTTCCTCGGCGGGTCCGCCTACGAGGGCGAGCACGACCCGTACACCGTGGTGTTCGCCGTGCAGCCCTCCGTCCCGGACAGCCGCAAGGACCGGACGTACCTGCTGAACCGGCTGATCCGGCACGCCCGGCTGCACCCCGAGCGCGAGGTCCTGCTGAAGCTGCGCTCCAAGCCGGGCGAACACACCACGCACATCGAGGAGCAGCCCTACCAGAAGCTGGTCCAGCGGCTCGATCCACCGGCCAACTTCCGCCTGGTGTACGGGAACATGGGCGAGGTCCTCGACCGCACCGACCTGCTGGTCACGATCAGCTCCACGGCCGCGCTCGAGTCCCTGCACCGCCGGATCCCGACGGTCGTCCTGACCGACCTCGGCGTCCGCGAGGTCCTCGGCAACCACCACTTCGTCGGCTCCGGCTGCCTCGCCTCCTGGGACCAGCTGGACGCGGGGCACCGGCCGGTGGCCGACGCGGAGTGGGTGGCCCGGCAGGGCGTGGTGGCGGACGGCTCGTACGAGACCGCCTTCGACGCGGCGCGGGAGCGGATCGCCAAGCTCCTGGCCCGTCCCGGGGGGCCGGCGCCGCTGACCCCGTACTACACACCCGCCACTGCCCCCGGTTACCTGCCCGGCATTCTGGCCCGCCATCACCTCGGTCCCGACGGGAGTCCGCTGCCGGGTGCGCCCGCGCATGACCGGGAGCCGGGGCCGGTGCGGCAGATCGTGCGGCGGGCCGCGCGGGGGGCCTATCGGCACGGGGTGCAGCGGGTGGCGCCTGTCATTCGGCGGATGGGGGAGTTGTGAGCGCCTTCCAGAGTGCCTCCTCGGGTCGTCTCGCGGCTGCTGCGCCGTCCGGGCCGGTCGCGCAGTTCCCCGCGCCCCTTGAAGGCGGCTTCGCCGCCCCCCTCCAGACCTCTGCACAAGGAGTGCAACCCATGTCCGACTCCCCGGCGGTGCGTCGCGTGCTCGCCGTCATTCCCGCGCGCGGCGGCTCCAAGGGTGTGCCCGCGAAGAACCTCGCCCCGGTCGGGGGCGTGCCGCTGGTCTCCCGTGCGGTACGCGAGTGCCTCGCCACCCGGTTCGTGACGGATGTCGTCGTCTCCACCGACGACCAGGCCATCGCCGCCGCGGCCCGCGAGGCCGGTGCCGAGGTCGTGCTGCGGCCCGCCGCGATCGCCGGGGACACGGCGACCTCCGAGGCTGCCGTGCTGCACGCCATGGACACCCACGAGGCGCTGCACGGCGCGGCGGTCGACGTGGTGGTGTTCGTGCAGTGCACCAGCCCGTTCCTGGTGCGCGAGGACATCGACGGAGTGGCGGGCGCGGTCGTCGAGGACGGTGCCGACACCGCCGTCACCGTGGCAGCCTTCCATGGGTTCATCTGGCGCGACGCGGACGACGAGGCCACCGGCGGCCACGGCGTCAACCACGACAAGTCCTACCGCCCCCGCCGCCAGGACCGCCCCCAGGACCTCCTGGAGACCGGCGCCGCCTACGCGATGGACGCGGTCGGCTTCCGCAAGCACCAGCACCGCTTCTTCGGCCGCACGGAGCTCGTCCGCACCGACGCCGCGCGCGTGCTGGAGATCGACGACCCGCACGACCTCGCCAGGGCGCGGGCGCTCGCCCCCCTGTTCGACGCGGACCGCCCCGGTTCGCTGCCGACCGCAGACGACATCGACGCGGTCGTACTGGACTTCGACGGCACCCAGACGGATGACCGGGTGCTGATCGACGCCGATGGAAAGGAGTTCGTCTCCGTGCACCGCGGGGACGGCCTCGGCATCGCGGCCCTGCGCGACAGCGGCCTGAACATGCTGATCCTCTCCACGGAGCAGAACCCGGTCGTCGCCGCCCGGGCCCGGAAGCTCAGGCTCCCGGTCCTGCACGGCATCGACCGGAAGGACCTCGCACTCAAGCAGTGGTGCGAGGAGCAGGGCATCGCGCCCGAGCGCGTGCTCTACGTCGGCAACGACGTCAACGACCTCCCGTGCTTCGCCCTCGTGGGCTGGCCCGTGGCGGTCGCGAGCGCCCACGACGTGGTACGCGGCGCCGCCCGTGCGGTCACCACCGTCCCCGGTGGCGACGGCGCGATCCGAGAGATCGCCAGCTGGATCCTCGGCCCCTCTCTCGACTCCCTCGACAGTTAAGGAACGTTCCCGTCATGTCTGTTAACTCCCGCCTCCGCACGTTCGGTACCGAGCGCATCGCCGGTCCCGGCCAGCCCGTCTACATCTGCGGCGAGATCGGCATCAACCACAACGGCGAGCTGGAGAACGCCTTCAAGCTCATCGACGTGGCCGCCGAGGCCGGCTGCGACGCCGTCAAGTTCCAGAAGCGCACGCCCGAGATCTGCACCCCGCGCGACCAGTGGGACATCGAGCGCGACACCCCCTGGGGCCGGATGACCTACATCGACTACCGCCACCGCGTGGAGTTCGGCGAGGACGAGTACCGCCAGATCGACGAGTACTGCAAGGAGAAGGGGATCGCCTGGTTCGCCTCCCCGTGGGACACCGAGGCCGTCGCCTTCCTGGAGAAGTTCGACGTCCCGGCGCACAAGGTGGCGAGCGCCTCCCTCACGGACGACGAGCTGCTGCGCGCCCTGCGCGCCACCGGCCGCACGATCATCCTGTCCTCCGGCATGTCGACCCCGAAGCAGATCCGCCACGCGGTCGAGGTCCTCGGCTCGGAGAACATCCTTCTCTGCCACGCCACTTCGACCTACCCGGCCAAGGCCGAGGAGCTCAACCTGCGCGTGATCAACACCCTGCAGGAGGAGTACCCGAACGTCCCGATCGGCTACTCCGGCCACGAGACGGGCCTGCAGACCACCCTCGCGGCGGTCGCCCTCGGCGCCACCTTCGTCGAGCGTCACATCACCCTCGACCGCGCGATGTGGGGCTCCGACCAGGCCGCCTCCGTCGAGCCCCAGGGCCTGACCCGCCTGGTCCGCGACATCCGCACCATCGAGGCCTCCCTCGGCGACGGCGTCAAGAAGGTCTACGACTCCGAGCTCGGCCCGATGAAGAAGCTCCGCCGCGTCTCGGGCGTCGTCGCCGAGGCGGAGATCGCCGCCGCCGCGGGCGAGCCGGTCTCGGTCTGAGGCTGAAGTTCCGAGGCTGAAGTTCTGAGTTGAATCACTTAGGGGACGGTCGTACGTCGATGAGCCGCCGCGCCGGATCAGCCGGCAGCAACTCCACTCTCGCGTTCGTCGAGAGCCCGGTACAGCTCCTGAACGTGCTGGAGTGGGCGCACGCCCACGCACCCGGCGCGGGGCTCACCCTCGTCGTGCTGTCCCCGACCGACCCCATGACCCGCGGCCAGCTCCGCCGGATGGCCGAGCTGGCCCGCGACGAGGGTCACGCGGTCCGCTGGGAGGAGGCCCGGGGCGGCCCCGCGGCCCCCTTCCAGACCATCGGGGGCCTGGCGGGCACGCTCCGCAGGGCGGACCGGGTCGTCCTCGGCGACCCGTTCTCCCGCTACGTACAACTCCTGCTGACCATCACGCGCGCGGCCGAGCTGGTCGTCGTCGACGACGGCACGGCCACGATGGAGTTCGTGGCCCAACTCGCCCGTGGGGAAAAGCTGGTCCGCTGGCACCGCAAGGGCGGCCGCCCGGGCCCCCGGGACCTGATCTTCGCTCCGGTGTCGGCCTCGGCCCGCAAACGGCTGACCCCGAGCGAGCGCCGGCGGGTGCAGATCTTCTCGTCGATGCCGATGGAGGAGACCCCGGCGGGCGTGACGGTCTCGGCCAACACCTTCGCCTGGACCCGCGCCCGCTTCGGCCCGCCCCGCATCACCAAGGGCGCCGACATGGTGGGCACGTCGCTGGTGGAGACGGGGGTGGTGGACGGCGAGCGGTACCTGGAGGCGGTCCGCACCCTCGCCAAGGCTCACGGCACCACCCGTTACTTCGCCCACCGCCGCGAGAGCACGGAGAAACTCCACCGTCTGGCGGTCGAGACCGGCCTGGAAATAGTCCGCCCGGACCTCCCCCTGGAACTGATCGCCCGCCGGGGCCCGATCGGCCGCACCATCCTGAGCTTCCCCTCGACGGTCGTCCACACCCTGCCCCTGGCCCTGGTCGGCACCGACGTGCGGGTCTCGGTCTGCGACATCGACCCGAGCTGGCTGACGGAGAACGCCTCACCCCGGGCGCAGGGGTTCCTGTCGGGAGTGACGGGGACGGCGCGGGATGTGCACCGGCTGTCGTCGGTGGTCGCGGCGGTGTGAAGGCGGGGCGGGGCGTATCCGGCGGCCTAACCGTCCTTGCGCGCCAGGAGAAAGGCGCGCGGGCGCACCTCGCCCTCCTGTGGCTCGCGCAGCACCCGGGTGTGCGGACGCAGGCCCGCCTTGCCGAGCTGCTCGGCCACGGCGTCCGGGTCGCGCCAGTAGTAGTCGAGCGAGATCTCGTGTCCGAAGCGCTCGGCGAGGTGCAGGTGCTCGGTGTCCGTATCCGCATCCGACCCGGCCTGGAAGGCGAGGAGTACGTATCCGCCGGGCACCAGGACCCGGCGGAACTCGGCGAGCGTCGCGGGCAGGTGCTCGTCCGGGACGTGGATGACCGAGTACAGGGCGGTGATCCCGCCCAGCGTCGCGTCCGGCAGGTCCAGGGACGTCATCGAACCCACGTGGAACCGGAGTTCCGGATACCCCCGGCGGGCCAGCGCCACCATCCGGGGCGAGACGTCGACCCCGAAGACCGGCAGGCCCAGGCCCCGCAGATGCGCGGTGACGTGCCCGGGGCCGCTGCCCAGGTCGGCGACGGGGGCGGCTCCTCCGGTCGCTCTCACCAGCTCGGCGAAGGCGCCGAAGAGGGCGCGCTCCACGTGCAGGCCCGCCAGTCCGTCGGCGGGGAACCGCTCGCTGTATGCGTCGGCGATCGTGTCGTACGAGGTGCGGGTGTCCCGTATGTAGTCCGGGTGCTCGGCGCTCACGGGGGCGACCCTAGCGAGGCTCGTCCGGCCCCGGGCGAAGATCTCGGAGGAGGCCGGGGTCCCCGGTCGTCCAGGTGAATCCGTCCAGGGTGCCCGGCGCGTGCTCCTCGACCGTCAGCGGAGGGTGGCGCCACCGCTGGAACAGCAGCACCGCCGACACCAGCAGCCAGCCCGCCAGCGTCATGATCACCAGGATCGCCAGGACCAGGCCCGCCACCCCCAGAACGCCGAATTCCGCCAGCATCCGTGGGATCTGGTCCTCACCGCAGCCGCATGCCTCCATAGGGGAAGGGTGCTCCCGTCCGGTCCGGCCGTCACGTCGCGTGGCGGAAACGTCGCGCGGCGGTGATGATTCCGGGACCGGAACAAGCGTCTCAGTGGAGGCAGGGTGGATTTACGGGGCGGCGCGGTCCCGACAGGTGAACAGAGCCGACGGGGCGGCACCGGGCGTGGTATCCGTGGAGGGAGGAGTGGATGAGTGACGGATGTGGCCGGATGTCCTCTGCCGGGCCTCTCTCCGGGGATTTCATGATCCACTCGGCCGAAAGTCGGGCGAGTTTACCCATCCCAGCCGATACGTATGCGTCGAGCGGCCGGATTTTCTTCCCCTAACGGGTTGAACTTTTGTTGATCGAGGGGCAGTTGGTCGGCCCGGCGTCCTACCCTTCAGAGGGTGAAGCAATTGATGTCCCTAGAGTCCGAGGCCGATCTTCCCGCGGAAGCTCCGCTTCCCGGCACGCTGCCGGAGTCGCTGCGTGCCGAACTTGTCGCGTTCCGACGTGACTTGCACATGCACCCGGAGCTCGGCAACCAGGAGTTCCGTACGACCGCCGCCATCAAGGCGCGGCTCGAGAAGGCCGGACTGCGGCCGCGTGTGCTCGCGGTAGGTACCGGACTCGTCTGTGACATCGGGGACTGGAGCGGCGGGCGTCCCGCGCTCGCACTGCGCGCCGACATCGACGCGCTGCCCATTCCGGACACGAAGAGTGACTGCCCGTACCGCTCGACCGTGCCGGACCGGGCCCATGCCTGTGGGCACGACGTGCATACGACGGTCGTGCTCGGGGCCGGCCTCGTGCTGGCCGACCTGCATCGGCAGGGACTGCTGCCGCGGCCCGTGCGACTGGTCTTCCAGCCCGCCGAGGAAGTGCTGCCCGGCGGCGCCGCCGACGCCATCGAGTGCGGGGTGCTGGAAGGCGTCGGGCGGATCATCGCCGTGCACTGTGACCCGCGGGTGGACGCCGGGCGGATCGGGCTGCGGGCCGGTGCCATCACCTCCGCGTGCGACCGGCTGGAGATCTCCCTCGGCGGACCCGGCGGTCACACCGCGCGGCCTCATCTGACGACGGACCTGGTGACCGCGGCCGCGCGTGTCGTCGTCGACGTGCCCGCGATCGTCGCGCGGCGGATCGACACCCGTGCCGGGCTCGCCGTGACCTGGGGGCGGATCGAGTCCGGGCACGCGCCCAATGTCATTCCGCAGCACGCCGAGCTCTCCGGCACCGTGCGCTGCCTGGACATCGAGGCCTGGCGCCAGGCGCCCGACGTCGTGGTCGCCGCGATCGACGAAGTCGCCAACCTGCATCGCGCCAAGTCGGAGATCAACTACGTGCGCGGCGTGCCGCCCGTGGTCAACGACCCGGCCGTCACCGATCTGTTGCGGGACGCCATGACCGCCCGGCGCGGCGCCGCCTCGGTCGAGGGCACCGAGCAGAGCCTCGGCGGCGAGGACTTCTCCTGGTATCTGGAGCATGTGCCGGGAGCCATGGCCCGGCTCGGTGTCCGCACCCCGGGGGAGCGGACCGTACGGGATCTCCACCAGGGTGACTTCGACGCCGACGAGTCGGCGATCACGGCGGGCGTGGAGCTGTTCACCGCCGCCGCGCTGCTCGATGGGGTTTCCTGAGAGGTCCGTAGAAGATCTTGTGAAGGGGTGGCCGGTTTGGCACCCCTTCGTCCCCTCGTGTCACCCGGGTGTAACCGGCGGACGGCGAACGTAACCCGATGGCGGCACGGTTCGATAACGGCCACGAGAAACCCCGTTCCCCTCCTCGTCTACGCGCGTTACTGTGCGCCGAAATGGCCACCATCGGCGGCGCATTGGGGAAGCGGGCCGTTCGACGGGCCGTGGGATGAAGGGGTGCTTGCTGTGCGTTCCATATCTCGGAGGACCAGGTTCTCCCAAGCAGTGGTGGCCGTTTCGGTCATCGCGCTCGCGGCCGTCGGCTGTGGCGAGTCCAGCACGAAGGCCGGCAGCGACGACGCGTCCGAGTCGTCCTCGTCCGGCACGTACTCGGGCAAGGGCATCGGCCTGGCGTACGACATCGGCGGCCGTGGCGACCAGTCGTTCAACGACGCCGCCTACGCCGGCTTCCAGCAGGCCGACAAGGAATTCAAGATGGGCGGCCGGGACGTCCAGCCGAGCGACGGCGAGTCGGAGGCGGACAAGGTCCAGCGTCTGACCGAGCTCGCCAAGGCCGGCTACAACCCGGTGATCGGCGTCGGCTACATCTACGCGCCGGCCGTCAAGGAGGTCGCCGCCAAGTTCCCGAAGACCACCTTCGGGATCATCGACGACGAGCAGACCAAGGCCGCCAACGTGGCCGACATGGTCTTCTCCGAGGAGCAGGCCTCCTACCTCGCGGGCGTCGCCGCCGCCAAGACCTCCAAGGCCAAGCACGTCGGCTTCATCGGCGGCGTGGACATCCCGCTGATCCACAAGTTCGGCGCGGGCTTCGTCCAGGGCGTCAAGTCCGTCGACCCGAGCATCAAGATCGAGTCGCAGTACCTGACCGAGACGCCCGCGGAAGGTGGCTTCTCCAGCCCTGACAAGGGCAAGGAGGCTGCCAGCGGTCAGATCGAGAAGGGTGCCGACGTCATCTACCACGCCGCCGGTCTCTCCGGTCAGGGCGTGATCTCCGAGGCCGCCGCCAAGAAGGTCTGGGCGATCGGTGTCGACTCCGACCAGTACAACCAGGACGCGCTGAAGAGCTACAAGGACTACATCCTCGGCTCGGCGCTGAAGAACGTCGGCGGCGCGGTCTACGAGCTCGCCAAGTCGGTCCACGAGGGCAAGCCGCTCACCGGTGTCGTCCGCGGTGACCTGAAGTCCGGCGGCGTGGGCTTCGCCGACTCCAACCCGAAGTACAAGGCCATGACGGAGGTCGTCGCGGCGGTCGACAAGGCCAAGCAGGACATCATCGACGGCAAGGTGACGGTGAAGACTTCGTAAGGCCCGACGCGGGGCCGAAAGGCCCCTTCGTTCGCCCGCCCGGGCAGCGTTGCAGCTCGTACGCCCCTTGCCTCCCGCAAGGGGCGTACTGCTGTCCGTAGTCTGTCCACCAACTGTGGCCACAGCTCGGTAACGGACCGGACAGAAGGGGTTTTCCGTCTGGTCTACGCGCGTTACGCTGCGGCGGAACCAGCGCCTGGTTTGGGCGCTTGCACAAAGGAGTCTCGTTCCATGCGCCGGGTGTCCCGAATCACGATTGCAGGCGTTGCAACCGCAGCGCTGGCCCTCACCGCGTCCGCCTGTGGCAGCTCGTCCAGCGAGTCCAGCAGCAGCAGCGACAGCAAGAACCTGGGTCTGGCCCTGGCGTACGACGTCGGCGGCAAGGGCGACCAGTCCTTCAACGACGCCGCCACCGCCGGCCTGGACAAGGCCGACAAGGAGTTCGGCTACAAGTCCACGGCCGTCGAGCCGCAGGACGGCGAGTCGGAGGCGGACAAGGTCCAGCGCCTGGAGACCCTCGCCAAGCAGGGCTACAACCCGGTCATCGGCGTCGGCTTCGCCTACGCGCCGGCCGTCAAGGAGGCCTCGGCCAAGTTCCCGAAGACCACCTTCGGCATCGTCGACGACGAGCAGACCAAGGCCGACAATGTCGCCGACCTCGTCTTCTCCGAGGAGCAGGCCTCCTACCTGGCCGGTGTCGCGGCCGCCCTGTCCACCAAGTCGAACACCGTCGGCTTCATCGGTGGCGTGGACGTCCCGCTGATCCACAAGTTCGCGGCCGGCTACAAGCAGGGCGTCGAGGACACCAAGAAGGGCGTCACGGTCAAGGTGCAGTACCTGACCGAGACCGCCGCCGAGGGTGGCTTCTCCAGCCCCGACAAGGGTGAGAGCGCCGCCGAGGGCCAGATCGACGACGGCGCCGACGTCGTCTACGCCGCCGCGGGCCTGTCCGGCCAGGGTGTCATCAAGGCCGCCAACGCCAACAAGATCTGGGCGATCGGCGTCGACTCCGACCAGTACAAGCAGGACGCGCTGAAGGCGTACAAGGCCTCGATCCTCACCTCCGCCATGAAGAACGTCGAGGGCGCGGTCTACGAGCTCGCCAAGTCCGTCCACGACGGCAAGCCGGAGACCGGCGTCGTCCGCGGCAGCCTCTCCAACGGCGGCGTGAGCGTCTCCAACTCCAACCCGGAGTTCGCGGACAACGCCAAGATCCAGGACGCGATCAAGAAGGCGTCCGAGGGCATCAAGGACGGCACCATCAAGGTGAAGACCTCCTGACCCTTCCGGGTAGAGGCCTTGGCCAAAGAAACGCTGTAATGACAGCGTTACGGCCGCGGAACGGGGCGCGGAGAGGATGGCTCCTCGCGCCCCGTTCGCGCGGCAGAATGCTCGGAACGGATCGTCCGTCAGAAAAGAACGATCAGGTCCGGGCACTATTTAAAGCAGGGGCGCTACGCGCGTAGAGCGGCCCCTTTCCCAAGGAGAGTGCGCCATCGACGCGTCCAGCAGCCCTCCGCTCACCGCACCGTCGACGATCGCGGTAGAGCTGGCGGGGATCACCAAGCGCTTCCCCGGTGTCGTCGCCAACCACGACATCCACCTGACTGTCCGAAAAGGCACCGTGCACGCCCTCGTCGGTGAGAACGGCGCCGGCAAGTCGACCCTGATGAAGATCCTCTACGGCATGCAGAAGCCGGACGAGGGCACCATCTCGGTCGGCGGCACCCAGGTGAGCTTCGGCAGTCCCGCCGACGCCATCGCCCGCGGCATCGGCATGGTCCACCAGCACTTCATGCTCGCCGACAACCTCACGGTCCTGGAGAACGTGGTGCTGGGCAGCGAGAAGCTGTACGGCATCGGCGGCACCGCCCGCAAGAAGGTCAAGGAGATCTCCGACCGCTACGGCCTCGGCGTCCGCCCCGACGTCCTGGTCGAGGACCTCGGTGTCGCCGAGCGTCAGCGCGTGGAGATCCTCAAGGTCCTCTTCCGCGGCGCCGACACCCTGATCCTCGACGAGCCGACCGCGGTCCTCGTGCCGCAGGAGGTCGACGCGCTCTTCGCCAACCTGCGCGAGCTGAAGTCCGAGGGCCTGTCGGTCATCTTCATCTCCCACAAGCTGGGCGAGGTCCTCTCCGTCGCCGACGAGATCACCGTCATCCGCCGCGGCACGACGGTCGGCACCGCCGTACCGTCCGAGACCTCTCCGCGCCAGCTCGCCGAGATGATGGTCGGCAGCGAGCTCCCCACCCCGGAGACCGCCGAGTCCACGGTCACCGACCGGGCCGTCGTGGAGGTCAGGGACCTCACCGTGTACTCCTCGGGCGCGCTCACGCTCGGCGAGTCGTCCGCCTCCCTGCTCATGGACGAGGCGGGCGGCGCCGAGGTCAAGAAGGTCCTCGACGACGTCTCCTTCACCATCCACGCCGGTGAGGTCATGGGCATCGCCGGTGTCGAGGGCAACGGCCAGACCGAGCTCATCGACGCCCTGATCGGCACCAAGAACGCCGACTCCGGAGCCATCTTCTTCGAGGGCGAGGACGTCACCTCCTGGGCCACCCGCAAGCGCCGCGAGTCCGGCGTCGGCTACATCCCCGAGGACCGCCACCGCCAGGGCCTGCTCCTGGAGGCCCCCCTCTGGGAGAACCGCATCCTCGGCCATGTCACCGAGACGCCCAACGCCAAGGGCTTCTGGCTGACCCCGAAGGCCGCCCAGGCCGACACCCGCCGCATCGTCGAGGAGTTCGACGTCCGTACCCCCGGTATCGACGTCACCGCGGCCTCCCTCTCCGGCGGCAACCAGCAGAAGCTGATCGTCGGCCGCGAGATGAGCCACAACCCCAAGTTCCTGATCGCCGCCCACCCCACCCGCGGTGTGGACGTCGGCGCACAGGCCCAGATCTGGGACCGCATCCGCGACGCCCGCCGCGAGGGCCTGGCCGTGCTGCTGATCTCCGCCGACCTGGACGAGCTCATCGGCCTGTCGGACACCCTGCGCGTGATCTACAACGGCAGGCTGGTCGCCGACGCCGACCCGGCCACCGTCACCCCGGAGGAACTCGGTTCCGCCATGACGGGTGCCGCCACCGGACACCTTGAGCACGTCGAGGACGAGAGCGCCCCGGAGGACGAGGCCCGATGAAGAAGTTCGACAAGGAGCGACTGCTCCTCGCCGTGGCCGGACCGGCCCTGGCGCTCGTCGCGGCGATCCTGCTGACCTCGGTCGTGCTGATCGCCTCGGGCAAGAGCCCGATCGAGCCGTACACGCTCATGCTGGAGCAGGCCGGCTACTCCGACGTACAGGTACTGATCATCAACCAGGCGTCGATGTACTACATCGCCGCCCTCGCGGTCGCCCTCGGCTTCCGGATGAACCTGTTCAACATCGGCGTCGACGGCCAGTACCGCCTCGGCGCGATGATGACCGCGGTGGTCGGCGCCCACGTGGCGCTGCCGTCGGCCCTCCAGGTCCCGCTGCTGATCCTGGTCGGCGCGCTCACCGGCGCCATGTGGGCCGGCATCGCGGGCCTGCTGAAGGTGACCCGAGGGGTCAGCGAGGTCGTCTCGACGATCATGCTCAACTCGATCGCCACCAGCCTCATCGGCTACCTCACCCTCACCGAGAACTTCGGCGTGCTGGTCGGGGACAACGTCACGACCGGCATCATGAAGGACTCCGGCTGGGTGCCCGGCATCAACCTCGGCTCGGACGTCGGCGAGATCTACGGCCTGGTCTTCCTCGCGATCGCCATGGGCATCGGCTACTGGGCCGTCCTGAACCGCACCCGCTTCGGCTTCGACCTCAGGGCCACCGGTGAGTCCGAGTCCGCCGCCGCGGCCTCCGGCGTCAACGCCAAGCGCATGGTGCTCACCGCGATGCTGATCTCCGGCGCGGTCGCCGGCATCTCGGGCCTGCCGCTGCTGCTCGGCGACGCCCACACCTACAGCCTCAGCTTCCCGGCCGGCCTCGGCTTCACCGCCATCGGCATCGCCCTGCTCGGCCGCAACAACCCCGGCGGCATCGCACTCGCCGCCCTGCTGTGGGCCTTCCTCGACAAGGCGTCCCCCGCTCTCGACTACGCGACTCCCGAGCCGTACGAGAAGGAGATCGCCACGATCATGCAGGGCCTGATCGTCTTCGCGGTCGTCATCTCCTACGAGGTCGTCCGCACCTGGGGTCTGCGCCGCCAGCAGAAGCGCGTCGGTGAGGAGCTCGCCGCGGCCGCCGCCAACACGAAGAAGGAGGTGGCGGTCTGATGAGCACCGCGACCATCGCCAAGGCGCCGGCGAAGCCCGGAAAGGGCGGCCGCCGCATCTCGCTGCCTGTCGTCCTCCTGATCATCTCGGGCGTTCTCATCCTGACGTCCGTCGTCCGCCTGATCACCGGCGCGGACGGCATCACCTCGACCGGCCAGATGTCCACCGCGCTGCGCTCCGCCGTGCCGATCGGCCTCGCGGGCCTCGGCGGTCTGTGGGCCGAGCGCGCGGGCGTCGTCAACATCGGCCTCGAGGGCATGATGATCCTCGGCACCTGGTTCGGTGCCTGGGCCGGCTACCAGTGGGGCCCCTGGACCGGCGTGATCGTCGGCATCATCGGCGGCGCGCTCGGCGCCGTGCTGCACGCCATCGCCACCGTGACGTTCAACGTCAACCACATCGTCTCCGGTGTGGCCCTGAACATCCTGGCCCTGGGCACCACCCGCTATCTGTCGAAGTACACCTTCGAGGAGGCCGCGCAGGGCTCCTCCAAGCAGTCCCCGCCGATCGAGTCGCTGGGTACCTTCGACGTCCCAGGGCTGTCCAGCTGGCTGGAGACCCTCAACCAGAAGCACTGGTTCCTGGTCTCCGACATCGCCGGCCTGGTCGGCGGCCTGATCACCGACCTGTCGCCGCTCACCGTGGTGGCGGTCGCCCTCGTCCCCACCACCTGGTACGTGCTGTGGCGCACGTCCTTCGGTCTGCGGCTGCGGTCCTGCGGCGAGAACCCGATCGCCGCCGAGTCCCTCGGCGTCAACGTCTACAAGTACAAGTACATCGCCGTGATCATCTCCGGCGGCTTCGCCGGCCTCGGCGGTGCCTTCCTGTCGATCGTGTCGTCCAACGTGTACCTCGACGGCCAGACGGCGGGGCGCGGCTACATCGGTCTCGCCGCGATGATCTTCGGCAACTGGATGCCGGGCGGACTCGCCCTCGGCGCGGGTCTGTTCGGCTACACCGACAGCCTCAAGCTGCGCGGCGGCACGACCAACGTCCACGCGCTGATCCTGCTCCTGGCGATTCTGCTGGTGTTCGGCGTCGCGTACCTCGTCTGGAAGAAGAAGTACGTCCCCGCCGCCATCACCGCCGTGATCTCGGCCCTGATGTTCGTCTGGTACACCACCACGAACGAGGTCCCGAACCAGGTCGTGACGGCCAGCCCGTACGTCATCACCCTGCTGGTGCTCTCGCTGTCCGCACAGCGCCTGAGGATGCCGAAGGCGGACGGACTGCCCTATCGGAAGGGGCAGGGGAAGTGACCTCCGCCGACTTCGACTGGGACGCCCTGCGGGAGGTGGCGCGCGAGGCGATGACCCACGCGTACGCCCCCTACTCGGGCTACCCGGTCGGCGTCTCGGCCCTCGTCGACGACGGCCGTACGGTCTCCGGCTGCAATGTCGAGAACGCCTCCTACGGACTCGGCCTGTGCGCCGAGTGCGGGCTGGTCTCGGAGCTGCAGCGCACCGGCGGCGGCCGGCTGACGCACTTCACCTGCGTCGACGGCCGCGGAGAGATCCTCGTTCCCTGCGGGCGCTGCCGTCAGCTGCTGTACGAGTTCGGCGGCCCGGATCTCCTCCTGGAGACCCCGGCGGGGATCCTGCCGCTGTCCGAGATGCTGCCGCAGGCCTTCGGGCCGGGCCATCTCACCAAGTAACTCCCGCGCGGCCCCTCCGAGTTGATGATCCATCGGGCTCGGAGGGGCCGCGCACTTTCTGATTGTCCGGAAGGAATGCTTCATGGCCGTTTTCTCGACGGATGCCGTCTCCGTCATCCGCACCAAGCGGGACCGCGGTGAGCTCAGCGACGAACAGATCGACTGGGTCATCGACGCGTACACCCGCGGGGAGGTCGCCGACTACCAGATGGCCGCGCTGAACATGGCCATCCTCCTCAACGGCATGAACCGCCGCGAGATCTCCCGCTGGACCGCCGCGATGATCGCGAGCGGCGAGCGCATGGACTTCTCGGCGCTGTCCCTCCCGACCGCCGACAAGCACTCCACCGGCGGAGTGGGCGACAAGATCACGCTGCCCCTCGCCCCGCTGGTCGCGGCGTGCGGCGCGGCCGTCCCGCAGCTGTCCGGCCGCGGCCTCGGCCACACCGGCGGCACGCTGGACAAGCTGGAGTCGATCCCGGGCTGGCGCGCGCTCCTGTCGAACGAGGAGATGCTGCACGTCCTCGACACCACGGGTGCGGTGATCTGCGCGGCCGGCGACGGTCTCGCCCCGGCCGACAAGAAGCTGTACGCCCTGCGCGATGTCACCGGCACCGTGGAGGCGATCCCCCTCATCGCCTCGTCGATCATGTCGAAGAAGATCGCGGAGGGCACGGGCTCCCTGGTCCTGGACGTGAAGGTCGGCACCGGCGCCTTCATGAAGACGATCGAGGACGCCCGCGAACTGGCCTCCACGATGGTCGGTCTGGGCACCGACCACGGCGTGAGGACGGTGGCCCTGCTGACGGACATGTCGACGCCGCTGGGCCTGACGGCGGGCAACGCCCTCGAGGTCCGCGAGTCGGTCGAGGTGCTGGCGGGCGGCGGCCCGTCGGACGTCGTGGAACTCACCATCGCCCTGGCTCGCGAGATGCTCGCCGCGGCGGGCGTGAAGGACGCCGACCCGGCGAAGGCGCTGGCCGACGGCTCGGCCATGGACGTCTGGCGCCGCATGATCGCGGCCCAGGGCGGCGACCCGGACGCGGAGCTGCCGGTCGCCAAGGAGCAGCACGTGGTCAAGGCCGCCGCCTCCGGCGTCCTGACCCGCCTCGACGCCTACGACATCGGCATCGCCGCCTGGCGCCTCGGCGCGGGCCGCGCCCGCAAGGAGGACCCGGTCCAGGCGGGCGCGGGCGTCGAGATGCACGCCAAGCCGGGCGACACGGTCACCGAGGGCCAGCCCCTGCTGACCCTCCACACGGACACCCCGGAGCGCTTCGCGTACGCGCTGGAGGCGGTCGACGGCTCCTACGACATCGCCGCCGCGGGCACGGACTTCACGCCGTCGCCGGTGGTGCTGGAGCGAATCGCCTGATGTGAGGTGACAGGAAAAGGGGGCCGGCGCCTTCGGGCGCCGGCCCCCTTTGTGTGCCCGCGGTCAGCCCAGCAGCGCCGCGACCACCACCAGGACCGGCACCGACAGCACGGTCGACACCAGGATCGCGTCCCGCGCCAGGCGCTCGCCCACCCGGTAACTCGACGCATACGTATAGAGGTTCTGCGCCGCGGGCAGCGCCGATGTCACCACCACGTCCAGGAGCTGGTGCCCGCGCAGCCCGAACACCCCCACCGCCAGCGCCCAGGCGGCCGCGGGCTGGCCCACCGACTTCAGCGCGACCGAGAGCAGCACCAGGTGGCGGTCCGGGCCCCGGCCCGGCATCGTGCTGCCGCACAGGGAGATGCCGAACGCCAACAGCACCGCCGGGACGGACATGTTGCCGATCAGCGTCACCGGGTCCATGACCGCCGAGGGGATGCGCAGGCCGGTCGCCGAGACCGCGACCCCCGCCAGCGAACCCACCGCGATCGGGTTGCGCAGCGGAGTCAGCAGCCGTAGCCACAGGGGGTCCTTGCCGTCCCGGCCCGACAGGTCCAGGACGGTCAGCGCGATCGGGGTCACCAGGAGCAGCTGGAACAGCAGCACCGGGGCCACCAGCGAGGCGTCGCCCAGGACGTACACGGCGATCGGGATGCCGAGGTTGCCGGAGTTGACGTAGCTGGAGCACAGCGCCCCGATCGTCGTACGGCCCACGCCCCAGCCGCGTACGACACCCACCGTCACGAAGACGCCCGCCACCGCCGCCGTGCTCAGCGCGGTCACGACCAGGCGGCTGGAGAAGACCATCGACAGGTCGGCCCGCGCGAGGGTGGTGAAGAGCAGGGCCGGGGAGGCGACGTGGAAGGCGAGCTTGGTCAGGACCTCGCGGCCGTTGTCACCCAGGTAGCCGCGGCGTCCGATCAGATACCCGACGGCGATGACCACGGCGATGACGGCGAAGCCGGTCAGCACCCCCTGCACGGAACCTCCTCGTCGGTGAGGAGGGCGTGGGATATCCAGGGCGGTGCTGATCCGTGGGGCATACAGCCAACCCTCTGGGGAAGAGGATGCCCAGGTCAATGTGATCCCGGTCGGTGGACTGCCGCACGGCCCTCACAGCGACGATGAGTTCTGCCCGCCCGCCCGGTCTACAGATCGTGGACGCCATGACACCCGCCGTGCTCGTACTGGCCGGCCCCGTCACCCGGGACGAGGTGGCGGGGCTGTGTGACGACGTGCGGGCACTGCTGGACACGACCGGGGCCGGGGTCGTCGTCTGTGATGTGGCCGGGCTCGGACCGCCGGGGCTCGGGACCGTCGATCTGCTGGCGCGGCTCCAGCTCGCCGCCCGGCGGGCCGGCGGACGGATACGGCTCAGAGACCCCGACCCGGCCCTACACGCCCTCCTCGACCTGGTCGGACTCCGCTTCGAGAGCGTCGAGATGGAGGGGGAGCCCGAACAGCGGGAACCACCTCTTGGTGTCGAGGAAGAAGTGGAACCCGGTGAGCCGGCCCTCTGAGATCTCCAGGACCTGCACCGCCCACGGTGTGTAGCCGCCCGCCTCGGGGTCCGGCTTGTACTGCGCGAACCCCGGCAGACCGTTGACCTGCACCGGCACCAGGCGGGAGCCCTCGCAGGCCGAGCCCAGGGTCGTCATGAAGCCCGTGATGTCGTCATGGCCCGTCAGCCACAGGTCGAACGGCGGCATCGTCATGATGGCGTCCTCGTGCAGCAGGGCCGTCAGCGCCGTCATGTCGTACCCCTCGAACGCCGCCATGTAGCGGTCCAGGAGCTTCTGCTGCTCCTCGTCCAGGGGGTCGGACACCGTCGCGTCCGCGCCGTGCCCTTCCCGCTCGGCGAGGGTCGCGCGGGCCCGCTGGAGGGCGCTGTTGACCGATGCGACCGTGGTGTCGAGCAACTCGGCGACCTCGCTCGCCTTCCAGGCCAGCACCTCGCGCAGGATCAGCACCGCGCGCTGCTTGGGCGGGAGTTGCTGCAGGGCCGCCATGAAGGCGAGCCGCACGGACTCCTTGGCCACGGCCGCCTCCGCCGGGTCCTCGACGGTGGGCAGGATGCGGGCGTCCGGCATCGGCTCCAGCCAGGTGTGGTCCGGGCGGGGGGAGAGGGCGGCCTGGGCGAGCGGCGTGGAGTCGGTGAGGTCCATGGGCCTCGCGCGTTTGTTGCCGGCCGTCAGCATGTCCAGGCAGACGTTGGTCGCGATGCGGTAGAGCCAGGAGCGGAGGCTGGAACGGCCCTCGAACTTCTCGTAGTTGCGCCAGGCGCGGACCATCGTGTCCTGCACCGCGTCCTCCGCCTCGAAGGACGAGCCGAGCATGCGGTAGCAGTACCCGGTCAGCTCGACCCGGTGCTTCTCCAGCCTGACGTCGAGGTCCGCTGTCATCGTGCTGTCCGTCATCGTCCACCCACCCCTGTGGCCGTTCTGTGTCGCGCCTTTGCGCCCACCACGTTCGAAGCTATCGCAGGGCACTGACAATGGCGTGCCGAGTGATCGAACGTGCAGGTGGGACGCTTCTCGCCCCCGCCGCCCCTACCCGTCCCATCCTCCCGGGGCGCTGCCCCCTGACCCCCGCTCCTCAAACGCCGGAGGGGCTGGATTTGCCGACGCCGGTCTCTGTCTTTGTTTTCAGCCCGTCCGGCGTTTGAGGACGAGGCCCCTTCAGGGCCGAAGCGGGGGGCTGGGGGCGCAGCCCCCAGGGATGGGACGGGTAGGGGCGGCGGGGGCGAGAAAAGGCAGTCCCCCTGGCCGACCGACCTCGACCAGGGGGAAGAAAAGGGGGGACGTGCGGCTCAG
The DNA here is from genome assembly GCF_044742595.1 of Streptomyces sp. NPDC087859. NCBI lineage: Bacteria > Bacillati > Actinomycetota > Actinomycetes > Kitasatosporales > Streptomycetaceae > Streptomyces > Streptomyces sp. NPDC087859. The sequence continues at coordinate 359,662 of NZ_JBIUUU010000001.1, read as the reverse complement.
GCCGCCAGGAGCCGCTGCTGGGCCCGGGCCGCGCGCGTTCCGAGGACGGTGATCGTGACGACGCCGAGCACCGCCAGCAGACCGACCCCGACCGTCCCGGCCCAGCCACCCGCGTGGAAGGCGAGCGCACCGACCGTGCTGCCCACACTGGAGCCGATGTAGTACGCCGACTGGTACAGCGCCGAGGCCTGCGCCCGCCCCTCGGTCGCCGTCTTGCTGACCGCCGAGGACGCGCAGGCGTGCCCCGCGAAGAACCCACCCGTGATCAGCACAAGACCCAGCAGGACCAGCACCAGGGAGTCCGCCAGCGACAGCACCAGACCCGCCGCCGTCGTCGCGCCCGCCGCGTACAGCGCACCCCGCCGCCCGAGGCGCCCCACCAGCCGCCCGGCCGTGGACGCCGACACCGTGCCCACCAGGTACACCAGGAAGATCGAGCCGACGACGCCCTGCGGCAGATCGAACGGTGCCTCCGTCAGCCGGTACCCGATCACCGTGTACACACCGCCGAACACCGTCATGAACAGCGCGCCGATCGCGTACAGCCGGCACATCAGCGGGTCGGACAGGTGATCACGGACCGTCCGCACCAGCACCCGCGGCTTCAGCGACCCGGCGACGAAGTGCTTCGGCGCCGGCAGCAGCAGCCGGAACGCCACCGCGCACCCGACCGCGATCGCGCCGATCACGCCCAGGGCGACCCGCCAGCCCCACTCCTGCGCGACCCAGCCGGTGATGACACGGCCGCTCATCCCGCCGACACTGTTGCCCGCGACGAACAGTCCGATCGCCGTGACCAGCGCCTTCGGCCGGACCTCCTCCGCCAGATAGGCCGTGGCGGAAGCCGGAAGGCCGGCCAGCGCCGCGCCCTGCAACGCCCGCAGCGCCACCAGCACCGGCAGCGAGGGAGCCAGCGGGACCAGGAGACCGACGATCACCGCGACCGCCAGCGAGCCCGTCATGACCGTGCGCCGTCCGTACCGCTCCGACAGCGCGCTCATCGGGAGGACGAACAGGGCCAGTCCGCCCGTCGCCGCCGCCACCGTCCAGCTCGCGTCGCTCGCCGCCACCCCGAAGTCGCCGGAGATCAGCGGCAGAAGGGCCTGCGTGGAGTACAGAAGGGCGAAGGTCGCCACCCCGGCGAGGAAGAGGGCGAAGCTCATCCGGCGGTAGCCGGGGCCGCCCGGGGCCATACGGGAGTCGACGACAGGAACAGCGGATACGGCGCCCATGGTCATGGACGCCTCGGTACTGGCAGGCATGCCTCGAAGTTACGTACACCTCGGTTCATGCGTCCAATGCACGGACTCGCCATAATCGTTCCCATGGTGCATCAACACAGCTCACAGCCTCGGCTGTCACCGTCCAGTGACACACAAGACATGTCGGAGATGTCGATGGTGCTGGCCCCGCGGCTGGCGTACTTCGCCGGCGTGGCCCGCACCGAGCACGTCACCCGGGCCGCCCAGGAGATGAACGTCCCGCAGTCCACGCTCTCCCGCGCGATGGTCCGCCTCGAACAGGACCTGGGCGTCGACCTGTTCGCCCGCATCGGCCGCACCGTCTCCCTCACCCCGGCCGGCCGCGCCTTCCTCGGCCACGTCGAACGCGCCCTCGCCGAGATCGACCGCGCCGCCGAGGAGGTCCGCGCCGACGCCGACCCGGCCACCGGCAAGGTCGCCTTCGGTTTTCTGCACACCATGGGCTCGGAGACGGTCCCCGGCCTGATCCGCGCCTTCCGCGCCGACCACCCCCGCGTCCGCTTCAGCCTCGTCCAGAACTACGGCGAGGCGATGATCGAGCGCCTGCGCGCAGGGGAACTGGACCTGTGTCTGACCTCCCCGGTCCCGGACGCCCCGGACCTGGTCGGCCGCCGTCTCGACGAGCAGAAGCTGCGCCTGGTCGTCCCCGCCGACCACCGCCTCGCCTCCCGCAAGCGGGTACGCCTCGCCGAGGCCGCCGACGAGACCTTCGTGACCCTGGAACCCAACTACGGCATGCGCCGCATCACCGACGACCTGTGCCAGGAGGCCGGTTTCAAGCCGCGGATCGCCTTCGAGGGGGAGGAGGCCGAAACGCTGCGGGGGCTCGTCGCCGCCGGTCTCGGGGTCGCCCTCCTCCCGCCGCCCGCCGTGGCCCGCCCCGGTGTCGTCGAGCTGACGGTCACCGCCCCGCGCGCGGTGCGCGAGATCGGTGTCGCCTGGCTCGACGGCCACCCGGACACGCCACCGGTGGCGGCCTTCAAGAAGTTCCTGCTCGCACAGCGCGGCCGTCTCCTCCCGGACTGACCGGACCGACCGGAGGGGCCACCGTCTTCTTCGCAGCACGCGCGAGCAGCCCGTGCCTGGGCGCCAGGCACCACGTCACCACGAACACCCCGGTCAGGACTACGACGATGGAGCCGCCGGCCGCCAAGTCGTACGCGTACGACACATACAGCCCGGCCAGGCTTCCCGCGCAGCCGATCGCCGACGCGAGCAGCGTCATGGTCCACAGCCGCTCGGACAGCAGCCGGGCGGTCGCGGCGGGCGTGATGAGCAGGGCGAGGACGAGGACGTTGCCGACGGCCTCCAGCGACATCACGATCGTGGAGGTCACGACCACGTACAGCGTCAGATCGAGCCGGAACACCGGAAGCCCGGCCGCCCGTGCCGTCTCCCGGTCCAGGCTGACCGCCACCAGTTCCTTGCGCAGGGCGAGCACGACGGCCACCAGCACCGCCCCGATCCCGGCGACCGTCCAGACGTCCTGCGGCGACACCGCCAGCACCTGCCCGAACAGGAACGAGGACAGGTCGGTCGTCCAGCTGTCCCGCGTCGACACCAGCACGATCCCGAGGCCGAACGCGAAGGCGAAGAAGACGCCGATGACGGTGTCCTCCTTCAGCCGCCGGTTCTGCGACACGTACGCGATGAGCACCGAGGTGACGATCCCGGCCGCCGCGCCGCCGAGGAGGAGATTCCCCCCGAAGGTGTAGGCCAGCGCCACCCCGGGGAACGCCGAGTGGGCCACCGCGTCCCCGATGAACGCCATGCCGCGCAGCACGACGTACACCCCGACCACCCCGCACACCAGCCCCACCACGGCGGCGACGGCGAACGCCCGCTGCATGAAGGGCAGTTCCCAGGGGTCGAGCAGGAAGTCGATCACGTCATCGTCTCCGTGGGCATGGCCCGGTCGAGCCCGAAGGCCCGCAGCATCCGGTCCGGTTCGGTCAGCAGCTCGGGCCCGCCCTCGGCGACGACCGTCCGGTTGATCAGCACCACGCGGTCGCAGGTGCGGGCGGCGCCCGCCAGGTCGTGGGTGGTCATCAGCAGGGCCCGGCCGTCGGCGGCGAGCTGCCGGAAGAGCTGATTGAGGAGCCCCTGGGTGGGGACGTCCACGCCGGTGAACGGTTCGTCGAGCAGCAGGAGCCGGGGTTCCGCCGCCAACGCCCTGGCCACGAGGACGCGTTGGCGCTGCCCGCCGGACAGCTCACCGATGGGGCGGCGGGCCAGCCCGGTGAGCCCGGTGAGCTCCAGGGCACGTTCCGCGGCCTCCCGGTCGGCCTGCCGGGGCCGCCGAAGCCACCCGATCGTCCTCGTGCGCCCGGTCAGCACGGCCCCCGCGACGTCGATCGGGAAGTCCCAGGCGAACTCGTGCCGTTGGGGCACGTACCCGGGCCGGGACGTCACCGACACGGCCCCCGAGACGAGCGGCACGAGCCCGAGCGCCGCCCGCAGCAGCGTCGTCTTCCCCGCCCCGTTGGGCCCGATCAGCCCGACCAGCTCACCCGCCGCCACGGTGAGCGAGGCGTCCTCCAGCGCGAGCCGCCCCCCGAGCACGACGGACGCGGCCTCGACCCGCAGCACCCCGTTCACGCGCCCCGCCGCCGACGCCGTACGCCCCACACCGCACCCCCGCCGGCGAGCGCGAGACCGGCGGCCGCGGTGGCGAGGAGGGTGGGATCGCCGGCGCCGGTTCTGGCCATGGAGCCGGATGCAGTGCCCTGATCAGCACCAGCCTTGGCCGAGTCCGAGGCGGAAGGGGACGGCGAGGACGACGACCCGGCAGCGGAGGAACCGCCCCCGGGGTTCGCGGCGTCCGCCTTCCCGTCCCCGACCACGAACGCCACGGTCTCCGTGTCGCTCGCGGCCGTCCCGTCGGCGAGTTTCCCGCTCATCCTGAAGGTCAGCCGGTAGGTGCCCTCCTTTGTGAACGCCCATCCGCCGTGCGCATGCGTGTTCGCGGGGACCTCGAAGGAGTCCGGGACGCCGTCCTTGCTGTTGAACAGCACGTCGGCGCCGGACATCGCGTCGTACGTGTAGAGCGCGTACGCGCCCGGTCCCGCGACGTCGGTCAGCGTGAACGTCACGCCGCCCTTCATCGCCCCGGCCGCGACATGGTCCGTCGACCAGCCGGGCCACAGCAGCCCTTCCTGCTGCACCTGGTCGAGCAGCCAGACATCGGTTCCGGGCCTGCCCAGGAAGGCGAAGGCGTCGTTGTCGGGCAGGGTGTTCCTCGCGGCCGCTCCCACGCGCAGGACCAGGGAGGACGGGTCGCGCCAGGTGGTCCTCCCGGAGACCGTGCCGTCCTTGACGTGGATCTGGAGCCTGTCGTCGAGTATGCGGGCGGCGAAGTCGATGTGGCCCTCGTCGAGGACCTTCCGGGTCGAGACGACCTCGGACGTGGTGGCGGCCGTGCGCGGCATCTCCACCGGAGCGGCGAGCGCGCGCGCCTGGGCCGCAGGTGTGGGGATGGCGGTCGGCTCCACCGGTTGCTCCTCACCCCCGACCACCACCGTGTACACGGTCCCCACGGACAGCTTCCGCCCGTCCGCCGCCGCCGTACCCGCCGCCTCGAAGATGAGCCGGTAGGTCCCCTCCTCGCTGAACTCCCAGTGCCCGTAGGCCTGTTCACCCACCGGCACCTCGACCCGGTCCGGCACGTCGTCCGCGCTGTCGAAGAGCACGGAGTCGTCCCCGTACACCCTGACGTCACCCGGCCCGTCCACCCCGGTCAGCGCCCAGGTCACGGTGTCCCCGGCAAGGGCGCCCGACGGCACCCCCGTCGTGTCCCACCCCGGCGCGGCCGCGTCCGCCTCGACGACATGGGCGCTGTCCGCGGGATCGAGCGTCAACTCCCCGTCGGCGTAGGTGATCCTCCCGATCCCGCTCGACGGCTCGTCCGCGACGGCGACCCCGCCCCCCGCGAGTGCGGCCGCCAGTACCACGGCGACCGCGACCCGTTCACTGCCCCTCATCCGGCTTTCCCTCCAAGGCACTTGGCGAGCTCCGTCGCGTTGTGCCGCATCATCGATACGTAGTCGTGGACCTTGTCGTCGAACGAGTCGCCGTAGATCGTGCAGACGTCGACCCCCTCGTCCTGGGCGACCCGTTCCAGCACGTTCGCCCGCGCGGCGAGGTTCGGTTCCACGAACACGGCCGGGACCCGCTTCTCGCGGATGGTGTCGCCGAGCCTCTCCACCTCGGCCGCGCTGGGCTCCTGGTTGGGCACCGGCACGACGAAACCGGCGACCTCCATGCCGTACGCCTTGGCGAGATAGCCGAAGGCGTCATGGGTGGTGATCAGCTTGCGGTTCCGTTCGGGGATGGTCGCGAGCGTCCGCCCGACCTCCTCGTCCAGCGCTCCGAGCCGCTTCAGACAGGCCGAGGCGTTCTTCGCGTAGGTCTTCGCGCCGGCGGGGTCCGCCTTCGTCAACTCGGCCTGGATCCGCCGCACATACGCCTCGGCGTTGGAGACGTCCTCCCAGGCGTGCGGGTCCAGGTCGCCGTGCACGTGCTTGCCGAGCACGGCCTGCGGCAGCACCCACAGCGGGTCGCCTGCCTCCCCGAGGAACGAGTACGCGCTCTCCCCGGGCACAGACTCCCGCGCCCGGTCGGGCACGTTCAGCACGACCTCGTCCGGTGCGAACCTCCTGCGCTCGCCGCTCTTCTCGTCGTCGGCGCGGACGTACACCTTCCCGGTCCCGGCGTTGAGCGCCAGGTCGGCGTGTCCTCCGTCGAGGACCGTGGCGCCCTCGGGGGCGTCGGTGCCGACGGCGAAGGTGAAGGTGCCGCTGCCGAATTCCTCGGTCCTCCCGTCGAGCGTCTCGGTCCGCCCCTCGACCGTCAGCCGGTACGTCCCCGGCTCGCTGAACGCCCAGTTGACGTGCGTGTGCGCCTCGGGCGGCAGGGTGAAGGAGTCCGCGTCGTCTAAACCGTCACGGGAGTCGACATACACCTTGGGGCGCCCGAGTGTGTCGGTCAGGTAGACCCGCAGATCCCCAGGCCCCTCCAACCCGGTGGCGGTGGTGCGGACTTGGGAGCCGTCCCCGGCGACCTCGCCCTCCACCGCCCAGCCGAGCCACAGGACGTCGAGCCCGAGGTCCTCCTCCAGCTTCATCACCGTGCCGCCGTACCGCTCCAGCTCCTCGGCGATCTCGATCTTCGGCGTGGACTTCCGGGCGTTGCTGTGGACCATCTTCATGATCCCGGGCTCCTCCAGCAGCAGCCCGTTGCCGAACACGAGGTCGGCGCGCGCGACCTTCGCCGCGTCCCCCGGGCTCGGCTCGTAGGAGTGCGGGTCGCCGTGGTGCGGCACGATCGACGTCACGTCGACCCGGTCACCGCCGACCTGCCGGACCAGGTCGGCGATGATCGCGGTGGTCGTGGAGACCTTCAACTCGGCGTCGGACGCGCCGGATTCACCCTGGCCGCACCCGGTGATCAGCACACAGGCGGCGGTGAGCAGCACGGCCGCGACACGCGTGGGACGGCCCCTCACAGGGTTCCCTCCTCCCGGTCGGTCGTACGGCGTCGTCGTACGAGGAACACCGCGCCGCCACCCATCAGCAGGGCGGCCACCGCGATCCCCGCGACCGTCGACACCTGGGCACCCGTGGAGGCCAACGAGCCGGACGCCCCCTCGACGCTCACCGCCGCCCCGGAGGCCGCCGCACCCGGGGACCCGGAAGCGGCAGCCGATGCCGACGCCGACGCGGAAGCGGTGGCCGTGGGTGTCGCCGAGCCCGTCCCGCTCGCGCTGGCCGTCGGTGTCGTCGTGGGCGTGGCCGTCGGTTCGTCGCCCGTCCCCGGTGTCACCGTCGACGGATCGGTGTCGTCCCCGACCACCCAGACGAGGGTCTCCGTGTCATCGACCCGGGTGCCGTCGGCGAGTGTGGCGCTGACGGTGAACGTGGTGCGGTAGACGCCCTCGGCGGAGAAGGCCCAGTCGAAGTGGGCGTGGGTGCCTCCGGCGAGGGTGTGGGTGTCGGGCAGTCCGTCGCCGCTGTTGAGCGGGACGACCGGGGTGCCCGTCGAGTCGCTGTAGAACATCGCGACGTTCCCGGGACCCTGGACGGAGTCCAGCCGGAAGGAGACCTTGCCGTCGAGGTCGGTCCGGGGGAACTCCCCGGTATTCCAGCCGGGCCACACGATCCCGGCGTTCTGCTGCAACGGAAGCCACCACACCGCGTCGCCCGGGGTGCCGAGGAAGTCGTATCCCGCGGGGATCTTCCGCTTGGCGGCGGGCCGTACGTGCAGGACGACCCCGCCCGGCTCGTGCCACGTGTGGTCGAGTTCGGAGCCCTCCTTGAGCTGGAACTCCAATGCGCCCTCCACCTTCCGGGCGGCCATGTCGACGTGCCCCTCGGAGATGACGTGCGTCGTGGCGGTGGGGGTCGCGGTGGGGCTAGCGGACGGTGTCGGTGTGGTCCCGTCGCCGGGCGGCACGGTGGAGGGATCGACGTCGTCGCCCACCACCACGGTCAGCGTCTCGGTGTCGGTGGCGCCGCCCGCCTTCACGGTGAAGGTGAGCCGGTAGACACCTTCCGCGGTGAACTGCCAGACGGGCAACAGCCGTTGCGTGTCCCCGGCCAGGGTGAAGGACCGCGGTACGCCCTCCGCGCTGCCGAGATGGGCGATGGCAGGGCCGTTCACACTGTCGATCTCACGCGTGTAGGTGGCCAGGCCGAAGACCCCGGGCCCCTCGAACCCGGACAGCGTGATCTCGGTGTCCCCGCCCGCCTCGGTGCCCTTCCAGCCCGGCTCGGCCGCGAAGATGTTCGCCGCCTCCCAGCCGCCCAGCTGCCAGGAGTCCATGTTCGTGGTCCCCAGCGCCGTGGCCACCGGGTCCGGCGTGAACTGGAGGGCGGACGGGACGACGTGCAGGACGACCTCGGACGGTTCGCGTACGACCGTGGAGCCGGCTCCGCGGTCGTCGATCTGCAACCGCAGCCCGCCGTCCACCTGCCGGGGCGTGAAGTCGAGCTCGCCCTCGTCCAGCACGACGGCACCGCCGGCGGCGCGGGCGTTCCCGCTGCCGCCGGCGACGACCAGCCCTGCCGCGCACAGGAGCACCGCGGCCGTCGTGGTGAGAGCGGCGGCCGTGAAGGCGCGCCCGCCGCGCGTCAGGGCTTCCCTCATGAGCTGACGACGACGGTGTAGGTCCCGGTGGCGGTCTTGGCGACCCCGCCGACGGTGCCGGAGACCCGGAACGTCAGCTGGTAGGTGCCGGCCTCCTCGAAGGCCCAGTTGGCGTGGTTGTGGGTGGCGACGGCGAAGGTTCTGGACTTGAAGCCGCTGGTGGCGGTGTCACTGTCGAACCAGCGGCTGCCGCTGCCCGCGTAGACGCTGAAGTCCTCGGTCGCGGCACCGTTGCGGGTGGCGCTGACAAGGGTGAACGTGACGTTGTTGTTGGCGAAGACCCCCGTGGTGAGGTGCTCGGTGGAGACGCCGGGGAAGAGCACTCCGGCGGCGGTCGCCTCGGCCTCGGTGTCCGGCAGCAGCCAGACCTGGCTGCCCGAACCGAGGAAGGCGTAGCCCGGGTTGGTGACCTTCGCGGCGGCCGGGACGGCCAGCGTCAGGTCCGCGGGGTCGTACTCGGTGTCGTTCTCCTCGTCATGGGCGTGCAGGCTCAGCGTGGAGCCGTCCCAGTCGGCGTCGAGGACGTCGACATGGCCGGACGACAGCGTCGTCGCGGCGAACGCCGAGGAGTTGAGACCGGCGGTGGCGAGCGTGGCGGCGGCGAGGCCGGCGACGGTCAGCAGACGGTTGCGGGTACGCAAAAGAGGACCCCCCTTAGGTCATGGACATGCCCCCATGGGCACGTAAAGACGATAATCATTTTCAGTAAAGGGTTGCAAGGGGGTCATGAGAGGGACGTGGGGACGCGGTGAAGCGCGTGACGGTGCCGGTCACCGCCGGGCGGTGCTGACGGCTACCGCCGCAGCGACCGCCCGAAGCCCGCCGCCAGCGGCATCCGCAGTCCCAGCGGCGGCGGAGCGGCCAGGGCGTCCTCGACCGGGCGGGAGAACGCGCGGCCGAACAGCGAGCCCATGACGAAGTCCTCGGCCAGCGCGTGGACTTCGTCGCGGTGCTGACGCAACGCGTGGCCGTCCGAGTGGACTTCGAACCGGCAGACGTCCCGGTTCGCCTTCTTCGCCCGCGCCGCGAGCCGGAACGACAGCTCCGGGTCCGTGCGCGCGTCGTTCGTGCCGTGCACCATCAGCACCCGTCGGCCCGCGAGCTGCTTCACCGGTTCGGGGGGCGCCGCCACGTCCTCCTCGGGCAGCCAAGGGGCGATGGCCAGCACGGAGTTGACGGCCTCGTGGCCGCCCGCGTGCAGCGCGGCCCGGGCGCCCATGTCGACACCGGCCAGGCACACGGCGACGTCGCCGTAACGCCGTACGACCTCTTCCGTGGCCCAGTCGGCGTCCCGGGCGAGATGTGCCTCCGCGCCGTTCCAGCCGCGGTAGCGGTAGTGGACGACATGGGTGACCAGGCCGTCCTCCCGGCCCGCACGCGCCAGCCGGCGGCCGAGGGTGCGGACGGACGCGTTCGCCATCATGGAGGACGGTCTGCGGCCGGAGCTCTCCTCGCCGCCGGGGAGCAGCAGCACCACCCCGCTCACCGCCGTCGGTTCCGGACCGAGCGCCCGTCCCAGCCGGGCCGTGCGAACCGGCGTCGCTTGCTGTGCCATGACAGAACAGTGTCAGAAGCGTTGGTGTACTCCACCCGTCGGGGCGGTCACCGTTACGTATCGACGGAGTTGTACAGCGAGCGATCTACGCGCGTAGGAGTTAGAGTGCGGAAATGACGAGCCAGACTGACCGGACGGGAACCACCCCGAGCTCGGACCAGATCCGCCGGGCACCCAAGGTTCTGCTGCACGACCACCTCGACGGCGGGCTGCGCCCCGGCACCGTCGTCGAGCTCGCCCGGGCCACCGGGTACGCCCAACTCCCCGAGAACGACGCCGACAAGCTCGGCATCTGGTTCCGTGAGGCCGCCGACTCCGGTTCGCTGGAACGGTACTTGGAGACCTTCTCCCACACCGTCGGTGTGATGCAGACCCGCGAGGCCCTGGTCCGGGTCGCCGCCGAGTGCGCCGAGGATCTCGCCGCCGACGGGGTCGTCTACGCCGAGGTGCGGTACGCCCCCGAGCAGCACCTCGAGGGCGGGCTCAGCCTCGAAGAGGTCGTCGAAGCCGTCAACGAGGGCTTCCGGGAAGGGGAGCGGATCGCCCGCGAGAACGGCCGGCGCATCCGCGTCGGCGCCCTGCTCACCGCGATGCGGCACGCCGCCCGTGCCCTGGAGATCGCCGAACTCGCCAACCGCTACCGCGATCTGGGCGTGGTGGGCTTCGACATCGCGGGCGCCGAGGCCGGCTACCCGCCCACCCGGCACCTCGACGCGTTCGAGTACCTCAAGCGCGAGAACAACCACTTCACCATCCACGCCGGCGAAGCCTTCGGGCTCCCCTCCATCTGGCAGGCCCTGCAGTGGTGCGGCGCCGACCGGCTCGGCCACGGCGTGCGCATCATCGACGACATCCAGGTCCACCAGGACGGCTCGGTCAAGCTCGGCCGGCTCGCCTCCTACGTCCGGGACAAGCGCATCCCGCTGGAGCTGTGCCCGAGCTCCAACCTCCAGACCGGGGCCGCCGACTCCTATGCCGAGCACCCGATCGGGCTGCTGCGCCGGCTGCACTTCCGGGCCACCGTGAACACCGACAACCGGCTGATGTCCGGGACGAGCATGAGCCGGGAATTCGAGCACCTGGTCGGAGCATTCGGTTACACGCTCGACGACATGCAGTGGTTCTCTGTCAATGCGATGAAATCAGCGTTCATTCCTTTCGATGAACGACTGGCCATGATCAATGACGTCATCAAGCCCGGTTATGCCGAGCTGAAGTCCGAATGGCTGTTCCAGCAGACCGCCTCCACCAGCGGTTCTGTGGCCGAAGAGGGCTGATCGGGAATCTCGCGGGAATCGAAATGCGGACGGGTATTCACCATCCGTCCGCATTTCGATGTTTGCGGTGGATGCCGATGCGTGTTTACGGTCGTGGACCGCTCACATCACCGTCATCCCATTCGAGGACGCACTTTCATGAAGCAGTCTGCTGCCAAGACCCTCGGTGTCGCCGCCCTCGGTGCCGCCTTCGCCGCCGTCGGCGCGGGTGCCGCGAACGCCGCCCCGGCCGTTCCGGACGCCTCCCAGGCGCTGGACACCGTCACCAAGACGCTCCCGGCGGAGAACGTCGCCAAGGCGCTGCCCGGAGCAGGTGAGGCGCTGTCGCAGGCGCAGCCGGCGGTCGCCGCGGGTCTGGCCGCCGTGACGCCCGCCGCCCAGGGCGCGCTCGCCGACGGCCCGACCAAGCCGGTCGCCGGTCTGCTCGGCGGTCTGCCGATCGGCCAGACCGGGCTGCCCACCCAGGGTCTGCCGCTGAACGGGATCCCGCTCGGCTGAACCCGCCGAACGTCCCGATGGGGCGCACCCCTGGTACGGGGTGCGCCCCATCGGCGTACGGGCGAAAGGCGGTTACCAGGCCGCTTGCGTCTTGTTCACCTTGCCCTCGGAGGGGAACAGGATCCACAGGGCGATGTAGAGCAGGAACTGCGGGCCGGGCAGCAGGCACGAGAGCAGGAAGATCACCCGCATCGTGGTGGCGGAGGTGCCGAAGCGCCGTGCCAGCGCGGCACACACTCCGCCGATCATGCGGCCGTTGGTGGGGCGGGCAAGGCGGGACATTGCGGCTCCTTCGCGAGCGTCGTCGGGCTGCCTTTCCGGCTGCCTCGTCTGACGTCAACGCTACGGAGACGAAGGGGGCAAAGCGTCGCTCTACGGTGCGATGCCGACCCTGGGAATTGTCGGGGTGCGACCCTGAGAGGGCTCCTCCGCGAGGACGGCCGTCCGCTGGGGGGACCGGGACCGGCGACGGAACCAGGCGCGGCCCGCGGGGATGAACGCGGCGTGCGCGAGGGCGACGCCCACGGTGTTCAGGAGGACCGAGTCGATGTCGACTACCTGACCGGGGACGCCGGTCTGGAGCAGTTCGATGCCGAGGGAGATCAGGGCGCCCGCGGCGACCGTACGGATCAGGGACGCCAGCGGGGAGACGTAGAGCCTGCCGTGCGCCAGCGGGAACAGCACCCCCAGCGGGGCCAGCAGCGCGACCGCCTCACCGATCCGCCGGGCGGCCTGCGGCCAGCCGAGGGCCAGGTCGGCCCGGATGCCGGCGAACGGGGTGAGATTCGGTGGCGTCATCCACGGGACGTCCAGCGGTCGCAGGGTGAGCCAGGCCACGAACGCGAGATGCGCGACGAGGAGGAACCCCCCCGCCGCCCGCATGCGGATCACGGCGCTGCTGCCGATCGAGCCTTGACGCTGCACGACCCCCTAGACGCGGGGTGCGGCGGGATCGGTTCCGGGCGTACGGGTGAGGCGTCCGACACACCCGTGCATCAGCCGTCCGTGACCTCCGTCGACGGCGGTTTCGCGCTGTTCGGTTCGGCGCGGACCTCGTCGGTGCACTCGTAGCGGCGCGGGGCGGCGCCGTCCGGGCCGCCGAGGATGACCGACCCGTCGCCCTCGGCTGCGGCCGAGTCGGAGAACGTGCAGACGATCTGGGCGAGGGAGGACTTGGCGAGGGCACCCGGCGGGAAGCTCAGCCGGAGGGTGTCCTCGGGGTCCTCGGGGCGCGGCCCGGTCACCGTCATGCCGTCGCGCACGGTCGTGCGGTACCCGGCATCCGCCTCGCCGGCCGACGGCGCCGCGGCGAGCTGGTTGAGCAGCTCCTGCGCCACCAGCACCCGCCGCCGGGAGTCCGCCGTGCTGTCCTCGACGCTCACGGTCCGGTCGACGGCCACCAGCGACGAACCGCACAGCAGGAACACCTGCACCGCCAGCCCGCGCGAGGACTGCGCGGAGACGTCCGGCTCCGAGACGGAGCAGTGCACCCGTGAGGGCGCGGGGCCGAAGTCCGTCGGGACCTCGGTGGCCCGGATACCGCACCCGGTGGCCAGTGCCGCCAGCACGGGCAGCGCCAGCAGCCGTCGTACGGTCACGGTGCGCATGGCCCGCCGTCCCCGCCCTCGCGTCGCGCTCATGAGTTCTTCTCCCCCTCGCACTCCTGCGCCAGCTCCGACGCGTCCCTGGGCAGCCGCAGTGTGAAGACCGCGCCGCCCTCGGGGGAGTTCGCGGCGGTGATCTCGCCGCCGTGGATGTGGGCGCTCTCCAGGGCGATGGAGAGGCCGAGTCCGCTGCCCTCGGAGCGGGGGCGCGACGCGCTCGCCTTGTAGAACCGGTCGAAGACGTGCGGCAGGACGTCCTCGGGGATGCCGGGCCCGTGGTCCCGTACCTCGATGACGACCGAATCGTCCGCCGCACGCACCGCCACCCGCACCGGCGAACCGCCGTGCTTGAGCGCGTTGCCGACCAGGTTCGCCATGATCACGTCCAGGCGGCGCGGGTCGAGCCGGGCGTGGATGCCGCGTTCGGCGTCCAGGTCCACCGCGTCCAGCCAGGCCCGCACGTCGATGCAGGCGGTGATCTGGTCGGCGACGTCGACATCGTCCAGGACGAGACGGGCGGTGCCCGCGTCGAAGCGGGTGACCTCCATCAGGTTCTCGACGAGGTCGTTGAGGCGCCGTGTCTCGCTGACCACCAGCCGTACCGCCGGCTCGATCATCGGGTCCATCGAACCCGACTCCGCCTCCAGCTCCTCCTCCAGGATCTCCGTCACGGCGGTGATCGCGGTGAGCGGCGTGCGCAGTTCATGGCTCATGTCGGCGACGAACCGCCGGGACGCCTCGTCCCGCGCGGCCATGTCGTCGACCCGTTTCTCCAGGGCCTCGGCCGCGTCGTTGAACGTCCGTGACAGATCCGCGAGTTCATCGGTGCCGGACACCCTCAGCCGGGTGTCCAGCTTGCCCTCGCCGAGCCGGCGGGCGGCGACACCGAGCCGGTGCACCGGCTTCAGTACGGTCGTGGCGGCGGCCTGCGCGAGCAGCGCCGAGCCGATCAGCGCGAGACCGGTGGCGATACCCAGCGACCAGGCAAGGGAGTTGAGGTCCTTGGCCTCCGGCTCCAGCGACTTGAGCATGTAGCCGGTGGTGCCGCCGTTGATGACCTTGGTGCCGGCCACGAGATACGGGGTGCCGTCGTCGACGATCCGCTGCCAGTACAGGTGGTACGCGTACTTGTTGGAGGAGTCGACCTCCTGCGTCTCGTTCACCGCGGCCCGCAGCGACTCGGGGACGTCCTGGACCGAGAAGCCGTTCAGGGCGCCGGAGTTGGCGTACAGCGCCTCGCCGTCGGAGCCCTTCGCGACGAGCAGCACGCTGAAGCGCTGGCTGCTGTTGGCCATGTTCTGCGCGGTGCGCTGGAGTTCGTACCGCTCGGGGAGCTCGGGCAGCAGACCCGCGTGGTTCTGCATCTCCTGCTGGAAGTCGCGCAGCACCGCGTCCTGGGTGCGGGTGAGCACCGCCTCGCGGTTGAGCCAGTAGGCGATCCCGGACGCGGACACCGCGGCGGTGAGCGCCACGAGCCCGAAGACCACCACGAGCCGCAGCCGCAGACTGGTGAAGCGCAGTCGTGTCAGATGTCCCTTGCGAGCCGCGGCCCAGCCGCGGATCCCCCCTTGCGCTTGGGTCACTGAGGCGTGTCCAGCCGGTAGCCGACGCCACGGACCGTGCGGATCAGCGTCGGGGACGACGGAACGTCCTCGACCTTGGCGCGCAGCCGCTGGACACAGGCGTCCACCAGGCGCGAGTCACCGAGGTAGTCGTGCTCCCAGACCAGCCGCAGCAACTGCTGCCGCGACAGGGCCTGGCCGGGCCGCCGGCTCAGCTCCAGGAGCAGCCTGAGCTCGGTGGGCGTGAGCTGGAGATCCTCGCCGTTCTTCGTGACGGTCATCGCCGCGCGGTCGATGACCAGGGAGCCGAAGCTCGCCGCGTCGGTCGACTCGCGTTCCCCGCGCCGCAGCACGGCCCGGATCCGGGCGTCCAGCACCCGCCCCTGGATCGGCTTGACCACATAGTCGTCGGCGCCGGACTCCAGTCCGACGACGATGTCGATGTCGTCGTTGCGCGCGGTCAGCAGAATGATCGGCAGCTGGTCCGTGCGCCGGATACGCCGGCACACCTCGAACCCGTCGATGCCGGGCAGCATGACATCCAGCACGATCAGGTCCGGCCGCTGCTCACGCAGCAGCTTCAGGCCGTCCTCGCCGGTGGCAGCGGTGGCAACCCGGTGACCCTGGCGCGTGAGGCTCAGCTCCAGGGCCGTACGGATGGCGTCGTCGTCCTCGATCAGCAACAGGGAAGGCACGGGGCTCATTCTGGCCCATGGCGGGGTGCGGTTTCGACACCTGTACAGGTACGTACGCGTAGCGCTGCTCTCTGTGACCCTGCTGTGTCTTCCCTGAGGCGTGCCCCTGTGACAGGTCTGTGACAGTCGGCGGACACGGTCATGAAGGTGCGAGGGCAAGCTTCTCGGCACAGGCAAGGAAGCACAGCCTGGGCGAGCAGAACACCGGAAGTCCACGACGGGGGGCGCGAGATGAACACGCTGCACAGCAACAGCACCAGCGCAGTGATCACGCGTCTGCACGACGTGAACGGGGGCCGGGGTTCCGAGAAGTCCGGCGCCGTGAGCGGGCGGGGGTGCGCTCGCGGCGCTGGGCGTCAGCACACCGCGTACATGACGGTGGTTGACGGTTTCACGGGGGAAGCACACGGGGGAAGCGCGTACAGGGAGGGCTCGGGGGAGCGTCGTTCGCTGTCGGAGGCGGAGTTCACCGCCTACGTCCAGGAGCGCCGTGCCTCCCTGTACGCAACCGCCTACCACCTGACCGGTGACCGCTTCGAGGCCGAGGACCTGCTCCAGAGCGCGCTGTTCTCGACGTACCGGGCATGGGACCGGATCAGCGACAAGGCGGCCGTCGGGGGATACCTCCGCCGGACGATGACGAATCTGCACATCAGCGCGTGGCGCCGCCGCAAGCTGAACGAGTACCCGACCGAGGAACTGCCGGAGACGCCCGGCGACACGGACGCGATGCGCGGCACCGAACTGCGCGCGGTCCTGTGGCAGGCGCTGGCCCGGCTGCCCGAACTCCAGCGGACGATGCTGGTCCTTCGTTACTACGAGGGCCGCACCGACCCGGAGATCGCGGACATCCTCGACATCAGTGTCGGCACGGTGAAGTCCAGCATCTGGCGGTCGCTCCGCCGGCTGCGCGAGGACGAGGTCCTCAGCTTCGGCCGTGACGAGGAAGACGCCTTCGGGGAGCTTGTCGCCTGAGGGTTGGGGGGAGCACCACCACGGGGGAGCACCGCGGGGGAGCGGTAGCGCGGTGGTGCGGGTAACACGGGGGAGTGGTACCGGGGGGTTCCACGGGGGAAGCACCAAAAAGCGGGACTGGAGGGCCGGGGGGCCCGTCCGGTTCCGCTTTTGGTGTGTGGTCAGCGGTGGACTCGCACGAGCTCCGTCCCGGCCGCGCCGTCCCCGACGGCGATGGCCTCCGCCGGATCGACGCCGCGCACGACGTACGCGCCCGTCCTGCTCCCGGGACTGCCGTTGTCCACGCCGTCGCCGGTGTCGTCGCAGGCCTCGACCGTGGCGGTGCCCAGCCGCTCGCCGACGGTGAAGCCGCTCTCCCCGGTGGGCAGATAGCCGCGGCCGTCATAGGTCACCAGGCCCGAGCAGGAGGCCGCGGCCTCGCCGTCCGCGCATCCGGTGGCGGCCAGCAGCACCGCGGCCGCCACGACCAGGGTTCCACGTGTGATCGTCATGGTCCTACGACGCGGAAGGCGCCGAGGACGTTCAGCCCGCCGGTGTCGAAGCCGCCGGACGGCGTCCCGCCGCGGCCGCGGCCAGTCGGCCCAGCGCCTCGTCCTTGTCGCAGGCGTGGGCGCCGAGCGCGGTCTGCCGGGAGATGATCGTGCGTTCCTGCCGCATCAGCCGCCAGCCGCGGCGCAGCAGGAACGGCACCGACTTGCGGCCCTCCTTGAGGTCCCGCAGGAACCGGCGCCGGAACGTCTGCACGGGACCGCGGCTCAGGCACAGGGCGTCGGCCAGCACGCCCAGCTCCTGGCAGCGCGTGACGATCTCCGCGGCGAAGATGCCCTCCGCGATGAACAGCGGGGTCCGGCCGATGTCGACGGTCTCCGCGCCGGTGCGGGCGCTCAGCGAGATGTCGTACTGGGGGACGTCCGTACGGCCCGTGCCGCACAGCTCGACGATCGCCGCGACGGCCACGTCCGCGTCCCAGGACTCCGGGTGGTCCCAGTCGATGTCGGAGCTCCCCGCCACCAGCGGCAGAGTCGGGTCGTCGCCCTCCTTGTAGAAGTCGTCGAGCCGGAGAACCGGAAGACCGGAACGGGCCGCGAGAAGGGACTTGCCGGAGCCGGAGGGGCCGCAGAGCAGCACGACTCGCGTCGGTATGGACGAAGGGGAGCTCACGGGACACCAGTGTGCGGCATTCACCTGCTGTTCATCGACCCCGCGGACCGGCTTTGCAGTGCGCGTCACACGGGGACCACCGTCGGTGCGGCCCCGGTCACCCTGGGCGAGTCGCCGGTTCGCATGCGGAGTCTGCGGGTCGGCGGTGGAGTGTGCGCCGAACCTCAACTACCCTTCGTGTCGACCCGATTACCTTGCGCAAGATGAAGGTGGTAGCAGCAATGGCCCGACACGCGTCCTCCTCCACCCCCACCGCCCAGCGTGCGCTGGCCGCCCTCGCGACCGCGGGCGTGGCCCTGGGCGCAGGCGCGGCGACGGCCTCCGCGGACACCGACCCGGTCGTCGACGTGATGCGCACCCGCCCCACCTCGCTGGGCAACATCGACCCGCAGGCCGGCCTCCAGGGCCTGACCAGCACGGTCGGCTATGTCACCGGCCCGGTCAGCGGCCTCAAGCCCAACCCGCTCGCCGGCACCGGCGTCGACCCCCTCGACAACGGCCTGGGCACCCAGCTCGCCGACTTCCAGCCCCTGGCCACCCAGGCGCTCACCGGCCCGGTGGCACAGGCCCAGTCCATCGGCAGCATCCCGGTGGTCGGCCAGGTCGCGGGACTCCTCAACAACGGCTGACGGTACGCAGAGAGCCGCGTCTTCCCAGGACGGTGGGAAGGCGCGGCTCTCCGGTCTGTGGCGGCCGTCAGTAGGACGAGCCGGACGCGCCCAGCGAGCCCGTCGGGTGCCAGACCGTCTTCGTCTCCAGGAACGCCGTCATCCGGTCGATCCCCGGACCCGCCGAATAATCCACAGCCTGTGGACGAAGAACCCGCTTCAGGTTGTCCGCGGCCGCGATCTCCAGCTCCTTCGCCAGTACGTCGTCGGCGCCCGCCAGATCGATCGCGTTGACGTCCTGGTGCGCGGCCAGCGGCGCCGCGATCTCCGCCGTGCGGCCGGACAGGACGTTGACGACACCGCCGGGCAGGTCGGAGGTGGCCAGCACCTCGCCCAGGGACAGGGCGGGCAGCGGGGACTTCTCGGACGCGATCACGATCGCCGTGTTGCCGGTCGCGATCACCGGGGCGACGACCGAGACCAGGCCCAGGAAGGACGACTCCTGCGGGGCCAGGACCGCGACCACGCCGGTCGGCTCCGGGGTGGACAGGTTGAAGAACGGACCCGCCACCGGGTTGCCGCCACCGACCACCTGGGCGATCTTGTCGGTCCAGCCCGCGTACCAGACCCAGCGGTCGATCGTCGCGTCGACGACAGCGGCCGCCTTCGCCTTCGACAGCCCCTCGGCGTCGGCCACTTCGCGCACGAACTGCTCGCGGCGGCCCTCCAGCATCTCCGCGACGCGGTAGAGGATCTGCCCCCGGTTGTACGCCGTCGCGCCCGACCAGCCGCCGAACGCCTTGCGCGCGGCGACCACCGCGTCACGGGCGTCCTTACGGGACGAAAGCGGCGCGTTCGCCAGCCAGTTGCCCTTCGCGTCGCTCACCTCGTACACCCGGCCGCTCTCGGAACGCGGGAACTTCCCGCCGACGTACAGCTTGTAGGTCTTGAAGACCGACAGCCGATCAAAACGGTCCGTCTTCTCGTTCTTCTCAGACATCGAGGTACGCCTCCAGGCCGTGGCGACCGCCCTCGCGGCCGAAGCCCGACTCCTTGTAACCGCCGAACGGCGAGGTCGGGTCGAACTTGTTGAACGTGTTGGACCAGATCACGCCCGCGCGCAGCTTGCCCGCGACGGCGAGGATCCGCGAACCCTTCTCCGTCCAGATGCCCGCCGACAGGCCGTACTGGCTGTTGTTGGCCTTGGCGACGGCCTCGTCCGGCGTACGGAAGCTCAGGACCGAGAGGACCGGGCCGAAGATCTCGTCGCGGGCGATGGTGTGCGCCTGGGTGACGTTCGTGAAGAGCGTCGGGGCGAACCAGTAGCCGGAGGACGGGAGTTCGCAGGCCGGGGACCAGCGCTCGGCGCCCTCCGCCTCGCCCGCCTCGACGAGCGCGGTGATCCGGGAGAGCTGCTCCTCGGAGTTGATCGCGCCGATGTCGGTGTTCTTGTCCAGCGGATCGCCGAGCCGGAGGGTGGAGAGCCTGCGCTTCAGCGAGTCCAGCAGCTCGTCCTGGATCGACTCCTGGACCAGCAGCCGGGAGCCCGCGCAGCAGACCTGGCCCTGGTTGAAGAAGATGCCGGTGACGATGCCCTCGACGGCCTGGTCGATCGGGGCGTCGTCGAAGACGATGTTGGCGCCCTTGCCGCCCAGTTCGAGGGTGACCTTCTTGTCCGTGCCCGCCACCTGGCGCGCGATCGCCTTGCCGACCGCGGTGGAGCCGGTGAAGGCCACCTTGTTCACATCGGGGTGCTCGACGAGGGCCGCGCCCGCGTCGCCGTACCCGGGAAGGATGTTGACGACGCCCTTCGGCAGGCCCGCCTGGCGGCAGATGTCCGCGAAGAAGAGAGCGCTCAACGGCGTGGTCTCGGCCGGCTTCAGGACGACCGTGTTGCCGGTCGCGAGCGCCGGGGCGATCTTCCACGCCAGCATCAGCAGCGGGAAGTTCCACGGGATGACCTGACCGGCGACACCCAGCGGACGCGGATCGGCACCGAAGCCCGCGTGGTCGAGCTTGTCGGCCCAGCCCGCGTAGTAGAAGAAGTGCGCGGCGACCAGGGGGAGGTCGGCGTCGCGGGTCTCCTTGATGGGCTTACCGTTGTCCAGGGTCTCCAGGACGGCCAGCTCGCGGCTGCGCTCCTGGATGATCCGGGCGATGCGGAACAGGTACTTGGCGCGCTCGGCGCCGGGCAGCGCCGACCACTTCCCGAAGGCCTTGCGGGCGGCCCGCACCGCGCGGTCGACGTCCGCCTCGCCCGCCTGGGCGATCTCGGAGAGGACCTCCTCGGTGGCGGGGGAGACGGTCTTGAAGACCTTGCCGTCCGCCGCCTCCACGAACTCACCGTCGATGAACAGCCCGTAGGAGGGCGCGATGTCGACGACCGAGCGGGACTCGGGTGCCGGTGCGTACTCGAATGCAGATGCCATGTGGATCAGTCCACCGTCACGTAGTCGGGGCCGGAGTAACGGCCGGTGGCAAGCTTCTGACGCTGCATCAGCAGGTCGTTGAGGAGCGAGGAGGCGCCGAAGCGGAACCAGTGGTTGTCCAGCCAGTCCTCGCCGACGGTCTCGTTGACCAGGACCAGGAACTTGATGGCGTCCTTGGTGGTGCGGATGCCGCCGGCCGGCTTCACACCGATCTGGACGCCGGTCTGGGCGCGGAAGTCGCGGACGGCCTCCAGCATGAGGAGGGTGTTCGCGGGGGTCGCGTTCACCGCCACCTTGCCGGTCGACGTCTTGATGAAGTCGGCCCCGGCCAGCATGCCGAGCCAGCTCGCGCGGCGGATGTTGTCGTACGTAGAGAGCTCGCCGGTCTCGAAGATGACCTTCAGACGGGCGCTGGTCCCGCAGGCCTCCTTCACGGCGGTGATCTCGTCGTACACCTTCAGGTAGTGGCCCGCGAGGAACGCCCCGCGGTCGATGACCATGTCGATCTCGTCCGCGCCCGCGGCGACGGCGTCGCGCACGTCGGCGAGCTTCACCGCCAGGGCGGCGCGGCCCGCCGGGAAGGCGGTGGCGACCGAGGCGACCTTCACGGAGGAGCCGGCGACGGCCTCCTTCGCGGGGGCCACCATGTCGGGATAGACACAGACGGCCGCGGTCGCGGGGGTCGTACGGTCGGTCGGGTCGGGGCGGACCGCCTTGGCGCCGAGCGCCCGGACCTTGCCCGGGGTGTCCGCGCCTTCCAGCGTCGTCAGGTCGACCATCGAAATGGCGAGGTCGATGGCGTACGCCTTGGCGGTCGTCTTGATGGAACGGGTGCCGAGAGAGGCGGCGCGCGCCTCCAGGCCGACCGCGTCGACGCCGGGCAGCCCGTGGAGGAAGCGACGCAGCGTGCTGTCGGACGCGGCGACATCCGTAAGCGGGTGTGCGGGAGATGCAGTGGTGGGCATGGTCACCAGCCGAGCATATCTACGCGCGTAGCGGCTGTACACCCCGAAAGAACGGTTCCTCTGGACGAGGGGTGCCCGGTCCGGCCTGAAGGGGCGCGGGGAACCGCGCGACCAGCCACGGACGACCCGCACTCGCCCACGCACGAGGTCCCCCACGGCGAGAAGGCGAACCACTGAGGCACAATCGCCGCATGACGACCAAGGACCGCATCTACCGCTCACCCGCAGGCATCGCCGGAGGCGCCCTGCTGCTCGCCATCGTCCTCTGGCTCGGCATCGACGCCCTGGTCCAGGGCGAGGACCGCACCCCCTGGCTGGCGCTCGCCTCGATGATCCTCGCGCTCCCGCTGATCGTCGCCTTCACCGTCCGCCCCGCCGTCTACGCCAACGAGGACCGCCTGCGCATCCGCAACCCGTTCCGGGTGATCGTGCTGCCCTGGGGACAGGCCGCCGCGCTGCGGTCCGGTTACTCCAATGAGGTCGTCGCCGAGTCCGGCGACAAGTTCCAGCTGTGGGCCGTCCCGGTGTCGCTGCGCGCCCGCAAGAGGGCGGCGCGCAAGGACGCGCGCGCCGAGCGCGGCGGCGGCACCGGCCTGCGGCTCGGCTTCGGCGGCGGTGGCGCCGCCCCCGCTCCCGCCCCCGACGCGGGACCGGCCCGGGCCGAGACCGACAAGATCATGGACGACCTGCGCGAGCTCATGGAGACCCGCGGGACGGCGGAGAGCGCCCAGGGCGAGGTGACAGTGCGCTGGGCGTACGAGATCTTCGCGCCGGCGGTCGCGGGAGCGGTACTGCTGGTGATCTTGATCGCAACGGGCTGAGAGGCCTGTTCCTTTCACGGCTTCCGGGGTGATGATGCGGCCTCGCCTCGGCGTGCCGCCGCGAACAAGGACCCGAGGACCGCAACCACACCTGTGGTCCGAGTGTCTGGAAGACAGTGAGCACGAACCTCCAGCGGCCGCTGCCGCTGACCGCCTCCGCGATACCCGACGGCTGCCTCCCCTGGGACGGGGAGCAGACCCGGCGGTGGACACAGGCCCTGCCGGCCCGGTGGGTGCCGGTGCGGCTCGGCATGGGCGTGCTCGTCGGGGTGGCACTGGCCGGTCTGCTCGGCTCCGGCGCCCTGGCGCTGTCCACCGACCTGAGCCCGTGGGCCGCGGCCGTCCTCGCGCTCCACGCGATCTGGCCGGCGGTACGGCCCGAGGTCGTACGGGTCTCGGTGCCGGTTCTGCTCTTCGTGGGCCCCGCCCAGCAGCCGCTGCCGTGGCCGGTGACCCTGCCCGTGCTCGCGTTCCTGCTGCTGGCCTGGGCGCTCGCCATGCTCCGGCTGGTCGCGCGCGGACGGCAGCGGGCGGCGGCCCTGGCGGCGGCCGGCGGGGCGACGGCCGTACCGCCGGATGAGGGCAAAACGTTCCGGCGGGGCAAACTCCTGACCTGGTTCGGGCTGGCCGTGACGGCGGCCGGTGCCGCGGGGGTCGCGACGTTCGGGCCCGGGGACGACCACGTGCTCGCGGCGACGGGCCTCTACGTGACCGGGCTCGGCCTCACCGCCGTCCTCTCCGGCCTCCTCGGCCGCCGCCGCGCCGCCGTCCTGCGCGGCGCCCCCGTCCCCGTCCTCCGCGTGCTCGTACGCGAGAACGCCGACGTGGACACCGAGGTCTACGCGGCCGACGACCTGGGCGCGCTGCGCCCCCTGTTCACCGTCTCGATGTCGGAGCCCGACGACGAGGGCGAACCCTTCTTCGAGGAAGCGGACGACGACTTCGACGAGGAGGCGGCCGAGGCGGAGATGCGGGAGGCCCTCGACCGGATCGACGACGAGGAGCCCGGCCCCCTGCGCGAGGCCGTCCTGTACGGCGCGCCCTACGACGGCGCCGAGATCCTCCTCGTCAGCGCCGACGAGGAGCCCGGCGAGCCGCCGCTGTTCGAACGGTCGCAAGGGCCCGTACGGCCCCTGTCGGACCGGTTCGGACGCGGCCGCATCGTGGGCGAGAAGCGGGCGGGGACCCGTAAGGCGGCGTACCAGGAACTGGGCCGGCTGGCCGCCGGGGCGGCCATCGCCCCGCTCGGCTCGGGGGCCGTGCGACGGTGGCGCGCGGGGTGGACGGACCGGATCATCGCCGTGGTGGTGATCCTGTGGTTCGTCCCGATCGCCCTGGACGAGTCCGGCTGGTTCTGGCGCTACGTCCTCGTCGGCAGCGTGGCGCTGGGCGGCGCCCTGCTGCTGTCCGAGCGGCTCGGCTGGACCGTCACCGCCGACCGCGAGGGCCTCTGGTTCAACGGGCTCCGCCGCGTCCGCCACATCGCCTGGGACGACATCCGCGTCGTCCGCTGCAAGGGAGCCGAGCTGAAGATCGACAGCCGCCGGGCCGGCTTCCCCACCTGGACGATGCAGGGTGTCCGCTGGCCGAAGCTGGAGCTGCGGCGGGGCTGGATCCACCCCTACGAACGCACCGCCGCGGAGATCACCGCGATGTGGGAGGACCCCGCGCTGCGGCCGACCGCCTCGGCGACCGAGCGGGAGCGGGGACGCCCGCTGTGGCCCCTCGCCCTCGCCCAGGCGGTGGTCTTCACGGCGGTCCTGGTGCTGCTGCCGTGACGGGCGGGCCGGACCGGCCCGCCCCGGGGCGTCACGGCGCCCCCGGCCACACCAGGGCCATGTACGCGCCCCAGTACACCGAGCCCGCCACCGCCGCCGTCAGGACGAGGACACGGTGGCGCCGGGCGGCACTGGAGAGCCGCAGGGCCAGGGGCAACAGGAGCGGGAAGGCCGGCAGGAGGTAGCGGGCGCGCGGGAAGTAGACTCCGCCGCTGGTCAGGACGATGAGCAGCGTCACACCCGTGAAGACCAGCAGGGACACGGGCTGACGGTCGCGCACCGACAGTGCGAACAGCGCCACCGAGACCACCAGCACCAGCGTCACCAGCACCAGGAACAGATGCGGCGTCGAGTCCCGCACCAGCAGCTGACGGATCTCCCGCAGGGTCCGCCGGCCGCCGTCCATCTCGTTGCTCCACACCCGCTGTTCGGCGAAGTAGCCGTCCCAGCGGCCCACCCGCAGGCCCACCCAGGCGATGTACCCGCACCAGCCGAGCGGGGCCAGGAGAGCGGCCGTGAGCGCACGCACGGAGAAGCCGCGGCGCAGGGACAGCAGGGCCGTCACGGTGACCGCGGCCGCCAGCGCGACACCGGTCGGGCGGGTCAGACCCGCGAGCACGGCCAGCGTGCCCGCCCACAGCCAGCGGTGGGAGAGCAGCGCGTACAGCGACCAGGCCGCGCACGCGGTGAACAGGGACTCGGTGTAGCCCATCCACTGCACCAGGCCGACCGGGAACGCCGCCCACAGAACCGTGGCCAGCACCCCGACCCGGCGGCCGTACAGCCGGTCGCCCACCGCGAACACCCCCCACGCCGCGACGAAGGACGCGGCGACGGCGAGGCACAGACCGGTGGTGGCCCGGGTGCCGGGGGTGACGGCCGCGACCGCCTTGACCAGGACCGGGTAGAGCGGGAAGAACGCCAGGTTGCTTCCCTCGGTGCCGACCTCCCGGGCGTAGCCGTGGTCGGCGATGCCGAGATACCACTTCGCGTCCCACTGCCGCGCCAGGATCGGCCAGACACCGTGGTCCTGGTGGTGGGCCCACAGTGCGAGGAACAGCAGACCCGCGAGTCGTACGGCGACGAAGGCGCCGAGGGCCGGGGCCGCGTGGGCGAGGGCGCGGACGGCGGGGTGCGGGCGGGGCGTGGTCTCGGGTCGCCGGCTGCCCGGGATGCTGCCGCCGGGGGCGGTTTCGGGGGCGGTCGAGGACACGGGGCGGCTCCGGGGCTCGGCGGACGGGATACCCGTCACCGTTTCCCGGGGTGGGCGCCGAGGCGTGGAGCGCGCTTCGACCGGCGCGGTGAAATCACCCGTTGGGGTGCCCCGGTCGGTCAGGGCACCCCAGCGGGTGGGTCAGATGCCGGCCGCCGCCGACAGGTCCCGCTTGATCGTCGCCAGCAGGTCCGTCGCCTTCGCGTGGGCCGCGGGCAGGTCGGTGTGGGCGGCGACCGGGACGACGACCTCCAGGTAGCACTTGAGCTTGGGCTCGGTGCCACTGGGCCGGACGATGACGCGGGCGCCGTCGAGGGTGTACCGCAGGCCGTCGGTGGGCGGCAGCCTGTCGGTGCCCCGCGTGAGGTCCTCGGCCTTGGTGATCGCCAGCCCGGCCAGCTCGGTCGGCGGCCGCTCCCGCAGCCGCCGCATGGCGTCCGCGATGACCGACAGGTCCTCGACACGGACCGACAGCTGGTCGGTGGCGTGCAGACCGTGCTCGACGGCGAGGTCGTCGAGGAGATCGAGCAGCGTGCGCCCCTGCTCCTTGAGCTCGGACGCCAGCTCGGTGATCAGGAGGGCGGCGGTGATGCCGTCCTTGTCCCGTACGCCGTCGGGGTCGACGCAGTAGCCGAGGGCCTCCTCGTAGCCGTAGCGCAGGCCCTCGACACGGGCGATCCACTTGAAGCCGGTGAGGGTCTCCTCGTACGGCAGACCCGCCTTCTCGGCGATCCGGCCGAGGAGGGAGGAGGAGACGATGGACTCGGCGAAGGTCCCCTGCGCGCCGCGTCGGACGAGGTGCGCGGCGAGGAGCGCGCCGACCTCGTCGCCGCGCAGCATCCGCCACTCGCCGCTCTCCTTGACGGCCACGGCGCAGCGGTCGGCGTCCGGGTCGTTGGCGATGATCAGGTCCGGGTCCGTCTCGCGGGCCACGGCGAAGGCGAGGTCCATCGCGCCGGGCTCTTCCGGGTTGGGGAAGGCCACGGTCGGGAAGTCGGGGTCGGGCTCGGCCTGCTCGGCGACGAGCACCGGCTCCGGGAAGCCGGCCCGCGCGAAGGCGGCGAGGAGGACGTCCTTGCCGACGCCGTGCATCGCCGTGTAGACGGTGCGGGCGGTGCGGGGGGACCCGTCCGACAGGACGGCGTCCGTGCGGGCCAGGTAGGCGTCGAGGACGGCTCCGTCGAGGATCTCCCAGCCGGCGTCCGGGCGGACGACGTCGTCCAGGGACCGCACGGCGTCGATCTCGGCGGCGATCTCCGCGTCGGCCGGGGGCACGATCTGCGATCCGTCGCCGAGGTAGACCTTGTAGCCGTTGTCGCGGGGCGGGTTGTGGCTGGCGGTGACCTCCACGCCGGCGACCGCGCCGAGGTGCCTTATGGCGTACGCCAGGACGGGGGTCGGGAGGGGGTGGGGGAGGACCGCGGCCCTGAGGCCGGCGCCGGTCATCACGGCCGCGGTGTCGCGGGCGAAGTCGGCGGACTTGTGGCGGGCGTCGTAGCCGATGACGACGAGGCCGTCCGACTGGCCCTTCCCCTTGAGGTACGCGGCGAGACCGGCGGCGGCGCGGATGACCACGCTGCGGTTCATGCGCATCGGTCCGGCGCCGAGCTCGCCCCTAAGGCCCGCCGTGCCGAACTGGAGGGTGCCGCTGAAGCGTGCGGTGAGTTCGGTGACGTCTCCGGCCTCGATGAGCTTGGCGAGCTCGTCACGGGTCTCCGTGTCGGGGTCCTCGGCCAGCCATGCGGTGGCTCGTGCGATGAGATCGTCGTGCACGTCGGGTCAACCTCTCGTGTCGGTGTGCGGGTGAGCAGGGACTCCCAGGGGGCGCTGCCCCTGGACCCCCGCTACTCAAACGCAGGAGGGGCTGACCAACCAGCCCGTCCGGCGTTTGAGGACGAGGCCCTTTCGGGGCCGACGCGGGGGTCTGGGGGCGCAGCCCCCAGGGATGGGACGGGTGGGGGCGGCGGGGGCGAGGAAAGCCCCCGTCGGCTACAGCCGGCTCAGAACCTGGCCCAGCAGCGCGCCCATCTGCGTCGCCGAGTCACGGCCCGCCTGGAGGACCTCCTCGTGGTTCAGCGGCTCGCCCGTCATGCCCGCGGCGAGGTTGGTCACCAGGGAGATACCCAGAACCTCCGCACCCGCCTCGCGCGCGGCGATCGCCTCGAGGACCGTCGACATACCCACCAGGTCCGCACCGATGACACGGGCCATACGGATCTCGGCCGGTGTCTCGTAGTGCGGGCCGGGGAACTGGGCGTAGACACCCTCCTCCAGCGTGGGGTCGATCTCCTTGCACAGGGCGCGCAGCCGGGGGGAGTACAGATCCGTCAGGTCCACGAAGTTCGCGCCGACGATGGGAGACGTCGCCGTGAGGTTGATGTGGTCGCTGATCAGCACCGGCTGCCCGGGACGCATGCCCTCGCGCAGCCCTCCGCAGCCGTTGGTCAGCACGATCGTCTTGCAGCCGGCCGCCACGGCCGTACGGACGCCGTGCGCGACGGCGGCCACACCACGGCCCTCGTAGTAGTGCGTGCGGCCCAGGAAGACCAGGGCCCGCTTCTCGCCGATCTTGTACGAGCGGATCTTGCCGCCGTGGCCCTCGACCGCCGGCGGCGGGAACCCGGGCAGCTCGGTGACCTGGAACTCGGCGTCGGGAACGCCGAGCGCGTCCACGGCCGGAGCCCAGCCGGAGCCCATCACGAGGGCGACGTCGTGGGTCTCGGCGCCGGTCAGTTCGCGCAGGCGCGCGGCGGCGGCGTCGGCGGCGCCATGCGGGTCGCCCTGGATGTCGTCCGGAAGAAGAGATGCGTTCACGCGGATGAGCGTAGCCTCTTCCGGCCTACGCGCGTAGATGACAGAGCGAACGGGTTGCCGATCGTTGTCTTGTCGTTTCCAACGAATTCCGGTGAAAGGCGGGGCGCGAGGGTCAGCAGGGGCGCTTGCGGAGTTCCATCACATAGTCGTGGGGCGCCCCCGCCGATTCCGCCGCGTCCGCGATCTCGCCGAGGTAGCGCGCCGACGGCAGGCCCCCCTCGTACGCGTCGAGGACGTACAGCCACGCCGACTCCTCGGTCTCCATGGTGTGCACCCGCACCCGCATCCGGCGGTAGATGCCGAGGCCGACACCCTCCCAGCGGTCCATCGAGTCCTCGTCCGGCGGCGCGATGTCGTACAGCGCGACGAAGACCTGGGACTCGGGGTCCTCGACGAGCGTCACGAGCGCGCCCTCCCAGCCCATCTGCTCGCCGCCGAAGGTCAGCCGCCATCCGTTCAGCCAGCCGGTCGCGCGCATCGGTGAGTGCGGTGCGCGGCGCGTCATCAGCCGCGCGTCGAGGTTGCCGGCGTACGCGGCGTAGAGCGACATGGGGAGAGGGTACGGCAGTCGAAACGGCCGACCCGCCCGTCCCGTAGGTAACAACATGGACCGTCCCGCGGCCCCCGGGCAGTAGCACCTTGAAGCGTGCGGGACAATGGAGTACGTGACTCGGATCGTGATCATCGGTGGCGGACCCGGCGGATACGAAGCGGCGCTGGTAGCAGCGCAGCTCGGCGCGGAGGTGACCGTCGTCGACTGCGACGGTCTGGGCGGAGCGTCGGTGCTGACCGACTGCGTGCCGTCGAAGACTCTTATCGCTACGGCCGAGGTGATGACCACCTTCGACTCGTCGTACGAAGAGCTCGGCATCATCGTCGCCGACGACACCCCACCCCTGGAGCAGGCCGCCCGTGTGGTCGGCGTGGACCTCGGGAAGGTCAACCGTCGTGTGAAGCGGCTCGCGCTCGCGCAGTCCCACGACATCACCGCCTCCGTCACCCGCGCCGGCGCCCGGGTGCTGCGCGGCCGTGGCCGTCTCGAGGGCATGCAGTCCCTCGACGGCTCCCGCAAGGTCGTCGTCCAGGCCGCCGACGGCACCGAGGAGACCCTCGTCGCCGACGCCGTCCTCATCGCGACCGGCGGCCACCCCCGCGAGCTGCCCGACGCCCAGCCCGACGGCGAGCGCATCCTCAACTGGACGCAGGTCTACGACCTCACCGAGCTGCCGGAAGAGCTCATCGTGGTCGGTTCCGGTGTGACCGGTGCCGAGTTCGCCGGTGCCTACCAGGCCCTCGGCTCGAAGGTCACCCTCGTCTCGTCCCGTGACCGGGTCCTGCCCGGTGAGGACCCGGACGCCGCCGCCGTGCTGGAGGACGTCTTCCGGCGCCGCGGCATGAACGTCATGGCCCGCTCCCGCGCCGCCGCCGCCAAACGGGTGGGCGACCGGGTCGAGGTCACCCTCTCCGACGGCCGCGTCATCACCGGCAGCCACTGCCTCATGGCGGTCGGCGCCATCCCCAACAGCGCGGGCCTCGGTCTGGAGGAGGCCGGCGTCAAGGTGCGCGAGTCCGGGCACATCTGGACCGACAAGGTGTCCAGGACGACGGCTCCCGGTGTGTACGCCGCCGGTGACGTGACCGGGGTCTTCGCCCTCGCGTCCGTGGCCGCCATGCAGGGCCGTATCGCCATGTACCACTTCCTCGGCGACGCGGTGGCCCCGCTCAACCTCAAGACCGTCTCCTCCAACGTCTTCACCGACCCGGAGATCGCCACCGTCGGCTACACGCAGGCGGACGTGGACGGGGGCAAGATCGACGCCCGGGTCGTGAAGCTCCCGCTGCTGCGCAACCCGCGCGCCAAGATGCAGGGCATCCGCGACGGCTTCGTCAAGATCTTCTGCCGCCCCGGCACGGGCATCGTCGTCGGCGGTGTGGTCGTGTCGCCGCGCGCCTCGGAACTGATCCATCCGATCTCGATCGCCGTCGACAACAACCTGACCGTCGAGCAGATCGCGAACGCCTTCACCGTGTACCCGTCTCTTTCGGGCTCGATCGCCGAGGTAGCACGCCAGCTCCACACCCGTAAGGAGACGGGCGAGAGCTAGGGCGGTCACTGACGGCCGAAACCGACTCCCCGCTGGTCACAGGGAGTTGTCGACCATTCGTGCGGCATAGTCGGGGGGCGTAGGCCCTATACCACTCCCGACCCTTCTGTGCGAACAACTTCTGTTATTCGGCGCATACTGCTGAAAGCAGACGGTCGTTGGGGTTACTGTCAGTTTCGTGTTCGCTGCAGAACGTCGCCAATTGATCCTCGAAATGGTGCGAGCGAACGGGGCCGTATCGCTCCGTGAGCTCGCCCGCGTCGTCCAGACCTCCGAAGTGACCGTACGGCGGGACGTGCGCGCACTGGAGGCAGAAGGACTCCTCGACCGCCGACATGGCGGTGCGGTATTGCCGGGCGGGTTCACGCGGGAGTCCGGCTTTCCGCAGAAATCACATCTCGCGACCGCCGAGAAGACGGCCATCGCCGACCTCGCCGCGAGCTTCGTCGAAGAGGGCGAAGCGATCGTGGTCGGGGCGGGTACGACGACACAGGAGCTGGCCCGCCGGCTCGCTCGCGTACCCGGGCTGACCGTCGTCACCAACTCCCTGCTGGTGGCTCAGGCGTTGGCCCATGCCAACCGGGTGGAAGTCGTGATGACCGGCGGCACTCTGCGCGGTTCCAACTACGCCCTGGTGGGCTCCGGTGCCGAGCAGTCCCTTCAGGGGCTGCGGGTCTCGCGGGCCTTCCTGTCCGGGAGCGGCCTCACCGCCGAGCGCGGGCTGTCCACGTCCAACATGCTGTCGGCATCCGTCGACCGGGCGCTGGTGCAGGCCGCCGCGGAGGTCGTCGTCCTCGCCGATCACACCAAGCTCGGTTCGGACACGATGTTCCAGACCGTGCCCACGGATGTGATCACCCGGCTGGTGACCGACGAGCCCCCGGCGCACGACGATCGTGCGGCCACGGAGTTGCAGGCGCTGGCCGACCAGGGTGTTCAGATCGCTGTCGCCGGGGGCTCGGGGAGTGATGCGGTCCCCCCGCGCCAACCTCGCCGGGACGTGTCCCTCCCGGGACCTCGCCGGGTGCCGGCCGGCTCCGCAGGGGCGGGGCTCCGGGCGACGTCGGTTCTCAGTGAGCCGGCGGGGGCGGAGCAGCGGGCGGCTCGGGTTGCGGATATGCGGCGGCGGTAGGTTCGGGTTCGCCTGTTCGCCGTAGGGGTTCGTGTGCGCTGCGCGGGTGCCGGTCGGGTGTGGCTGATCGCGCCCCGCGGCGGAGCCGCTGATGTCACAGCCCCGCGCCCCTTGGGTGCGTTCCCGTCAGGCGGGTTTCAAGCCCCGTAGCGTCAGCATCAGCAATCGGTCCGCCAAGTCCGAGTCTCCCGGACTCTCCTCCGCCGCCAGCGCGATCGCGTGGGTGAGTTGGAGCAGGTCGCCGATCACCACGTCCTCGCGGACCGCACCCGCCTGCTGCGCGCGGGTCAGGAGTGCGCCGCCGGCTTCCCGGATGGGGTCGCTGCACCGCGCGAGGGCCGAGGTGTCGTCGTGGGAGACGGACATCAACGCCCTTGCCAGACCCCGGTACTCGCTCGCCTGGGTGATCATCTCGCGGAGCCAGGTCACCAGGGCCGCGCAGGGTTCCGGTGACCGGCGCAGTTCGCTCGCGCGCGCCAGCAGGTCGTTCACCGCGTCCTCGAAGACCGCGCTCAACAGGGCGTTGCGGTTGGGGAAGTGGCGGTAGAGGGTGCCGATGCCCACGCCCGCGCGGCGGGCCACGTCCTCCAGGGACGCTTCGGAGCCGTGGGCGGCGAAGGCGGTGCGGGCCTCGGCGAGGAGACGGTCGTGGTTGCGACGGGCGTCCGCGCGCATGGCACGCGTCGCCGTGGCCTCCTGGTTCCCCATGGCTCCCCCTGCCCTCTCTCCTGCCCGCGTGTGCCTCCAGGATGCCGGAAAAAGGAAGCGCCCGGCGGACTGACGATCAGTCCGCCGGGCGCTCCCGGGATGTCCTACGGCCTTCCGGAGAAGGTGTGTCAGTCCTTGATCTCGCAGATCGCCGCACCCGAGGTGAGCGAGGCGCCGACCTCCGCGGACAGGCCCTTGATGGTGCCGGACTTGTGCGCGTTGAGCGGCTGCTCCATCTTCATGGCCTCCAGGACGACGACCAGGTCGCCCTCCTTGACCTCCTGGCCCTCCTCGACGGCGATCTTGACGATCGTGCCCTGCATCGGGGAGGCGAGGGTGTCGCCCGAGGCGACGGGGCCGGACTTCTTGGCCGCGCGGCGCTTGGGCTTGGCGCCCGCCGCGAGGCCGGTGCGGGCCAGGGACATGCCGAGCGAGGACGGCAGGGAGACCTCGAGGCGCTTGCCGCCGACCTCGACGACGACCGTCTCGCGGTCCGGCTCCTCGTCCGTCTCCGCGTCGGCGGGGGCGGCGAAGGGCTTGATCTCGTTGACGAACTCGGTCTCGATCCAGCGGGTGTGGACCGTGAAGGGGTCCTCGCTGCCGGTCAGCTCCGGAGCGAACGCCGGGTCCTTGACGACCGCGCGGTGGAACGGGATGGCCGTCGCCATGCCCTCCACCTGGAACTCCTCCAGGGCACGCGCGGCACGCTGCAGGGCCTGCTCACGGGTGGCACCGGTGACGATCAGCTTGGCCAGCAGGGAGTCCCAGGCCGGGCCGATGACCGAGCCGGACTCGACGCCGGCGTCCAGCCGGACGCCCGGGCCGGACGGGCCGTTGAACACGGTGACCGTGCCGGGGGCCGGGAGGAAGTTGCGCCCCGGGTCCTCGCCGTTGATGCGGAACTCGAAGGAGTGACCGCGCAGCTCCGGGTCGCCGTAGCCGAGCGCCTCGCCGTCGGCGATGCGGAACATCTCGCGGACGAGGTCGATACCGGCGACCTCCTCGGTGACCGGGTGCTCCACCTGGAGACGGGTGTTGACCTCGAGGAAGGAGATTGTGCCGTCGAGGCCGACGAGGAACTCCACGGTGCCGGCGCCGACGTAGCCGGCCTCCTTGAGGATGGCCTTCGAGGAGGCGTACAGCTCGGCGACCTGGGCGTCGGAGAGGAAGGGCGCGGGGGCCTCCTCGACCAGCTTCTGGTGGCGGCGCTGGAGCGAGCAGTCACGCGTCGACACGACGACCACGTTGCCGTGGGAGTCGGCCAGGCACTGCGTCTCCACGTGCCGCGGCTTGTCCAGGTAGCGCTCGACGAAGCACTCGCCGCGGCCGAACGCGGCGACGGCCTCACGGACCGCCGAGTCGTAGAGCTCCGGCACCTCCTCGAGGGTGCGGGCGACCTTCAGACCGCGACCGCCGCCACCGAAGGCGGCCTTGATGGCGATCGGCAGACCGTGCTCCTCGGCGAAGGCGACGACCTCCTCCGCACCGGAGACCGGGTCCGGCGTACCGGCGACCAGCGGGGCGCCCGCGCGCTGCGCGATGTGCCGGGCGGCCACCTTGTCGCCGAGGTCGCGGATGGCCTGCGGGGGCGGGCCGATCCAGATCAGGTCCGCGTCCAGGACCGCCTGAGCGAACTCGGCGTTCTCGGACAGGAATCCGTAGCCCGGATGGATGGCGTCCGCACCCGACTCGCGCGCCGCGTTCAGGACCTTCTCGATGTCCAGGTAGCTCGTCGCCGGGGTGTCACCACCCAGGGCGAACGCCTCATCCGCGGCGCGGACATGCAGAGCGTCCCGATCCGGGTCGGCGTAGACGGCCACGCTCGCGATGCCGGCATCCCGGCAGGCCCGGGCAACGCGGACAGCGATTTCGCCACGGTTGGCGATGAGCACCTTGCGCACGATTGAGGCTCCCTCCTTGAAACAAGCCGAGTTTAGGGACTGCCGACACGGCACTTCGACCCGTCCCCAATGGTGAGCTTGCCCACACGGAGCGTGATTCGAGGCTCGCTCGACCCGCGAAATCCCTTGTCGCACCTCGGTACGCAGGACTCCTCCGGGAAACCCTAGCCCTCCTCTGTGGCCAAGGTCTCTGTGAGAGCGTGCTGCGGACCACTCGCATTCTTTGTGGAGTCCCTACGAATGGCCCAATGATTCTTTGCCCTCCGTAGAACCCTTGTCCCGCGGTTTACCCGTTAGTAGCGTTCGCGTGTATCGAACGTACTTGAGGTAACAAGAGCTCGGCTTGAGAGTGGGTGGGGGCCGGTGGTGCGTAGACCGGTGGCGTGGGTTGTGGCGGTCGTGCTCTTCGTCGAGGCGCTCGGTATCGCGGCGGTGCAGTGGTTCATGGGTGTCGTCGTGGACCGGCAGGACATGTCCCTGGCGGGACTGGACCCGGACGTGATGTCGCTGTCGTCGAAGATCGGCGGCATCGTCTTCGGTCTCTACTTCGCGCTGTGCGGCGTGGTCGCGCTGCTCGTGGCGTTGCGGAACCGTCCGCCGGCCGGCCTCGGCCGTGTCCTGCTGATCAGCGCGGCCGTGGTGCACGCGCTGCTGGGCGCGTTCGCGTGGGGGCTGCTGGGCTGGCCCGAGTTCGTGTTCATGGTGGCCGTGCTCGGCCTCATCGTGCTGCTCCTGATGACGTACGACCGTCCTCAGGAGCCCGCCGACGCGAAGCCGGACGTCCCCCAGGGGGACCCGGAGGGGCCCAGGGCGGGCCCGGAGACCCCCGAGGGGGACGACGTGAGCCCGGTCAGGCCTGCACCGGCGCCCACAACTCCGTGATGCCGACGCCCAGTCGGGCCAGCAGCTTGCGTACGAGGGGCAGGCTGATGCCGATCACGTTGCCGTGGTCGCCGTCGATGCCCTCGATGAACGGCGCCGAGCGGCCGTCCAGGGTGAACGCCCCGGCGACGTAGAGGGGTTCGCCGGAGGCGACGTACGCGGCGATCTCCTCGTCGGTCGGTTCGCCGAAGCGGACGACGGTCGAGGCGACGCCGGAGACATACCGTCCGGTGACCGTGTCGTAGATGCAGTGCCCGGTCTGCAGCGTGCCCGTGCGGCCGCGCATGGCCTTCCAGCGGGCGGTGGCCTCCTCCTGGTCGGCGGGCTTGCCGAGCGCCTCGCCGTCCAGGTCGAGCACCGAGTCGCAGCCGATCACCAGCGCACCCTTGACCTCGGGCTTCGCCGAGACGACGGAGGCCTTCGCCTCGGCCAGGGCGAGCGCCAGATCGGCGGGGGTGGGGGCGGTGACGGCGTCCTCGTCGACCCCGCTCACCAGCACCTCGGGGGCCAGTCCGGCCTGCCTCAGCAGGTTGAGCCGGGCGGGGGACTGCGAGGCGAGAACGAGTCGGCGGCGCGGCTGATCAGTCATGCGGTCAGGGTATCGGCGTCGGTCAGCCGATGCCGAGCACGATCATCGCGAGCACCATGGCCAACGCCAGGAAGAGTCCCAGTCTCCGCAACATGTCCTGCATGTCGCGCAGTTCCTTGGGCGGCTCGTTCTCGGGGTCGGACCACAGCATGCCTCCAGGGTGCGGGGAGGTAGGGGGCGGCGCCTGAGTACGCGTACTCAAATTCACCAAAAGGGTCTGGAGTTCCGTTAGTCTGACGCTGCTAAAGGAACCCTGGTCCCGTTTGGAAGGCTGTGCCATGTTCACCACCGTCTGGACCGCGTCACCTCAACTGCCGAGCGAGGGCTTCACGCCCAACTGGTCCCGGGAGGGCTTCTGGCGGCAGTCGCTGCGTCAGGTCGTCCGGCTGAGCGGAGGCGGGGACCGGGTGCGGGTGCGGCTGTCCCACGCGTACGGCACCTCGCCGGTGCGGATCGCGGGCGCGAGCGCCGGGTGCGCGGGATCGTCGACGCGGCTCACCTTCGGGGGCGGGCCGGACACCGAGATCCCCGCACGCGGGGAGGTCGTCAGCGACGCCGTCCGACTCGCCGTCGCGGCGGGGGAGGCGCTGACGGTCACGCTGTACTTCGATACGGCGACCGGGCCCGCGACCTTCCACGCCCAGGCCTTCGCGACCAGCCGGCGGGGAGAGGGGGACCTGCTGGACGACGTGGACGGGGAGGGGTTCGACGCGGAGAGCGAGTCCTGGTACTTCCTGAGCGCGGTGGAGGCGGACGCCGGCCGGACGGACGGGGTCGCGCTGTTCGGGGACTCCCTCACGGACGGGTTCGGATCCACCCCGGGTGCGGACCGACGCTGGTCGGACGCGCTGGCCCGGCTCACCGGGCGGCCCGTCCTGAACGCGGGGATCGGCGGGAACCTGCTGCTCAACGACTCCGCGTGGTACGGGGAGAAGGGGGTGCGCCGGCTGCGGCGGGACGTCCTGGACCGGCCGGGCACGGACACGCTGGTCGTGCTGCTCGGGCTCAACGACATCGGGTTCAGCGAGACGGACGAGCAGCCGACGTACAAGCCGGCGCCGGTGGTGGAGGCGGACGAGATCGTCGCCGGGTACCGGGAGTTGATACGGCAGGCGAGGGGGCGCGGATTGCGGGTGGTGGGTGTGACCCTGCTGCCCTTCGGCGGGTCCGACCACTGGGGCGAGCACGCGGCCAAGGTGAGTCACGAGGTCAACGAGTGGATCCGTTGCTCAGGGGAGTACGACGCCGTCGTGGACCTGCAACGGCTGATGGCCGATCCGCAGGACCCGGACCGGCTCAATCCCGCCTACGACTTCGGCGATCACCTGCACCCGAACGACGCGGGATACGAGGTGATGGCCGAAGCCGTGTCGGCGGTCCTCTAACCGGGCCAGTAGGTACGTGCCCAGGTCGTCGGCCCCGGCTGGGGCAGACGGTGTGCCGCGATGCGGGACGGGTCCGACCACCCGTCCCGCTGCTCGGGTGCGCCGGGCGGAGCGGCTGCCGCCGCCGCGGCGCGGGCTCGGACCACCGCCAGAGCGGCGGCCAGCTCCTCGGGGGTGGGGTTGCCCCGTACGACTCTGATCGTCACAGCGGCTCCTTCACAGGGGGATGTTGCCGTGCTTCTTCGGGGGCAGGGACTCCCGCTTGGTGCGCAGCTGGCGCAGGCCGCGGACGATGTGGCGGCGGGTCTCGGACGGCATGACGACCGAGTCGACGTAGCCGCGCTCGGCCGCGACGTAGGGGTTGAGGAGGGCGTCCTCGTACTCCCGGATCAGCCGGGCGCGGACCACCTCAAGATCCTCCCCGTTCGCCTCCGCCTCGGCGATCGTGCGCCGGTGCAGGATGTTGACCGCGCCCTGGGCGCCCATGACGGCGATCTGGGCGGTCGGCCAGGCGAGGTTGAGGTCGGCGCCCAGGTGCTTGGAGCCCATGACGTCGTAGGCGCCGCCGAAGGCCTTGCGGGTGATCACCGTGATCAGCGGGACCGTGGCCTCCGCGTACGCGTAGATCAGCTTGGCGCCGCGGCGGATGATGCCGTCGTGCTCCTGGTCGACGCCAGGGAGGAACCCGGGCACGTCCACGAAGGTGATGACCGGGACGTTGAAGGCGTCGCAGGTACGCACGAAGCGCGCCGCCTTCTCGCTCGCCGTGATGTCGAGGCAACCGGCGAACTGCATCGGCTGGTTGGCGACGATGCCGACCGGGCGCCCCTCCACGCGGCCGAAACCGGTGAGGATGTTCGGCGCGAACAGGGCCTGCGTCTCGAAGAACTCGGCGTCGTCCAGGACGTGCTCGATCACCGTGTGCATGTCGTACGGCTGGTTCGCGCTGTCCGGCACGATCGTGTCCAGCTCACGGTCCTCGTCGGTGAGGGCGAGGTCCGCCTCCTCCGGGAAGGCCGGTGCCTCGGAGAGGTTGTTGGACGGCAGGTACGACAGCAGCTGCTTGACGTACTCGATGGCGTCCTTCTCGTCCCCGGCCATGTGATGCGCCACGCCGGACACCGAGTTGTGGGTGCGGGCGCCGCCCAGCTCCTCGAAGCCGACGTCCTCACCGGTGACCGTCTTGATGACGTCCGGGCCGGTGATGAACATGTGCGAGGTCTGGTCGACCATCACCGTGAAGTCGGTGATGGCGGGGGAGTACACGGCGCCGCCCGCGCACGGCCCGACGACCAGGCTGATCTGCGGGATCACCCCCGACGCGTGGGTGTTGCGGCGGAAGATCTCGCCGTACGCGCCGAGCGAGGCGACCCCCTCCTGGATCCGGGCGCCCCCCGAGTCGTTGATGCCGATGACCGGACAGCCGGTCTTCAGCGCGAAGTCCATGACCTTGACGATCTTCTGGCCGTAGACCTCGCCCAGGGCGCCGCCGAAGACGGTGAAGTCCTGCGAGAACACGGCGACGGGACGCCCGTCGACGGTCCCGTACCCGGTGACGACTCCGTCGCCGTACGGGCGGTTGTTCTCCAGGCCGAAGTTGGTGGAGCGGTGCCGCGCGAACTCGTCCAACTCCACGAAGGAGTCCTCGTCGAGCAGCAGCTCGATCCGCTCACGGGCCGTCAACTTGCCCTTGGCGTGCTGCTTCTCGACGGCGCGTGCGGAGCCGGCGTGCGTCGCCTCATCGGTACGGCGCTGGAGATCCGCGAGCTTGCCCGCGGTGGTGTGGATGTCGATCTCTTCCGGCTCGGACATCGGGGGTCGGCTCCCTGCCTGCTCAAAAGGGGGGACGGTTACTCATCCGTAGAGTAGTGGTGGCACTACCAATCAGCAGTGCGGCGTTTCACACACCTAGGGTGGCTTGCATGACGCCGCGAGATGCTTCAGACGACAGCCGTTGGTCCGACCTCGATCGTCCGCCCCTCAACGGGACCGCGCTGCGGCGGGGGCTGGTGCGGGACGGGGGGCACGGGGGCCTGTACTGCGATGTGGACGTCGTGCAGCGCACCGGGTCCACCAACAACGACCTGGTGGGCCTCGCCGTGAAGGGGGAGGCCGAGGAGGGCGCGGTGCTCGTCGCCGAGGAGCAGACGGCCGGGCGGGGCCGGCTGGACCGGCAGTGGACGGCACCGGCCCGCTCGGGTCTCTTCTTCTCCGTCCTGCTGAAGCCGGCCGGGGTACCGGTGGCGCGCTGGGGCTGGCTGCCGTTGCTGACGGGCGTGGCCGTCGCGACGGGCCTGACCCGGGCGGCGGGCATCGACACGGCACTCAAGTGGCCCAACGACCTGCTGGTTTCCATCGGCGGCGAGGAACGCAAGGTCGGCGGGATCCTCGCGGAGCGGGCCGGGGCAGACGGGGTCGTCGTCGGCGTCGGCATCAATGTCACGTTGCGTGAGCAGGAACTTCCGGTGCCGCAGGCGGGTTCGCTGCTGCTGGCCGGGGCGATCACCACGGACCGTGACCCGCTGCTGCGGGCCGTGCTGCGGTCGCTGGAGGAGTGGTACGGCCGCTGGCGCGAGGCGGGCGGAGACCCGGCGGCGAGCGGTTTGCAGGAGACGTACGCGGCGGGCTGCGCGACCCTGGGACGGACGGTACGCGCGGAGCTGCCGGGCGACCGCTCGATCACAGGCGAGGCGGTGGCGGTGGACGGCGACGGGCGCCTGGTGATCGCGACGGAGGAGGGCGTACAGGAGCCGGTGGGAGCGGGAGACATCGTCCACTTGCGACCTGCGTGACCGCATGCCCTTGTCTCGGCTCCTCGGGAGTGAGCTACGGCACACCTGACGTAAAGTAAAGGCCGGTCGATACCTGACCGCGGCAGATCGGAAGGGCAGCAGGCGTGACCGTCGACGACACGGGTTCCGGCGCGGACACGAACGGCGCCACCCCCGGAGGGGACCCGCACCCGCTCGCCGTGCGTCTGGAGGCGCTGATCCTCGGCGCCGAGCGGCGCTACACGCCCTTTCAGGCGGCCCGCACGGCCGGTGTCTCGATGGAGCTCGCCACCCGTTTCTGGCGGGCGATGGGCTTCGCCGACGTCGGACAGGCCAAGGCGTTCACGGAGGCCGACGTCCTCGCGCTGCGCCGTCTCGCCGGTCTGGTCGAGGCGGGGCTGCTGAGCGAGGCGATGGCCGTGCAGGTGGCCAGGTCCACCGGGCAGACCACCGCCCGGCTCGCGGAGTGGCAGATCGACTCCTTCCTGGAGGGCCTGACCGAGCCGCCCGAGCCCGGGATGACCCGTACCGAGGTGACGTACCCGATCATCGAGCTGCTTTTGCCCGAGCTGGAGGAGTTCCTCGTCTACGTCTGGCGGCGCCAGCTCGCCGCCTCGGCGGGCCGGGTCGTGCAGGCCGCCGACGACGAGGAGATGGTGGACCGGCGGCTCGCGGTCGGGTTCGCCGACCTCGTCGGGTTCACACGGCTGACCCGTCGTATGGAGGAGGAGGAACTCGGCGAGCTCGTCGAGGCCTTCGAGACCACCGCCGCCGACCTGGTCGCCGCACACGGCGGGCGGCTCATCAAGACCCTCGGCGACGAGGTGCTGTACGCCGCCGACGACGCGGGCGTCGCCGCCGAGATCGCGCTGCGGCTCATCGAGACGATGGCCAACGACGAGACCATGCCGGAGCTGCGGGTCGGCATCGCCTTCGGCACGGTGACCACCCGCATGGGGGATGTCTTCGGTACGACGGTGAACCTCGCCTCCCGGCTGACCTCGATAGCTCCCCGGGACGCCGTGCTCGTCGACGCCGCGTTCGCCGAGGAGCTGATCCGCACCACCGAGGCCCCCGCCTCCGAGGCGGAGGCCGCCGAGGCCGCGGCCACCGCCGAGAAGGAGGGCGAGGAGCCGCCGACGTATCGCTTCGCGCTCCAGCCGATGTGGCAGCGGCCGGTGCGTGGTCTGGGCGTGGTGGAGCCCTGGCTGCTGACGCGGCGCGCGGGCGGGCCCGCGTAACCGCTGCTCAGCGGCCCAGCGGGCCCACGCACAGCCCGATGACGGGCACGCACACTCCGCCGGGCTGCTGCGGTTCGGGGGACGGCGTGGTCTGGCTCGGTGCCGGAGTGGGCGCGGGCTGCGGGGCCGCGCTGCTCGGGGCCGCTGCCGGGGGTGTGGTCGCGGGTGCCGGGGTGTTCGGGGCGTCGGGGATCGTCGTGGCGACGGCCGCGGGGACCGCGGAGCCCGCGGGGACGACGGTCGTCGCGGACGGGAGCGGTACGAGGGTGTCGGCCGCCGTCGGTGTCGCGCCGGCCCCGCCCATCGCGGCGGTCGCCGACGGGCTCACCTTGGGTACCGAACCGACGGTCGCGGCGGCGTTGGTCGCCCGGTCCGTGCCGGTCCCCGGGTCGTCGAAGCGGGGTTCGGCCTCCGTGCTGCCGGTGCCCGGGCCGCCGCCGAGGCCCGGCTCGGACGCCAGTCGTACGAGGCCCAGTGCCCCGGCGGCCAGGGCGAGGCCGCCGGCGGCGAGGAGGATCTTGCGGGGCCGGGGGCGGCGGTGCCGGCCACGGGGGGCCGCGAAGAGCCGGGTCGGTGCGATCTCCGGAGCCTGGACGAAGGCCGCGTCCAGCCGTGGTGCGGTGTCCGTCATCGTCGTCATCCCGATCCCTCCCCATGCGCTCGCGCCCCCGGTGCGCCGCGGCGGAGCGCACGCTATGCGCTCCCGTGGGCGGTGGGACCCGAGTTGGGCGGGATGTCACTCGAACGGGGAGTCGGACGGGGATGCGGGAACCCCCGCGCCTGCTGCCCTTTCGCGCCGGGGGCCGGGCTGCGATGATCGGGGCGAATGTTGTTAACCCGCGTTAACCGGAGGGTGTCATGAGCGAGGAACGGTTCGGGGAGTTCGTGCTGGTGCGGCGGCACGGGCACGTCGCGGAACTGGCCCTCGACCGGCCGAAGGCCATGAACGCCGTGTCGACCGGGATGGCCCGGTCGCTGGCGGCGGCCTGTGCGGCGCTGGGGGACGACCAGGACGTACGGGCGGTCGTGCTGACGTCGACGCACGAGCGGGCGTTCTGCGTCGGGGCGGACCTGAAGGAACGGAACTCCTTCAGCGACGCCGACCTGGTGCGCCAGCGGCCGGTGGCCCGCGGTGCGTACACCGGGGTCCTGGAACTGCCGGTGCCGACCATCGCCGCGGTGCACGGGTTCGCTCTCGGCGGCGGCTTCGAGCTGGCCCTGTCGTGCGACGTGATCGTGGCGGACCGTACCGCCGTGGTGGGGCTGCCGGAGGTCTCGGTCGGGGTGATTCCGGGCGGCGGGGGCACGCAGTTGCTGCCGCGTCGGGTGGGGGCCGCCCGGGCCGCCGAACTGATCTTCACGGCGCGCCGGGTGGAGGCCGGGGAGGCCCGGGAGCTGGGGCTCGTGGATCTGCTCGTGGAGGAGGGGCGGGACCGGGAGGAGGCGCTGGACCTGGGGGCGCGGATGGCCGCGAATTCCCCGGTGGGACTGAGGGCCGCGAAGAAGGCGTTGCGGCTCGGGCACGGGCTGGACCTGAGGGCGGGCCTCGAGGTCGAGGACGCGGCGTGGAGGTCGGTGGCGTTCTCGGGGGACCGGGCGGAGGGGGTCCGGGCGTTCAACGAGAAGC
Source organism: Streptomyces sp. NPDC087859 (assembly GCF_044742595.1). Taxonomy (NCBI): domain Bacteria; kingdom Bacillati; phylum Actinomycetota; class Actinomycetes; order Kitasatosporales; family Streptomycetaceae; genus Streptomyces; species Streptomyces sp. NPDC087859. The sequence goes on along the minus strand of NZ_JBIUUU010000001.1, from coordinate 316,961 downwards.
GGACGCCCGAGTGGCCGGGGGAGTAGTGGGCTGAGGGTGTGGGGGCTGGGCGGGGGCGGGTGCGCGGCCCGGCGCGACGGGGTGCCGGGTTCACGACCGTTCGCGGGCTCCGCCGAGCCACCCAGGGGCGCGGGGAACTGCGCGACCAGCCCCCACGCGCCCGCACCCCGCCGAACCGCTCAGCCGCCCCCCACCTTTCCGGCTCCCCCACACCTGTTCGGCGCATCAATGTCCCTGTTCGTCCCAAACCTCCCTAGCCTGGAGTGATGGGTGAGGACAAGCGGCTCGCGGCCGTCGTCGCGTTGGCTCAGGGCATGGCGGCAGCCCATGGTTCACGCGAGGCGTGGCGTGCCGCGGCGGCCGGTGCCTGCCGTGCCCTCGGCGGGAGCTTCGCCGCGCTGTCCGTATGGGAGCGGGAGCTCGGACGGCTCAGGGTCCTCGTCAATGTCGGGGAGCGGGCGCCCGACGAGGAGGAGTTCCCCGACGGCGAGGCGTACCCCGTCCATCAGTTCCCCGAGATCACCGAGTTCCTGCACGAGCGGTGGGCCGGGGGCGGCGAGCCCAACGCCTGGGTGGAGACGGCCGAGGGTCCCGCGGCCGGGCGCCGGCCCGGATACGTCCATCAGCGCGTCGCCGCCCTCCGCAGAAGGGGCCGCGGCTGCTGCGTCGTCGCCCCCATCGTGCTCAACGGCCGCGCCTGGGGCGAGCTCTACGTCGCCCGCCCCGCCGGGCACCCCGTCTTCGACCGCGCCGACGCCGACTTCGCCACCGTCCTCGCCTCCGTCGTCGCCGCCGGGATCGCCCAGACCGAGCGGCTGGAGGAGGCGAGACGGCTGGCGTTCACCGACGCGCTCACCGGTCTCGCCAACCGTCGCGCCGTCGACGTACGCCTTGACGAAGCGGTGGAGCGGCACAAGCGGGAGGGCGTCGTCGTCAGCCTCGTCGTCTGCGATCTGAACGGGCTCAAGCGCGTCAACGACACCCAGGGGCACGCCGTGGGCGACCGGCTTCTGGAGCGGTTCGGGTCCGTGCTCTCCCTCTGTGGCGCCATGCTGCCGGGGGCGCTCGCCGCGCGGCTCGGCGGGGACGAGTTCTGTCTGCTCGTCGTCGGGCCCGGTGCCGACGAGGTGGTCAAGGCCGCCGACGAACTGTGCCGCCGGGCCGCCGAGCTGGAGCTGGGGGACGGTGTGGCCTGCGGTGTCGCGTCGACCGAGGATCCCATCGGGCCCGTCCGTTCCGCCCGTCGGCTGTTCCGGCTCGCCGACGCCGCCCAGTACCGGGCGAAGGCCGAACGCGCCGCCAAGCCGGTCGTCGCGGGGCGGGAGGGGCCCGACGACCCCGTCGTCCGACTGGCCGACGAGCCCTCCGGGGAGGGGCGAGCGGAGCGTCGGCGGTTCCGGGGGCGGCGTCTGTGACGTACGCACGGGTAAGGGGCAAACCCCTACCCCACTCGTGACATCCTCGTCTTCAGTGCGTACGCTCCTGAATATGGATATGCACACTGTGGTGGTGGGGACGTCCGGGGTGACCGCGTCCGACGTTCTCGCCGTGGCGCGCGACGGCGCCCGGATCGAGCTCTCCGCCGAGGCGGTCACGGCACTCGCCGCCGCCCGCGAGATCGTGGAGGCGCTGGCCGCCAAGCCCGACCCCGTCTACGGCGTGAGCACCGGCTTCGGCGCACTGGCGACCCGGCACATCAGCACCGAGCTCCGCGCCCAGCTACAGCGCAACATCGTCCGCTCGCACGCCGCCGGCATGGGTCCGCGCGTCGAGCGGGAGGTCGTACGGGCCCTGATGTTCCTGCGGCTGAAGACCGTCTGCTCGGGGCACACCGGTGTCCGTCCCGAGGTCGCACAGACCATGGCCGACGTGCTCAACGCCGGGATCACCCCGGTCGTCCACGAGTACGGCTCCCTCGGCTGCTCCGGAGACCTCGCGCCCCTGTCCCACTGTGCCCTCACCCTCATGGGCGAGGGAGACGCCGAGGGGCCCGACGGGGTCGTACGGCCCGCCGGTGAACTGCTCGCCACGCACGGCATCGCCCCCGTCGAGCTGCGGGAGAAGGAGGGCCTCGCCCTTCTCAACGGCACCGACGGCATGCTCGGCATGCTGGTGATGGCACTCGCCGACCTCGACATGCTCTACAAGTCGGCCGATATCACGGCCGCCCTGTCGATGGAGGGCCTCCTCGGCACCGACAAGGTCCTCGCCCCCGAACTGCACGCCATCCGCCCCCACCCGGGGCAGGGCGCCAGCGCCGCCAACATGCTGGCCGTGCTGAAGGGTTCGCAGCTCACCGGGCACCACCAGGACGACGCGCCGCGCGTCCAGGACGCCTACTCGGTGCGCTGCGCCCCGCAGGTCGCGGGCGCCGGGCGGGACACGATGGCGCATGCGCGGCTGGTCGCCGAGCGAGAGCTGGCGTCCGCCGTCGACAACCCCGTCGTGCTGCCCGACGGGCGTGTCGAGTCCAACGGCAACTTCCATGGCGCACCCGTCGCCTACGTCCTGGACTTCCTGGCCATCGCCGCCGCCGACCTCGCGTCCATCACGGAACGGCGTACCGACCGGCTGCTCGACAAGAACCGCAGCCACGGTCTGCCGCCGTTCCTCGCGGACGACGCGGGCGTCGACTCGGGTCTGATGATCGCCCAGTACACCCAGGCCGCGCTGGTGAGCGAGATGAAGCGGCTGGCCGTGCCCGCGTCGGCGGACTCGATCCCGTCCTCCGCGATGCAGGAGGACCACGTCTCCATGGGCTGGTCGGCGGCGCGCAAGCTGCGGACGGCCGTCGACAACCTCACCCGGGTCGTCGCCGTCGAGCTGTACGCCGCCACGCGCGCGGTGGAGCTGCGCGAGGGGCTCTCCCCGGCGCCGGCCTCGCAGGCGGTCATCGAGGCCGTACGGAAGGCGGGCGTCCAGGGTCCGGGCCCGGACCGGTTCCTCGCGCCCGACCTGGCCGCGGCGGACGCGTTCGTGCGCGGCGGGCAGCTGGTGGCGGCGGCCGAGACGGTCACCGGTCCGCTTCGCTAGACGGCATGAAGGGGCCCTGTCATGCGACAGGGCCCCTTGCGGCGGTGCTTACTTGAGCTTCTTGGCCTGCGCGTCGACGACGGTGCCGTCGATCGTGTACGCCTTGCCGGTCATCAGCGAGCCGATGTTGATCGTGTAGTACGTGGCGATGGTGTTGCCGTGCCGGACGACCTCGGCGTGGACGGTGCCCGTGTCGGCCGAGCCCTCCATCTCGCCCTCGGAGGCGAAGGCGATCGACTCGTCGCCGGCGCCCGAGCCCTTCTCGGCGGAGATCTTGGTGAGCTTCTGCTTCTCACCCTCCGAGGTGACCGTGAAGCCGCCGGAGCAGCTCTCGACGGCGTCCGAGACGGACTTGAAGGTCTTCGCCGCGCCGTCGCCCTCGTAGGAGGAGAGGCCGACGATCGTCACGTTGACGCTCATCGCGTCCGTGAGGGTGTCCTCCACCTCGCCCTCCGCCAGGTCCTCCACGGACTTGGAGGCGGTGTCGGTGGGGTTCTTCTCCTGCGTGGCCTGGACGCTGGCCTCCGCGGCCGCGTCACCGGGCGCCTGGGCCGACATGGCGAAGGCGAGCGGCCGGCACTTCTCGTCGGAGGTCGTGACCTCGTCCTTGGTCTCCGGAGCCCCGAGGGTCTTGGCGACCTTGTAGCCGTCCACATCGCCCTGGGCGAGGATCAGCTTCTTCAGTTCGGCCGCGGTGTACGTCTTCCCGGCCGGGGCCGACGAGGAGGAACCCGACCCCGTTTCCTTGGAGTCGTCCGAACCCTCGTCCGAACAGCCCGTGATGAGGGCGAGTGACAGCGCGCTCACGGCGAGCGTGGCGCCTATGCGCGCCCCCGATGATCTCTTCATGAGCGGACTATGAGGTTTTGGTCAAACGCGCGTCAAGTCGATTCAAAACCCGAGACGTTCCCGGCGCACCGAATAGACGACGAAACCGGCGCCGAGCCCGAGGAAGGCCGTGCCGCCGACGACGTACGGCGTGGTGTCGAAGCTGCCGGTGTCGGCGAGCCGGGCGCCGTCCTGGGTGTCCTGGTCCTGGGCCGCCTCGGCGGTCGTGGCCCTGGCCTGCTGCGTGACCTGCGTTCTCGCCGGTTCGTCCTGGGACGCGTTGGCGGAAGGGACGAACCACAGGGCGCCCAGGAGGGTGCCCGCGGCGGTGGCGGTCAGCAACGAACGGCGAGCGGGTGACACGGAATATCGATCCCCTTGTGGCGCTGGCGAATTGGCCGTGTGGGGCGATGTTAATGAAAGGGGCGGGTCACAGGAAAGTCACGGGGACGAAGGGCCGTACTCTCCGGGACATGAGCACTTCAGAGACATCACGTTTTGTCCGCCTTCGCGTGGAACTCGTCGTCGAGATCGGCGACGAGGAGGTCGTGACGAGGGCCGCGCTGGAGCGGATCGCCGACGATTCCGAGATGCCGGCCGACGAGCAGACCCACGCCGAGAGCGCTGTGACGGAAGACACCGCGGAGGCCCTCGCGTATCTCGTCGATCCGTTCGACCTGGTCAGCGAGGTACCCGGGGTCGAACTCGTCCAGGCCTCCTGGTCCAGCGAGCAGATCGACTACGACCCGGATTCGCCGGAGTGGGACCTCGACGAGGATGATGTGACCGAGGACGAGGAAGAAGAAGCGGCAGCGGCGGCCGGCTGAGCAGTCTTGGGGAAATCGTGACCCCGGGCGGCAACCGCCGCCCGGGGTTTGCTCGTCTCAGGGGGCGCACGGACCGAGATCCGCACCACCCGCCACGGCGGACGTGGTGTGCCCCACACCTTCGAAGAATGTGGAACGGGACGAACCGGTCGTAGCGTTGAAGATTCATTAACGGGGACTCTCGGGGTTTTGGGGATTTGGCAACGATGGAGAAGCGTGTGATGACGGTCAGTAAGCGGCGCAGGGGCCTGACGGTCGCGTCCGCACTGCTCGGCGGTGTGCTCGTGCTGTCGGCCTGTTCCAGCGGCGACGACGATGCCTCTGGCAGCAGCAGCGACACCTCGCAGGCCAAGGCCGACGAGGCGGCGGCCAAGAAGACGTCCGAGGCCGACATCAAGATCACGCCCAAGGACGGCTCGGACAACGCCTCCATCAACAACTCGGCCGCCGTCACCGTGAGCAAGGGCACGCTCACGGACGTCTCCATGACGACCGCCGACGGCACCGAGGTCGCGGGCGCGCTGTCCGCCGACAAGACCAGCTGGAAGCCGAGCGCCCAGCTGGAGCGCTCGACCACCTACAAGCTGGCCGCCGAGGCCAAGGACTCCGACGGCCGCGTGGCCCACGAGAACGCCTCGTTCACCACGGTCTCCCCGACCAACAGCTTCATAGGCAACTTCACGCCGGAGGACGGTTCCACCGTCGGCGTGGGCATGCCGGTGTCGATCAACTTCGACAAGGCGATCACCAACAAGTCGGCCGTCCAGAAGGGCATCACCGTCTCCTCGTCCAGCGGCCAGGAGGTCGTCGGGCACTGGTTCAACGCCAACCGCATCGACTTCCGCCCGGACGACTACTGGACCGAGAACTCCACCGTCACGCTGAAGCTCGCGCTCGACGGTGTCGAGGGCGCGGACGGTGTCTACGGCGTCCAGCAGAAGACGGTCACCTTCAAGATCGGCCGTAACCAGATCACGTACGTCGACGCGAAGACCAAGCAGATGAAGGTCACGCAGGACGGCAAGACGGTCAAGACGATCCCGATCTCGGCCGGCTCCCCGGAGAACAAGACGTACGAAGGCATCATGGTGATGTCCGAGAAGTTCAAGGAGACGCGCATGAACGGCGCGACCGTGGGCTTCACCGACGACGACGGCAAGGGCGAGTACGACATCAAGGACGTGCCGCACGCCATCCGCCTCACCAACTCCGGCACCTTCGTGCACGGCAACTACTGGGGCGCGAAGTCCATCTTCGGCAGCGTGAACACCAGCCACGGCTGCGTCGGCCTCTCGGACACCAAGGGCGCCAACGACAAGGGCACCGCGGGCTACTGGTTCTACAACAACTCGATCGTCGGCGACGTCGTGATCGTCCAGAACACCGGCGACAAGACGGTCTCCCCGGACAACGGCCTCAACGGCTGGAACCTCAGCTGGGCCGACTGGAAGGCCGGCTCGGCCGTCTGATCCAGGGTCAGTTCACAGTTTCCCGATGCCGCCCCCAGGGGCGGCATCGGTGTTTCCGGGCTTCGCCACAGCCTTCTCATGCATCTCTTATTTGGGCCTTATCCAGTCATCACGCGCCGTACCTAGCTTGCGGCGCATGTTCTTCACCTACCTGAGGCGCGAACTGCGCCGCCGCAGAAAGGCGGCCCTCGTCGTCGCCTCCGGGCTCGCGCTCGGTATCGCGCTGGTCATCGTGGTCAACTCCGTGTCCTCCGGCATGGGCAAGGCCCAGGACAAGGTCCTGGAGTCGCTCTACGGTCTCGGCACGGACATGACGGTCACCAAGGCCGCCCCGGCGCAGTCGGGCGACAACGCCCAGCAGCGCCCGCGTTTCCAGTTCGACGCGCAGGACGGCGACTCCGACGCGGAACAGAGCAGCGACATCGTCATGCCGCAGGGCTTCCAGACGCTGGCCGCCACCACCGTCACCAAGGTCGGCTCGCAGAACGGTGTCGCGGACGCGGTCGGCGGTCTGAGCCTCCAGGTCATCAAGGTCGACGGTCAGTTCACCCGCGGCCAGTTCCAGCAGAACGACAACGGCGGGCAGCAGCAAAACCGCCCCGGTGGGAACGGCGGCGGCACCGGCCAGCCGCAGGGCGAAGTGCGCGGCGGCGGCGCCGACTTCGACGTCAACAACTACTCCGTCTACGGCACCGACGTCACGCAGTCCGGCGCCGGCCCGCTGACCTCCTCCAAGATCACCAGTGGCCGTACCTTCAAGACGACGGAGACCGACGCCAAGGTCGCCGTCGTCGACTCGGCCTACGCCAAGGAGAAGGAACTCAAAGTCGGCTCCATGGTCACCATCAAGAAGATCAAGTTCAAGGTGATCGGCGTCGCGACCGCGGACAGCGGTGACGCGGCGGCCAACCTGTACATCCCGCTCAAGCAGGCGCAGACGATCAGCGACCAGAAGAACAAGGTCACCACGATCTACGTCAAGGCGACGGACTCCCAGCGGATCGACGCCGTCAAGTCGACCATCCAGAAGAACATCTCGGGCACGACCGTGACGACCTCCGCCGACCTCGCGGACACCGTCTCCGGCTCCCTCTCCACCGCCTCCGACCTCGCCACCAGCGTCGGCAAGTGGCTGTCCATCGCGGTCCTCATCGCCGCGTTCCTGGTCGCCGGTCTGCTGACCTCCTCGGCGGTCTCCCGCCGGGTCCGCGAGTTCGGCACGCTCAAGGCCCTGGGCTGGCGCTCGGGCCGGGTGACCCGGCAGGTCGTCGGCGAGGCGATGGTCAACGGGCTGCTCGGCGGCGCGCTGGGGATCGCCCTGGGCCTGGCGGGCGCGTATGTCGTCACGGCCATCAGCCCCACGCTGGAAGCCCAGTTGGGCGGTGGCGGTAACACCGGTGGCGGCCCCGGCGGAGGCGGCGGCTTCGGCGGCGGCCCCGGCCGGCAGACCGCGTCCCGGACCCTGGACGTCGCCCTGACCGCCCCGGTGAGCGTGACGACCGTGGCCATAGCGGTGGGCCTCGCGGTGGCCGGCGGCCTGATCGCGGGCGCGTTCGGCGGCTGGCGCGCGTCGCGGCTGCGCCCGGCGGATGCACTACGGCGCGTCGAGTAGCGCGGGGCCCGGTTGTGGCTGGGGCGAGTCGACCCACCCAAGGGGCGCGGGGAACTGCGCGACCAGCCCCCACGCACCCGCAGCCAAACGCATCCGCACCACCCCCGAACCCCACCAGGAGCCACCCACCATGTACGAACTCAGAAGCGTCACCAAGCGCTACACCCGCGGCAAGGAATCCGTGGACGCCCTCGCCGGCATCGACCTCACCATCGCCGACGGCGACCGCCTCGTCATCCAGGGCCCCACCGGCGGCGGCAAGTCCACCCTCCTCCAGATGCTCGGCGGCCTCGACCGCCCCACGGCGGGCGAGGTCGTCCTCGACGGCACCGACCTGGCCAAGCTCTCCGAGGCCAAACTCACCAGGGTCCGCAGCGAGAACATCGGTTTCGTCTTCCAGTCCTTCAACCTGATCCCCACGCTCACCGCACAGGAGAACGTGGAAACCGCCCTCGTCCCCCTCGGCACCAAGGTGAAGGAACGCCGCGAACGGGCCGCCGAGGCGCTGAAATCCGTAGGCCTCGGGGAACGCCTCGGACATCTGCCCGGCGAGATGTCCGGAGGACAGCAGCAGCGCGTCGCGATCGCCCGCGCCCTCGTCAAGAACCCCAAGGTGCTGCTCGCCGACGAACCCACCGGCAACCTCGACGAGTCGATGCGCGACGAGATCATGGACGTACTCGAACGCATGTGGAAGGAGCTCGGGCTCACTTTCATCATGGTCACGCATGACTCGGCCCTCGCGAAGAAGGCCCCGCGGATCGCGACCATTCGCAAGGGCAAGATCACGGTGAAGGAGAACGCGGGCGCGTGAATATGAGCAACACGTAACAGTGCCTCCTGTGGGGTTCCTGTCTATTGAGGTGCCTGATCACCCCCCGGCATACTGCGTATTCCGGGGGGCGACGCGCATGCGTACGGGACCACCCCCGGCTGGGTGAACGGGGAATTCACCCGGTTCTTCTGCAAGGGGGAAACTTGCGCAGACAAGTGAAAAGAGTGTGTGCCGCCACCGTGGCCACGGGAGCGGCGGTCGCCCTCGCGGCGGGCATGACCAGCCCCGCGGCGGCGCAGCCGGAACAGGCGGCGCCCTCGCCGGCCGCCTCCTCTTCGCTCAAGGCACACCACCGCATCACCCTCATCACGGGTGACCGGGTCTCCGTGACCGCCAAGGGGCAGGTCGTCAGCGTCGAGCGGGGGGAGGGGCGCGAGCACATACCCTTCCAGGTCCGCAAGGCCGACGGGCACACCCTGGTCATACCCGGCGACGCGGCCCGTCTGGTCGCCGCCGGCAAGCTCGACCAGCGGCTGTTCGACATCACCGAGCTCAACAAGTCCGCGACCCGCAAGTCGCAGGCCAAGGGCCTGAAGGTGATCGTCGGCTACAAGGGCGCCGCCACCGCCGCCAAGGACGACGTCCGCGACGCCGGCACCCTCCGCCAGACCCTCAAGGCACTGAACGCGGACGCGGTGCAGACCCCGACCGCCGACGCGCCCGAGCTCTGGGACGCCGTCACCAACGGCGACAAGACGGCCTCCGGCATCGCGCACGTCTGGCTCGACGGCGTCCGCAAGGCCAGCCTCGACAAGTCCGTGCCGCAGATCGGCGCCCCGAAGGCGTGGGCCGCCGGTTACGACGGCAAGGGCGTCAAGATCGCCGTCCTGGACACCGGTGTCGACGCCACTCACCCGGACCTCAAGGACCAGGTGATCGAGGCCAAGAACTTCTCCGCGGCCACCGACGCCACCGACCACTTCGGCCACGGCACGCACGTCGCGTCCATCGCGGCGGGCACCGGCGCCAAGTCGGGCGGCAAGTTCAAGGGTGTGGCGCCCGGCGCCAAGATCCTCAACGGCAAGGTCCTCGACGACTTCGGTTCGGGCGACGACTCCGGCATCCTCGCCGGCATGGAGTGGGCCGTCGCGCAGGGCGCCGACGTCGTCAACCTCAGCCTCGGCGGCATGGACACCCCGGAGGTCGACCCGCTGGAAGCGGCGGTCAACAAGTTCTCCGCCGAGAAGGGCACGCTCTTCGCGATCGCGGCGGGCAACTCCGGTCCGCAGTCGGTCGGTTCGCCGGGCAGCGCGGACGCCGCGCTCACCGTCGGCGCCGTCGACGACAAGGACGTCCTGGCACCCTTCTCCAGCACCGGCCCGCGGGTCGGCGACAGCGCCATCAAGCCGGACGTGACCGCGCCGGGCGTGGACATCACGGCCGCCTCGGCCAAGGGCAGCGTCATCGAGCAGGAAGTCGGCGAGAAGCCGGCCGGCTACCTGACCATCTCCGGTACGTCGATGGCGACCCCGCATGTCGCGGGTGCCGCGGCGATCCTCAAGCAGGAGCACCCGGAGTGGACGTACGCCGAGCTGAAGGGCGCGCTGACCGCCTCCACCAAGGGCGGCAAGTACACCCCGTTCGAGCAGGGTTCGGGCCGGATCCAGGTCGACAAGGCCATCAAGCAGACCGTGATCGCCGAACCGGTGTCGGTGAGCTTCGGTACGCAGCAGTGGCCGCACACCGACGACAAGCCGGTCACCAAGAAGCTGACGTACCGCAACCTCGGTGACAAGGACGTCACGCTGACGCTCTCGTCGAAGGCCACCAACCCCAAGGGCGCGGCGGCTCCGGCGGGCTTCTTCAAGCTCGCCAAGACGAAGGTGACCGTCCCGGCGGGCGGCACGGCCTCCGTCGACTTCACCGTCAACACCAAGCTGGGCGGCACGGTCGACGGCGCGTACTCCGCGTACGTGACCGCGACGGGCGGCGGCCAGACGGTCCGTACGGGCGCGGCCGTGGAGCGTGAGGTGCAGTCGTACGACCTCACCATCAAGCACATCGGCAAGGACGGCCAGCCCACCAAGGACTACGACAGCGTCCTCGTCGGCTACACCGGCCTGGCCAAGGACCGCGGCTACCGGGTGACGGTCGACGAGTCCGGCACCACGAAGATGCGGCTGCCCAAGGGCGACTACCTGCTGGACGCGTGGATCGCCAAGGACTGGGTCACCTTCGAGGGCGGCCTCGACTGGGTGGTCCAGCCGAAGCTGAGCATGACCAAGAACCGCTCGGTGACGATCGACGCCCGCAAGACCAAGACATCCGACATCACGGTCCCGGACGCCTCGGCCAAGCCGGTGTCCGCGATGATCAGTTACTTCTACGAGCCCGCGATGCTCCCCATCGGGGTCGGCATGGACTCCTTCGAGAACATCCGGATCGCGGCGCTCGGTGCCGATGTCCCCAGCGGTCTGACCCAGACCTGGTTCGGGCAGTGGGCCAAGGGCGCGAACACCGAGTACGACGTGGCGACCAGTGCCAACGTGAAGCACCTCGTCGGCGACAAGGTCCGGCACTACAAGCAGAGCGAGCTCGCCACGGTCAAGGCCGCCATGGGTGCCGCGGCGAGTGGCAAGACCGGCGCGATCAGCCCGTGGGGCCTGCTGCCGAACGACTTCGTCTTCGGCGCGCCCGTCGAGCAGCCGCTGCCCGGCACCCGCACCGTCCACCTGTCCACGGGTGACCAGATCAAGTGGGGCCTGGACTTCCTGCAGTACGGCGGAGTCAAGGACCCGGACGGCCTCTCCATCCCGGAGGCCGGCTACACGCTGGGTGAGCCGCAGACGTTCAAGCCGGGCACCACGTCCACGAAGACCTTCAACACCGCGGTCTTCGGCCCGCACATCAACAAGGCCAACGGCGTCTTCCGCGAGGGCAACTACCTCTACGGGGCCATGTCGCTGTTCGCCGACGGTGCCCAGCACTCGGGCTCGTCCGACTTCACCTCGGTGAAGACCGAGCTGTACCGCAACGGCACGAAGATCGGTTCCAACCAGGACCCGCTCTTCGGGGAGGCGTTCACGGTTCCCGCCGCCGACGCCGAGTACAAGCTGACGTCCTCCGTGAAGCGGAGCGTCAAGCTGGCGGCGGCCTCGACGCGGATCGACGTGAGCTTCACGTTCCGCTCGAAGAAGGCCGCCGGCGACGACGCCGTCACGCTGCCGGCCTCCACGGTCCGCTTCAACGCCAAGACCGGGCTGGACAGCCGCGTCAAGGCCGGCGAGACGGTGAAGATCCCGGTCACCGTCGAGGGCGCGGCCAAGGGTTCCAACCTGAAGTCGCTGTCGGTGTACGTGTCGTACGACTACGGCAAGACCTGGAAGAAGGTCACCGTCACGGGCGGCAAGATCACCGTGAAGAACCCGGAGAAGGGGAAGGGCATCTCCTTCCACGCCAAGATCGCCGACAAGAAGAACAACAAGTCGACGATCTCGATCTACAACGCGTACTACGGAAAGTAGTCCGCCGCAGTAGGCCATGAGCGAAAGCCCCACCGGAGGTGCAGCCTCCGGTGGGGCTTCCGTGTTTGTGTGGTGCCCATGACCGCCCACACCGTGGAATACGTCCGATACCACATCCCGGAAGACCGTTCGGCGGAGTTCCTGGCCGCCTACACCCGCGCCGCGGCCCAGCTGGCGGCGGCGCCGCAGTGCGTGGACTACGAACTGGCGCGCTGCGAGGAGGACTTCGCGCACTTCGTCCTGCGCATCACATGGACCTCGACGGAGGACCACATCGAGGGCTTCCGCAAGTCGGAACTCTTCCCCGACTTCCTTGCCGAGATCCGCCCGTACATCGCCGACATCGAGGAGATGCGGCACTACAAACCGACGACGGTACGCGGCGCGGGCTCGGCCGTGCCCACGCTGTACGAGTGGGCGGGCGGCGCGGAGGCCTTCGCCCGGCTGACGTCGGTCTTCTACGGCAAGGTCCTCAAGGACGACCTGCTGGCCCCGGTGTTCGACGGACTGGCCCCCGAGCACGCCGAGCACGTGTCCCTGTGGCTGGCGGAGGTCTTCGGCGGCCCGCCCGGCTACTCCGAGACCCAGGGCGGCCACGGCCACATGGTCGCCAAGCACCTGGGCCGGGGCATCACCGAGCCCCAGCGCCGCCGCTGGGTCAGCCTCATCCAGGACGCCGCCGACGAGGCCGGCCTGCCGACCGACGCCGAGTTCCGCTCGGCCTTCCTCGCCTACGTCGAGTGGGGCACCCGGCTCGCGGTGTACTTCTCCGGACCGGACGCCAAGCCGCCGGCGGAGCAGCCGGTGCCGAAGTGGGGGTGGGGGGTGATGCCGCCGTACCAGGGGTGACGTAGGGTCCGCGCATGACCGCTGCCGTGACCGCCATGATCACCGCCGTGGTCGGTGTCCTCGGCACTCTCTTCGCCCCTGTCCTCAGCCAGCGGCTGACCTCGCGACAGCGGGCGGAGGAGGCCGAAGTCGCCGAACGCAGGCGGCTGTTCGAGGACCGGCGGACCGCCTACACGGCGATGAACCGGGCCTCGCGTCAGTTCCACACCCTCCTCAAGGACGCCCTGCACCGGCTGCGCGACGACGTCTACACGGACCACGACCGCGAACAGCTGGAGGAGGTGCGGCGGGAGTACCGGGACCGGTACGCCGAGGCGCAGATGGTCGTGCCGGAGCGGATCCTCCAGGCCTCGCGGGCCGTGAACGAGGTGCTCGCGGGCATCGACGCCGTGGTGAAGCGGCTCGACCGGGGGCGGGCCCGGGACGGGGAGAGCGCCGTGCGGGCGTTGCTGGACCTGAAGGAGGCCGAGCCCCGGCTGTCCGAGATGCGGCGGCTGATGCGCGAGGACCTCGGCGTCGCGGACTGAGGGGTCCGGTCAGGTCCGCGGGGCCGTCGAGTCCTTGCCCGCGCGGGTCGCGTCCGTGCCCCAGCTGGCCAGCAGGCGCAGGGCCTCCGCCGAGGGCGAGCCGGGTTCCGCGTGGTAGGTGATCAGCATCTGTTCGCTGTCGTCGGAGAGACGGAACGACTCGAAGGAGAGGGAGAGGTCGCCCACCAGGGGGTGGCGGAAGTGCTTGACGCCGTAGCCCTTCTCCTTGACGTCATGGGTGGCCCACAGACGTCTGAACACCTCGCTCTTGACGGAGAGTTCACCGACCAGGGCGGACAGGCGCGGATCGTCGGGGTGGCAGCCGGCGTCCATGCGCAGATAGCTGACGATGTCGGTCGCCTTCGATTCCCACTCCACGAACAGGTCGCGGTACTCGGGCCGCAGGAACACCATCCGGGCCCAGTTGCGGTCCTGCGGCGGCAGTGCGGACCAGTCGCCGAAGACCGCCGCGGCCATCCGGTTCCAGGCGAGGATGTCGGAGCGCCGGCCCGAGATGTAGGCAGGGACCCCCTCGATCGAGTCGAGCAGCTGGAGCAGCGCTCCGCGCACCTGCTGGGTCCGCCCGGTCTGCTTCTTCTTGTGCTGCTTCGGCTTCGCGAGATGCGTGAGATGGGCGTGCTCGGCGTCGGTGAGCCGCAGGGCACGGGAGATCGCGTCCAGGACCTCCGCCGACACGTTCCGTCCGTTGCCCTGCTCCAGGCGCGTGTAGTACGCCACCGACACCCCGGCCAGCTGCGCCAGCTCCTCGCGCCGCAGTCCCGGCACCCGCCGGTGCCGTCCGAAGTCCGGCAGGCCCACGTCCTCCGGCTTCAGCCGGGCCCGCCGGGTGCGCAGGAACTCGCTCAGCTCGGCACGCCGGTCCAGCGCGCCGCCGGAGGGCTCCTGTACGGGTTCGGGGCGTTCGTCCATGCCTCAAGTATTCACGGTCGTACGCTCATCATCCTGACCCCGCCAGTAGTAGGAACAGCGAACGTAGGCAGAGCGGTGACCTGGGTGAACGTCCTCCGCTCGGGCAGGGTGGTGTCGTACCCGGTCAGAAGGCGGCCGGGTGCGACACCACTGCTAGGAGAACCCCGGCATGACCACCGTTGCTGCGTACGCCGCCCCCGCCGCGAAGGCTCCGCTGGAGCGCACCACCATCGAACGGCGCGCGGTCCGCGAGTTCGACGTCCTGATCGACATCAAGTTCGCCGGCATCTGCCACTCCGACATCCACCAGGCCCGCGAGGGCTGGGGCGAGGCCATCTTCCCGATGGTCCCCGGCCACGAGATCGCCGGCGTCGTGTCCGAGGTGGGACCCGGCGTCACCAAGTTCCGGGTCGGCGACCGGGTGGGTGTGGGCTGTCTCGTCGACTCCTGCCGCGAGTGCGAGAGCTGCAAGGCCGGTGAGGAGCAGTACTGCACCGGCGGGAACGTGGGCACCTACAACGCGGTCGGCAAGGACGGCGAGCCCACTTACGGCGGCTACTCCGAGAAGGTCGTCGTCGACGAGAACTTCGTCGTCGGTATCCCCGAGGGCATCGCCCTCGACGAGGCCGCGCCGCTGCTCTGCGCCGGCATCACTCTGTACTCCCCGCTCAAGCACTGGAACGCCGGCCCCGGCAAGAAGGTCGCGATCGTCGGTCTGGGCGGCCTCGGCCACATGGGCGTCAAGATCGCCCACGCGCTCGGCGCCGAGGTCACCGTCCTCTCTCAGTCCCTGCGCAAGCAGGAGGACGGCCTCAAGCTGGGCGCCGACCACTACTACGCCACCAGCGACCCGAAGACCTTCGAGGAGCTGGCCGGCACCTTCGACCTGATCGTCTCCACGGTCTCGGCTCCGCTCGACTTCAGCGCGTACCTCTCCCTGCTCAAGCGGGACGGCGCCCTGGTGAACGTCGGCGCCCCCGAGGAGCCGATCTCCCTCAACCTCTTCTCCGTGATCGGCGGCCGCAAGACGCTCGCCGGCTCCATGATCGGCGGTATCGCCGAGACCCAGGAGATGCTGGACTTCTGCGCGGAGCACGGCTTCGGCGCGGAGATCGAGCTGATCCGCGCCGACGAGATCAACGAGGCGTACGAGCGGGTGCTGGCGAGCGACGTCCGGTACCGCTTCGTCATCGACACGGCGACGATCTGACGCCTGCCGCAGGACCGAGGGCCCCGGAGCCGCACTGCTCCGGGGCCCTCACCGCTTCCCCAGCAGCCACAGCAGATACGGCCCGCCGACCAGCGCGGTGAGCGCGCCGACCGGGATCTCCAGCGGGGGCACGAGGGTGCGGGCCGCGAGATCGGCCGCGACCAGAATCACGGCACCCGTCAACGCGGCGTTGAGCAGGGGGAGGTGGGGCGTGCGGGTGAGGCGGCGGGCCAGCTGGGGCGCGGTGAGGGCGACGAAGCCGATGGGCCCGGCCGCCCCGGTCGCCGTCGCGGCGAGCACGACCCCGAGGACGGTGAGCCCGAGCCGTACCCGGCCTACCCGCACCCCGAGCGCGGCCGCCGTGTCGGGGTCCAGCCCGAGCGGCAGCGACGCCCGGCCCGCCCACCCGAGCGCGGGCAGCGAGAGCAGCAGGACGAAGGCCAGCGGCCCAGCCTGCTCATAGCCCCGCCCGTTGAGGCTCCCGGTCAGCCACAGCTTGATCTGCTCGGCCGCCTCCAGCTCGCTGTCCGTGAGATACAGCTGCACGACGGCGGAGAGCGCGACCCCGATCCCGACGCCGGTGAGCACGAACCGGCTCGGCTGCATCCCGTGCCGCCAGGCGAGGACATAGACCAGCGCGGCGGCCGCGAGCCCGCCGGTGACCGCGACGACGGGCATCGCCCCGGGCGCGGTGATGGTCCCGGTGGCCAGCGCGAGGACGGTCGCGGCGGCGGCTCCGTGTCCGACACCGATGACGTCGGGGCTGGCGAGGGGATTGCGGGTGACGGTCTGCACGAGCGCCCCGGCCAGCCCCAGGGCGGCGCCGACGAGCGCGCCGAGCACGATGCGGGGTACGCGGAGCTCGCCAACGACGAGCGCGTGGGGGCCGTCCCCGGTGCGCAGCGTGTGCCAGACCTCGGCGGGGGAGATGTACGTCCGGCCGAGGCAGGCGGAGGCCAGCATGACGGCGGCCAGGAGGCCGAGGAGGGCGACGGCCACCGCGGCGGAACGGCGATGCAGGACGAGCGAGGTGGTGGGCGTGGGGCGCAGGACGGTCCGCGTCTTCACGAGGCCACGCCTCTCCGGCGTACGAGAACCACCAGCACGGGCACTCCGACCAGCGCGGTCATGACCCCGGCCGGCACCTCCGCGGGAGCCCGCACCACCCGGCCCGCCACATCGGCGCCGAGCAGCAGCGCGGCTCCCAGCAGCGCCGACAGCGGCAGCACCGCCCGGTGCCCGCCGCGGACCAGCCGCCGGGCCAGATGAGGCACCGCGAGCCCCACGAAGGCGATGGGTCCCGCCGCGGCCACCGCGGCGGCGGTCAGCAGCGTCGCGCCGAGCGCCGCGGAACCCCGTACGAGATGCACCCGATGCCCCAGCGCCCGAGCCGTCTCGTCGCCGAGCGCCAGCGCGTCCAGTCCTCGCGCACAGGCCAGCACCAGCACGGCCCCGGCACACAGGAACGGCAGCATCCGTACGACCGTCCCGGCGTCCCGGCCGCTCAACGCGCCCACCTGCCAGAACCGGAACTGGTCGAGCGTCGCCGAACTCGACGTCAGGACCACCGTCGTCCCGCCGGCCGTCATCGCCGAGAACGCCGTCCCCGCCAGCGCCAGCTTCACCGGCGAGGCACCGCCCCGGCCGCGCGCGGCGATGGCGTACACCAGGCACGCGGCGACGACGGCACCGGCGAAGGCGTACCGGACGTAACCGGCGAAGCCGTTCGCGAGGCCCAGGGCGATGGCCAGGACGACCCCTGCCGCCGCGCCCTGGCTCAGTCCGAGGATGCCCGGGTCGGCGAGCGGGTTGCGGGTGACGCCCTGGAGCGCGGCGCCCGCGAGCCCGAGCGCGGCCCCGGCGGTGAGTCCGACCTCGGTGCGGGGCAGCCGCAGGGACCGTACGACGAGCGCGTCGGGTGAACCTCCGCCGTGCAGCAGCGCGTCGAGGACGGCCGAGGGCGGGACGGGACGGGTGCCGACGGCGAGGCTGAGCAGCGCCGCGGCGGCCACCGCGAGGACGGCCGCCGGCCAGGCGAGACGTGCGGTCACTCGCCGATGTGCTCGGTGAGCTGTCGTACGACCAGACGCGCGGCGGTGGGACCGGCGTTGAGGTACCAGGGGTCGTCGTCGACCTTCACCGCGTGCCCGGCCCGGACGGCCTTCATGGACTTCCACAGCGGTCCGGCGAGGACGCTCGAGGCGTCGGTCTTCTTCGCGTCGCCCTGTACGGAGTAGAAGATCCAGTCCCCGTCGGCGCTGTCGACGCTCTCCGGCCCGATGTCCTCGGAAATGGCGTGGAACCGCTGGGACTCGGGGCGCTCGAGGCCCATGTCCACGGCGAGGGAGCCGGTGAAGGAGGAGACGCCGAACATACGGGTGCGGTCGGGGGTGAAGCGGACCATGGAGACGCTGGGGCCGGTGCCGAGGGCCGCGCCCTTCTCCTTGGCGTCGGCGACGATGCCGTCGAGCAGTTCCTGGGCCTGCTGCCCCTTGCCGACGGCCGCGCCGACGAGCAGGAGGTCGCGCTTCCAGTTGATGCCGTTGCCCGCGGTGATCACGGTGGGCGCGATCTTCGACAGCTTGGGGTAGAGGTCGCCGAGGGAGTCGTTGGCGAGGATCAGGTCCGGCTTCGCGGCGGCGAGCGACTCGAGGTTGGGGGCCTGGCGGGTGCCCGCGTCGGTCATGCCGGCGAGTTCGGCCTTGTCCTCGGGGAAGGCGTCGGCGAGGTAGCCGGGGACGAGTCCGGCGTTGTCGGCGCGGGTGGTCGCGGTGGGGACGAGGCCCAGGGACAGCAGGTCGTCGAGCTGGCCGGTGCTGAGCACGGCTATCTTCTTCGGCTCGGTCTTCAGGGTCGTCCCGCCCTTGAAGTGGGTGACCGTGCGGGGGAAGGTGCCGTCGGTGACCTGGTCGGAGCCCATGCCGGCGGCGAGGGTGCTGGGGGCTGCGGAGGGGCCTTCCGAAGCGCCCGCGGAGGCGCCGATGACGTTGCTGCGGGAGCCCTCGTCCTTCTTCGCGCCCTCGTCCGTCGACGAACAGCCGACGAGCAGCCCTCCGATGGCGACCGCGGCCAGGACGGCCTTCAATCTCACTGCGCGCACGACTTGCTCCGGCAATCTTGTGGGGGGATTTGCTTAGGCAAGCCTTACCTTAAGCGGTGTCGCTGTGTGCTCCTCGCGCGGGACGAGAAAGCAATACGAGAAAAAATCCGCCGCCGTCTGTCACATCGCCCCGACGCCGGGGGTCAGTCCGGTGAAGGCAGTCGAACCTCGCGGAACTGGAGCAGACATGACGAAGACGGCACCCCTCCTGGTCACCGGCGGCACGGGCACCCTGGGCGGTCATGTGGTTCCGCTGCTGCGGGCGGCCGGTCACGAGGTGCGGGTCCTGAGCCGCGGTGCCCGCGAGGGCGGGGACGGCGTCGAGTACGTCACCGGCGATCTCCTGACGGGGGAGGGCGTGGCGGCGGCGGTGGACGGTGTCGAGACGGTCCTGCATCTGGCGGGCGGGCCGAAGGGGGACGACGAGGCGACCCGGAATCTGGTGCGGGCCTGCGTCGGCGCCGAGGTGCGCCACCTCGTCCACATCTCGGTCATCGGCGCCGACCGCGTCCCGCTGGCCTGGCTGCGGACCAAGCTCGACGCGGAGCGGGCCGTCGCCGGCTCGGGCATCCCCTGGACGACCCTGCGGGCGGCCCAGTTCCATGACCTGACCCTCACGATGATCGAGAAGATGACCAGGCTTCCGGTGCTCCCGGTGCCCGGAGGCCTGCGCCTTCAGCCGGTGGACTCGGCCGAAGTGGCCGCGCGACTGGTCGAGTTGACGCTGGGGGAGCCCCAGGGGCTGGTCCCCGACATCGCGGGTCCACACACGTACGACATCGCCGAGCTGGCCCGTCCCTACCTCGAACTCCACGGAAAGCGGGGCCGGTTGAGGATGCCGGTGCGGATACCGGGCAAGGCGGGGAAGGCGTACCGGGCGGGGGCGAACCTCACGCTGCGGGGGGCGGAGACGGGGAAGCGGACGTGGGAGGAGTTCCTGGCGGGGCGCGTGGGGTGACTCAGCCGGCGGGGGCGCGGGTCCACAGGGTCACGTCGCTGCTGGTCGCCACGGCGAGAGTGCGGCCGGAGGGGGAGAAGCCGACGGCTCGCAACTCGGAGTACGAGGAGTGGAAGATGTGCCACCACCCCTCTCCGTGCGGTGCGCGGTGCGGCATGCTGCTGCCGCGGGAGAGCAGGACCCGGTCGTGCGGCCAGTCGGGACTCACGACCTCCAGGACCCAGCCGTCCCCGCTGCTGGTGTGCAGAGCGCCGCCGAGGAGCCCGGCGACGTGCACCCGGCGACCGGCGATCGGCCCGAGCCCCGTGCACGACAGCCCGGGAGGCGCGTCGCGACCGCACTCCTCGGCATCGGGACCGGGGTCGCGGTCCCGGGCGATCCGCTCTCCCGTGACGGCGTCGAACAGCCCGTGCCCGTCCGCGGAGACGACCATCACCAGGTCCCGCCCGTTCCCCGGATGCGTGGCGAAACCGATGCCGAGCAGCCCCCCGACAAGGGCGCACCCCTCGAAGACCGGCCGCCAGGGCTCGGGCGCGGGCACGACCGGGGCGGCGAGCATACGGTCCCGCAACTGCGCCTGATAGGCGGTCAGTCCACCGCGGCCACCGGTCTGTCGGTGGCGGTCGCCGTCAGTCGCGTCGGTCATGAGCCGGTCGCTCCGGTGGTCCGGCCCTCCAGTGGGAAGCGGTAGACCGTGGACTCCCGGGCCCGGAATCCGAGTCGTTCGTAGAGGCGGTTCGCCGGGCCGCGGTCCGGGCGCGAGGTCAGGTCGGCCGTGCGGGCTCCGGTCTCGTGGGCGATGCGGAGGGCCTCCTCGATGAGCAGGCCGGCGACTCCCCGGCCGCGGGCGGCGGTGTCCACGACGACGTCCTCGACGCGGGCCCGCAGACCGGACGGCAGGGGCAGCACCGCGAGGGTCAGCATGCCGACGATCCCGGCCGGGGTGCGGGCGAGGAGGACGGTGTTCGCGTCGTGCGTCAGCATGCGCTCGACGGCCTCATGGTCGAGGGGCTTCGCCGTCGACGACAGTTGGGGCAGCAGGCGGGCAAAGGCGTCGACGAGTTCCTGGCTCGCCGCACGGGCGATCTCCACACGGACGTTCATGCCGGGAGCTTCGGTCATGGGCTGAGGGCTCCGCAACTTCGACGGCGGTCCGCGGGGCCGACCGCACGGTCACGGATCTCGGTTCGGGCTTTCGGGCCTTCGGGAACGGGACTGACGTTCTACTCTGCTGATCGATGCTCCGGTGGGGAGCGGGGTGGGGAACGGGTGGGGACGACGATGGTTCGGCAGTCACGGGCGGGTGTTTGCCTGGCGGTGCTCACGTTGTGCGTGACGCTCGCCGGGTGCGGTTCCGGCGCGGACGCCTCGGCGGACGTGGCCGTCGTGGAAGCGGAACCGCTGAACGCGGCGGAGCTCGAACAGGCGGTGCTCGCGGGGGCGGACCTCGGCGGTTACGACATCGAGAAGGTGGTGACCGACACGTCCGCGTCGCGGCGTACGGCCGATCCCGACGAATGTGCCCCCGTCGCGCGGGCGTTGGGGGGAAGCAGCGGGTTCGGCGCCGTCGCGCGTGCCGGCCGGATGATCCACTCGAAGAAGAACAGCGCGACCGGCGCGACCGTGATCCTGTCGTCGCACAGCGGCCAGGACGCCGCGCGGGTGATCGCCGAACTCCGCACCGCCGCCGAGGAGTGCGAGACCTTCGAGGACGTCACGGCGGACTTCCCCTACGAGGACACCGAACTGCGGCCCGACCCCGGGTACGGCGACGAGTCCGTGTCCCTGCGGCTCACTCAGGTCGTGGCCGACGCCGAGGGCGAGGAGCCCGTCCGGGTGCCCTTCGCGGTGGTGGCCGTCCGGCAAGGAGCCACGGTCGCCGTGTTCTACGACTTCGACCGGCCCCGCGCGTCGGGGGATTCGCCCCCGGCCGCCGTGCCGGACGCGATCGTCGAGGCGCAGCTGAAGAAGCTGACGGCTTCCGGGTGAGCGTGACCCGGCCACGGCGTCAGGGCACGGCCGGTCCGGTGATGAGCCGTCCCTGGGCGTCGTAGGGCCAGACGTTGGGGACACAGCCCTTCAGGCCCTTGATCTGCTGCATCATCGCCGGGGCGGGTTGGCCGGGGCCGGGGCAGGTGACGTGGCCGTGGTGCAGGAAGTGGCCGACCTCGTGGTTGATGATCAGGGCCCGGTAGGACCGTACGTCGTCGGCGTAGTACTGGGTGGCCAGCTCCCAGCGCCTGAGGTTGACCATGACGTCGTCGTTCACGCTGCAGTTGTACTCGCCCCCGGTGTCCAGGCCCTGCGTCGCGCAGATCTTGTCGACGGTGCCCGGGGTCGCGACCTTCACGACGAAGTCGGCGGCCCCCGACGAGATCCGCTGGAAGGCGGAGGTGCCGTCCGCCGTCCAGCCCCGGGGGTCGGCCAGGACGCGGTCCACCTGCTCGGCCACGTCCGCCGTGGACAGGTCGAGTCCCGTCTCGACCTCGACGCGGTAGCGCAGGGCTCTTCCGCTGCCGGCCTTGGGGCTGCCGCCGGATGCGGTGACGAAGGTTCCGGGGCCGGTCGCGGGGATCGTGGGGGTCGAGGACCGGGTGGGGGTGGTGCGGGACGGGGCGGGGGCGGGTTTGGCCCGCTGGGTGGAGCCCGCATCGGTCGTCGATGTCGGTGTCGGCATCGCATGACGGTCGGGGGCTGTCTTCCGCCCGGCGTCCGTCCGTGCCTTCCCGTCTCCGGGCGGCGCCCACTGGGCGGCGGCGAACCCTGCGGCACCGAGGACGGCCAGGGCGACCAGACCCGCCCACGCGCGTCCCGTTCTGCGCCGCCGTCCGGAGGCGTGCGTGGCGCCGCGCCGGCGGCGTCGGGAACGGGAGGGCGTGGTGGTGTGGGCGGTCATGGTTGGCCAGGTTGTGGGCGCCATGTGATCGGATCTGGCCCGAATGGTCACGAAACAATAACGAACGATCCAACGCGGGCTGTGTGATCATCCGGTAACAGAGTCCAGGCGTGCGCCCGACGGTCCCGATACTGAGCCCATGCCACGAGTTCTGCTGATCGAAGACGACCGCGCCGTCCGCGAGGGGGTCGCCCTGGCACTGCGCCGCCAGGGACACGACGTCGCCGCCGCCGCGACCGGCGAGGACGGCATGGCGCACCTCACGTCCTTCCGCCCCGACGTCGTGGTCCTCGATCTGATGCTGCCCGGCATGACCGGCCTGGACGTGTGCCGGGGCATCCGTTCCGTCGACCAGACCCTGCCGATCGTCATGGCGACCGCGCGGGGCGACGACGTGGACATCGTCGTGGGCCTGGAGGCGGGCGCCGACGACTATGTCGTCAAGCCGGTGCAGGCCGGTGTGCTGAACGCCCGTATCCGCGCGGTACTTCGCCGGGCGGGCGGCACCACGGCCGACGGCGGCGGCGGCCTGCCGAGGATCGACACCCACGGCGACCTGGCCATCGACCGGGCCGGTCTCACCGTCACCGTCGCCGGGACCCCGGTCGCCCTCGCCCCCTCCGAACTCCGCCTCCTCCTCACCCTCTCCGCCTCGCCCGGACAGGTCTTCAGCAGACAGCAGCTGCTGGAGGCGGTCTGGGAGCACAGCTACCACGGTGACGCCCGCCTGGTGGACGCCTGCGTGAAACGGCTGCGCGCCAAGATGGGCGAACCGCCGCGGGACCCGCGCTACATACAGACGGTGCGTGGCTTCGGCTATCGGTTCGCGGCCAAGTGAGACGTCGTGCGGGAGGTGGGGGCCGTACGGCGGTGAGTGGTCGTACGGCGGTGGGCGGCCGTACCGGCACGGGGTTCCCGGCGTGGATCGCGCGCGGCGGTCTGCGGATGCGGCTGGTCGTGGCGTTCGGGCTCGTCGCCGCCCTGGCCACCATGACGACCGGCGCCCTGGCCTTCCGGGAGGCCCGCAACGGGGTCCTCAAACAGAGCCAGGACACGGTGATCGCGCAACTGCGCGCCCAAGTCGGGCGTCTGGCACCGGACTTGACGTATCCACCCTCCCGGCAGTCACTGCGACAGTTCGCCGTGGACGTGGCCCGCGCCGAACCGGCGGCCACCTGGCGGGTGTTGGTCCGATACAAGGGGATCTCCGAGACCTCGGCCCCGGGCGACCCCTTCGACGCGCTGACGCCGGCCGTGCGCGAGGCCGTCGACGCGAGCCAGGCCACGGTGTTCCAGCGGGTGCGCGACGGTGGACGCACCTCTCTGCTCGTCGGCATGTCGGTCGTCTTCGCCGGTCCGACCGGGGGCATTCCGGTGCTCTCCGGTGTCCAGGTCTTCCTCACCGTGCCCCAGACCGGCGAGCAGGCGTCCGTCGACGCCCTGGTCACCGCCGTGGAGCGGGCGATGGTTCCGGCCCTCGGTGCCGCCGTACTCCTCGCCCTGTTCGCCGCACGCGGCGTACTGCGCCCGGTCCGGGCCCTGCGCCGCGCCACCCGCAGCATCGCCGAGGGCCATCTCGACACCCGCCTCGACGTCAACGGCTCCGACGAACTCGCCGACCTGTCCCACACGTTCAACGAGACCGCGGCGGCCCTGGAGCAGTCCGTCGCCGAACTGCGCGCCATGGAGGCGCGGGCCCGCCGTTTCGTGGCGGACGTCTCCCACGAACTGCGCACCCCGCTGGCCGCGATGTCGGCGGTCACCGACCTCCTCGACGAGGAGGCCGGCCACCTCGATCCCGACACGGCCACCGCGGTACGGCTGATCAGCGAGGAGACGGTCAAACTCGCCCGTCTGGTCGAGGACTTGATGGAGGTCTCCCGTTTCGACGCGGGCGCGGCGGTCCTCCACCTGGACGAGATCGACCTCGCCGAGTCCATCCGCCGCACCCTCGCCTCCCGCGGCTGGTCGGACGAGGTGGAGACGGCACTGCCGGGCCCCGACGCGCTGCGCGGAAGGGTCGACCCGCGGCGGCTGGACGTGGTCGTGGCCAACCTGGTCGGGAACGCGCTGCGCCACGGGGCGCGGCCGGTGCGGATCGGATTGTCGGCGGGCGTACCGGCGGAGGGGGCACCGGCGGCGGATGTACCGGCGGTCGCCTCGGTGATCGTCGAGGTGACGGACAGCGGCCCCGGAATCCCGGCCGACGTACTGCCGTACGTCTTCGAGCGCTTCTACAAGTCGGACAGTGCGCGCACCCGTACGGAGGGCAGTGGGCTGGGTCTCTCGATCACGGAGGAGAACGTACGGATGCACGGCGGCACGATCCGCGCGGCGAACCGTCCCGAGGGCGGCGCGGTCTTCACCGTGGAACTCCCGCTGCGGCGGGACGAGCCGGGGAGCGGGGGTGCTTCATGAAGACGAGGTCACTCCTGAAGCCGGCCCGCGCCGCCGCGCTGCTCGTCGCGGCGTCGGTCCTCCTGCTCTCCGCCTGCGACATTCCCACGACCGGCGTGGTGGAGGCGGGCGGACCCGCGAGCGGAATCCCCCCGACCGTGTCGATCTACCTGATCCGGGACGGCGCCCTGGTCGCCGTGGACCGCACGATCGCCGACGCCGGCGAACCCGTGGCGGCCGTCGACTCCCTCCTCAAGGGCCCGACCCCGCAGGAACAACGCCAACACCTGACCACTGAACTGGCCCGGCTACTCCCCGCCACCACCCTCCCGACCCCCTCACCCGCCGAGCCGGCCCCCGAGGAGTCGGTACGGCTGATGACGGAGACCGACCGAGTCCGCCTCGAACTACCGGGCTACGCAGGCAAGTTGACCCCCCTCGCGGCGGACCAGGTCATCTGTACCGCCGCCCGCGCGTATCTGCTCACCCGCCAGGATCTGGACTCGACGAGGGTGACGGTGACGGACGCGGCGGGCAGGACCTTCGAAGGGGGCGTGGAGCGCTGTCCTGAGCCGTAGCGGCGGGGCGTCCTCGCTTCATCCCCGCAGGTGGGCGAGGAGTCCGTCGCCCTCGGGGAAGGGGAGTTCCTCGGGCAGCAGCCGGGCGGCGGAGTCCAGATCGCCGTCGCGGACTCGTGCGTGTATCTCGCGGGCGAGCGGGGTCACGTCACGGATGCCGACCGTCCACTCGTCGGCGTATCGCCGAACCGCCTCACCGGAGAGGCCGAGTTGGAGGGCGCGGTGGGGCAGGGGCCGCAGGTGCAGGTCGCGCTCGGGATCCCACTGCACCCGAGCGGGCGCCCGCTTCAACCGGCGCTGCCAGGCGGCCCGGTCGGGGTGCAGGCCGCGGACGTAGGCGGACAGGCATGCGTGGCGCAGCGCCCACTCGAAGCCGTCACGGGTGATCTCGACGGCGAGCACGGTCTCCTGCCCCTCCTTCGTGGCCCAGCCGCAGCGGTACATCATCCAGAGAAAGCTGGGCTTGATCCACGTCAAGCCGCGTTCACAGCCCCTTCTTCGCGACGCCTGTTCAGTGACTCTGAGCTCTGCGGAGTGCGGCGACCTGAGAATTGAGCATGTCGGGGTCCACCTTCGGTATGAACGCACGCTTCTTCGATGCCGAAAGCTGGCTGCCGACACTGGCGTCCGCCACGTCGGTGACGGTCGCCTCACCCACGCGGACCGTGGTGACCAGGACGAACGTGTCCGACTTGAAGCCGTCCTGATCGAATTTCCAGTGCATCCGGAAGCTCACGGAAGCGTCTCCCAACGCGACCTGGTTCTTGACTCGTTCGACGTCCCCCGTAGCGCGAGTGCCGTCGCTGGCGAGGAAGGACAGGGACGAGCAAGCGTCCACAGCCTTGTCGAGGGAAGCCAGGTACGTCTCCGCACCTCCAGAGCCATAGCTGGTGAAGGTGAGGGATTGGCTTGGAGGAGCGAACACGGAACGGGCTATCGGTATCCAGGCACTGGCAACTGACGTGGTGGAAGCGCGGGCACGAGCGTCCCAGAGCGAACGGCATGCCTTCGGTCTCACGTCAGCATGGGACGTACCGCCGTCGGTGCTCGACCTGGGCGTGCCGGTGACGATGTAGCCCGGCATGGCTCCCTCTGTGGGAAGTGCCGCTACCAACTCGTCGCCGCTCAGCGGCTGCACACTCGCAGACGACGCCTTTGAAGGAGCCGGGGTCTTGGGCTCGGCACTCACCTCGCCCGTCGCTGGGGAACACCCTCCGGCAAGAACCAGCACGGCACCGACGGCAACCACCGTCAGGGAACAACGGCCTAGTTCTAACGACATGCAGACCCCCGTCACAGAACGTCGAATGGCACGCAGTGTAAGTGGCTGGGGGCTCGCGTCGGCTTCGGAACCCGAGAGATCGGCTGACCAGCGCCTGCCACGTTCACCTGGCCCCTTCCGTCAAAGGTGTTCGGGCTGGTCGTCCATGGTCGTACCCCTGACGGCGCTGGGCAGCGTCAGCCGCGTCGCTGCCACCAGCGCCGCTTCGGCTCGGCCTGCCGAGGATGGTCTGCGATCTCACCAAAGGCTGGCGGGGTATCAGAGGGGAGGGAGTTCAGGGCGGCGCGGATGCGGTCGAAGGAAGCAATCGTGTGGTGACCGTCGGCGGGCAGCGCCACCCCCAGACAGACCAACTTGAAACTGTCACCGCTGAGGCGAGCGCTGATGAACACCGGTGCCCCTACGCACCCCAGCGGCAGGTCTCCGTTCCAACGGATGCCGTTGCCGCTGGTGCGCGTAACCTGGCCGACCACCACAGCCTGCTCTCGGGCACCGTCCTCGGTGACGTGCCCCAGCACGTAGGCCGCGATCGGGTGCTCACCGAGGCCGGCGATGTCCTCTTCCGTGGCGGCGATGCCTTCGGTGATCTCGTCGGTCGTCCAACTCCACCCCTTGCGAGCGCCGTGCGCGTGCAATCCGGTGGTGGGCATGACCGCCACTCCCAGGTCGCCGAGATGAATCCACCCCTCCGCGAAGTCGATCATCATTAGCTTCTCTGCGCTCATCGCGGGTGTGCACAAGTCTGGACGCAGGGTGAATTCGGCCGACTCGACTCTCGCCGGCTCGCTGGCAGTCACGAGGTACTGGCAAATGACCTCGTCTTCGGCGGTCGTCTCCACGAGTTCGTTGAACCAGAAGGACGTGGCGTGTTGTTCCTCCCGGTGGGCTCGCTGGAAGGGAAGTGTCGATCGGCCGACGTGATCGACTATCGCTTCGATGGTCGCACTATGAAGATCGGGTAGCGCGGACATAGCCCGAGAGGCTAGTGCCTGCTCCGAGACGGCTGCCGAGACGGCTGCCGAGAGGGCTGACGGTCCAAGAGGCGCCATCGACCTCGGGGTGGTCCCGGCTCCTCGAGAGTTCCACGATCACCGGGCAAGATCGGCGCCGTGATCAAGGCAGGCCCCGCCCACGCGCCACCACTCCTCAGTCTTCGTCGTCGGCAACGCGCAAGCCTCCATCAAAGCGACTTGATGGTCCATGCCAAGGCGCGCTCACAGCCTTTGCGACGTTCGATCACCGACGGTTGTGGGGCCGCTGCTCAGAGCGCGCTGGTGTCACAGGCCCGCCAGGGCGAGGATGCGGTGCATGTGTCGGGGCGGCAGGTCGGGATTGCCGGCTGCGGCGGTAGCGACCGATTCCGATGAGTCGGCCAACAGGTTCGTCAGGTCGCGGGCCGGAAGCCGGGGATGGGCCGCGATCGCGCGGCGCACCATCTGATCGGGATCGCCAGCCAGGCGACGTACGAGGTCCACCGGCAGGTCGAGGTCGCGTGGCGCCAGCTGCCGCATCCTTGGGTCGGGATCGCTGGCCAAACGCCGAAGGACGTCCGAGGGGAGGGGGAAGTCATCGGCCGGACGCCACCGGGTCCTCTTCACCGGGCGGTAGGTGCGATCGATTCGTTCGGCGGTGGCGGGGTCGATCCGGTCACGGGCGTGCAGAGCCATCGTCGTGCGGACGTTGCTCTCCTCGTCGTTGAGCAGCCGGGTCACGACCGGCGCGGGCAGCCGGCCGGACATCGCGGCGGAGGCGCGGAAGCAGGCGTAGGGCGAGTCCACATACGGCGAGGGATCAGCGGTCACCCATGGCAGACGCAACATGCGCAGCTCCAGACGCGCCAGCTTGTTCACGAGCTGCCGTTCAAGCGTGTCGTCGTCCAGGATCTGGGGATCGGTGAGCCAGTCCGCCAGAGGCATGTCGGACAGGATCTGCGTGTGGATCGCGGCGCGTGTCGACTCGGGGGTGTCCTGACGGGCGAAGATGCGGAGCGCGACCCGCAGGCTGGGATCCTCGGCAAGCAGTTCGCGCAGCGTCGGTGGAAGGTCGGGGTGCTCGGCGAGTTCCTGACGCACCGCCTCGTCCGGATCATCAGCCAGCCGACGGGCTGTGCCGGCATCCAGCGCGCAGTGGCGCACCGCCCCGGCGCGTGTGATCGGATCGGCCAGCAGCGCCGGAAGCAGGTCGGAGGGTGGCACGGGATGGGGAAGCCGTCGATAGTAGGTCGCATAGGCTCCTGCGCGCACCGTGTCCTCGGGATCCGTCAGCAGGAGCCGGCGCACCGGTTCCGGGGCCCGCGTCCACCATTGGGCAAGCGTCGCCCGGATTTTCGGCTCCGGGTCGGCCGCCAGCCGTGCGCGCAGATCCGCCGGCACATGATCGCTCTCCGCCAGGTACTCACGCACCCGTACGTCGAGGTCGCAGAGCAGCCGTTCGAACAGCTCTCGCGGTGCGCCGCCCGAGCTGACCACCAGGGCCGCGCGTACCCCCGCATCGGGGTGCTCGGCAAGGCGCATCCGGAAGGCATGCGGGAGGCTGGGGTTGAGCGCGAGCGAATGCGTGAGCCAGTGATCCTCAACAGCGATGATCTCGGCGATCATGTCGTCGGTCAGGTCCGGGCGCTTGGCAACGCTGCCGAAGCCTCGCCGGTAGGCGAAGAGGCGGCGGATGAGCTCGGGCGGTAACGCCGGGTTCCCCGCGAGTCCCTCCACCACCTTGTCGAGGTGAACCGGTACCGGCATGACATCCGACAAGGCAAGCGGCCCTTCTGGCTCGGCGAGTTGACCGCCGAGTCTCTCATAGGAGGTCGGCCTCGCCCGAGGCGTTGACGCAGGCAAGGGTTCAGGTGCTGCTTCTGGAGGCTGTGAACTCGGCTTGGTGACTCATGTCATCCGGTCGCGCTTCCACGCCGCCGGGAAACGGCCCTCGCGGGCCGCCGGCAGGCCGAGGGCGGGGGAGTACGCCTGGTAGACGGTGATCGTGGATGCCGTGTGGGCCGCGCGGATCTGGTGGTGGGGGTGTTCCATGGCGTACAGGGTGGGGTCGGTCCGGGTGGTGGGACCAGTGGTTTTCGACCGGTCCGGACCTGTCCTGGCGAGTCGTGCCGGTGGGCGTGCCGTGCGTCCGGCACGGAATCGTCGGGAGCCCTCGTGCGTTGAGGGGGGTGGGTCAGGGATGCCGACGGCGTGCGAGCCGAGCGGCCCGAGTGACCGAGATGGCAGACAGGGAAGGAGCGGGAATGGCTGCGCAGACGCAGAGGGCCGTGCTGGCGGGCGGATGCTTCTGGGGGATGGAGGAGCTGATCCGCCGACTTCCGGGCGTGACGGCGACCCGGGTGGGATACACCGGGGGTGACGTGCCGAACGCGACGTACCGCAACCACGGCACGCACGCGGAGGCCATCGAGATCGTCTTCGACCCCGCGAAGACCGACTTCCGCGCGCTCCTGGAGTTCTTCTTCCAGATCCACGACCCGAGCACCAAGAACCGGCAGGGCAACGACATCGGTCTGAGCTACCGCTCGGCGATCTACTACGTGGACGACGAGCAGAAGCGGATCGCCGAGGACACGATCGCGGACGTGGACGCCTCGGGCCTGTGGCCGGGCAAGGTCGTCACCGAGGTGGAGCCGGTGGGCCCCTTCTGGGAGGCCGAGCCGGAGCACCAGGACTACCTGCAGCGTTACCCGGACGGCTACACCTGCCACTTCCCGCGCCCGGGATGGCGGCTGCCCGCCCGCGCCGAGGGCTGACCGAACCGAGGGGCGGCCCGGCCGCGGGCCCCGCGGCCGGGCCCAGTACGCGGTACCGAGAAGAGCCGTCACCCCGCCTCGCGCAGCCGAACAAGGTACGCGGCGGTCAGGGCGACGGCACGGTCCCCGTCGCCGGACAGCTCCATGAGGGCGTCCGAAGCCGTGCGCCCCGGGATGTCCGCCAGCGCCTGCGTCAGCCGTACGCGTGCGGGCGCCTCGGTGGTGTCCTGGGCGAGGTGGTCGACGAGCCTGGTGGCGATGCGGGCCGCCGTCGCGGTGTCGCCTGCCAGCATGCTCAGCGCGTCGGCCGCCTCGGTGTCGTTGCGGCCCCGCACGATCAGGTCGACGAGGGCCGGGACCGCGTCGGCCACTCCCCGCGTCCCGAGCGCCAGAGCCGCGTGGCCGCGGACCACGGCATCGGGGTCCGTGAGGGCGTCCCGCAGCCGGGCGGTGGCCTCGTCGCCGGGCAGCTCGGCGAGTGACCGGACGGCACGTTCCCGCACGGCGGCCACCGGTGAGCCGAGGCCCTGAGCCAGCAGTGCCGTGGCGCCGTCGCCCGATCGCGCCAGCGCCCAGCGAAGGGCCCCGGCGACGTTCGGCTCCGTCTCCCTGAGCACCGCCTCGACCAGGGCCTCCACCGGAATCTCGGCGGCCGGGGAGAGGGCCGCGCGCTGGCGGGCGGCAGCGCTCTTCGACCCCAGCGCCTGGAGGGATACGACGACCTGGAGGACGTCCTCCCAGGCAGCGGGCTCGGCGGCGTCGATCCGGCGGAGCCGTGTGAGCAGCTCGGTCTCGGCCGTGATGCGCTCGCGCGTCTGCCGGATGAGGTCGTCGACGAGCGCCGAGGGCGTGAAACCGGGATCGTCCAGCGCCCGCCCGATCTCCCGCAGCGACAGCCCCAGCGACCGAAGGCTCTCGATGTGGAAGATCCGCCGGATGTCGTCGCCGGAGTACTCCCGGTAGCCGGAGCCCGTACGAGCGGAGGGCCGCAGCAGTCCGAGCGACTCGTAGTGCCTGAGCATGCGGGCACTGACCCCGGACCGTCGCGCCACCTCACCGATCAGCACGCCCTATTGTCCCGCCTCGCCCGAACCGCCGAGGGCCACCACGCGCTTCGCCTCCTCGATCGCGAACTCGAAACCGGCGTCCGGGTCGCGCAGCAGCCGTTGCGTGGCGAGGGCGTGGGTGCGCGCCTGCCGGTCAGCGGCCGTCGCCGCGGCACGCAGGGCGGGCAGCGCGACCTCACCCAGCCCGACCAGCGCCCGGCTGAGGCTCAGCTGCGTCTCGCGCTCACCGCGCCCGAGCTGTGTCGCCAGTACCGCGGCCAACGCTGACTCCTCGCCTTCCGGTACGAGCACGACCGCGGCCCGCCAGGCGCTCCGCGCCACCTCGTCGTCGGCGTCGCACAGCAGCGTCCGTGTGATCGCCGGCCACGCCTGCCGGTCCCCGATCTTGGACAGCGTGTGCAACGCCTGGCTCCGTGCCTGCGCCCGCTCCGAACGGACTTCGCGGAGCAGCACGGGGAGTGTCACGGACACCGGGTGGCGGGCGAGCGCCCACGTCAGCATGTCGCGGACGAAGAACTCGGGCTCGATCGCGCATCGCTCGACGAGCCTGTCGACGAAGCGCGGCTCGGGCGCCGTGCCGACCGCCATGGCCGCCCGCAGCCGCACGGACGAACGGTCGTCCTCCAGCTGCTGGAGCGCCGCCGACGCGTCCGTGTCCTGTCCCGTCATGGTCACCGTGACCACCTCCTCGGCAAGGAGTGAAGGCCTTGTCACCGTGTCAAGGTCAAACGCTCGTCGATCTCCCTAGGACGGGACGGGGGCGTCGGTGTCCAGCCCGTCGGTCGCC
Source organism: Streptomyces sp. NPDC087859 (assembly GCF_044742595.1). Taxonomy (NCBI): domain Bacteria; kingdom Bacillati; phylum Actinomycetota; class Actinomycetes; order Kitasatosporales; family Streptomycetaceae; genus Streptomyces; species Streptomyces sp. NPDC087859. The sequence goes on along the minus strand of NZ_JBIUUU010000001.1, from coordinate 284,564 downwards.
GGCCCCGGGCCTTCAGACGGTTCGCTGAGCTGCTCACGCACATAGTCCCAGCACACCGCGATCAGCGCGGTGACCGGCACCGCGAGCAGACTCCCCACGATGCCGAACAGACTGCCGCCCAAGGTCACCGCCAGCAGGATCACGGCCGCGTGGAGGCCGAGCCCACGACTCTGGATCATGGGCTGGAGCACGTTGCCCTCGAGCTGCTGCACCGCCACGATGATCGCCAGCACGATCAGCGCGTCCGTCAGACCGTTGGAGACCAGCGCGATGAGAACCGCGACGAAACCGGCGAACAGGGCACCGACGATCGGTACGAACGCGGAGACGAAGGTCAGCACCGCCAGGGGAAGCACGAGGGGCACGTCCAGGATCCACAACCCCAGCCCGATCAGGACGGCGTCGATCAGGCCGACAGCCGCCTGCGAACGCACGAACGCACCCAGGGTGTTCCAGGCGCGCGCGGCCACGGTCGGGACGTCGGTGGCGAGCCGACCGGGCAGCTGCCGGGCCAGCCACGGCAGGAACCGTGGTCCGTCCTTGAGGAAGAAGAACATCAGGAAGAGGGCCACGACACCGGTGACCAGACCGTTCAGCACGGTGCTCACTCCCGTGACGACAGCGCCCGCCACGTTGCCCAGACTGTCCTGCGCGCGGGAGACCGCGGTGTCGAAGGCCTTGTTGATCTGCGCGTCATCGATGTTCAACGGCGGCCCGGCGGCCCACTCGCGCAACTCCTGAACGCCCTTGAACACCCCGTCGCCCAGTTCCCCGGACTGCGACGCCACCGGTACCGCGATCAGCGCCACGACACCCATGGCGACCAGGAGGAACAGCACCGTCACGACCGACGCGGCGACCGCGGGCTTCCACCCGCGACGCCGCAGGAACCGAGTGGGCGGCCAGGTCAGCGTGGTCAGCAGCAGGCCGATCAGCAGCGGCCAGACGACCGACCACATCCGGCCCAGGAGCCACAGAGCCACCGCGAGCATCAGGAGTACGAGCAGCAACTCCCCGGAGGTCCGCGCAGACGTGCGCAGTGCGGCCCGGGCTCGCGTGGAACTCAACGTCGCAGTCACGGAGGCACCTTATGGCGACCCAAGGCACTTGGGCATCACTCCTGCCAGCTTGTATGCCTGGTGGTGCGGGCCCGTGAACCCGGCTCAGCCGTCCGCCCGGGCCACGCCGATCGGGCAGGAGACACCGGTCCCGCCGATCCCGCAGTAACCCGCCGGGTTCTTGTCCAGGTACTGCTGGTGATAGCTCTGAACTTCGTGCACCATTAGAACTCCTGGATGGTGTAAGGGAGTTGGAGTGAGCGGCAACGATCACTTAGTCCCGGTGGTGGCGTACGCGAGGATCTCGGCTGACCTCGCCAGGGACGCTCATGGGGTGGACGACCAGCACAAGGTCAACGACGGGACGGCAGCCGCGGTGGGATGCCGGATTGTGCACTACTACACGGACAACGACCTCTCTGCGGCGAAGGCGGACCTTGTCCGGCCGGACTTCGAAGCGATGCTGAAGGTTCTCAAGGCCGGCCGCATGCCGGACGGCCAGGCGGTACGTGGTGTCGTCGTCGTAGCGGATGACCGTCTTGTGAGGCGCGTGGGCGACTACGAGCGCTTCGTGGACGCCCTGACCTTCGAAGACGGGCGGGTGTACGCGGATGCCAAGGGGCTCAAGGATCTCTACAACGAAGATGTTGAGTCCATGGGTTTGTTCGGCGTCGTCATCTCCAAGGCCGAGGTGCGCAAGATCCGGCGACGCACACGGCGTTCGCACCGTCGTCGGGCAGAGCAAGGCATCCCTGTCGGCGGCACGCGTCCTTTCGGATGGGAGGACGACAAGCGGACCCTTCGGCCCGATGAAGCCGAGAAGCTCGCCCAGGCCGCACGCGACGTGATCGCAGGGAAGTCGCTGCACTCGATCTTGCTGCAATGGCGAGACGAGGGCCTCCGGACGGTCCATGGCAATCCCTGGGCTGCTCGGTCGCTGAAACTCGCGCTGTGGAACCCACGATTGTGTGGATGGCGGCGCCACAACGGGCAGTTGGTGCGGAATGCCGACGGACCTGTGGTCGGCCAGTGGGAGCCCATCATCACGCCGGCGGAGTGGATGGCCATCGACGCACTTTTCTCGGCAAGGATCAGGCCCAACGTCAAGGCCGACGGGACTGTGACGGACTACCGCACGCCTTCCCACTTGCTCACGGGCATCCTCCGCTGCGGGAAGCCTGGGGCGGATGGCCAGATCTGCAATGCCCCCATGCGGGTCAGTACTCGGCCGGACCTGTCAGGCGGGTTCATCTACCAGTGTCCGAGTCGATCCATGGGGGGATGCGGGGGCAGTGGGCGGAACGGTGTGAAGGTCGACGAGTACGTGACCGAAGCCGTTCTGGCGAAGCTGGAGGAGCGTGCCGCTGTCAGGACACGGGGCGACGCTCCGTGGGATGGGACCGAAGAGCTGGAACGTCTCACGAAGAAGCAGCGGACGATGCTCCAGAAGTGGCAGGAGGACCTTGTCTCAGACGAGTTGTTCTTCCCTGAGAACCAGAAGATGGAGGTCCGCATCAAGCACCTTCGTAGAGAGCGTACGGAGCACGCATTGCGTGTTCAGCGTGCGTCTAAGGTGACGGTGGACGTCCGGGAGCGATGGTTTTCTGGTGATCTAGATATGGCTCAGAAGCGTGCACTTATTCGGGAGGCGCTGCATGCGGTGTTGATTCTTCCCGTAGGCGGAGGCGGCAGGCGTCCATTCAATCCTGATTTGTTGATTCTCAAATGGGTTAACGGCTAGGCGTGAGAATCGGGACTATGTTGATGTGATCCTGCCTGTTGGGCCAGCCAATCCTGTAGCTCAAGATGCCTAAACTGATAGGCGACGCCAGAGGCGCGCAGGATTCCGACATTATAGGACCATCTAAGGAAGCGATTGAGGCGCCACGGCAGTCGCCCTCGCATGCATATCAAGAAGGACAAATAGCGGCGCGACGCTCGCGCTAAGATCACGAAACCAACTAGAAGCGCAAATGCTGGGGCAGACAAGAAAGCCGTCAGGTCTCCCGATACCTGATCTGATGTGTATGTCTGAGATATGCCGCTTGCCAGGCCTGAGAATAGGCCAAAAATCACTGCGATCCTAGGGCTGCGGAAAAGAGCTCCTGCTGTCGCGCCATTCGCTATACCAACGGTCATGCTAAAGGTGGCCCAAAAAATTAGACTATCTGCAGAGGCGGCCACAGATAGGCCGTAAAGAGGGCCGCTGGTCAGTCCGAATAGTAGGGCTGAGAGGGCGTCGTGGCGAAGTGGCCCTTCGGGTCCCTCTATTTCCACTCGATCATCCTTTATGTCGCCCGTTAGTCCAAAGGATCCGCCATAGGTGACCCAGTAAAGAAGGCCTCCGACGAGCCCTATTGCGGGCCCAAATAGGAGCGCGGCGACGAACCCCATAGAAACTCCGCCTAACAGTCCGGTAATCACTGATCGGAAGCCACTTCGACTACCCATGCGGCGGAAATTTAAGCGTTGTGGATGGGGCCACCAGCGAGAATAGAATATCGATGCAAAGATTATGTTGGCAGCCATCGTGTAGGCCAGGATAGTTATCCCTTGACGTCCCGAGTGGGGTGACAATGCATAAACAATAATGCAGCAAGGGACTGCGGCCAGCACGGCTAGCGTTGCGTCTACCAAACGCGGAATTCTGTGACCGCCCAGCGGCCATAAATGATGCAATACTATATCGGTGCCTGACATGACGCGGCCGCCTAGAGTGTTCCCTGCGTTCAGGTTGAGATAGTTAGCCAACTCGGCCAGCCAGCGTGTTACGTCATCCGACTCATATGGGGCCTTTTTATTTCTCCTGGAGCTTAACTGCGTAACAGCGGGTATAAATCGTTCGACTAGATGTTCGGACAGGGCCCTATCCCCGGTTATACTAAGCAAATCGTCAGGATCCCCCATTGTGTCGTATGCTGCGATAGCTAGAGTCAACTGCCAAGGCGTGCTGAGCGTACGCGTGAGGGTTTCCGAAGAGTTTTCCGCAATGGCATTTGTAACGGCCTGCCACCGGTGTGGATACTTTACTCGGCGAATCAGGAACGCGCATATTTGATCGGAGCTGGGAGGGTGCACCTCGATTCTGGCAGCATCCAAAATCCGCTGTCCGGCATTTGCTAGTTCCTCATAGTAATCTGCTCGGCATGTCAACACTAGTGACGATCCTGCACGGCCGTCCTGATAGGAATTGCACCATTCCAATGCGGCTGCCGCTCGCGACTCTGCGAGGGGTGTGTCTTCCGTATCCATCTCGTCCAGCCCATCCAGAACTGGCAATACGTGGCGTGTCTCTACCATATGCCTCGCAGTGACGCCTGATAGTCCATACGCATCGACCAACTGGTCAATGAGCAATTTCTCTAGCGACAGGTTCGTGTTCCAGCTGGCGGCTGAGATACGTATCGGAATCGGATCATCTTCGCGTCGACTATCCAGGAGTGCGAGAAGTAGCTCAAGTGCAAGTACGGTCTTCCCGGCCCCAGGGCTACCCGTGACAACTAATCGATGTGGGCGTATTTCCTGATAGAACTCCATTACGTCTGATAGGCTACCTCGCCACCTTGGAACGTCAACATTTCTGGATTCCTCAGGGAGGAATGTGAAATTGATTTCTATCTTCTCTGTATCCCCTCCAAGTAGCTGTCTCCATTGAGCGGTTTCTGTGCGTTTTACCTGTGTGGCAAGGCGCCCTGCGATCGCAATTGGGTCGGTTTCGTCTGAGGTGCGGAGACTTTGGAGGGAGGCCCAGAGGGAGACTGCACCAACAATCATCCCAGTGACCCCGGCAACATCTGTAGGGCCCATCCCTTTCTGTGTTACCAGGGCCCACACTGCATACCCGATGCTGCCCACCAGGAAGATGGCACCAGCTGTCGCGCTCGCGATCCACCAGTACTTCCTGCGGAACCTTTCGCGGATCATTCACTTCGCCTCTCTTCCCGCTACTGGAATAGCATTGAGTAAGAAGCTTCTCAATCCCCTCAGGCATCTCTTCTGGAGGCGTTGATTAAACGGTGGATCCGATTCCGAATAACATCGTCTCCTGGGCGGAGGCGGAGTGGCCGCTTTAAGGCGTGACGCGAGACCGACCGCGCCTCCCAGATCGGTCGGTGTGACTCTTCTTCTCATGACGCTCTTCGAGTAGGTCGATGCCAAGGATCACCGAGATCCGACGCCAGCGTTCTTCGGTCCATGCCGGAGCTCTGGCAGCTTGGATGCGCCCCCACTCACGTGCGCTCAGCGGCGTCACGTATAGCTCCTTTGCGCTGCCAAAGCATCCCGCAGTGCTTCGCGCACGGAGTGAAGATCTTCCGAGACACCGGCTGCCAGTAGGGCGGCTCCGGGGGAGTGGCCGGAGCCGACATAGCGCCAGTGGACATCCGTGACAGCGCCAGGGATGTAGGAATGGCCAAGGTGTTGAGCGCGTTCGGCGCGCAGTGCCGCGTATGTCGTCGAGTAGGCGCGGGACTTGGTGAGGATGTGCCCGCGGTAGCCGAGGGTGTGTGTCCAGGTACGCAGGTGCAGCGGCGCGTATTCGGGGAGGCCGCCGAAGCGCCAGCAGGTGTGCATGAGGGTGCGGACATGCGCGCTCACGGGTGAGGCGTCGATGTCTTCGCAGGTGTTGACCTTGTGGTCGAGGCCGGCGCCTGTCTCGCTCGCTCCCTTGGAGACGTACTTTGCGACATACGCTGCTACCGCTTCGTCGTCCAGCCCAGCGCTGCTGACACGGAGCGGTCGGGCGTCGAGCTGGCCGCCCCAGCGGAGCGCCAGTTCACCTACGGCGGGGCTGTAGGGCGTCAGAACCAGGGTCCGTCGAGCAGAGGCACGCACGGCGGCGACGAGCCGGTGAGTGGTACCCCAGGGCGGAGGGTCGTCTTCGGGTCCGGTAGGACCGTCGAGACGGATGACGGCGTGTACGTGGATGGCCGCCCGCTTCTGGTACTCCGCTACGCGAGCGAACGACAGGCGAGCGTGTCTGGCGAAGGAGGACTGAACGAGGCCTGCGGAGGAGGCGAGTTGGCGCCGGAGGCTGATGACGAAGCGGTCCCACAGCTTGCCTGCGTGGGCGTGCCAGAGCACGTGTCCTGCGTAGTCGTAGCAGTGGGGGCAGAGGGGTTGGCCGATGAGTGGATTGGCCGAGTCGTGCACGGCACCACAGCCGAGTGGACGACCGTGATCGCAGGTGCCACCGTCACGGCGAGGACGGCACAGTTCCCCGGCCCGATGGACAGCGCCGAAGGACGGAGCGGTGAGGGTGACGAACAGCCGGGGCCGGTCGCGGACTGCGGCAGGGACGCTCTTGCCTCCGAGGAGGCCTGCACGGACGAGATGGAAGGTGTCCCCAGCGTGAAGGCGGGAGCACGCCGGACAGACCGTTGCGCGTCTGTTGCGGCAGCGGACGAGGAGACGTTCGCCGGGTTCGTCGAGGGTGTCGTAATGGTGCAGGATCTCGCCGGTATCCGCGTCCAACGCGGTCGTCGAGCCGGACAGGTGGACGGGGTGAGCACAGCCGCCCGTGGCAGTGATCTGCTCTAGCCAGCGGGGGAACTTGGGATCTTGGGCGATGCGGATTGCATCGCGGTCTGCTTCAGGGAGCTGACGCAGGCGCGCCGCGCGATCAAGGACGGCGCGCCTGTCAGCCGGAGTGAGTTCCGGGGTGATGGTGGTGACCTTCCGGGGTGGGCCGCCGTAGCGGCACGAGTGATGGTTGATGGCGCGTTGTGTGTCATGGGGATCACTCCCTTGCGTGGTCCGGCGGGTGGGTCGCTCAGCGGATGGTGCCGGTACCCCGGCAGACGCGGCAGCGGTGAAGCCGTCCCGTCCAGGTCCTACGGGCTCCGTCGCCCTTGCAGTGGGGGCACCTCACGCGAGGCATGGGCATGGCGTACGTCCTTCCTGCCTAGAAGTGGGAGAAGCCGCTGAGAAGCCAGGTCATGAAGCCGTTGACCGTGAGGCTGACGGGGGTCTGGCCGAGGTACATGCCGAACAGGGCGATGCAGATCGCTTCCCAGGCCCGGACGTCACGGGAGCGGACGAGAAGAACGGTGATGATCCCGAAGAGCAACACGAGCGACACGGCTGCACCGGCGTTGATCATGCGGAGTCCCCCTCGGGCGTCGCGAACGCACTGGTGAGAAAGGTCAGTTCGGGAGTCATGGCCGCGTACTTCCTTGTGAGGGATACGGCTTCCTCGGTCGACGTGAGGTGCGAGCGGGCACGACTCCAGCCGCCGTCCGGTCCAGTGCAGACGGCCACGCCCCGTTCCTGCGCAGTGATCGCTTGGGCCACAGCCACGGCGTCCTTGTTCAAGTCGCCCAAGGTCATCTCGGCCGTGCCGGGGTCGTTGACCCGATGGCAGATCCGGCCGCCGAGCTGGGCCCGGAGCGCGGTGACCCCGGAACCGAGGTCGGAGCCGACGCGTTGGCCGGCGACGACCAGGTGCAGGCCGAGCGCGGCCCCGAGCTGGGCAAGCCGGAGCAGGAGGGTGGAGCACTGTTCGGCTTCCGCCTTGCTCTCGCGGGTGCCGTCGGACAGGTACAGCTCTGCGATCTCGTCGACGATCACGACGACGGGTATCGGCCGGAGCTTGTCGGGCAGCTCCCAGATCGAGCGGACGCCGGCCGCCCGGCATGCGCTCATCCGGTCCTGCATGTCGACGACGAGTGCGGTGAGGATGGCTACCGCTTCGCGTCGGCACGTGGCCAGCGCGCTCAGCCGCCCGGAGAACAGGCCGAGTTCCATGCCTCCCTTGCAGTCGATGCCGACCAGGGCGACGGGTTGCGGCGCGAGTTGGGTGATGAGCCGGGCCAGCAGGGTGGACTTGCCGGACCGGGTCGCCCCGGCGATGAGCCAGTGCGGCACGAGTCGCAGGTTCATGACCCATGCGCCGCCGCTCTCCAATGCGCCGATGAGAGCGGAGAGCAGTTCGGTGGGTGCCGTGGCCAGGCCGGGCCGTTCCAGGGGGTCACCGGCCATGGCCGTCAGTAAGACGACGCCGCGTTCCGGAGAGGTGACCCGCACCGCGTGCATCTTCCACGCGTGCACCAGGGCATCGGCCGCCTTCATGTACGTCGCCGGAGTCTGGCCCGCGTGCAGCCGCACAGTCACGGTCAGCCCCACGCGGGTAGCACGCGGGAACGACGCCCGCGGGGGTATCGGCCGTACCGGATCGCCCTTGACCAGCAGATGGCCCACCAGCGTGCGCGCCGGGAGGCGGGACACGGACAGGTCGTTGAGCAGGGCGACTCTGCGCCAGGTGAACAGCACTCGGCAGGCGGTCGCCGGGTAGCCGACGACGTACCAGTGCCAGGCCGGACGATGCCGCCGTACCAGGTCGCCGACGACCATCACCCAGGCCAGCGCGGCCAAGGCGAAGGCGAGGAGGATCGGCCCCATCACGCCTCACCACCCTTGGTGCGCGCGACAGCACCGTGCACGGGCGTGATCGCGTCGGCGCGGAAGCTGATGCCGTGCCGGTCACCCATCGACCAGGCGAACGCGGTCAACCCGGTGACCCTGACGATCTGGCCTTCCTCGATGCCCTTCGGCTCACCGCTCACGGCGATCTCGATGACGGAGATACGCCGCCCGTCCTGCCGCACGGTGACGGCCACGGTGTAGACGGGGTTGCCGTCCCGGTCCTTCTTCACCTCCTGTGTCTCGAAGTTGCTGATCTTCACTTCGGGCGCGATGGCGCACCGCAGTACGCCGAGTCGCTCCGCGTCCACGGGAATGGACTGCATTGGTGTTGGCCTCCTTGGCCAGTCAGAGCGTCAACCACATGCTGACGTCACTTGTCCTTACGAGTTACGACTATGGAGTTCTGTACGGCGAGAGTGCAACTACTTATGCTGACGAGTGATGTCGCGCGTGCGACGTGCCTACGACCTCAACCCGGAGATGCCGAGATGACGGAGATCCAGCGCCCCGGAGCCCTCTATCAGCAGGTGGCCGCCGCAATCCGCGAAGCGATCTTGTCCGGGGAGTTCGCCCCGGAATCGCTCCTGCCATCGGAAGCCCAGCTCATGGCCCGCTACCAGGTCTCCCGACCCACGGTCCGCAACGCCATCGCCGCACTGCGCGCGGAAGGTCTCATCGATGTCCGGCACGGCAAGGGCAGCTTCGTCCGCGCCGACCGCGGCCCCGCCACCGACATCTCCCGCTACGTCGGCAAGACGCCGGCCGGACACTTCACGCTGTACGGCGTAGCCGCCTGGCAGCAGACGGAAGAACCGACCACCTACCGCACCCGCGCCACCGAAGCCACCGCCCACGAGCTGGAACTCAAAGTGGAGGATGCCCTGTTCGGCTGTGACCGGCTGCTCGCCGACCCAGCGACCGGGGCCCGAGCGATGCACCGCACGCTGATCCCCTTCACCACCGCCAACGCCGTGCCCGCTCTCGCCGAGGCACCGGACACCGATCCCGCGACGGTGTACGCGATGCTGACGAAGGCCGGCCACGAGCTGTGGTGGTCCGAGGCGGTCCGCGCCCGCATGCCGCTGCCCGACGAGCGCACCGCGCTGCGCCTGCCTGACGCGACCCCGGTCCTGCACGTCTCCCGGGTGACCTGCGGCACCGACGGCGACGCCCTGATCCTTGAAGAGCTCCGCATCGGAGCAGACCGCGCCGCACTCGTCTACCGGATCACCGCCGACGAGGACCCCACCCGACCCGGCAAGGCGTGATCGCCAACGGCAATCGGTCGAAACCGTCTTCACTTCCTCAAGGGCGCGCCTGCGGCGCGCCGGGTCGCCCGGCCGCCCCGGCCGGGCGTGCGGCGTGACCGCCGGTCCCGGCCGGTCGCCGGACGCCCCACACCGCAGCCGGCCAGACGAGTCGAAGCGTCGACCGGCCGTCGAGGGACGGGGCGTGGGTGGCTGGGGGTCGCCGGCCTCCGAGACTTTAGGCAGCTCCCATGGGGCGAGCCTCGAAGAACAGGGGGCCGATCGGGCTCTTGCGGGCAGGTCCAAGGACTGCCCGATCCGCTGGCGAGCGTAAGGCCCCCTGTTCACTCGCCCCATGGCAGCTACCGCCCAAAGTCTCTGCGGTCGGCGACGTGCCCATGTGCTCCGCTCACCAGGGGAAAGGCGCCTCATGCCGCACCACCATTGCCGTCGGCGAGCGTCTCCAGGAGTACGGCGAGCCGGTCCACGGCGTCCGGCCAGCCCGCCAGGCGTACGACCCCGCGCCCGTCCTCGTTCGTCGAGGCGACGGCACGCACGTCCGACAACTCGAAGCCCGCGCCCAAAAGAGCCCGGTTCAACCGGTCGGCCGACGCGCGAGCCACACGCCATCCCGCGATGTAGTCGACCCCAGACACCCACAGCGCTGAGTCCACGCCTGCGATGTCCAGACCGTCGCCCAGTCCACCCTCATCTGCGCCAGACACCTTGCCCACCTCTGTCCCGATCGAGGTAACGGATCGTCAACTTCCTTACTCCGGGGCAGAAATGCAGCACGACGGCCCCGGTACCATCAGGCACCGGGAACCGTCGTGTTCCCAGCCGGGCCACCCTTCGCTTTCCAGGGCTGATGGGGTGGCCCGGCGTCGGTTTTAGGTTGTCGAGCGCGGCCCCTCCGGGAGGGGAGCCCCCGGTTGTACGAGAGGCCGCGCCCCTAGCCGGAGTGGTCAGGCTCCAGCCGGTGACCGGATCGCCGCCCACTCCTGATCGCGAAGGAGTCGATCAGGGCGACAACCCGGCTTCTGTCAGGCCGAGTTCTCGACCCACAGCCGGTCGAGGTCCAGACGGCACCACACCGTCTTTCCTCCGTTCGTCCCCGGCGACCACCACACCGCGTCGGACAGCCGCTGAATGATCAGCAGGCCGCGCCCGCGGTCCGGCAAGAGCGCCTCGGAGAAATCGCCCGCGAGCTCAGGCGATACGAACTCACCCACCGCAAGCTCAGGCGGTGTCGAGTCCTCATCCGACACCCCGATCACGAGCACCTCGGGCCACGTCATCAAGGCCACATCGATTCGCCGTCCGGCACCGGGCCGCGCAAGGCAGCCATCGGGCACTGCGTGATGTACGACGTTCCCGACCAACTCCGACACGACGAGCTGCGTGACATCGACCGCGTGACCCAGCCCCCAGGTATGGAGGTACGAGCCGGCCAAGTCCCGCGCGGCCTTCGCGCAGTCCGGCGACTCGGCGAAGAGCGTCAGCGCCCGGAAGTGCCCGTTGGCCGGGTCATGCACCGAACGGCGCGGAGCAGCCGCCGTCGAGACGTTAGCCGTGCGTTTGCTGTGCTGCGTTTCCACCGCGTTCCCTCCCGAGCACTGTCGGGCCGTGCAGCCCGTCGACCAGTGCCGAACAGTGAACGACGCGGGAGGTCCAGCCGGGAGTGTCCACCAGGGGGTTCACGTGAACACCGGCAAATGCAAAGGGGGTTCACCGATGAACCCCCTAGCGCGATACTCCTGTGACAGGATGAACACTCGCCGTCATTCTCGGGTTGGCAGGGGAGCATGAGCCGAGAGCCGAACGCGAAGTTAATCGCCGCCATGAACGAAGCGCAGGTCTCCAACAAGGGCCTTGCGAAGCGGATGAAGGACGCCGGCGCCCAGCGCGGCATGAACCTCGGAACGACGCACGTCGCCGTGCAGCGATGGCGAGACGGCGCAGGCATCCAGCCCCAGACGGCGGCGATCATGGCGGAGGTCCTGAGCGCCAAACTGGCCCGCAGGATCACCCCCGGCGATCTCGGATTCTTCGATCACGCAGAGCGGGCAACGCCTCAGCCAATCGGCTACCCAGGCACAGTGGCCGACGTGCTGTCCACGCTGGAACACCTTGCCGACCAGCGTGCCGATGCTCCAGCCTCCGACCAGCTGACCATTGCGGACGGCGACCTCAGCGCAGCAGTTCTGTCCTGGATGATCACCCGCCCCGATGGCGTCCAGGTGGACAGACCCAGCAACCAGCGCATCGGCATGCGCGACGTCCGGGCAATCAAGGACGCGGCCGGGATGTTCATGCAGCTCGACTTCAAGTACGGCGGAGGCCACGGCCACAAGGCATTGCGCCACTACTTCCGCCACGAGGTCCTGCCCCTGCTGGACGCCAGCTACAGCGAGAGGGTGGGCACCGCGTTATTCGGCGCAGCCGCCGAGGTCTCCCAATTGCTCGCATGGACCGCGTACGACACCGGAAACCACCAGCTAGCCCACCGCTACCTGACCTCCACGCTGCGCCTGTCGCAGGTCATCGACGACCGCATGTTCGGCGCCCGCATCCTCGGCAACCTCAGCCACCAGGCCAACTACCTCGGAAACCACGCCCAGGCCATCCAGCTTGCCCGCGCCGCCGTCGAGGGCGCCAAGGGTCGTGCCACCCCGCGTGCCATGGCGAACTACTCGGCCATGGAGGCCCGCGCCCTGTCCAACGCCGACGACCGCATCGCAGCGGGCCGCGCCATGAACGAGGCAGAGCGCCACTTTGAGCACGCCGACACAGGCGAGGATCCCGCATGGCTGGGCTACTTCGACTCGGCCGAGCTCATGGGCGAGCTCTGCCACTGCTTCCGCGACCTCAAGATGCGCCGCGAAGCCGTCGAGCAGGCCCAGCGTGCCGTGGACAGCACCGACCCGAAGTACGCCCGCACGTTGGGCTTCTGCCGCATGGTGCTTGCCCAAAGCCAGCTACTCAGCGGCGAGTTGGAAGCCGCCGTCACAACAGCCAGCCTCGCCATGGACGGCGGCGACACACTCCAGTCGACACGCTTCCAGCGCTACGTGGCCGACTTCCAGGTCGAGGTGAGCATCCACGCAACGAACCCCACCGTGGCCGCCTTCAACGACCAGGTGCACGACGCACTCGCCCGCCTGGAGGACGACGAGTAGCCCCTACCAGGGCCGCCAGTCCCGAGGCGCATCATCGTTACGCAGACCGGCGATGCGCCGGCGGTACTCGGCCGCCGTCTCCTCATCCTCCTGCACGTTCTGCATCAGCCACGTCGTCATGCCGAACTCCTGGATGCCACGCAGCGCCTCGTACCCGTGCCAGTCGTACAGATCCCGCCCGTACGCGGCCACGAAGTCGGCGTACTGCTCGTCGGTCTGCCACCCAAGACTGTGGTGCTCCACGGCCGTGACCATCAGGTCCCACTCAGGGTGGTCGTAGCAGAAGGCCTCGAAGTCGATCAGGATCACTTGCCCGCGGTCGTCGACCATGAGGTTCTGCACATGGGCATCCCCATGCACGGGCCCCTTCGGCGTCTCGAACCGCAGCTCCGCGTACTTGCCTTGCAGCTCCCACCACCGCTTCCGCAGGAAGACCTTGTCATCCTGCGGGATGACGGCCCGCTCCATCCGCAGCTCCTGCTTGTCGAAAGGCTCGAACGGCGGCAGTTCGAGCCCTTCCGGCACTGTCAGGGAGTGCAGCTCCCGCAGGACACCACCCAGCTCTTCATAGGTGGCCTTGCGATCGCCCTCGACGATCAGATGCCAGAACGTCACCGGGTGACCATCGACCAAGAGCGGCTGCTCAAGATCCTCAACGATCCGAGCGGCGGGGAACCTTTCCTCCGCCAGCCACCGCGAGACGTCGACTTCCGTGCGCGCCTTCGGCAGCCACTCTTCCCCTCGGGCCACGCGCACGATCACTGGAGCCGAGGCCAGCCGGAACAACGCGTTCTCCCCGAGCCGGATCAACTCCGCGCCTCTGTCATCAAGCCCCGCAGCCCGGCACGCGGCCACCATCACCCGCGTAGCCCCCGCCGACGTGAACCCCTCTTCCGATCGAGCAGCGTCAACCGCCATGCCCGTACCAGCTCCCCTAGTCGCGCGCGATCAACCAGCGCACGCCCACAGGTGACCAACCCGACGTGCACCGGACACAACCATGACCGTACCCAGCAACAGCCGATCGAGGCGAGTGGCGGCATTCAGGGATGCTATGCACACCCCAGTCGGCCACCGGCTTCGGCCGGCCTCCCTGCCGATCGGGACATTGAGAGGCACCGACGGGTGCCCCTCGAAATCGTCAGGAAGCGCGAACCGTGAGAGTCGGATACTCGGTTAGCAATTCTCTATCGAAATGTAGGACGAAATCTCGCGACACAGTGGCGGCCCTAACTGCTACCTCAGGTGACAAGATTATGAGTCGCCCATTCACCTGCGCGGAAAGTACGCGCGCATACTGCTCTTTGAGTCGAAAAAGATCCTTAATTTTACTTAGCTGTAGATCAGTGAGTTGACTATCTCCATGCACAATGCTGTTTCGTAGGTCGATGACTGCATCAAAGTCCTGAGAGGCTTTGTCTCCGGATACGTTGATATCGAAAGCTATGGATAGCCATTTGCGCCTGGCTTCCCACGTCCTGAAGATTGAGTCCTCCACCTCTGAATGCAGTACGCGTGCCAGCCGGAAAGACATGGCGGTATCAGCTGCAAACAGGCTCTTGACTACTTTGTCAACGTGAGCTTCAACCAGCGTAGCGCAGGAAACAACTGCCGCTTGAATTCCGTCTTGATCAGTATCCGCATACGGCATGGTGCCCAGGATGCCGACTCTTCGCAGCACGCCTTCACCGCTTTCTGTAAGCTGCCACGTAGTCAATTCTGCTCCCCCCAGGAGAAGGCTTCCCTATTCAAGGAGCCTGCATTTATGACAGACTTCCTAAGGGAAGCATTTAGATCTCCTTGGCGTCCCATGGCTGCTGCGATAGCGTGTTCTGAGATTTTCGTGGAAGCCTTTAGAAGTTCCACAGTCATGTCATCAGTTAGGGCGCTGAACTTGGCTGATACCCATGCGGCTTCCGCTCTTACCATTTCATGACGATCGCTACACTGTTCCTTCGCCCAGGCGAGTACCCAATTGCAGTCTACTGAGCTTCCCTTCGGAAGCCTTCCAGTAACATGGAGTAGCCAGATTCGCCCTGATGGTCCGATTCTCCCCGCCTCGATCACCTTACGCACGAGGGACCAGTTTTCTTCAGGTTCCGAAAAAGAATCCATGCGACTGAGGATATATTTGCAGACCCGCTCTAGGCGTATCGGCTCCCGAAAGATTAGATTTGTGAAGACTTCTGAATCAATTCTTCGACTGTCCTTTTGCAGAACCGTAATAGCGAGGGGCAACATGCGACGGAGTTCCCTTGCCTTGTAGGTCTCCGTATCTGGCTGACGTCCTGCAACAGATGCCTGCCAGTCGGCAATGATGCGCCGCATTGATTCCTTCAACGCATTCTCGTCATCCGGTGGAATTTCCACGAATTCTACGTCGTCATAGTCGCGCTGTACCAGTTGAATCAGAGTAAGGCGAGATTTCGCGCTGTCGAAGTACTTCTTTTGTAGAACATCTCTGTTCTTGGCCCGCGCTCTGTGAGCCTCGGCTCGCATGATACCTGTCTTATCTGAGGACAGGATAAGTCCAAGTTCGCGCGCATACTCCGCTGCGTACTCGATTACTCCATTAGCCATCTCCCAATTTTCTACCCTGATACGAAAGTCATCTGCATAGCGGACAACAGGAAGCTTGTGACGCAGTAGCTGGCGTTCCAACACGCTCAAGTAGAGGTCGGCCAAACGGTCGCTAGGTGTCGAAAGTTGAGGTAGACCGCGGCCATTGAAAGAGCACCTTTTCAGGAAGGATCGAATCGCATCGGCTTTGCCGTAATCCATAGTTCGCATCAGAAGTTCACGATGCAATATTTCGTGATCGATAAACTCGTAGCAGGCGGCAATGTCAATATCGACGATGTATTCGCTCGGGGATTCTTCGGCAAACTTCTCGAAGATGCCCCAGTTCCCCTCGCTGCGACTGTCCGGCTCCAGTTGCTTATCGATAGAGTCCACTAGGGCTACGTAGAGACATCTGGACGCCACGTCTGAAATTACGATCGGCCTGTGGCCGAACTTCTTCTTTGGCATGGTGATGGTTTCTACAGCGATGCCAGCGTTAGGCAGCAATGCAATTTCTGCAAGACTAGTCAAAGTTTGGTGTGAATTCGCCAGTGATCGATCAGTAATGAGGGCAGGAAGCCGATCGAGTGGTTTCGCGAGCACGGCCTTGACTGCTTTAGGGATGTTCAAGTTCTGCACATCGTTGGTCGCCATGTGCTCCGCTTCCTGCCGGTCATAGGTTGAGGTAAGCATGATGGCAGTGAGCAAGGGCCTAGGCATACGCTTTGATCGGAGCAACGTGAGGGCGTCCTCCTTGCTCGTCCCGGCCAGGTAGTCTCAGTGGACGGTGGAAGAGCCCTCAGAGAGCGGCAAGGGCGTCGGCGGCGTGTCCTGCATGATCCCCTGCTACTCGCCCTGGGAACCAAGCGCCTTCCGGACGGCAGTCACTGCCCCTCGCCGCCGTCCCGCCTCGACGAGTGGGATGGCGCCCGCTGCCAAGAAGTTCGCTGCGAACGCTGGCGGTGTCGGGTTCCCGGACGCAGGGGACGATTCAGCGCCGCTCGTGTTTACGTTGCATAGAGTGTTTTTCGTGCTCGTTGACCAGCCATATGGAATGAGAACACGAACTCGCAATGATCGAATCCATCGAGGTCTAAACGGCCTTCAAGGCTGTAGATGGCCCCGAGAGATCCCTCTTGACTCACTGTTGCCATCCGGCCAACGGCTGAAACACCGCTCACGCTTACCGGGACGCACGTATCGGCGATCACTGCAACGGATTCCTTGTCCTGGGAGTCCATAAACTCACGCGCAGGAAGTGTCATAAAGGCTTCGCCGTTGGGAGACAGTTCCGAATCTGAAGCATCCGCAGGTGTGGGGTCGCCGGTGAAAGCGATGTTCCATCCCCGGGTGAGCACCCCGAGAATACGGCGCGCCGCCTCCTTTGTGAGACCTGAACCTCCGACGGGGAATTGCGCACTGAAGATCTTCTCCGCCAGAGCGAGGTACAGCCGGCCATATCGCTCCTTCGCCCTTGCGACCTGTGCACGTTCGGCAATCCTCTGCGGGAGCATCGGCTGCGTACCCTTTGCCTTCGCGCTAGAGAGACCATCCTTGGCATGGAAGATACGATTGCGAATCTGGTTGTGCAGTTCGTCGTAGATGTCATGCACGGCATTGCCGCTCGAAGGAACCGAGAAGCTCCGCAGATCTACTGACCGCCCCTCGGCCGCTAGCGCTCGCTTGAACCAATCTTCGTCACGCTCAGGTTTGCCATTGCTCTTCAGCAGCTTTGGCTGCCGCCAACTCAGCAGAGATTCAAGAGCAAGGTAGATGTTTCGGAAGGCGTCAAAGAGGTCGTCTGTCAGTTCTGACATTCGGTAGTAACGCATGCTTTCTTGCCAATGCGGAGTCTTTTCGGCATCGGGAGGCCTCAGTCGACCGTCAGGTCCGCGTACCTCTGCCGTGGCTCTGATCGCTGCTGTGATGGTAGCCGAGCACCAGAACCGGATTACGACCTCCTGCCCTGCGATCCACCAAACAGCATGCGCACGCTCCACATCTTCAAGGGCCAGTGGTGTGCGCCCCTTGAGAGCGAAGATATCAAGTCCTTGGTTTGCCAACTCTGGCGCGACAGCAGTTACTGCTTCATATCTCGAAGCGGCTATTCCGCGGACGACAACGGCTTTCACGCCTTCGCGTACCTCGACCTCTACATTCGTCGAGAGCTTCGCTACGTCACCGAATTCTGGTGCTGCTCTGAGGGGATAAAGACTCCCAGAACTTGCCACATCTCCAAAAAGAGGAATTCCCTCGAAGTCGGCCATGTGGACACTTTAGTCTTGATGGTCCGAAAAAGCATCGTTGTTTGGCCTGCTGAAGCTTCGGCAGGGGTGCATGACCCGTTCGCGATGGATCGGACATCTCTGCGGCTGCTGATGCGCATGGCGGCACAGTTCACACGAAGCCTTGCCCCGAGAACGCCCCAAGAGACCGCCAGAGCGTCCCCGAAGGGCGGTAGGGCCTCATCCCACTCCACCTCGGAGCGGACCTCGTTGAGCCTCAAGGAAGCGGCAGAGGCGTTCTAGCCGCCTCCCGCACGATCCCACGCCGCCACGCTGTGCATCGAGCGCCCGCAGGACGGCAGCCTCTTCCTCACGGCCGTCCCCCAAGCCTCCACGATGCGCCGCACGCCTCACTCACGTCAGTGAGCGTGACCGCTGGTCGGAGAGTCCTTACTTGCCGTCGGCGGCTGCAACTTCTCTGCCCCTGTTGCTTACTGGCCAAGTTTCCATCTGCGGCCGGATGGTGCAGTCGAGACGCTCAGGCGCCCCCTTGGCTACACCGATCGGACAGGACACTCCGGTTCCACCCAGCCCGCAGTACCCGCCCGGGTTTTTGCTGCCCGAAAGGTACTGCTGGTGATACCCCTCGGCCGGATAGAAGGCACGCCCCGCCGCCGGCAGGATCTCCGTGGTGATCGTGCCGTGGCCCGTGCCGGTGAGGCGCCTCTGGTAGGTCTCGCGGGAGGCTTCGGCGGCGGTGGCCTGGGCGGGGGTGTGGGTGTGGATCGCGGAGCGGTACTGGGTGCCGACGTCGTTGCCCTGGCGGAAGCCCTGGGTGGGGTCGTGGGACTCCCAGAAGGTCTTCAGGAGGCGCTCGTAGGAGATGAGCGAGGGGTCGTACACGACACGGACGACCTCGGTGTGGCCGGTCAGGCCGGAGCAGACCTCTTCGTAGGTGGGGTTCTCGGTATGGCCGCCCTGGTAGCCGACCAGGGTCGTCCAGACGCCGCCGGGGAGCTGCCAGAACGTGCGCTCGGCGCCCCAGAAGCAGCCCAGGGCGAAGTCGGCGATCTCATGGCCCTCGGGGTAGGGGCCGAGCAGCGGGGTGCCGAGGACGGTGTGCCGGTCGGGCGCCGTGAACACCGGGGTGGGGCGGCCCTTCAGCGCCTGCTCGGCGGTGGGCAGGACGGGCGTACGGCCGAACAGCATGGGCGCGGGCTCCTTCTCGTCTCCTCGCCGGTCCCCGCGGTGGTGGCCGGAACCGGCATCACGCACAACGGCCCGGCGCCGCCCCGCATTCCGTCGGGGCGGGGCGACGCCGGTCCCGGTGCCCGTCAGTGCGGCAGCGTCGCCGGGCTGCCGCCGTTCGCCTCGTAGCCCGCCACCGCCAGCGCCCGGTAGACCGCGAACTCGGCCGCCGGATCGGGGGACAGGGTCCACGGCAGGGCGCCCACGTGGCCGTCGATGTGTATGAACTGGTTCATGGCCTCCTGCCAGCGCTCGCCGCGGACCAGGAAGAAGACCAGCATGTGCCGCACATGCGCCAGCATCGGGTCGTCCGCGCGGGCCGAGTGCACGGCGTGCAGTGCCCCGTGCATCGCCTTGGTGACGGTCTCGCTCTGGTAGAAGCCGCTGACCAGGTTCACCTCGGGCAGGTGCTCGAAGACCGCGAACAGGGGCATGGCGGCCAGGAGGGAGCCCCGCGGGGCGCGGGCCGCGGCCGCCTCCGCGAAGGACATCGCCAGCTCACGCGAGCCGTGCCACTTCTCGCACCAGTAGTGCAGCGCCGCCAGATGCGCGCCCATGTGCGCCGGGGCACGGTCCAGGATCTTCAGCCACAGCTGCTCGAACTCCGCCCGCGGATAGGCGAGGCCACGGGCCACCGACAGCTCGACGATGTACGGGATCGGGTCACCCGGCGCCAGCAGCGCCGCCTCGCCGCACGCCGCCTTCGCCTCCTCCATGATGATCCGGAACGAGTCCGTGCCGGGCGTCGCCGTCCGCCACGCCTGCTGCACCAGGAACTCCGCGTGGATGGCCGCACCGCCCGCGTCCTTGGGCTGCTCGGACCGCCACACCCGCAGCCACTGGCCGCCCGGCGACTCGCTCACCCCGCCCGGCCGCTGCGACAGCTCCAGGGAGGCCGCGCCAGCGAAGGCCTGCACACGCTGCCAGCGCAGCTCGCCCGTCGCCTCGGTGCCCGCCAGCAGCTGGGAGGCCGCCCGGTAGTCCTGGGTGCGCTGCACCAGGTCCAGGACGTCCAGCAGGTCCTGGTCGGGGCCGGGCATGCGGACGTCCAGCTCTTCCTGCCGCACGAAGCCGTAGTCCGCGGGGTCCGCGGCGTCCGGGTGGCCCGGCGGGACCTGCTCGATCATGCCCCGGCGGCGCCGCAGGACCGGCAGCAGCACGAAGCCGAGCATGACCACCGCCATCAGGACCCAGAGAATTTCCATGCCTCAAGCGTTCCAGACGCCGCCGACAATTGGCCAACCCGGTCCCGGGCCTGTGGAAAACCCCCTGTCCCTGCCCCGAAAGCCTGGGGAAAACCTCCCGTCCAGGCTCCGCGACCTGGGGAAAACCCTTCTCCAGCCTCGCTGTGCGACGCCTGCCCCGCGAGCGGACTACGCTCGGTGCCCATGAGCGACAGGCACATCAGTCAGCACTTCGAGACGCTCGCCATCCACGCGGGCAACACGGCGGACCCCCTCACCGGTGCGGTCGTCCCGCCGATCTACCAGGTCTCGACCTACAAGCAGGACGGCGTCGGCGGCCTGCGCGGCGGCTACGAGTACAGCCGCAGCGCCAACCCGACACGCACCGCCCTGGAGGAGAACCTCGCCGCCCTCGAGGGCGGCCGGCGGGGCCTCGCGTTCGCGTCCGGACTGGCGGCCGAGGACTGCCTGCTGCGTACGCTGCTCAGTCCCGGCGACCACGTGGTCATCCCCAACGACGCGTACGGCGGCACGTTCCGGCTCTTCGCGAAGGTCGTCGCCCGCTGGGGCGTCGAATGGTCGGTCGCCGACACCAGCGACCCGGCCGCCGTCCGGGCCGCCATCACCCCGAAGACCAAGGCCGTGTGGGTGGAGACCCCCTCCAACCCGCTGCTCGGCATCACCGACATCGCCGCCGTCGCGCAGATCGCCCGGGACGCCGGCGCGAAGCTCGTCGTCGACAACACCTTCGCCACGCCGTATCTGCAGCAGCCGCTGTCACTCGGCGCCGACGTCGTCGTGCACTCCCTGACCAAGTACATGGGCGGCCACTCGGACGTCGTCGGCGGCGCGCTGGTCACGGCCGACGAGGCGCTCGGTGAGGAACTGGCGTACCACCAGAACGCGATGGGCGCGGTCGCCGGGCCCTTCGACTCCTGGCTGGTGCTGCGCGGGGCCAAGACGCTGTCGGTGCGCATGGACCGGCACAGCGAGAACGCGACCAAGGTCGCCGACATGCTGACCCGGCACGCGCGCGTGACGAAGGTGCTCTACCCCGGTCTGGAGGACCACCCCGGTCACGAGGTCGCCGCCAAGCAGATGCGGTCCTTCGGCGGCATGGTCTCCTTCCGGGTCACGGGCGGCGAGGAGGCGGCCGTCGAGGTCTGCAACCGCGCCAAGGTGTTCACGCTGGGCGAGTCCCTGGGCGGCGTCGAGTCCCTGATCGAGCACCCCGGCCGTATGACGCACGCGTCGGTCGCCGGCTCGGCCCTCGAGGTCCCCGCCGACCTCGTACGCCTCTCGGTGGGCATCGAGAACGTCGACGACCTGCTGGAAGACCTTCAGCAGGCTCTGGGCTAGTCCCTTCGACGGTGCACGAGCCGGGCGTTCCGGCCGGTCACCAGCCGGTCAGCGGTGGAGTCGTCTCCGACGGCGGCTCCACCCAGGGCCGGGCCGTCACCGCCCACACGGCGAACGCGACGCTCGCCGCGAACATCAGGAACCACATCAGCCGCAGGGCTGCCCGCCTGCGCCGCAGCATGCGGCCGCCCCGGCGCACCACCTCGGCATGAAGCTCCGGCGGCACGGGCGGATGCGCCTGCTCCATGATGCGGCGTACGGCGGCTTCGCGTTCGGGCCGGTTCATGGCCGCTCCCTTCCCGGGCGGCGCCCCGCCCTCATGACGCCGCCACCTTCGCGCCTCCCACCGCCGGAGCGGGCCCCCGCGGGGGATGCAGCAGTGTCGCCGTCGCCCGGTCGCAGATCGTGCGGACGCGTTCCGTGGCGAGTCCGAGCAGGGCGGCCGTCTGTTCCTCGGCGACGCCCTCGTAGAGCCGCAGAACGAGAACGAGGCGCTCCTGCGGGGCCAGCGCGGCCAACGGGCTCGCGGGGTGCGGTCGGTGACCGCCCAGGCCGCCGTACTGGTGCCAGGCGCCGCGGGCGAAGCGGGTGGCCAGGTACTGGCGGGTGCGGTCGTAGGGGTCCTCGCCGCGCAGTCCGTCCCAGCACGCGTACGTGTGGGCGAGCGCCAGCGTCAGCAGGCGCCGCGCGCGGGGGTTGTCGTCCGGAGCCTCGGCCGTCAGAAGCGTCGCGGCATGCAGCAGCCGCCCGGAGGCGCCCGCGACGAACGCCTTGAACTCCCGGGCCCGGCGGGCGTCTTGGGACGCATGCCGTTGTCGCACCGCGCGCCTCCCGCCTGAGGGCGACCTGTGAGGGAACGGGACCCGCGCCATGTTCCGCATACGGAACCGTGTGCGAGTCGAGGACCCGGTCTCATATGAGGCCAGGGGTGGCCTTTCGGTCAAGGGCCGCGCACCCCTCGAGAGCCCCGCACCCGGGAAACGGGTGCGCCACGCGCGCGTGAAGGGCGGTCAGGAAGCTGACGGCGCGTCCGCGCCCGGCAGGCCCTGGGCCGCCATCCGGGAGGAGAGCGCGGTGTTGAAGCGCGTGAGGAGCGTGCAGAACGCCTCGCGCTCCTCCGGTGACCAGTCGTGTGTCAGCTCCGCCATCAACTGACGCCGCGAGGAACGTACTTCCTCCAGCCGCGACAGCCCGCGCGGGGACAGCTGGAGCACCACCGCCCGGCCGTCCTCCGGGTGCGAGGTGCGCTTGACGAGCCCGGTGTCCACGAGCGGCGCCACCTGCCGGGTGACCGTCGACGAGTCGATGCCCATGCTCGCGGCGAGCGCCTTGACGCCCATCGGGCCTTCCTTGTCGAGCCGGTTGAGCAGCAGATATGCGGCGCGGTCCATGGAGTTGCGCACCTGCCCGACCCCGCCGAGCCGGGTCTGTTCGGCACGACGGGCGAAGACCGCCACCTCGTGCTGCAGCGTGTCGAGGAGACCGGTGTCACCGACGGTCGTCATGTCCATCGACATTTCAGGTGTTGTGGGCATGGCCGGGGGCTCACTTCAGATAAGGGGTGCTGGGTTGGGGGACAGGGTACGCGGCCGGAAGGCGGGCCGTACCGGCGCTGCGGAAACCGGTCTCGGAGGTTGGTCACAGCGGCCGCTTGCGCCTGTGAACTGCGATGCTTGTGTCATGAGCTATGGCACGGCTGACTCCTTGCACTCCCTGCGGTCCGTCACCCTGGACGATGTGCGCGGCGCCCGGAAGATGCTCCTGGGGGTGGCGCGGGTGACCGCGATGGAGGGCAGCCGGCACCTGTCCCAGCTGGTGGGTTCGCCGGTGCACTTCAAGTGCGAGAACCTCCAGCGGACGGGCTCGTTCAAGCTGCGCGGCGCATACGTCCGGATCGCCGGGCTGCTGCCCGAGGAGCGGGCCGCCGGGGTCGTCGCCGCGAGCGCCGGCAACCACGCGCAGGGCGTCGCGCTGGCGTCGGCCCTGCTCGGCGTGCGGTCCACGGTGTTCATGCCGAAGGGCGCCCCGCTGCCGAAGATCAGCGCGACCCGGGAGTACGGCGCCGAGGTCCGGCTGCACGGGCAGGTGGTCGACGAGACGCTGGCCGCCGCGCAGGAGTACGCGGAGCGGACCGGCGCGGTGTTCATCCACCCCTTCGACCATCCCGACATCATCGCCGGTCAGGGCACCGTCGGTCTGGAGATCCTGGAGCAGTGCCCGGAGGTGCGCACGATCGTCCTCGGCATCGGCGGCGGCGGTCTCGCGGCCGGTGTCGCGGTCGCGGTGAAGTCGATCAGGCCCGATGTGCGGATCGTCGGCGTCCAGGCCGCGGGCGCGGCCGCGTACCCGCCCTCGCTGGCGGCCGGGCGCCCGGTGTCGATCGAGAACCCGGCGACGATGGCCGACGGCATGAAGGTGGGTCGGCCCGGCGATGTGCCGTTCGAAATCATCGGCGAGCTGGTCGACGAAGTGCGTACGGTGTCGGAGGACGAGCTGTCCGCCGCGCTGCTGCTGAGTCTGGAGCGGGCCAAGCTGGTCGTCGAGCCCGCCGGGGCGAGCCCGGTCGCGGCGCTGCTGAGCGACCCCGGTGCCTTCGAGGGGCCGGTCGTGGCGGTGTTGTCCGGCGGCAACGTCGACCCGGTGCTCCTGCAACGCGTGCTGCGCCACGGTATGTCCGCGCAGGGCCGCTATCTGGCCGTACGGCTCAGGCTGACGGACCGGCCGGGCGCCCTCGCGACACTTCTCGGGGCGTTGTCAGTGGCGGACGCTAACGTCCTCGACGTGAGTCACGTACGGACCGATCCGCGGCTCGGGCTCACGGAGGCGGAGGTGGAGCTGCACCTGGAGACGAAGGGTCCGGAGCACTGCGCCGAGGTCGGCCAGGCCCTGCGGGACGCGGGCTACACGGTCATCGACTGAGCCGCCGGAGCACCGAACTCCCAGCTCAGGAGCTTCTCCATCACTCGTCCGGGTAAGTCCATTGAGAGACGCGATACATCGCGTTATGGTGTGTCTCATGGCCGGATCACCGCCATCGCTCCGCCACCCATCCGGCGGAGAAAAACGCACAAACCTAGGCTTCTCGAAGAATCCCCGACGACGTGGAGACTCATATGCCAGGCGCCATCTATGCCGAAGGCCTGGTGAAGACCTTCGGTGACGTAAGGGCTCTGGACGGCGTCGACCTCGACGTGCCGGAGGGCACCGTCCTGGGCCTGCTCGGGCCGAACGGCGCGGGCAAGACGACGACCGTCCGCTGTCTGACGACCCTGCTGCGACCCGACAGCGGCAAGGCGGTCGTCGCGGGCCTCGACGTGCTCAAGCATCCCAACGAGGTGCGGCGCTCGATCGGTCTGTCCGGCCAGTTCGCCGCCGTCGACGAGTATCTGACCGGCCGCGAGAACCTCCAGATGGTCGGCCAGCTCTACCAGATGAAGGCCAAGGCCGCGAAGGTCCGGGCCGGTGAGCTGCTCGACCAGTTCCACCTCGCGGACGCCGCCGACCGTCCCGCGAAGACCTACTCCGGAGGCATGCGCCGCCGCCTCGACCTCGCGGCCGCCCTGGTCGTCTCCCCGCCCGTGATGTTCATGGACGAACCGACGACCGGCCTCGACCCGCGCAACCGCCAGCAGCTGTGGGAGGTCATCAAGCAGCTCGTCTCCGGCGGTACGACCCTGCTGCTGACCACGCAGTACCTGGAAGAGGCCGACCACCTCGCGCACGACATCGCGGTCGTCGACCAGGGCCGCGTCATCGCCCGCGGCACCTCCGACCAGCTCAAGGCCCGCACCGGCGGCGAGCGCGTCGAGGTCGTGGTGCACGAGCGCGAGCACATCCCGACCGCCCGGGAGGTGCTCGCCGGCTTCGGCAAGGGCGACACCACCGTCGAGGACCACACCCGCAAGCTCACCGTGCCCGTCACCGGCGGCGCGAAGCTCCTCGCCGAAGTCATCCGCGAACTCGACGCGCGCGGCATCGAGATAGACGACATCGGCCTGCGCCGCCCCACCCTCGACGACGTCTTCCTCTCCCTGACCGGCCACCACGCGGAGGCCGAGACGGAGGAGAACGGCGCGAGCGGAGCCGCCCAGGACGCCAAGGACCGGGGCCACAAGAAGGAGGCCGGCCAGTGAGCGCCGTCACCGACGCCGTACGCGTCACGCCCGCCACGAACCCGATCAGCCAGTCGATCCGGGACTCGCTGGTCGTCGCGAAACGCAACCTGATCCGCATGTCCCGGATCCCCGAGATGGTCATCTTCGGGCTCATCCAGCCGATCATGTTCGTGGTGCTGTTCAGCTATGTGTTCGGCGGCTCCATGAACATCGGCGGCACCACGGACCCCGCGGTCTACCGCGAGTTCCTGATGGCCGGCATCTTCGCCCAGACCGTCACCTTCGCCACCGCGGGCGCGGGCGCCGGGATCGCCGACGACATGCACAAGGGGCTCATCGACCGCTTCCGCTCGCTGCCCATGGCGCGCGGCGCGGTGCTGACCGGGCGGACCCTCGCCGACCTGGTGCAGACGGCGCTCACGCTGTTCGTGCTGGCGATGGTCGCCCTGCTGGTCGGCTGGCGCACCCACACCAGCGCCGGTGAGGTGCTCGGCGCCTTCGGTCTGCTGCTCTTGCTCGGGTACGCCTTCACCTGGGTCGGCGCCCTGATCGGACTCTCCGTGCGGACCCCGGAGGCGGCCACCTCGGGCGGGCTGATCTGGCTCTTCCCGGTCACCTTCGTCTCGAACGCGTTCGTGGACTCCAGCCAGATGACGCCCTGGCTGCGCCATGTCGCCGACTGGAACCCGTTCAGCGCCACGGTTCAGGCCTCCCGGGAGCTCTTCGGCAACCCGGGGGTCTCGACCTCCGACGCCTGGCCCATGCAGCATCCGGTGTGGGCGTCGCTGATCTACTCCATCCTGATCGTCGTCCTGTTCAGGACGCTGGCGGTGCGGAAGTACCGGTCCGCGACCGCGTGAAAAGACTCCGGGCGGTATGACGAAACCCCCGGCGTCGGTAAGACGCCGGGGGTCTGCCGGGGCAATGCGGGGTAAGGGAATCAGGCGCTGTAGGGCTCGGCCTTGAGAATCCTCACGGAGGCCTTCCTGCCGTTCGGCAGTTCGTACTCCGCGTCCTCGCCGACCTTGTGGCCGAGCACGCCGGAGCCCAGCGGCGACTGCGGCGAGTAGGTCTCGATGTCGGCGCTGGCGTATTCGCGGGAGGCGAGCAGGAAGGTCGTCGTATCGTCCTCGTCGCCGTCGAAGGCGATCGTGACGACCATGCCGGGCGCCACCGCGCCGTCAGCGGACGCCGGAGCCTCGCCGACCTTCGCCTTCTCCAGGAGCTGGGTCAGCTGGCGGATGCGGAGCTCCTGCTTGCCCTGCTCTTCCTTGGCCGCGTGGTACCCGCCGTTCTCGCGCAGGTCGCCCTCCTCGCGTGCGGCCGCGATCTTCGCGGTGACTTCCTCGCGCGCGGGACCAGACAGGTACGCCAGCTCTTCCTTGAGCTTGGTGTACGCCTCCTGCGTAAGCCAGGTGACGTCTTCGCTGGTCTGGGTCACAGGTGCTCCTCGTAGGTACTGGGAATACAAAGCATCGCCCTACCCAGAAGAATGTTCCTTCACGGATGGGCGAAACCACGAGCCTAACAATTCAGCGGCCCAAGGGGGAGGACATAAGCCATCAGAATCACATCGAAGCAGGTCAGCAAGTACGTAATGCGGACGAGGTCAGTCGGCGTGACAGCCGAGCAGCTCCGCGGTCGTGCCCGGTGACGTCGTACGCAGTGTGACGACCCTGTCGATGCGGGTGGCGTCCCCGTCGAAGCGGAAGTCGGCCCGGCCGACCTCGGCACCGCTCTCGGCCTGGGAACGCAGCGTGCAGTAGCCGCTCGCACCGGAGTCCTTGCGGACCTCCAGATGCACCTTCACGGCGTCCTTCTCCTGCTCGAAGCTGATCACCTCGGCGCTGATCTTGTTCTGGCCGACGTAGTGGTAGGCGAAATAACCCATCAGCGCGAGCAGCAGCGCCCCGAGAACGGCACCGGCGATCTTGAGCTTGCGGTCGGCGCGCTCGTCCGAGGAACGGCCGTAACGGCCCTCGGGCAGTCGCGTGCTCGCCGTGCTCATGATCGTCCTCCGGACACCGGAATTATTCGCCCCCCGATTCGGTCACTATAGAAGCGCCGATCGCCCCGGTTCACATCAGGGGCGCCGACTTACCAAGGATTGAGTCTTGACTGACCAGCTGCGACTGATGGCCGTCCACGCCCACCCCGACGACGAGTCGAGCAAGGGCGCGGCGACCATGGCGAAGTACGTGTCCGAGGGGGTGGACGTGCTGGTCGTGACCTGCACGGGCGGGGAGCGCGGCTCCATCCTCAATCCGAAGCTGCAGGGCGACAAGTACATCGAGGAGCACATCCACGAGGTACGCAAGAAGGAGATGGACGAGGCCCGCGAGATCCTCGGCGTCAAGCAGGAGTGGCTCGGCTTCGTCGACTCCGGCCTGCCCGAGGGCGACCCGCTGCCCCCGCTCCCCGAGGGCTGCTTCGCCCTGGAGGACGTCGACAAGGCGGCCGGCGAGTTGGTGCGCAAGATCCGCTCGTTCCGTCCGCAGGTGATCACGACGTACGACGAGAACGGCGGCTACCCGCACCCCGACCACATCATGACCCACAAGATCTCGATGGTGGCGTTCGAGGGCGCGGCGGACACCGAGAAGTACCCGGAGGGGGAGTTCGGCCCGGCGTACCAGCCGCGGAAGCTCTACTACAACCAGGGCTTCAACCGGCAGCGCACCGAGGCGCTGCACAACGCGATGCTGGAGCGCGGACTGGAGTCGCCGTACGGGGAGTGGCTCAAGCGCTGGAGCGAGATCGAGCGCACCGAGCGCACGCTGACCACGCACATCCCGTGCGCCGACTTCTACGAGATCCGTGACAAGGCGCTGATCGCGCACGCCACGCAGATCGACCCCGACGGCGGCTGGTTCCGCGTTCCGATGGAGGTCCAGAAGGAGGTCTGGCCGACCGAGGAGTACGAGCTCGCGAAGTCCCTCGTCGATACCTCCCTCCCCGAGGACGACCTCTTCGCGGGCATCCGGGACAATGCCTGACATGAGCGCAAGCGTGAGCCTGGCAATGACCCACTTCGCGACCTTCGCCAAGGAGGTCGACGAGGACAAGGTCACCCCCGGCGTCCTCGGTTTCATCGTCTTCGCGGCGATGGCCCTGGCCGTGTGGGTGCTGATGAAGTCGATGAGCAAGCACATGGGCAAGGTCGACTTCAAGGAGACCCCGGACCCGGAGGCCGGGTCCGAGGAGCCCTCGGCCGAGCCCAGGGCCCGCCAGAGCTGACGCCCGCGGGCGTGGGGGTGTGCGGCGGTCAGTTCCCGGCCGGTACCGCCACCCCCATCACCTCGCGGGCATGCCGGTTCGGGACCATGCCCAGGCGCCACGCCTGCCAGCCGGCTTCCAGATTCACTCCGCGTTCCAGCAGGAGCTGGTACGCCTCGACGTAGTCGTCGAGCTTCTCGTCCCGCAGCGGGTGGCCGCTCCGGCCCAGTTGCGACAGGTCCTCCTGAGCCACCGCCGTGCCGACCTCGACGCCGCCCGGCGCCGCGTACGGCAGCAGCGTGCAGCGCAGGAAGCGGGCCCAGTCCTCGCCGCGGCGGTCTCCGTAGGACGTGAACAGGCCGATCGCCTCGTCGCACAGCGACAGGGCCTGCTGGGTGCGGGTGTTGCCGGCGTCGACCACGGCCAGTTCCAGGCACGTCCATGCCTCGCCGTGGGCGACGCCGATGCGCTGGAAGTCCGCACGCGCGTCGACCAGGAGCTGGCGCGCGAAGCCGGAGTTCCGCAGCGAGCCGGTCTGTGCCGCGCGCTGGTCGCGCGTCACCCGGGCCGAGTGGTGGCGGGCGCAGGCCAGGCCGTACACGTCCCGCATCCGCGAGAACATGGTTCTCGACCTCTCCAGCTCCCGTACCGCCAGGTCCAGGTTGCCCGTCTCCTCCAGCGCCTGGCCCAGGTAGTACACCGTCCACGCCTCGCCACGGGCGTCCTCGTTGTCGCGATGCCGGGACGCCGCCTGGCGCAGGCCGTCCACCGCGGGGGAGGGGTCGCCGGCGACCAGACGGGCGCGGGCCAGCTGGGTCAGGGCCCAGGCCTCGCCACGGGCGTCGCGGGTGCGGCCGTACAGGTCCAGGGCGGTGCGCAGCTCGGTCTCCGCGCGGGGGACGTCGCCCATGCGCAGGCCCAGCTGGCCGAGCTGGAAGTGGGCCCAGGCCTCGCCGTGCACGGACTCGCCCGCGCGGTGCAGGACCAGCGATTGGGTGAGCAGCTCCATGGCCTCGCCCACCCGCGCCCGGTCGCGTTCCACCGCCGCCAGCGCGTGCATGGTCCAGGCCCGGTCGGTGGCCAGTGCGGGGGCCGCCTGGAGATCGAGGGCCTCGTGGAGCTTCGCCGCGGCCTCCGTCAGGTTGCCCTGGTGGTGCAGGGTGATGCCGAGGGAGCACAGGGCACGGGCCGCGCCCGCGTCGTGGTGGGCCTCCATGTAGAGGTCGACCACCGAGGTCAGGGTCGTGCGGGCCTTGTCCAGCTCGCCGAGCTGGCGGGCCGCGATGCCCGTACGCCACTGGACCGACCTCAGCAGCAGACCCTGGTCCACCGCCTGCGCCAGCTCGCTGATCTCGCCCAGGCGGTAGAGGTCGCCGCGCAGGAGGCAGTAGTCGCACAGGGCGCCCAGGAGGTTGAGCACCGCCCCCTGGTTCACGCCCTCCGCATGGCGCAGGGTCGAGGTGATGAAGCTCGACTCGTCGTCCAGCCAGCGCAGCGCCTCGTCCAGGGAGGTGAAGCCGTGCGGGCTGAAGCGGTCCGAGCGGGTCGACATGTTGCCGTCGACCAGGCGCAGGACCGAGTCGGCCAGCTCGGCGTAGTTCACGATGAGACGTTCCTGCGCAGAGTTGCGCTCGGCCGGTTCCTCCTCGTCCAGGAGGCGGGCCTGGGCGAAGGCGCGGACCAGATCGTGCAGGCGGTAGCGGTCGCCGCGGACGTGGTCGATCAGGCCCGCCCGGGACAGCGTGACCAACTGGCGGGTCGCCTCCGCCTGGTCGGTGGCCAGCAGCGCCGCGGCCGCCGCCGCGCCCAGGGACGCCCGGCCGGCCAGGGCCAGCCGTCGCAGCAGTCGCCGGGCGGTGTCCGACTGATCGGTGTAGCGCAGCCACAGCACCCGCTCGACCGGCTCCACCGGACCGTACGCCCCCAGGTCGGAGGCGAGCGCGCGCGGTGAGCGCGGGCCGAGGGACGAACCCGCGACACGCAGCGCCAGCGGCAGGCCCCCGCACAACTCCCGCACCCGGTCGGTCGCATCGGCGTCGTACGGACCCGACGCGTCCTGCGCCGCCGCCCCCAGCAACTCCTCCGCGCCCGCCGCGTCCAGCGCCTCGACCGGCAACTGGTGCACCCAGGCCGGCAGTTCGGCGGGCAGGTCCAGGGAGGTACGGGCGGTGACCAGGACCAGGCTGTCGGAGCGCTCGGGGACGAGGGTGCGGACCTGTTCGGGGTCCGAGGCGTCGTCCAGGACGATCGTCACCGGCAGCCCCGTCAGATGCTGGTGGTACAGCTCGCCCAGCCGCTTGACCTGCTGGTCCGGTGAGGAGCGCTCACGGAAGAGGAGTTGCTCGCGGGGCGCGCCCAGCCGGTTCAGCAGATGCAACAGGGCGTCCCGCGTCGACAGCGGCGGTTCCTCCGGGCTGTCGCCGCGCAGGTCCACGACGCACGCGCCGCGGAAGTAGTCCTTGAGATCGTGGGCCGCCTGCAACGCGAGGGCCGAACGACCGCTGCCCGAGGACCCGTGCAGCACCACCACCGTCGGCCGGGTCTCCGTGCTCGCCCGGGCCGCCTGCACCCACTGCCGGATCCGCCCCAGCTCCTGCCGCCGGCCCGCGAACGCGGCCACCGGTTCCGGGAGTTGACCGAACGACTGCTGCAGCACGTTCCGGCCGCGCGCCGCCGCGCTCTTGTCGGCGCCCTTCAGCCGGGGCCCCGTCTTCTTCGGCCCCGTCGAGGCGCTCAGCACCCGCTGCTGGTCGAGGAAGGGCCGGATGCCCCGCACCTCCAGCGCCGTCAGCCACGCCAGCCGCAACTGCTCGGGACCGCCCGGCTGTCCCACCGCGCCCGCCTGATGGTGCGCGGCCGGCAGATGGGTACCGGCGACCTTCACCACGGTCGCCGCGGCACCCACGACGCCGACGGCCGCGCCCGCACCGAGCGCCGTACCCGCGCCGGTACCGAGCGCCAGGTCCGTGACGACGGCCGCGAGTGCCGCGACGCCCGCCACCATCAGCGGAGTTCCGCCGCCCTCCTTCGCGTACCGCTGCCCGAAGGTGAGCCGGCCGGCCGCGGCCTCGTCCAGCGCGCGCGTGTAGGCCTCGTACTCCTCCGCGGCGCTCTGCGCCATGGCGTCCAGCGCCCCACGCCCTCGCGCCATCAGCACCGGCCCGTCGGTACGCCCGCCGGAGCGCCGCACCTCCTCCTCCACGGCCCGTGCCAACAGCCGCTCGGCGTCCGCCCGATGGCTGTCCCGCATGTCACGTCCCCCTCCGGTGACAACTTCCTTGTCTATGAGTGTCCTTCGGGGGAGCCGTCAATGCGAGAGGGCCGACGATCACCGAGTGCGAGAAAGACACAGGCGCCGGCGAGCGCGGCCTCCGCCACCGCACACGCCAGTGCCTGGGCGAGGGCGGAGCCCGGCGGTGCGGTGGTGATGTCGAACCAGGCGTCCAGTGCGGCGGTGGCGGCGGTCGCGGACGCCGTGAGATGTGCGCGTGGGTCACCGCGCAGGCCCAGCAACGCCGTGGCCGCACAGCCCGTGGCCATCAGGACGTCGAGGCCGATCCAGGCCAGCGACCAGTTCCTGACCTCCGTACGACTCGGCAGGGTCAGGGCGAGGACGACCATCCACGGCACGAGCAGGACGGCGGCGGAACCGAGCAGGACAAGCAGCCATTTGCTTCGCATGCGCCCACCGTAGATCGCAGAGAAAGTTCTGCAAAGAAAAGTCGGCAGACATCAGGGATGGCTCAGGGTTCTCAGGGTTACCGTGACTGCATGACCGACGGCCCGCCCGAGCTGACCAGCCTCGAACGCACCGCCCTCTACAAGTCCCTCGGCAACCCGCTGCGCCGCCGGATCCTCGAGTTCCTCGGCGAGCACGGCGAGGCGAACTCCACCGTGCTCGCCAGGGAGCTCGGCGAGAGCTCGGGCACGACCAGCTACCACCTGCGCAAACTCGCCGAGCAGCGGCTCATCGAGGAGATCCCGGAGAAGTCCGGCGGCCGCGAACGCTGGTGGCGGACCCTGCCCTTCCGCCACACCACCCCCGACCCGGCGACGATGACGGCCGAGGAGTACGCCGCCGCCGAGCACCTCGCCCTGCTGAAGATCGACGTGGACACGGAGCTCTTCCGCCGCGCCCACCAGGAGTACCGGGGCCCGGAGGGATGGGCCCAGGTCCAACGGCACGGCGGCTGGATGACCCAGGACGAACTCCACGCCTTCCTGCGCGACTACAACGCCCTCCTGGAGAGCTACAGCCACGCGCGCGAGGACGCCCCCGAGGGGGCGCGCCCGGTCTCCCTGCGCTTCTACGCCGTACCGGACGGCGTGGGAGAGTGGAACGGTGAACCGACTGGCCCATGAGACGTCCCCGTATCTGCTCCAGCACGCCGACAACCCCGTCGACTGGTGGCCCTGGTCCGACGAGGCCTTCGAGGAGGCCCGCAAGAGCAACAAGCCGGTCCTGCTCAGCGTCGGATACAGCAGCTGCCACTGGTGTCACGTCATGGCTCACGAGTCCTTCGAGGACCAGGAGACCGCCGACTACCTCAACGCCCATTTCGTGAGCGTCAAGGTCGACCGGGAAGAACGCCCCGACGTCGACGCCGTCTACATGGAGGCCGTCCAGGCCGCCACCGGGCAGGGCGGCTGGCCCATGACCGTGTTCCTCACCCCGGACGCCGAACCCTTCTACTTCGGCACGTACTTCCCGCCCGCGCCCCGGCACGGCATGCCGTCCTTCCGGCAGGTCCTGGAGGGCGTGCGGAGTGCCTGGAGCGACAAGCGGGACGAGGTCGCGGAGGTGGCCGGGAAGATCGTGCGGGATCTCGCCGGACGGGAGATCAGTTACGGCGACACCCAGGCACCCGGTGAGGAGGAGCTCGCCAAGGCGCTGCTCGGGCTGACCCGGGAGTACGACCCGCAGCGCGGCGGATTCGGCGGCGCGCCGAAGTTCCCGCCGTCCATGGTCCTCGAGTTCCTGCTGCGGCATCACGCCCGGACCGGCTCCGAGGGCGCGCTCCAGATGGCGCGGGACACCTGTGAGCGGATGGCCCGCGGGGGAATCTACGACCAGCTCGGGGGCGGGTTCGCGCGCTACTCCGTCGACCGCGAGTGGGTCGTGCCGCACTTCGAGAAGATGCTCTACGACAACGCCCTGCTCTGCCGCGTCTACGCCCATCTCTGGCGCTCCACCGGTTCCGAGCTCGCCCGCCGGGTCGCCCTGGAGACCGCCGACTTCATGGTGCGCGAACTGCGCACCGCGGAAGGCGGGTTCGCCTCCGCGCTCGACGCGGACAGCGATGACGGCAGCGGCAGGCATGTCGAGGGGGCCTATTACGTCTGGACGCCCGAGCAGCTCACCGAGGTCCTCGGGGCCCAGGACGCCGAACTCGCCGCCCAGTACTTCGGCGTCACCGAGGAGGGGACCTTCGAAGAGGGTGCCTCCGTCCTCCAGCTTCCGCAGCACGAGGGCGTGTTCGACGCCGGGCACATCGAGTCCGTGAAGGGCCGGCTGCTGGAGGCGCGGGGCCGGCGTCCCGCTCCCGGCCGGGACGACAAGGTGGTGGCCGCCTGGAACGGGCTGGCGATCGCCGCGCTCGCCGAGACCGGCGCCTACTTCGACCGGCCCGACCTCGTCGACGCCGCGGTCGGGGCCGCCGACCTCCTCGTACGGCTGCATCTCGACGAGCAGGCGCGGCTCTCGCGTACCAGCAAGGACGGTCACGCGGGCGCCAACGCGGGGGTGTTGGAGGACTACGCCGATGTCGCCGAGGGTTTCCTCGCGCTGGCCTCGGTCACCGGTGAAGGGGTCTGGCTGGAGTTCGCCGGCTTCCTGCTCGACCACGTCCTGGCACGGTTCGTCGACGAGGAGTCCGGCGCGCTGTTCGACACCGCCTCCGACGCCGAGCGGTTGATCCGGCGCCCTCAGGACCCGACCGACAACGCGGCTCCCTCGGGATGGACGGCTGCCGCCGGTGCCCTGCTCGGCTATGCCGCCCAGACCGGTGCCGAGCCCCATCGCACGGCCGCCGGGAAGGCCCTCGGGGTCGTCAAGGCGCTCGGTCCGCGGGTGCCGCGGTTCATCGGGTGGGGGCTCGCCGTCGCCGAGGCGCTGCTCGACGGGCCGCGGGAGGTCGCCGTCGTCGGGCCCGCGCTCGACGACCCGGGCACAAAGGCCCTGCACCGTACGGCACTTCTCGGCACCGCCCCCGGGGCCGTCGTCGCCGTCGGGGCGACGGGGAGTGACGAACTGCCCCTGCTCGCGGACCGACCTCTCGTGGGCGGTGAACCAACCGCGTACGTCTGCCGTAACTTCACCTGTGACGCTCCGACGACCGACCCGGACCGGCTGCGCGCGGCGCTGAACGGCTGAAACGCCGTTACCCGGCAGTCATCCGGTGTTCGGATTCGCCCCTAAGGCACCACACTTCTCCGAAACACACTATTTATGGGAACAGATCCGTCTGTTCACAGATCACCCATAACCTCTCCACAGTGATCGCGGCGGATGTAACTGACCGTCGTGACAGGGGGTTTGGGGATCTGGGGGGATCTGTTGCTTACGTCTGTCTTCATCGCTGCCGTCTCGCTCGCCTTGTTCTGGATGGCAGCGTTCACCTTGTGGTGGCAGATGCACGCGTGGCGCACGCCCGAGGTGCTCGCCTCCACCCGGTTCAGCAGACCGGACGGGGGCGAGCAGGTGTCGTTCTCGCTGCTGCTGCCCGCGCGGCACGAACAGGCCGTGCTGGACCACACCATCCAGCGGCTGCTGGAGTCCAGCCACACCGACTTCGAGATCATCGTCATCGTCGGGCACGACGACCCGGAGACCACGGCAGTGGCCGAGAAGGCGGCGGCGCGTGATCCGCGCGTCCGCGTCGTCGTCGACACCCACGAGAAGAAGAACAAGCCGAAGGCCATGAACACGGCGCTTCCACACTGCCGCGGCGACGTCGTCGGAGTCTTCGACGCCGAGGACCAGGTCCACCCCGAGCTCCTCGCCCATGTCGACCACGCCTTCAGGACCACCGGGGCCGATGTCGTCCAGGGCGGTGTGCAGCTCATCAACTTCCACTCCAGCTGGTACAGCCTGCGCAACTGCCTGGAGTACTTCTTCTGGTTCCGCTCCCGGCTGCACCTGCACGCGCAGAAGGGGTTCATCCCGCTCGGCGGCAACACCGTCTTCGTGCGGACCGACACCCTCAAGGAGGCCGGGGGCTGGGATCCCGACTGTCTCGCCGAGGACTGCGACCTGGGCGTACGGCTCTCCAGCGTCGGCAAGAAGGTCGTCGTCGCCTACGACTCCGACATGGTGACCCGGGAGGAGACCCCCGGCTCGCTCATGTCGCTGCTCAAGCAGCGCACCCGCTGGAACCAGGGTTTCCTCCAGGTCTACCGGAAGCAGGACTGGAAGCAACTCCCCGGTCTCGGACAGCGGTTGCTCGCCCGCTACACCCTCATGACGCCGTTCCTTCAGGCCTTCTCCGGCGTCGTCATCCCGCTCAACGTGGCGATCGCGCTCTTCCTCGACGTGCCGGTCGGCGTCGCCTTCATCACCTTCCTGCCGGCGGTCACCGCACTGGTCACCTTCGTCTTCGAGGTCGTCGGACTGCATGACTTCGGCAAGCAGTACGGCCTGCGCGTCCGCTCCGTCCACTACCTCAAGCTCGTCGTGGGCGGCCCCTTCTACCAGGTGCTCCTCGCCGGGGCCGCCGTCCGCGCCGTATGGCGTGAGCAACGCGGCCGGAACGACTGGGAGTTGACCACTCATGTCGGTGCGCATCTGAACCAGGCGCCGGCGCTCCGAGAGGACGTCCCCGCGTGACCTCCACCCTTCCCGCGGTGACCGCTCCCCAGGTCCCCGCGCAGCGGCAGCCTGCGCCTGATGTGCGTCCGGCCGGCCGAACGGCACCGTCGAAACGCCCCGACCTCCTCCTGTGCGGTGCGCTCCTCGTGGCGATCCTCACCGTCCAGGGCTGGAACATCGCCGACTACCCGACCCTCAGCGATGACGAGGGCACCTACCTCGCCCAGGCCTGGGCCGTCCAGGAGGGCAAGGGCCTCGCCCACTACACCTACTGGTACGACCACCCGCCGCTCGGTTGGATCCAGATAGCGGTGCTCACCTGGATACCGAAGATGCTGAGCCCGGAGTCGATGACCGTCGGCTCGATGCGGGTGATGATGCTGCTGATCAGCGCGGTCAGCGCGGCCCTGGTGTACGTCCTCGGGCGCCGGCTCGCCCTGCCGCGCTGGGCCGCCGGGCTCGGCATGGCCCTGTTCGGGCTCTCCCCGCTCTCCGTCGTCCTCCAGCGGGAGATCTTCCTGGACAACCTCGCGGTGATGTGGACGCTCCTCGCGTTCACCCTCGCCGCGTCCCCGAGCCGCCACCTCTGGCACCACTTCGGTGCGGGCATCGCCGCCGCGACGGCCGTCCTCACCAAGGAGACGATGCTCGTCGTCCTGCCGGCGCTGCTGCTCACCATGTGGCGCCACAGCCACCGGGACACCCGCAAGTTCGCCCTCACCGGCGCGATCACCGCATGCACGCTGCTCGGCCTCGCATACCCCCTGTTCGCCCTGCTCAAGGGGGAGTTGCTGTCCGGCGGCGGTCACGTGTCGTTGTGGGACGGGGTCAAGTACCAGATGACCAGGCCCGGTTCGGGCTTCATCCTCGACCAGGGGTCCGGTTCCCACGGGGTGCTGCGGTCGTGGCTCTACTACGACCGTGTCCTGCCGCTGGGCGGTCTCGTCGGCGCGCTCCTGCTGCTGGCCACCTGGCGCTGGTCGGTCACCGCCCGCGCACTGGCCGGACCGGCGCTGACGGTCGCGATCCTCGCCGGGCTCGCCCTGCGCCCCAACGGCTATCTGCCCGCGATGTACGTCATCCAGGCGCTGCCGTTCCTCGCGCTCGTGCTGGCCGGGGGCACCGCCTCCGTCGCCCATGCCGTCCTGCGCAGAAGCCACCGGCTGCCCCGCGGCGGCCGGTACGCCCTCGCCGCCGTCCTCGCGATCGCCGCCGGCGCCTACGTCGTCCCGCGCTGGTACGACGGTGACCGCACCGCCGTCACCGCCGACGCCAACGCCCCCTACCGGGCCGCCTCCAAGTGGCTGGCGACCGAGGTGGATCAGCCGGAGAAGACGCGGGTGCTCGTGGACGACGCGCTCTGGCTGGACCTGGTGCACGCCGGGTACCGGCCCGGGCTCGGCGCCATCTGGTTCTACAAGGCCGACCTCGACCCGGCGGTGACCAAGACGATGCCGCACGGCTGGAAGGACCTCGACTACGTCGTCGCCTCCCCGACCGTGCGGCGTGACGCGGCGGACCTGCCCAATGTGAAGGCCGCCATCCAGCACTCGACGCCGGTCGCCGTCTTCGGCGCCGGTGCGGACCGGATCGAGATCCGGCAGATCCAGACCGTCTCCGGAGGCGTTCGATGACCCACGAGTACACGACTCCCGTCCCGGCCGTACGGATCACCGAGATCCCCGAGCCCGGTGCCGTCACCATCGTCGTACCGACGTACAACGAGTCCGCGAACATCCGCCAACTGCTCCATCAGATCACCGAGTCGGTGCCGGCCAGACTCCCCTGCGAGGTCGTCTTCGTGGACGACTCCACCGACGACACCCCCGAGGTGATCCACGAGGCCGCCAAGGACTGCCCGTTCCCGGTGACCGTGCTGCACCGCGACGAGCCGGTCGGCGGGCTCGGCGGGGCGGTCGTGGAGGGGATGAAGGCGGCCGGGTCGGACTGGGTCGTCGTGATGGACGGCGACTGCCAGCATCCGCCGTCCCTGGTCCCGGAGCTGGTCGCGACGGGGGAGCGGGCGAACGCCGGTCTCGTCGTCGCCTCCCGGTACATCAAGGGCGGCAGCCGCGCCGGGCTCGCGGGCAACTACCGCGTGGCCGTGTCCAGGGCGGCGACCTGGCTGACCAAGTCCCTCTTCCCGCGCCGGCTGCACGGCATCAGCGACCCGATGAGCGGCTTCTTCGCCATCCGCCGCAGCGACATCACGGCCGACGTCCTGAAGCCCCTCGGCTACAAGATCCTCCTCGAACTCGCCGTCCGCAGCCGCCCCCGCGCGGTCACCGAGGTGCCCTTCGTCTTCCAGGACCGGTACGCGGGCGAGTCCAAGTCCAGCGCCCAGGAGGGCCTGCGCTTCCTGCGTCACCTGGTCGGTCTGCGCACCGCCTCGCCGGTCGCCCGCATGGTCGGCTTCGGCCTGATCGGCGCGACCGGCTTCGTGCCCAACCTGCTCGGGCTGTACGCCCTCACCGTCCTCGGCATGCACTACGTACCGGCCGAGATCCTCGCCAACCAGCTCGGCGTCGCCTGGAACTTCCTGCTCATCGAGCATCTGCTGTTCCGCGACCGCCGCCGGCACCGGCGCTGGTGGGACCGCGCCGGCCGGTTCGCCCTGATCGCCAACGCCGACCTGGTGCTGCGCATCCCCCTGATCGCCCTGTTCGTGCACCGGTTCGGGATGGGCGCGCTGTCCGCCACCGCGCTGGCGCTGGTGACGACGTTCGTCCTGCGCTTCGCCGGGACCGAGGCGCTGGTCTATCTCCCGCGCAGAAACCGGAGCCGCACCGCATGAACCACAGACGGAGAACCGCCCTGCTCGCCGTGGGCGTTCTGACCGCGGGGCTGCTCCTGACCGCCCCGCAGCCCGCCTCCGCCGCCAACCTCATCAAGAACCCCGGCTTCGAGACCGCCGGCACCGGCGGCATGCCGTACTGCTGGGAGAAGTCCGGCTGGGGCGACAACGACTTCACCTTCACCACCACGTCCGACGCCCACTCCGGCTCGAAAGCCATGAAGGTCGAGCTGACCCGCCGGACCGAAGGCGACCGCAAGGCGCTGATCACCGAGTCGGCGGAGTGCGCCCCCGTCGTCAGCGTGGGCAAGCAGTACGACCTGAACCTCTGGTACAAGTCGACGACCCCGGACGCGTCGGTCACCCTGTTCCGGCACGACACGACGGCCGGCTGGCAGTACTGGACGGACCTGAAGACCCTGGAGATGGCCGGCGGCTGGACCGAGGCGAGCGTCCGTACGCCCGCGGTCCCCACCGGCACCGACCGCATCACCTGGGGTGTCTCCGTCTACGGCACCGGATCCGCCACCACCGACGACTACACCATGGAGCAGGTCGCCGACCCCGTCCCCGTACCGCAGTGCACGGGCACCGCCGAGCAGTGCGCCAACGGCCGCTGGGACGTGCTGCCCACCCAGAACCCGGTGCGCTCCATGCACTCCGTCGTCCTCAACAACGGCAAGGTGCTGCTGATCGCGGGCTCCGGCAACAGCGAGGAGCAGTTCAACGCGGGCACCTTCACCTCGGCCGTGTACGACCCGGTCAACGGCACGTACAAGGTGATCCCCACGCCCAAGGACATGTTCTGCTCCGGGCACGTCCAGCTCCAGGACGGGCGCGTGCTGGTGATGAGCGGGAACAAGGCGTACCCGGTCGCGGGCGGGCACGGCTACGAGGGGTTCAAGGACTCGTACGTCTTCGATCCGGTCAGCGAGACGTACAGCAAGACCAACGACATGAACGACGGCCACTGGTACCCGTCGGCGACGATCCTCGGCAACGGTGACGTCATCTCCTTCGGCGGGCTGCGCGAGGACTCCACCGGTTCGGTGACCGCCGAGCTGTGGTCGGACGCCGAGCAGAAGTGGCTGGAGCTCTGGAAGGTCAACCAGACCTGGTCGTACTGGGGCCTGTACCCGTCGATGATCCTGATGCAGGACGGCCGCCTCTTCTACTCGGGCAGCCATGTCTTCGGCAACAACATCCCGGGCACCGGCAGCGCGATCTACGACTACGACGCCAACACGGTCACCCAGGTCCCGGGGCTCCAGAACAAGGACCAGCGGGACCAGTCGGCGAGCGTGCTGCTGCCTCCCGCCCAGGACCAGAAGGTCCTCACGATCGGTGGCGGCAACATCGACTCCAACCCGGACGCCAACCGCCTGACCGACGTCATCGACCTCAAGCAGGCCAACCCGGCCTACACCGCCGGTCCGCCGCTCCCGCAGGGCACGGTCGACCTCGGCAACGGCAAGCAGGCCCAGACCGGCAACCAGGGCAAGATGTACGTCTCCGCCGTCCTGCTGCCCGACGGCAAGGTGCTGGAGACGGGCGGCGCGCTGCACAACCGTGCCGATCCGGTGTACGAGTCGTCGCTCTACGACCCGGCCACCGGCACCTTCGACCCGGTGGCCGCCGACCCCGAGGCCCGCGGCTACCACTCCTCGGCGTTCCTGCTCCCCGACGGCCGGGTGATGACGACCGGCGACAACCCGGGCAACGGCAGCTGGAACCACAACGTGTCGATCTACACGCCGCCCTATCTCCTCAAGGGCCCGCGTCCGGCGATCACTTCGGTCATCGACACCGAGTGGACCTACGGCGACACCCAGCGGATCACCGTCGACCGGCCCATCGTCAAGGCCGAGTTGATCCGTCCGGCCGCGGTGACGCACTCCTCCGACCCGAACCAGCGGTTCGTCGATCTGCCGCTGTCGGTGGACGGCAACAACGTCGACCTCAATGTGACGAGCAATCCCGATCTGGCCCCGCCCGGCTGGTACATGCTCTTCGCGGTCGACGCCAACGGGGTGCCGTCGGTGGCCAAGTGGGTTCATCTGCAAGGGCCTTCGGCGCTCGGTGCGACGGACGCCTCGGCGCATGTGCACTCCTTCGCGGACTCACTCGAAGGCAAGGTCACCGAGCCCGGCAAGAAGCGCACCTCGCAGAAGGTGCCGGTCACCGTCTCCGGCTGCGACCGGCACTACGGCTCGATCAACGTCTGTGTGCCGACCGACTTCCCGCCGAGCGTGAAGGCCACCGCCAAGGCCCGCTGCGACTGGCTGAAGAAGAACGACTACGGCCGGCTGAAGGTCAACGGCAAGGACGACCCGCTGCGGCTCGACCGCGACGGGGACGGGGTCGCCTGCGGGAAGGCCGACCTCAGGAAGCGTTAGGGAAGTCCGCCAGGGCGCGCGCCACGATGGCCTCCAGCTGTTCGTGGTGCGCGCCCTTCCAGTAGGCGCGCCCGCACTGGGTGCACTGCGCGAACACGTCGTACGACCGGTGTGTGCCGCCGGCCAGCTGGTCCGCCACCTCCTCCTTGGTGGCCTCCCTGAGCAGGCCGTTGCAGGCGGTGCAGCGCGTCCAGGGCCGTAGCTCGGGGCGGAACCGGTCGAGGATGTCGCGGAGCTGCTCCTCGGGGCGGGTGCTGTAGACGTAGGCGCCGGCCCACAGTTCGCGGCGGCGCAGCAGGCCCCGGTCGCGGCTGAGCATGACCCGCTGCTGGACGGCGGAGCGGGTGGCGAGGGCCGGATCGCCGATGTCCGTCGACTCGTACGCCGTGTCCACGCCGAGCAGGCGCAGCCGGCGGGCGAGGGTGCCGAGGTGGACGTCGAGGAGGAAGCGCAGCGGAGCGCCGGGCACTCGCTGGGGGCGCTCGACGTCCCGTACGGCCACGGAGTCGCCGACGGCGGGGACGTACGACCTGGGTACCTCGCGGCCGTCCACGAGGAGGGTGCCGACCTCGGTCAGCGGGACGCCGAGGGACTCGACGACATGGCCGAGGGTCGAGACGCCGTCGGTGGTGACCGTGGTGGAGCCGTGGCGGCGTTCGTGCGGGACGAACAGGGCCAGCCTGGGGGCGAATTCGACGTGGATCTCCGGTCCGTTCACCTGGTCAGGATGTCATGTCAGGCGTCGGCGGCCTCAGGTTTTCCGGACCGGCAGGCCGTTCACGAGGACCTCCACGGTGCGGTCGACGAGGTCGACGAGGTCGTCCTGGAAGCCGCTCTCGGCCCAGTACTGGGCGATCTCCCCGAAGCCGCTGATGAGGGACATCGTGTAGACCCGTACCTCCAGGGCGTCCTTGTCCCAGCCAGTGCGCTCGGCGACGGCCTCGGCGAGCATGCGGCTGGTGACCGCGATGTGCTCGCGCATCCGGGACCGCACCGCGGGGACCTGGACCAGCAGATGGGACCGCATACGGGTGATCTCGGGTTCCCGCTCGAGCCCGAAGCTGATGGCCTTCTTCATGACGTACCGCATCGAGTCGACCCACGCCTCGTCCGCCGGCCGGTTGCGCAGCTCGCCCAGGATGATCGGGTCGTACTCGTCCGTGAGGACGATGTCCTCCTTGGTGGGGAAGTAGCGGAAGACCGTGGACGGCGACACCTCGGCCCGCTCGGCGATCTGCTCGACGGTGGTGGCGTCGTAGCCCTGTTCCTTGATCAGGGCGTACGTCGCGTCGCGGATCGCCGTCCGGGTCTTGATCTTCTTCCGCTCGCGAAGTCCCAGCTGGGGGGCGTCGGTGAGCGGGAGGGAGCGTGCGGGTGACATGGGTTCATTGTCGGGCATCGGCCTGCGGGGCCACCATGTCCGGGGTGCCGGCGCTCTCGTCGGCCTTCCGCGCCCCCGGCAGGAACGCCGCCGCGAGGAGTGCCGCTCCGGGGCTCGCCTTCCCGGCGACGAGGTGTGCCGCGACCACGGACTCCCCGGCGGTGTCGGCCGCCCGCGCCGGCAGCCCGGTGACGTCGAGCCGGTCCCGGTAGGTGTCGGCCAACAGGCTGCCGAGCAGGCCGATACCGATCGCGCCGCCGACCTGGCGCAGGGTCATCAGGAGCCCGGAGCCGAAGCCGAGGCCGGTGACGGTGAGCCACAACGCGGTGAAGCCGAGCCGGAGTCGACCGTCGTACGGGTGGCGAGGAGCGCGGCGAAGGACAGCACCACCAGGCCGGCGCTGACCGTGGCGCGGGCGCCGAAGCGGGTGGCGGCCTGCGGGGCCGTGCGGGAGGCGACCAGGATGCCGCCCATCATCGGCAGCAGACGTACGCCGGTGCCGAGGGCGTCGTTGCCGAGGACGGCCTGGAGGTAGGGCGGCAGCACGAACAGGAGGCCGGACAGGACGAACATGACCAGGGTCGCGGCGATCGTGTTGAAGAGGAAGCCTCGGTGGGCGAGCAGGGTCATGTCGAGCATGGGCCGCTCCATCCGGCGTTCGCGCAGGACCAGCGGGTCGCCCCAGCCGTGGGTGGGCGCCTCGATGATCGCGTAGACCAGGGCGCCCAGGCCGGCCGCGGTGAACGCGGTGGAGACGGGGTCGACCCTGGGGGAGCCGGGGTCACGGGTATCGGGGAGCAGGAAGACGCAGGCGGCGATGCCGATCGCGGCC
This sequence comes from Streptomyces sp. NPDC087859, assembly GCF_044742595.1. NCBI lineage: Bacteria > Bacillati > Actinomycetota > Actinomycetes > Kitasatosporales > Streptomycetaceae > Streptomyces > Streptomyces sp. NPDC087859. Next base: position 240,539 of record NZ_JBIUUU010000001.1, on the reverse strand, counting down.
ATCGGGACGTTGACGAGGAAGACCGAGCCCCACCAGAAGTGGTTGAGCAGCCAGCCGCCGATGATCGGGCCGAGCGGCAGTCCGAGCGCCGAGGCGGCGGAGATGATGGCGGTGGCCTTGGGCTGTTCCTTGGGCGGCGATGACCCAGTGCACGTCCCCCGCCAGGGCGCCCACGAGTGAACCGGCGAGGAAGACGCCGAGTCCGGCGATCAGCATCCGCCGCCGTCCGAAGCGGTCGCCGAGCAGTCCGGCGGGGAGCATCAGCGCCGCGAACACGATCACGTACGCGTCCGCCATCCTCCCCCAGTGCTAGACGCCTGGGGGGACCCCCGGGTGCTCGCCGGTCGAGGCGCCGAGGTCGGCGGCCATGGTCGGGAGCGCCACATCGAGGATCGTCGTGTCGAAGCCGAGGGTCAGCATGCTCGTGACGAGGGCGGCGAGGGCCCACCAGCGCCGTGGGTCAGAAGTGGAAGCGCCCATGAAATGAGAGTGGCTCTCAAAAAGTAGCCTCTGTCAATGAAAAAAGGGGCCACGGCTTGAAGCCGTGGCCCTGAAGAGGGGTGACGCCGCTACGCGTGCTGGTACGCCACCAGCGAGATTCCGACGTAGTGGACGGCGAACGCCGCCAGGGTGAGCGAGTGGAAGACCTCGTGGAAGCCGAAGAAGCGCGGGGAGGGGTCGGGGCGCTTGAGGCCGTAGATCACACCGCCCGCGCTGTAGAGCAGGCCGCCGACGATCACCAGGACCAGGACCGCGATGCCGCCGGTGCGCATGAAGTCGGGCAGGAAGAAGACCGCCGCCCAGCCCATCGCGATGTAGCACGGGGTGTAGAGCCAGCGCGGAGCGCCCACCCAGAAGACACGGAAGATGATTCCGGCCAGGGCGGCACCCCAGATGCCCCAGAGCAGCCACTGCCCCTTCGTGCCGGGCAGGAGCAGCATCGTCAGCGGGGTGTAGGTGCCCGCGATGATCAGGAAGATGTTGGCGTGATCCAGTCTGCGCAGGACGCCGTCCATGCGCGGGCTCCAGTTGCCCCGGTGGTACAGGGCGCTGACGCCGAACAGCAGGCAGGCGGTCAGGGCGAAGATCCCGCAGGCGATACGGCCCCGCGTCGAGTCCGCGAGGGCGGTGAGCACCAGGCCCGAGATGAGCACGGCCGGGAACATGCCGAGATGCAGCCAGCCCCGGAGCTTTGGCTTGATCTCTTGCGGCAGGGAGAGCGCCACGGGGTTGCGGCCGGCGGCCGGCGAGTCCAGGGGCGCGTCGGAGGCGGACGCAGTCATGCACTGCATCGTACCTACGGAACCGTAAGTTGCGGATGAGTGCGAGCCCCGCAAGGGCCGAGAGTGGCCATCATCTCATGGCAGTTGACGCCGTGAGGGCGCGGTCAAGGAAGTGTCAAGTGAACCCAAAGTGCACGGTTGGCAACACTCCGACACGTGGCAATCCTCACTCCGCTCAAGTGTGAGGCCTTCTGGACAGATGGGCACTCGAGACGGATGATCAGATGAGTGCGGTCGGCACCGGATGAGCGCCAGGGCACCACCAGAAGCATCCGGGTCGCAGCCCCCACGGGGCCTCCAAACAAAAAATCCCTCATTTAGGAGCAATCGTGGCGCGCGACATCGCGGCTCCCCCCGTCATCCCCACCCAGCACAAGGAACTGGTCTCGTGGGTGAACGAGATCGCAGAACTGACGCAGCCGGACAGCGTGGTCTGGTGTGACGGATCAGAGGCCGAGTACGAGCGCCTGTGCGAGGAGCTCGTCGAGAAGGGCACCTTCAGGAAGCTCGACCCGATCAAGCGCCCGAACTCCTACTACGCGGCCTCCGACCCGACCGACGTCGCGCGCGTCGAGGACCGCACCTTCATCTGCTCCGAGAAGGAAGAGGACGCCGGCCCGACCAACCACTGGAAGGCCCCCGCCGACATGCGGGAGATCTTCGCCGGCGACAAGGGCGTCTTCCGCGGCTCCATGAAGGGCCGGACGATGTACGTCGTCCCGTTCTGCATGGGCCCCCTCGGCTCGGACCTCTCCGCCATCGGCGTCGAGATCACCGACTCGGCCTACGTCGCCGTCTCCATGCGCACCATGACCCGGATGGGGCAGCCGGTCCTGGACGAGCTCGGCTCCGACGGCTTCTTCGTGAAGGCCGTCCACACCCTCGGCGCCCCCCTCGCGGAGGGCGAGGCGGACGTCCCGTGGCCCTGCAACTCCACCAAGTACATCTCGCACTTCCCCGAGAGCCGCGAGATCTGGTCCTACGGCTCCGGCTACGGCGGCAACGCCCTGCTCGGCAAGAAGTGCTACGCCCTGCGCATCGCGTCGGTGATGGCCCGCGACGAGGGCTGGCTCGCCGAGCACATGCTGATCCTCAAGCTCACGCCCCCGCAGGGTGAGTCGAAGTACGTCGCCGCCGCCTTCCCGAGCGCCTGCGGCAAGACCAACCTCGCCATGCTGGAGCCCACGATCTCCGGCTGGACGGTCGAGACGATCGGCGACGACATCGCCTGGATGCGGTTCGGCGAGGACGGCCGCCTCTACGCCATTAACCCCGAGGCCGGCTTCTTCGGCGTCGCGCCCGGCACCGGCGAGCACACCAACGCCAACGCCATGAAGACGCTGTGGGGCAACTCCGTCTTCACCAACGTGGCACTCACCGACGACAACGACATCTGGTGGGAGGGCATGACGGAGGAGACTCCGGCCCACCTCACCGACTGGAAGGGCAACGACTGGACGCCGGATTCCGGTGTCCCCGCCGCCCACCCCAACGCCCGCTTCACCACCCCCGCCGCCCAGTGCCCGATCATCGCGCCCGAGTGGGAGGACCCCAAGGGCGTGCCGATCTCGGCGATCCTCTTCGGCGGACGGCGCGCCACCGCCGTACCGCTGGTGACCGAGTCCTTCGACTGGAACCACGGTGTGTTCCTGGGCGCCAACGTGGCCTCCGAGAAGACCGCGGCCGCCGAGGGCAAGGTCGGCGAGCTGCGCCGCGACCCCTTCGCCATGCTGCCGTTCTGCGGCTACAACATGGGCGACTACATGGGGCACTGGATCGACGTCGCCAAGGACAAGGACCAGTCGAAGCTCCCGAAGATCTACTACGTCAACTGGTTCCGCAAGAACGACGAGGGCAAGTTCGTCTGGCCCGGCTTCGGCGAGAACAGCCGTGTCCTGAAGTGGATCGTCGATCGTCTCGACGGCAGGGCCGAGGGCGTCGAGACCCCGATCGGCGTGCTGCCGGCCAAGGGCGCGCTGGACACCAAGGGCCTCGCACTCTCCGAGTCCGACCTGGACTTCCTCCTCACCGTCGACAAGGAGGTCTGGCGCGAGGAGGCCGCCCTGGTCCCCGAGCACCTCAACACCTTCGGCGAGCACACCCCGAAGGAACTGTGGGACGAGTACCGGGCGCTGGTGCAGCGCCTGGGCTGAGTCCCGCCCCGAAGACTCCGCGGCCGGCCCGGATGTTGCCCTGACCAGTGATCGTCACGGCCGGCCGCGGTGACAGCCGACGAGGTTCCGTACAACGGCGTGCGGGGCTTGAGGCCTGTCGTCGGTCTCCCGTCCGCCCCGACGGGAGACCGACGACAGGCCTTCGTCTTTTTCCTCATCACCTCTGTGCGGACGAGGATTTCGCGGGACACTCGGGACATCCTGCAACGAACCCCGAAATGAGGTGAGCGGGGTGCGCACACCGGTCAGCGATCCCTTGAAGGTGGGGCCGTACCGCATCGTCGGACGGCTCGGGTCCGGCGGCATGGGCTGGGTCTATCTCGGACGGTCGCCCGCCGGGCGCGAGGTGGCGGTGAAGGTGGTGCGCCCGGAGCTGGCGGCCGAACCCGAGTTCCGGGAACGCTTCGCGCGCGAGGTCGCCGCCGCCCGGATCGTCAGCGGCGCCTACACCGCGGCGGTGATCGACGCCGACACCGAGGCCGAACTGCCCTGGCTCGCCACGATGTACGTCCCCGGCCCCTCGCTCGCCGAGGCGGTCCGCACGGACGGGCCGCTGCCCGAGGACCAGGTGCGCCGCCTCGGCGCGTTCCTCGTCGAGGCGCTCCAGGCGGTGCACGCGGCCGGAGTCGTGCACCGCGACCTCAAGCCGTCCAACGTGCTCCTCGCCTCCGACGGGCCGCGCGTCATCGACTTCGGGATCTCCCGTGTCGACGGGGCACCCGGCCTCACCAAGGTCGGACTCATCGTCGGCACACCGCCGTTCATGTCGCCCGAGCAGATGAAGGGAGCGCGGGTCGGACCGGAGAGCGATGTGTTCTCCCTCGGCGGAGTGCTGGTGTACGCGCTGTCGGGCCGCCCGCCGCACGGGGCGGGGGAGTCGGTGCGCTACCAGGTGGTCTTCGGCGACCCCGACCTCGACGGCGTACCGCATGCCCTGCGTCCGCTGATAGCGCGCTGCCTGGCCAAACGGCCCGAGGAACGGCCGCGGCTGGAGGCACTGCTGACCGAACTGCTGGAGGAGGCCCCGCAGGCGCCCTCGTGGCCGCCGCCCAAGGTACGCCGGACCATCGAGATCCGCGTCGGCGAGCTGGCCGCGCGCCGCGCCGCCGGTACGAGCGTGTCCGTGCCCTCCTGTCTGATGCTGCACGCCCAGGCACTGCTGGACGCGGGGCTGACCGACGCGATGGTCGCCCGGGCGGTGGGCCGTGGCACCGTCTGAGCCCTCGACCGGCCCGGCCCTTGAAATCGGCACGCACTGGCGGCAGTTGGTGCGGAACTGGGGTGCCGGCCGGAATTTCCACGCCGTGACCGACACCGATTCCGTGTCCCTGAAATTCGACCTCGAGGACACGGGACGCACGCTCACGGTCAGATTCATGACCACCAAGCGGCTGCTCGTCGCCTTTGTCACGGACGGGAATTTCCTGCGTCACGACCAACTGGCGGTCGCCGCGGCGGCATCGAACGCCTGGAATACCGAACAGTTGAATCCCATGCTCTCCGTGTGGGACGTCCGGGGGCCGCGGCCGTGTCTCGCAGGGGTGTGCGATCTGCCGCTGACCTGCCGGGTCACCCAAGCGGACTTCGATGCTTTGGCCAGTGATTGGGTGGAACGGGCGCGGCAGATGTTCACCCGTTGTCATGAGGTGTTCCAGTTGTAGAAGAGAAACGTGGGAAAGCGTAAACCCCTATCGGGAACAGGCCTGTTGGCTCCAATATGAGCGAGGGTCAATTCGGGCCACGGGGGTGCCCATGAGGCGTTCGTTCTGTTTCACCGTGCTTCTTGGGCTGTTCGCCGCCCTGGTCTCCGCGGTGCCCGCGCATGCCGACGGGGCATGCGACGGGGTCTTCGCGGAAAGGCTGCGCTGCTGGACCCGGGAGATCAAGGATCACGCCGTCACGGTCACCGTGGACCGGAAGCTGCCGTTCGACGGTGACCAGCGGGACCGGAACGCCGTCGCCACCACCATGCTGGGCAGCCGCCACAACCTCGAAGTACAGGTGCCGGACGGGGTGACGACCGGCGAGGGCGGCACCGCGCTGCTCGTGCTGGCGGGCCGCCGGCTCGTCCACCCGAATGCCCTTGTCACCCGGCTGACCTCGACACAGGTCACGGAACTGGAGGGCGTCGGCGCCTGCGCCAAGGGGCCCGGCGACCTGTGCGACCTGGTCGGTCCAGGGTCCGCCAAGCCGGTGTCCGGCGCCGAGCTGATCAGTGAGCAGGGCATCGCGGGCCTCCCCGAGTCCGAGTACTTCCTGGACTCGCCCGAGGGCTCCGGCCTGGGCTACGAGGACTGGCTCCTGATCGTCGTAGCCACTCTTCTCGTCCTCCTCCTCATCGCCTTCTACTTCGCCGTACGCCGCACCCGCACGGCCCCCGCCCCCGCCACCGGCCCGGCGCCGGCCGCCCGCAGCGCCGACGAGCCCACCCGTGCCCTGCGCACGACGCCCGCCCGCCCCGGCCGGCACCGCGGCCCGAGCGGCCCCACCCGCCCCGCCGTCGTCCGCACCGACCTGCACCCCCAGGGATACGTCGAACTCGACCGCGTCCTGTACCGGGCCGTGTGGGCGGAGCCCGGGCAGGTGCCGCCCGCGCCCGGCTCCCGAGTCGACGTCACCGACGCGCCCGAGCCGGACTCCGACGTCCTGCACGCCTACCCGCCCGCCGCCGGGCGCCACGCCCACGCCCGTTAGACGTACCGCTCCACCAGGAGAAGCCCATGTCCAGCGAATACCCGCCCACGCTGCCGGCGGAGTACGCCGACATCGAGTTCGAGAACAACGCGCAGCGGCTGCCGCTGGTGCTGTGTCTCGACACGTCCAGTTCCATGGCGGGCCCGCCGATCCAGACGCTCAACAACGCGCTCCTGGAGTGGACGCGTGAACTGCACGACGACGTGGCCCTCAGCTACAGCGTCGAGGTCGCCGTCGTCACCTTCGGCGGACAGGGGGTCGCCGCCTGGCGGGGTCCGCAACCCCTCGCCCCCGGCGCCCCCGTGAGCCCTTTCGTGCCCGCGCACATGTTCCGCCCGCCGCAGCTCGGCGCCGCGGGCGTGACCCTGATGACGGAGGCACTGGAGCTGTCGATGCACATCGTCGCCGCCCGCAAGGCCGAACTGCGCGCCTCCGGACTCCAGTACTACCGCCCGCAGATCTGCCTGGTCACCGACGGCATCCCGACCGACGCCACCGGCCGCCGCACCGACTCCTGGCACCGGCTGGTCCCCGTACTCGCCGAGGAACAGCAGGCCCGCCGCTTCCGGCTGTACGCGATCGGCGTCGGCGGCATCACCGACACCGGCGAGCAGGTCCTGCGGGCGTTCGCCCCGAAGTTCAACGCCACCATCCACGGCTTCCCGTTCCGCGAACTGCTCCAGATGATGTCCGCCAGCGCCAACGCCGAACAGAAGGGCGCCGGCGACGAGGTCTTCGAGAAGATCTTCAGCCAGTTCAAGACCCAGCGCCCCGCCTGGGAGAGCTGAGCGATGGGCCGGGCCGACTGGCGGATCCACGGCATGAGCGTCGAGGGCTACCGGCACCGCCGGGACGGTCTGCCCTGCCAGGACGCCTGCGCCCATGTCACGGAGGGACCGGTCGCCGTGCTCGCCGTCGCGGACGGCGCCGGCAGCCGGCCGCGCTCCGACGAGGGCTCGCGGCTCGCTGTGGAGCTGGCCGCCGAACACTTGGTACGACGGGCCGGCGAGGTCGTCCACAGTCCGCCCGGCAAGGCCGTGCACGACCTGCTCGCGGACGCCTTCCACGAGATCACCGTGGCGTTCCTGGACACCACGGGCGCGGCGGCCGCGGACTTCGCGACCACCCTCACTGTCGTCGTGCTGGCCCCGGACTGGCTCGGCCATCTCACCGTCGGCGACGGTTTCGTCGTCCTGCGCGCCGGAGCCGAGGACGGCGAACCGCAGTTCCATGTGCTGCCGCAGGCCGCGGACGCCAGCGAGTACAGCAACGAGACGGTCTTCCTCACCTCGCCCGACGCGGCCCGCTGGATGCGCACCGACTGTGTGTGCGACCCGGGCATCGACGGCGTCCTGCTCTCCACCGACGGACTCGCCCAGGCCGCCCTCTCCCGCACCGGCGGCGGCACCCCGGCCCCCAACGCCTCCTTCGCCGACGCCGTCTTCCGCTCCCTCGACGGCCCCGGACCGGTGACCGACTCCGCGCACGACAACCTGGCCGCACTGCTCAGGTCGGACCGGCTGACCGCGCTCAACGCCGACGACAAGACCCTGCTGCGAGCCGTACGCAAGGCGCGGCCATGAGCGGCCGCGTCGTCCACCTGGACGGGAAACCGGTCGTCCTCGCCGAGCAGCCCCTGAAGGGCGGCGGACAGGCGGCCGTCTTCCCCGTCGAGGGCGACCACGGGACCGTCGTCAAGCTCTACCGCGACCCGCCGGGCCCCGACCAGGAGCGCCGACTGGCCCGCATGCTGACCATGTCCCCCCTCGCCGCCCGCCCCACCGACCGCTCCCAGCCGCCCGAACTGGCCTGGCCCACCGCGATGGCCCGCAGCCCCGAGGGCGCGTTCCTCGGCTACGCCATGCACCGGTTCGGCGAGCCCGAACACGTCCAGCTGGTCGGGCTGTTCACCCGCGCCCAGCGCCTCAGGCTCTTCCCCCAGGCGGACTGGCGCTTCCTGGTCGGCGTCTCCTGGAACCTCGCCTTCATGACCGCGCGCATGCACCACGACCACCTCGTCATCGGCGACTTCTCCAGCAGCAACGTCGTCGTCGACGCCAACGGCTTCGTGACCTTCCTCGACTGCGACTCCATCGCCTTCACCGACCCCGTCACCGGCGAGCCGTTCCCGTGCCTGATGCACACCACCGACTACTCGGCCCCGGAGCGGCAGGCAGGCGGCCCCGCCACCCGCTCCAGCGACGACTTCGCCCTCGCCGTCCTCGTCTACCAGCTCCTCACCGCCGGCAACCACCCCTTCGGGGGCGTCCCGCACGAGAGCACCTCCGAGTCGACCGTCAAGGACAACATCGCCGCCAGCTGCTCCTACGTCGTCCGCCCCGAGCAGGTCGTCATCCCGCGCGGCACCATCGACCCGTCCGTCCTCCCGCCCGACCTGCTCACCCTCTCCCGCGCCGCCTTCGGCCCCGGCGTCCACGCCCCCGCCGCCCGCCCGCCGGCGGAGGCATGGCTGCGCGCCCTCGACCGGCAGCGCGCACAGATACGGGTGTGCCAGGCGCGGCCGCTGCACGCGTACGGCGCCCATCTGCCGGACTGCCCATGGTGCGTACGGGCGGTCGGCACCGGCCACGACGTGTTCAACGGCCCCCGGCCGCTACCGCTGCCGCCCCCGCCGCCTCCGATGGTGCCGCAGGAGGTGCCTTCGGGCTCCGGGTTCGGTGCGCTGAAGGTGGTGTTCCTGCTGATCGCGCTGGTGGTGTTCCTCGTGATCGCGGCCATCGCCCTGAACAACGGGGGCTAGTTCGCCCGGTCCTCCAGATACCGCGTGTGCGACTCCTGCCGCCGCGCCTCCGTCTCGCGCAGCGCCGCCGCCAGCCCCTCGGCCTCCTCCTGGAGGAGCGTGAGCTGCCGCTCCAGGTGCCGTTCCGGTGCCTCCTGGCCCGGTGCGAGACGCGTCCACCACCGGGTGCGTACGAAGGTGTCGACGGCCTCGGGAACGTCCTGCCGTACCGCCCGGGAGAGCGTGTGCACGCCCTCGGGATCGTGCGCGAGGAGCTCTGCCGACCAGCCGGGATCGAGCAACGCGCCCAGCAGCCCGGTGAGTTCGGTGAGCCGGCCGGCCGCGGCGGGCGGCAGCTCGATCCCCGCCAGATACGTCTGGAGGGTCTCGAAGTCACCGCGCAGGGCGTCCAGCCGGGCGGAGGCGTCCGGGAAGTCCGGCAGCGGCGGCCGTTCCGGCGGGGCGATCAGCGCGCCCGCGCCGTACAGCCCCACGACGACGACGGGCCAGTACGGGCCCGCCACCCCCGCGAAGGTCAGCCCCAGCCCGGCGATCCCGCACACGCTGCCCGTGATGTTCTTCCGGGACTCGAGGTACTCACTGATAGCCACGGATCTCCTCGAAGGCGCCGTCCAGCGAGCCCTGCCGGGCGTCGAAGAGGCGGCCGCCGGTCAGTTCGGCGATGTGTTCCAGTTCCCCCCGGTCGGAGTCGCCGAAGAGGATGGGGAAGACCGGGATCTGCTGCTGGGGGCCGCTGAGTCCGCGGTAGAAGTCGTCGAACTCCCCGGCGTCCGCCCCGGTCGTGTTCTCGCCGTCCGTCATCAGCACGATCGACGTGAACGCGTCCTTGTCGACGCGCAGTTGCTCGTATGCCTTCTGCACCGAGGTGTAGATCGCGGTGTCGCCGTCGGCTTCCAGCCCGTCGGTGTCCTTGCGGATCCCGTCGAGCCCGGACCGCGGATCGGCCGGGTCCACCACATGCGTCCGCACACTCTTCACGTCCGACCCGAACGGCATCAGCGTGACCTCCTCGCGCTCCCGGAAGTCACCGGTGAGCCCGGTCAGGGCCGTCTTCAGCCGCGCCAGCCGGTCGCCCTCCATCGAGCCCGAGGTGTCCAGGACGTACACGGTCCGCGAAGGGCGGCGCAGTTCGTTCTCGTACGAGTCGAGCAGCCCGTCGGCGACGGAACGGCTGCCCGGGAAGGGCAGTTCGCGCCGTCGGTCGGTGTCGAGGCCGGACGCGGGGGACACCGAGGGGACCACCGGGCGGCGGTGGGTGCGCTCGGTGATCTCGCGCTGGATCTCCGGAGTGCGCAGAGCCTCGGCGAGCCGGCGGACGTCCTCGCGAACCGCTGTGTCGGTGGCGGCGAGGGAGGAGAGCGGGTAGTCGGCCGTGACCACGCCGTCCCGGGGGCGGATCACGGTGAGGCCCGGGATGCCCTTGAGGACGGACTCGTAGTTGAGGAGCGCGTCGACGGTCCCGCGCCGCTCGTACGCCGCCGCCAGCCAGCCCGACGAGCCCGACGTCAGCTTCTGGCCCCGGAAGAACTCCTTCAGCCGCGGGGTCGCCTTCGTGACGTCCGCGTCGGTGAGCGCCGACTGGGCGCCGGAGAGGGCCGAGGCGACGGCGACCAGGGTGGAGAAGCCGGAGTTGGAGCGGGACGGATCGGTCATGCCGTACGTCAGCCGGCCGTCCCGGACGGCCTGCTCGACCTGGGCCCAGGTCACCTGCCCGGGCTTCCAGCCGAGGGACTTCAGCGAGGCGCTCCTGATCCCGATCGCCACCGGGCTGGACATCACCGGTGTCTCGGAGACCACCTTCCTCGCCACGTCGGGGCGCAGCCGCAGATAGTCGTTGGAGGACAGCCACAGCGCGTCGTACGTCCCGTCCGCCTTGCCCTCGGCGAGCAGGTCGACCGCGTCCAGGGTGCCCAGATAGACGGGGCGGACCTTGATACCGGTGTCCTTCTCGACGCGGTCGAGGACCGGCGTCATGTCGCCGAGCTCGCTGGAGGCGAGGACACGCAGGGTGCCGGGCTCGTAGGAGCCGACGACACCGGGCGTGCTCACGCCGTCCCCGTGCCGTGGCGACCCCGTCGACGTGCACGCGGTCAGGAGGGCGAGCGCCGCGACGGCCAGTGCGAGGGGTCGTCTCATCCGAGCCCCCCTTCCAGCGCGCTCCGCGACCGGCTGCGCTCCAGGTACGCGGAGGCGTGCTGGAGTTCGGAGGTCAGGGACTCCACGGTCGAGGCCATCACCTCGGTCGCCTGCACCTTGTAGGTGTCGATGGCGTCCAGGGTCCGGTAGATCTGCTGGAACGCCGACCGCAGGGTCTCCGCGCCCACGGCCGGGTCGGCGGCGATGCGCTGGATCTCCCCGCTCTGCGTGGCGAGCATCTCCGCGTTGCCCCGGATGAGGTCCTCGGTCGTGCCGCGCAACGCGTTGACCTGCTCGATGACCTTCTTCTGGTTGTCGAGCGCGGAGGCCAGCATCACGGAGATCCGCAACGCCGACACGGTGGTCGTGGCCGCCCGGTCGACGCCCTTGATCAGCTCCTCGTTGTTGCGGCGTACGACGTCCATGGCGAGGTAGCCCTGGGCGCACACCGCGAGCTGGGTGAGTAGGTCCTGGTGCTTCTGCCGGACCGGGAAGAGCACGTCGGCGCGGAGCGAGTCGGCCGCCTCGGGGTCGCCGACCGCGGCGATGTGCCGCTCGACGGCCGTGTCCAGGGCCTCGGTGAGGACGACGTACTCCTGGAGCTTGCCCATGCTCTCCCAGAGCCGGACCCGCTCGGTCTGCAACGCGGCGTTGTCCCGGCGCAGTTCGTCCTGTCCGCCGCGCAGCGAGCCCACGATCCTGTTGAGGGTCCCCTGTGCGGAGGAGTACTTGGCGACGTAGTCGCGCACCTTGTTGCCCCCGGGCAGCCGGGACAGGAACTTCCGGCCCTTGGCGGCCGGCAGGTCGCGCGGGTCCAGGTCCTCCACCACCCGCCGCAGTTCCACGAGCGAGCCCGCGACCTGCGACTGGGCGTCCCCGCCCGTGTCGGGCAGGCTGCGGATGGTCCGCTCCAGCATCCGGTTGGACTGCGCGGCCGCGGTACGCATCTCGCCGGCGCCGAGCCCGGTGATCTCACCGACCTTGCCCGCGAACTCGGGCGAGCGGGCGTCCAGGGCGGCGAGCCCCGCGACATAGTCGGCGGCCTTCTGCGCCATGCCGGCACGGACGCTCTCGTCGACGGGGACGAGCCCGCCGGCCTTCTCCCGCGGCACGGGTGCCACGGCCTCGGGCGGGGTGAGCGTGAAGACGTCGTCCCCGCTGAGGGTGTGCTGCCGACTGCTGTTCTGGCTGGTGTTGTTGAAGCCGCTCATTCGATCCCCCCGTTCATCCCCGCGCCCGTCGCGCCAGCTCGTGCAGCACCGTGGAGGTGGGCACGGGCGCCTGGCGGACGCCGGTCAGTTCCTGCTTGAGATAGGTGCCGGCCGAGGCGAACCCGGCGGCCGCGCCCTGCGGACGGAACCCGTGGCGGACCTCCAGCCCGCGCAACCCGGGGTCCGAGGAGAGGAGTTCGGCGAGCGCCCGGCCGTTCTCGGTCAGCGGTACGACGGTGTGGTCGCTGTTGACCGTGGTGTCCGGGTAGAGGACGACCAGGTCGTCCGGCTGCTGTCCGTCCGCCAGGAGCGAGGCGACCTGCGACTCGTAGACGAGGACGAGCGGGTTGCCGGCCCCGCTGACGAAGTCCCGGAACGCCGCGTCCGTGCTGGTCTGCTGGGCGCCCTGCACGCTGATCAGCTTGCGCAGCAGGGGAGTCGCCTTCCCGACCTCGGCGTCGCTCGCGACGACCTTGCCGCCGTTGCCGACGTAGGACGCGGCGGCCAGATAGAGGGCGCCGGAGTTGGAGGACTCCGGATCGGTGCTGGCGAGGTAGAGCGTGCCGCTCAACTCCCCGTACTTCGCCGCCCCCTTGAGCTGCTGCCAGGTGCGGTCCTCGCGGGCCGCGTCGAGATAGGCGGTCATCCTGAGGGTGCCGCGGTGTTCGGCGTCCAGCGTGGCGAGCCCGTTGCCCGCGAGCACCTCGGCGGCGCTCTTGTGCGCCACGACGACGAGGGGCGAGTAGAAGGGGCGGGGGAGTGTCCCCGGCACCTTGTACTTTGCGGCGAGTTCGACGGCCGGCGCCTGACTGGAGGGAAGGGCGAAGTCGTACCCCTCGAGGTCGAGCCCTTCCATGGCCCAGGACCCGGAGGTCTCGGCCTTCACGGTGAACCCCTTGGCGGCCAGGGCCTTCACCACATCAGGATCGGCGAAGAACTCCGCCTTCTCCGATCCGATCACTCCTCGCACGGTCTTCGTTGCCGTGCTCTTGTCCCCGCTGTCCCGGCCCGCTGCGACGGCTGCCACCACTCCGCCGATCAGCAACACCGCGAGGACGATTCCGATGATTCGTCTCACACAGGCAGAGTGCTCGCGGAACCCAACATTCCCCGGCGGCGGGCATGAACGGGAGGTGTCATACCGACCCCAGTACTGCAACGCGCCCCGAAGGGGCGCGCCCGAAGGGGCGCGGGGAACTGCGCGAGCAACCACAACGAGCCCGCGGCCGCGAGACGACACGAACCCCTACGGCGAAACGCACTGTGTGTGGCGCCCGGTCCGCGCGTCGCTGCGGGTGCACGCGGACCGGGGCCGTTCCGGGGATCAGCCGGCCGCGGTCAACTCACGCGGCTCAGCCAGCGCAGCGGCGTGCGCGTCCATGCGTTCCGCGGCCAGAATCGCCGCCGCCGTGTCCGCACGCGATGCCGCCACCACCAGCGCCCGCCCCGCCAGGGCATGCGCCCGTCGGTGCAGAGGCGCGAGCCGGCCGTCGCCCCCGCCGGAGGCGCGGGCCGGCGTGCTGCCGTTCCGCAGCCGCGTCACCTGCTCGGCCAGCCGGTCCGCGGCCGCGTCGAGGTCGGCCGACGGCGAAGCCGCACGCAGTTCGTCCGTCACCGCCAGCAGGGCCGCCAGATGCCCCGCGAGCTGGAACTCCAGCTCCTCCTCGCGGGTCCGGTGCGGAAAGTCGGACGTGGTGCCGGCCATCGTGCTGTGGACCGACTTGGTGCGGATCGGTTCGTACATGGGATGGCCTCCTGTGCTGTCAGGAAATCATCCTAGCTTAGATTCAGTCTAAAGTTGAGCGGTGAGGCGGATTCGCCTACGGCTGGCTGTAGCCGTCCAGGAAGTTCCCGATCCGCGTCACCGCGTCCCGCAGATCACGGGCGGTGGGCAGCGTCACGACCCGGAAGTGATCGGGCTCGCTCCAGTTGAAGCCGGTGCCCTGGACGACCATGATCTTCTCGCGCCGCAGCAGGTCGAGGACCATCTGCCGGTCGTCCTTGATCTTGAAGACCTTGGGGTCGAGCCGCGGGAAGAGATAGAGCGCGCCCTTCGGCTTCACACAGCTCACGCCCGGGATCTGGGTCAGCAGCTCGTACGCCACGTCCCGCTGCTCGCGCAGCCGCCCGCCCGGCAGCACCAGGTCGTTGATCGTCTGGCGCCCGCTGAGCGCGGCCACGACCCCGTGCTGACCCGGCATGTTCGCGCACAGGCGCATGTTCGCGAGGATGGTGAGGCCCTCGATGTAGGAGTCCGCGTGCGCGCGCGGACCGGAGATCGACATCCAGCCGACCCGGTAGCCCGCGACCCGGTACGCCTTCGACATGCCGTTGAAGGTGAGAGTGAGCAGGTCCGGGGCGACGGCCGAGGTCGGGGTGTGTGTGGCGCCGTCGTAGAGGATCTTGTCGTAGATCTCGTCCGAGCAGACCAGCAGGTTGTGGCGGCGGGCGATGTCGGTCAGGCCCTGGAGCATCGCCTCGTCGTAGACCGCGCCCGTGGGGTTGTTCGGGTTGATGATCACGATCGCCTTGGTGCGGTCGGTGACCTTCCGCTCGATGTCCGCGAGGTCCGGCATCCAGTCGGACTGCTCGTCGCAGCGGTAGTGGACTGCGGTGCCGCCGGAGAGGGAGACCGCGGCGGTCCACAGCGGGTAGTCCGGGGACGGGACGAGGACCTCGTCGCCGTCGTCCAGCAGGGCCTGCATCGCCATCACGATCAGCTCGGAGACGCCGTTGCCGACGAAGACGTGCTCCACGTCGGTCTCGATGCCGAGGGTCTGGTTGTGCATGACGACGGCGCGGCGCGCGGCGAGCAGGCCCTTCGCATCGCCGTACCCATGGGCCGAGGACACGTTGCGGAGGATGTCCTCGAGGATCTCCGGCGGGCAGTCGAAGCCGAAGGCGGCCGGGTTTCCGGTGTTCAGCTTGAGGATGCGGTGGCCCGCCGCCTCAAGCCGCATGGCCTCCTCGAGAACCGGGCCCCGGATCTCGTAACAGACGTTGGCGAGCTTGGTCGACTGGATCACCTGCATGTCTGGGAGCTTACGGCGGGGTAACGCTGCGTGGGTCGTGTTTTCCGCCACGCGAGACGGTGCGGTTTGGTCGGTTATCGCCGGTAGCTGTCACAGGGGCCCCGCCCGTCCCTACAATGCGCGGCCATGTCCAGCCCAGACGAGTACGGAAACGGGACACACGGCGCGCGCGACCCCCAGGGTCCGCCGAACGTGTACCACCCGCAGATCGAGCCGCCCCCGCCGTACGAGGAGTACGCGGACCCGGCCGTCGCGCACGGCTGGCAGAACGCGTACGACGAGACGGCCGAGCTGCCGCGGGTCCCGTCCCGGCGCTCCCGTTCCGGCTCCCGCCGCAAGCCGAGCCCCTGGCGCTCGCGGCGGGTGGCGGTCGCGGCCGGTGCGGTGGGTGCCGTGTCGGCGGCGGCGCTGATCGCCGGGTTCGCCTTCTCGGGAGGCGGGTCGGCGCCGGGTGACGCCGAGGGCAAGCACAGCCGTACGGGGCCGTCGGCGGCCGACGGCTCCACGGAGCCCGGCGAGGGCGGCACCGCGACCGGCTCGGACGGGACCGGGTCGCCGGACGCCGGCGTGTCCTCCTCCCCGGCCTCCAGCGCCTCCCCGTCGCCGACCGCGGAGAAGCCGAAGGAGGCGACGGAGTCGGGGCAGCCCTCGGGCGCCTCCACCACCCCGTCGCCGACCGCGACCGCGAGCCAGTCCGCCCCGGGCAACGCCAACGGCAAGGGACGCGGACAGGGGAGCACGAAAGGGCCCAAGTAACCGTCGTACTGGGTAGGTTGCCCTCGCCGTACGCGCAGTGCCCGTTCCGGCCGGGTTCCGTGATCAGGCTTGTCACAACTTCTTGCCCGATTGCCCACCCCTCTTCACAATGCGCATGACAAACTCACGACGGCCGGAAGATTTCCGGTCGTCCAAGTCGCAAGAGGGGACCCCCACATGAGAAAGCCTCTCGTCGCCGCACTCAGTGTCCTGGCGCTCGCCGGGATGGGTACGGCACCCGCGGTCGCCGCCGAACCCCCGGCCGCGGGCGTCGGCAAGAGCGTGGACACGGACACGGTCACGTCGGTCGTGCACGACCTGGTCACGTCGACCACGTCGGCGGTCGACCAGGCCACGTCGCCGTCGCCCACGCTCCAGGCCGTGACGCTCGCCGGGACCGTCTCGCTCAGCAACTGTTCCGGTTCGGTCATCCGCTTCCCGAACTCCCTGGACACCGACCCGGCCCTGGTGCTCAGCAACGGCCACTGCCTGACCTCCGGCTTCCCGGCGCCCGGCCAGGTCATCACCAACCAGGCCTCCACCCGGACCTTCGGTCTGCTCAACTCCTCCGGCTCCCGGGTCGCGACGCTGCGCGCGAGCAAGCTCGCCTACGCGACGATGACCGACACGGACGTCTCGATCTACCAGCTCACCAGCACGTACGCGACGATCAAGAGCTCGTACAACATCTCCCCGCTGACCGTCCAGGACACCCACCCGACCGCCGGCACCGCCATCACCGTGGCCTCCGGCTACTGGAAGACGCTCTACAACTGCAACATCGACGGGTTCGCGTACCGTCTGAAGGAGGGTGACTGGACCTGGAAGGACTCGGTCCGTTACACCTCCGCCTGCAACACCATCGGGGGCACCTCCGGCTCGCCGGTGATCGACCAGGCCACCGGCAAGGTCGTCGCCGTCAACAACACCGGCAACGAGGACGGCGAGTCCTGCACGGTCAACAACCCGTGCGAGGTCAGCGAGAGCGGCGCCGTCACCGTCCGCCAGGGCATCAACTACGCCCAGGAGATCTACAACATCCCGGCCTGCTTCACGACCCGCAACCAGCTCAACCTGAGCGCGAGCACCTGCACGCTGCCCAAGCCGTAGCGCTCTGGGGGTTGAGGTGGGCGTTCCGTCACACGGGACTGTGACGGATCGCCTTGCCCGCCAGCACGTCCGTCCGTCGGCCGTCCTCGATCACGAACCGGCCGTCGATCAGGACGTGCGGGATGCCCACCGGGAGCGTGCGGGGATTCTCGTACGTCGACCCCGCCGCCACCGTCCCCGGATCGAAGAGCACCAGGTCGGCCCGGTACCCCTCACGCACCAGCCCGCGGTCCGGCAGGCGCAGTCGTGCCGCCGGGCGGCCGGTCAGATGGCCCACGCACTCCTCCAGGGACAGCACCCCCAACTCCCTGACGTACCGGCCGAGATAGTGCGGGAAGGTGCCGTACGCGCGGGGGTGCGGCTTCGTTCCCTGGAGGATGCCGTCCGAGCCGCCGGTGTGGGCCGGGTGGCGCATGATCTGCCGGACGTTCTCCTCGTGGCCCACGTGTTGGAGGATCGTCGTCCCGAGCCGGTCCCGCACGAGCAGTCGGCGCGCGGTCGTCCAGGGGGTCTCGCCGCGCGACTCGGCGGACTGCTGGACCGTACGGCCGACGAAGTCGCCCAGTGACGGATCGCCGACCCCCGAGATCTCGATCGTGTCCCACTCGATGGGCACCCCGTGGCAGCCGTCCGCGCCGACGACCTCCAGGTGGTGCCGGATCCGCTCGGCCGTTCCCTCGTCCGCGAGCCGCTCCAGGATCCGCTCCGGCCCGCCCTCGCTCGCCCAACTCGGCAGCATCGCCACGAGGGTGGTGCAGCCGGGTGTGTAGGGGTACGTGTCGAGGCTGATGTCGGCGCCCTGTGCGAGCGCGTCGTCGAGCAGGGCCAGCAGCTCGGGCGCCCGGCCCTTGTTCACGCCGAAGTTCATGGTGGCGTGGGCGAGATGGAGGGGGCAGCCCGCCTCCCGGGTCAGGGCGACCATCTCCTCGTACGCCTCGAGGGCCCCGGCCCCGTACGAGCGGTGGTGCGGGCAGTAGTAGCCGCCGTACGCCGCCACCACCCGGCACAGCTCGGTGAGTTCGGCGTTCTTGGCGTACATGCCGGGCGTGTAGGTGAGCCCCGACGACATGCCGACCGCGCCCTGCTCCATGCCCTCGGCGACCAACTGCCGCATCCGCTCCAGCTCCTGAGGGGTCGCCTCCCGGTCCTCCCAGCCGACGGCCAGCATGCGGACGGTCCCCTGGGGGATCAGATAGGCCGCGTTGACGGCGATGCCCCGGCCTTCGAAACCGAAGTCAAGGCGGTCGAGGTACTCGCCCACCGACCGCCAGTCGAAGTCGATGTCGTCGCCGTACCCGTTCCAGCCGGTGATGGCGCGGCGGACCTCCGCGAGGGTGCGGTCGTCGACGGGGGCGTACGACAGCCCGTCCTGGCCCAGGACTTCGAGCGTGACCCCCTGCGCGGCCTTGGCGCTGTGGTCGGGGTCGCGCAGGAGGGCGAGGTCGCTGTGGGCGTGCATGTCGATGAAGCCGGGGGAGAGGACGAGGCCCTCCGCGTCCAGCTCACGTCGGGCCGTGGGACGTTGGCAGCCCGCGTCGGCCGCCTCCTTGACGATCGAGACGATCCGGCCGCCGTCGACCACGACGTCCGCGCGGTACGACGGCGCACCGCTGCCGTCCACGACGTCCGCGTCCCGGATGACGAGTTCCTCCATCGGCGACAGCCCCCTCAGAAGTAGGTGCGGATGTAGTCGACGACCGTGCCGTCCGCCTCGGCCACCGGGATCAGCTGCCACTTGTCGAAGGACGTGCACGGATGGGACAGCCCCAGGCCGAGCCAGTCACCGACCTCCAGATCGGCCTCGGGCCCGGTGCGCAGCCAGGCGTGCTGGTCGGACAGGCCGGTCACCTCGATGCCGTCCGCCGGGCGCTCCACCCCTTCCCGCCGTACGACCTGGGCGAACGGCAGATGGAGGTCGTAGGCCGCGTCCCGCTTGCCCGCGTTGGCGAAGGCCTGCTCGGGTGAGGGCCGGGAGACGACCTGCGTCCACAGCCGGAACGCCGGTTCGAGGGCACCCTCCTCCGGGACCCGGTTGAAGGGGGTGATCTTCCGGTAGTGGCCGTCGTCGTGCGAGACGTACGCGCCGGAGCGGAGCAGCTTCAGTACGGGAAGGGACAGTTCGGGGATCTCCGCGAACACGTCGGCGACGGCGTCGAACCAGGCGCTGCCGCCCGCGCTGACGACGATCTCGTCCGTCCCGCCGAACCGCCCGTCCTTGTCGAACGCGACCGCGAGGGAGACGAGCCGCCGCAGCCAGGCGTGCACACGCTCGGGGTCGGCGTCCGGGACCTCCCCCTCGTACCCGGCGACACCGACGAGCCGCAGGGTCGGTACGGCGGCCACGGCGTCGGCGACGGCGGCACACTCGGCCTCCGTGCGGACCCCGGTACGGGCGCCGTCGCCGGCGGCGAGCTCGACGACCACGTCGAGGGGGCGGCCGGCTCCGCGCAGGGCCGCGTCCATGAGCTCGACCCCGCGTACGGAGTCGACGTAGCAGATGAGACGGAAGCCGGGGTCGGAGTCGAGTTCGGCGGAGATCCAGCGGAGCGCGGCCGGGTCGACGAGTTCGTTGGCGAGGAAGACGCGTCGCGTGCCGAAAGCCCGGGCGACGCGGACCTGGTGCGGTACGGCGAGGGTGATGCCCCACGCCCCGTGTTCGATCTGCCGCTGGAACAGCTGGGGTGCCATGGAGGTCTTGCCGTGCGGGGCGAACGCGAGTCCGTGCCGTTCGGAGTACGTCTCCATGAGCCGCAGATTGTGCTCCAGGCGCTCGGCGGAGAGGGCCAGTACGGGGGTCGTGAAGCCGTCGGTGAAGAGGTTGCGGCGCTGGGCGGCGAGCTCGGCGACGGTGAGGCCGTCGGCGTCCGGGGGGAGGCCCTTGAAGCGGTGGTCGACACGGTCCTCTGCGAGGCGGGCGAGCGCTTCGGAGGGGCTGTCGGCTGTCATGGAGCCTCCCTGATCTGGTGCGTTGCGCTCAGTGCAACGTCCATTGCGTATATCGCTTACTGCTGTCTAACATCTCGGCCAACGCAGGGTCAATGGACCCCCATGACCGAGACCGAGGAGCTACGACCATCGTGACCAACGCCCCCGACATCGTGGATGTCGTCGCGCTCGGCGAGTCCATGGTCACGTTCCTGCCCACACGGCCCGGCCGTCTCGCCGATGTGCCGTCGTTCGAGCGGGGGATCGGCGGGGCGGAGTCGAACCTGGCCTGCGGGCTGGCCGCCGCGGGGCACTCCGTGCGGTGGGTGAGCCGGGTGGGCGCGGACGGCTTCGGTGACCATCTGGTGGCGACGATCGGTTCGTACGGCGTGGACGTGTCGGCCGTACGCCGTGATCCGGCGCGGCCGACCGGGGTGTACTTCCGTACGGCGGGGGACCGGGGCACGGATGCGCACGAGGTCGCCTACTACCGGGCGGGGTCGGCGGCATCGGCGATGTCGGCGGAGAACGTGGATCTGGGCGCGGTGCGGGCCGGGCGAGTGCTGCATCTGACGGGGATCACTGCGGCGTTGTCCGGGGGCTGCGTGGATCTGCTGCGCGAGCTGACGGCTCCGGGTGAGGGACGTCCGCTGATCTCCTTCGACGTGAACCACCGGCCCGACCTGTGGCGGGACGCCGAGGGGGCGGGAGTGGTGCTGGAACTGGCCCGCCGGGCGGATGTGGTGTTCGTGGGGGAGGACGAGGCGGAGGAGACGTGGGGGGTGACCGGTGGCCCCTCCGCGGTCCGGGAGTTCTTGCCCGAGCCGGGCGTGCTGGTGGTGAAGCAAGGGGGAAGGGGAGCTACGGCATTCGTGTCGGCTCCGGGCCGGAGGGGGCTGGTCGCGCAGTTCCCCGCGCCCCTTGGGTCGGGTGGCGGCTCGGCGTCACAAGGTGCGGCTTCCTTGCCTGCGCCGGCTGCGGGTGAGCCGGAGCTGCGCAGCCTGCGGGCATGCGTGCCGCCTAGGGCGGCACGGGTGGGCGCAGGCGGCACCCGGCCGGCGCCGGCTAGCGAAACGCCCCCTACAACAACGCCCGCGGCGGGCACTGTTCAGTCGGCCACCCCCGACGCCGTCACCTTCGTCCCCGCCCTCGACGTCGACGTCGTAGCCACCACCGGCGCCGGAGACGCCTTTGCCGCCGGGTTTCTCTCCGCCACCCTCCGAGGGCTCCCCGCGAAGTCCGCCCTCCGTCACGCCCACCTCCACGCCGCCGCCACCCTCACCACCCCCGGCGACCTCGCCGTACCCCCTGCCCGCGACACCGCCGACCGCCTGGCAGCCGTGGACGACGGCACCTGGGAGACACTTCGACTCGGCCCCGGCTGGACGCAAGCCGTGCAGGCCCCGGAGGAGGTACGCATTCCATGAGCCAGACCGTCGACCGCGCGCTCAGCATCCTGCCGCTGCTCGCAGAAGGTCCCGCAGACCTGGGACAGGTCGCCGACCGCCTCGGCGTCCACAAGTCCACGGCACTGCGGCTCCTGCGCACGCTCCACGAACACGGCATGGTCTACCGCCAGTCCGACCAGCGCTACCGCCTCGGCGCCCGCCTCATCGCGCTGGCCCAGGAGGCGATGGAGAACCTGGACATCCGCGAGATCGCCCACCCCCACCTCGTACGCCTCAACGAGCAGTGCGGCCACACCGTCCACCTCGCCGTGTACGAGGAGGCCGAGGTCCTCTACATCGACAAGGTCGAGAGCCGCTACCCGGTCAGGATGTACTCCCGGATCGGCAAGCCCGTCGCGATCACCGTCGCGGCCGTGGCCAAGCTGCTCCTCGCCGATCTCCACGAGTCCGAGCGCCGCACCCTCGCGGACAAGCTCGAGTACCCCATGTACACGTCCCGTTCGACCCCCAACGCACCGGCTTTCCTGAAGGAGTTGGAGCGCGTGCGCGAACAGGGCTGGGCCACCGACCTCGGTGGCCACGAGGAGTCCATCAACTGCGTCGCCGCACCGATCCGCGGCGCCGACGGCAGGGTCGTGGCCGCGATGTCGGTCTCCGCCCCCAACGTGGTCGTCACCGCCGACGAACTCCTCACCCTCCTCCCGCTGGTCCGCCGTACCGCGGACACCGTCAGCGGCGAGTACTCCGGCAGAACCCCCGTCAAGGAAGCCACCTCATGACCGAGAAGACCGAGAAGATCGCGCTCACCCCCAAGACCCACACCACCCCGCCCGCGAAGTTCTCGCACGGCGTGCGCAAGGGCAACATCCTCCAGGTGGCCGGCCAGGTCGGCTTCCTCCCCGCGCAGGACGGCAAGCCGCCGACGCCCGCCGGCCCCACCCTGCGCGAGCAGACCCTGCAGACCCTCGCCAACGTCAAGGCGATCCTGGAGGAGGGCGGCGCGAACTGGGACGACGTGATGATGATCCGCGTCTACCTCACGGACGTCGACCACTTCGCCGAGATGAACGGCATCTACAACACCTACTTCGAGGAACAGGGCCTCACCGCGCCCCCGGCCGCCCGCACGACGGTCTACGTCGGCCTCCCCGCCGGACTCCTCATCGAGATCGACGCGCTCGCCGTACTCGGCTGAGCCCGCACCCCCTCAACTCCCGCACGCCGTAACCAGTCGGCATGGCCCCCACGGGTGGCCATGCCGCGATTCGCCCTGCCCGAAAGCTGCATGTACTTACGCAGAGGACCCCCATGTCCCAACCGCTCGCCGCAGTCACCGAAGCTCCCCCGCACACAGGTGGTCTGCTCCTCCTCATCGACGGCACGGCCGGTCTCCTGACCGTCGCCGCCATCGGTATCGCCCTCCTCCTCTTCCTGATCATCAAGGTCAGACTCCAGCCGTTCGTCGCCCTCCTCGCCGTCTCCATAGCCGTCGGCCTCCTCGCGGGCCTCTCGGTCACCGAACTCTTCGGCACGGTCCAGCGCTCCGACGCCGTCTCCACCATCGAGTCCGGCATGGGCGGCATCCTCGGCCATGTCGCGATCATCATCGGCCTGGGCACGATGCTCGGCGCGATCCTCGAAGTCAGCGGTGGCGCCGAGGTGTTGGCGTCCCGCCTCCTCAACCTCTTCGGTGAGAAGAGGGCACCCCTCGCGATGGGCCTCACCGGCCTCATCTTCGGCATCCCGGTCTTCTTCGACGTGGGCATCTTCGTCCTCGCCCCGATCGTGTACGCGGCGGCGAAGCGCAGCGGCCGGTCGATCCTGCTCTACTGCCTCCCCCTCCTGGCCGGTCTGTCGATGACCCACGCCTTCCTGCCCCCGCACCCCGGCCCGGTGGCCGCCGCCGGACTGCTCCACGTGGACCTCGGCTGGGTCATCCTGATGGGCGTGGTCTGCGGCATCCCGGCGGTCCTGGCCGCCTGGGCGTACTCCGCGTGGATCGGCCGGCGCATCTTCGTGGCCGTACCGCAGGACATGGTGGAAGCGGCCGCGGAGGCCAGGCTCGCGGTCGTCAACGAGCAGCGCGAGCAGGGCGTGGAGCCCCGCGAGGACCCGGTCCCGCTGGGCACGGTCCTCGGCATCATCGGCACCCCGCTGGTCCTGATCCTCGCCGCCACCTTCTCCTCGATCGCCCTGGACCCCTCCACGGGCCGCTCGGTGATCGAGTTCTTCGGCAGCCCCTTCGTCGCCCTGACGATCGCGCTGCTCCTCGCCTACTACCTCCTGGGCCTCCGGCGCGGCTGGTCCCGCAAGTCCCTGGAGACCGTCTCGACGGCCTCGCTCAAGCCGGTCGGCAACATCCTGCTCGTCGTGGGCGCGGGCGGGGTCTTCGGCGCGATCCTCAAGGCGAGCGGCGTGGCCCAGGCGCTCTCGGACACCTTCAACGACGTGGGCCTCCCGGTGATCGTCCTGTCGTACCTGATCTCGGTGGTCCTGCGGGTGGCCCAGGGCTCGGCGACGGTGGCGATCGTGACGACGGCGGGCATCGTGGCGCCCCTGCTCTCGGCGGGCGACCACTCCCAGGCCTTCGTGGCCCTGGTCATCATGGCCATCTCGGCGGGCTCGATCTTCGCCTCGCACGTGAACGACGGCGGCTTCTGGATGGTGGCCAAGTACTTCGGCATCAGCGAGCGGGACACGCTGAAGACCTGGACGGTCCTGGAGACGGTCCTGTCGGTGGTCGGCTTCGTGATGGCGGCGGTGCTGAGCCTGTTCGTGTAGGCGGCGGGCGGCCGTGATGGACGGATCTGTTCCCACACCGGAGGTGAACCCGCGCGAGGCCGGTGCGTCGGTGGGGGGGACAGATCCGCCGATTCGTCGTACCCGGCAGGCGACCTCGGCCCCCGGCGCCCCACGGCACAGCTTCGTCCGCCATACTTCCCGCTGTGGAGCAGCGCATAGGTTCGAGCAGCAAGCCCCTGGAAGGCGCCGGGTTCGACCCGGCCTTCATCCCCGGGCTGACCTCACCCGTGTCCGGCGAGCCCGAGGACGTCGAGCCGGAGGACGCCGAGGAGCCCCTCGCGGAGGAGGTGTCCCTCACGAAGAAGGAGGCCGCCGACACCGAGGAGGAACCCACTCCCGACGAGCCGGAGGCGGACGCGGCGGACGGCCCTGTCTTCGAGGCGTCCGACCGCCGCGCGAAGATCGTCGCCGACGCGAAGGGCGTACGCCTGAGCCTCGACGAGGAGCGGTGCGAGTTCCGCTGGGACGAGATCGGCGCGATCGAGACCGAGACGCCGCGCTTCGGCAAGCGGTACACGATCACCGTGCACACCCCGGACCGGCGCTGGTACCCGATCGAGATCGAGGCCACGTCGCGGGCGCGCTTCGAGGAGTGGGACGAGCAGCTGGACGCCGTCCTCGACGCCTACTTCGAAGACGACGCCGCCGCCGACGACGTCGATGACAGGACCGAGGACGACTAGTCCCGCCCAGGGGCGCGGGGAACTGCGCGACCGGCCATCACCGGCCCGCAGCTCCCCGCCGACCTGACCACCTCTAACTGCAGTACTGCGTCTCCTTGCCGATGGACCGGTACATACAGTCGGAGTTCTCCAGCAGCTGGAGCACGGCGTCCCGGTTGCGCGCGGTCTCCGCCGCGATCACCTCGTCGGGCGGGTAGAAGCCGCCCCCGGAGCTCGACGACGGGTACATCTCGAAGGTGTACCCGAAGATCTTCTGGCTGCCCCACAGCCAGTCGTCGATCGATCCGTCGGTGATGTACAGGTCGCTGGACTGCTCGGGCGTGTAGCCGTTGCTCGCGGCCATCTTCCCGCCGACCGTCGCGAAGGCGTTGCGGTCGTCGGCCGTCATGCCGGTGGCCGTGTTCGCCGTCGTGTACCCGTAGGGCCACAGGACCAGTTCGCTGTACGTGTGGAAGTCGATGCCGGCCTTGATCTGCTGCACGCCGCCGACGACCCGGCTGCGGACGAAGTTGGCGACGACCTTGACCTCGGGCGCCGACTCGGCCGCCGTGCCGCGGTACGTCTCCGAGGACGTCGACCCGGACGAGCCCCCGCAGCAGCCGAACCGGTAGGCCCAGTTGCGGTTGAGGTCGGTACCGACGTACGAGGAACCGGAGTTGGGCTGCCGGTTCTTGCGCCACGAGCGGTAGGAGCCGGTCGCGACGTCGTACTCGCCGCCGTCGGGGTTGAGGTCCGGGACGATCCAGATCTCGCGGCTGTTGACCATGTTGGTCACGCGGGAGTCGGTGCCGTAGTCCGAGGTCAGCTCGTTGAGCAGGTACAGCGCCATCTCGACGGTGAGGTGCTCACGGGCGTGCTGGTGGTGGGTGAACAGCACCTCGGGCTCGGACTCGTCGGTCGCCACGTTGTCGCTGATCTTGATGGCCACGATGTTCCGGCCCTGGTACGAGGTGCCGATCACGCGGGTGCTCGCGATGGACGAGTGGGCGGAGACGACCGAGTTGATCTCGCTCGTCATCTCCGCGTAGTTGTGGTACCTCGAGTCGGCCGAGGGGAAGTCGAGGATTCCGACCTCGCCGTCCGCGGCGGAGGACCGGTCGGGGACCGCGCCGAGGGCCGTGATCTCGTAGCCCTGTGCGCGCAGTTTCTTGATCTGGTCGGCACGGCCGGAGATCACGACACCGTGGTCGTCCACCTCGTCGATGGCCACGCCGGCCTGCTGGAGGGCCGAGCGTTCCTTGACCGTCGCGTGGGTGTGGACCTCGTACTGGCGGATGTCGTCCGCCGAGGGAGCCGCCTTGGTGGTGCTGTCGGCGCTCGCGCCCGGGGAGAGGGGTGCCGCGAGCGCGAGGGCGAGGAGGGCGGCGAACACGGCGGTACGTCTTCCGCCGTGGGCGCCTGAGCCTCGTATGCGAAGTCGCATGAAGTCTCCTAGTTTCTCCAGGGGTTCCGGGGTCGCCGGGCCTGAAGCAAGTGGGGATACAGGTGACTCACAGGTGCGGGTGCGGCGCTCATCGTGCGCCTATGGCATGAGCAGGTCAAGAGTCAATAAAGGCGCGGTGGCCGGAACCCGGCGGCCGTGGCCCGATCCCGAACTGACGCACGTAGGTCGTGAATCGGGTATTCCTCCCCGTGTGTGTCACGGTCGCGGCGGACATCCTGCTCCCATGCTGCAACTCTCCGGGGCCCGCCCCCCGGACCCCGATCCTCGGTACGCCTCGTATCCCCAACCCCCTTTGGGGGCAGGCCATCTGAGCGTCGAGTACGCCCCCCGTCCCGCCGCCGTCCGCGAGGCCCGCGCCACGGTCCGCCGACAGCTGGAGAGGTGGGGGCTCGCGGACCGGGAGGACCTGCTGGACACGGCCGAGCTGCTCGTCAGCGAACTCGCCACCAACGCCCTCCTCCACTCGGCGAGCGGCTTCCGACTCACCCTCTCCGCCTCGCACGGCGTGCTGCGCTGCGAGGTCGCCGATGTCGGCCGCCGCACTCCCCGGGTGCTCCGGGCGGGCACCGCGGAGAGCGGCCGGGGGATGTTCCTGGTGGATGCGCTTGCCCGGCGCTGGGGCTGCCACCAGGACGGGCCGGGCAAGACCGTGTGGTTCGAGCTCGGCACGTGCGGGTCCGACGACTGTGGTCGGCGACAGTCGTTCTGACCCGAGAGTTCCGGATACGCCGCCTCAGGCTCCCCGGAACCACAGCCCGGGCCCCGGTGCGCTCGCCCAGCCGCCGGGGCCCGACCCTTTTCCCCCGAGTACGGGCATCGGGTGAAGATCCACGCAGGCCCTCTTGCCGGGCAGGCCGCTTTGGGCTTTCTTGACCTGCATGGCGGACACCACGGGCAACCCCACGGACACCCAGGCATCATCCGGCGACTCCCGACCTCGTAAGTCCAGTTGGAAGTACATCGGCCCCGGCATCGTCGTCGCGGCCACCGGCGTCGGCGCCGGAGACCTGGTCGCGACCCTCATCGCGGGCAGCAACTTCGGCTACACGCTCCTGTGGGCCGCCGTCATCGGCTGCCTCGTCAAGATCTCCCTCGCCGAAGCCGCCGGCCGCTGGCATCTGTCCACCGGCCGCACCCTCTTCGACGGCTGGGCGAGCCTGGGCCGCTGGACCTCGTGGTTCTTCGTCACCTACGTGGTGATCTGGGGATTCGTCTACGGCGCCGCCGCGATGTCGTCCAGCGCGCTCCCGCTCCAGGCGCTGTTCCCGGACGTGATGGACCTCAAGTGGTGGGCCGTCGCCTGCGGTCTGACCGGCCTCGTCTTCGTCTGGTTCAACAAGTACGCGGTCTTCGAGAAGGTCATGACGGTCCTGGTGGGCGTCATGTTCGTGGTGACGGTCTACCTGGCCATCCGCGTCACCCCGAACCTGGGGGACGCCTTCGCGGGCCTGCTGCCCGTCCTCCCCGACGAGAAGGACTCGATCCTCAACACCCTCGGCCTCATCGGGGGCGTCGGCGGCACCATCACCCTCGCCGCGTACGGCTACTGGGTCAACGCCAAGGGCTGGACCAACACCGGCTGGATGAAGGTCATGCGGCTCGACAACCGCGTCGCCTACGCCACCACCGGCATCTTCGTCATCTCCATGCTGTTCGTCGGCGCCGAGATGCTGCACTCGGCGAACATCGCCATCGCCAGCGGCGACAAGGGGCTCATCCAGCTCAGCGACATCCTGGAGGACAAGTACGGCTCGGCGACCGCCAAGTTCTTCCTCATCGGCTTCTTCGCCACCTCGTACACCTCCCTGATCGGCGTCTGGCACGGCGTGAGCCTGATGTTCGCCGACTTCGTCGCCCGCTTCCGCGACAAGGGCGAGAGCAAGGTGACGGGCGAGGAGGTCGCCTCCGGCGCGCGCGAACGCTCCTGGCCCTTCCGCGCGTACCTGCTGTGGCTGACCTTCCCGCCCATCGTCCTGCTCTTCCAGGGCCAGCCCTTCCGCCTGATCATCCTCTACGGCGTTCTGGGCGCGGCCTTCCTTCCCTTCCTGGCCGGCACGCTGATCTGGCTGCTCAACTCCTCGCGCACACCGGCCGAATGGCGCAACGGCCTGATCAGCAACGGGATGCTGGTGATCGCCGGACTGCTGTTCCTGGTGCTGTGCGTGAAGCAGATCTGGGATCAGCCCTGGTCGGAGTTCTTCTGACCGGTCTGCGACTCCTCGCGGCCCGGCCCCCACTTCGAGCTGAGCGCGATCTTCTTGAGCTGCTCCATCGTCAGGGCGGGCTTGTCACGGCTCGGCGCGTCGTGCGGCCCGCCCGCGTTGAGGGCGCTGATCACCACCCGCAGACCGTTGATCCGCACCGTGTCGACGGTCCACCTGACGGTGCCCGAGACATCCTTGTCACCGGCGTCCTCGCGGGTGACGAGCATCGTGCCGTCGGGAAGGGATTCGGCGCCTTCGAAGATGCTCTCGCCGGTGAGGTCGCCCATGTTCGGCTGGACGTTGATCTCGACGAGGCTCTTGCCCTTGCCGTCGTCGACGACGACATAGCCCCACCCGGACGCGTCACCGCCCCTCGAGACCACCTCGACGTCGTCGGGCATGAGATAAGCGAGATCCTTGCGGATGTCGCCGCTGCCGGGGGACGTCTCCTCCGGCTTCGCCAGCGAGGACCTGTCCTCCTCGGGGATGGCGTCGACCGCCGTCAGCCACGCCGGCGCGGTCACCAGCTTCTTCAACTCGGCGGCGTCCAGCGGCGGGTTCTCGCGGGTGACCGGCGAACCCTTCTCGGCCTCGGCGTTCCACTCGTACACCGCGACATGCTGGCCCTTCGGCGTGACCAGGTCGGCAGTCCAGTGCTTGGTCGGCTCCCGCTTGTCGGGATACTCGTACCCCTGGAAGATCCGCAGCACGGAGCCGTTGTCCAGCCGGCTCGTCCGGCAACTGTCGTACGGCGTGAACGTCTTGTCCGGGCACTCGGTCCACTGCCGGGCCTGCTCGGTGCCCGGCTCGACCCGGTCCATGCTCACGGAGACGACGGAACCCCCGTCCCCGTCGTCCCACACGAGCCACGCGTACGGCGCGTCCTCGGTACCGCGACCGGTCTCCTGGCTGAACTTGCCGTACCCGAGCTGCTCCTTGAGCGTGCTGATCAGCTCCTGGCCGGAGACGGGCGGCACGGTCGCCGTGGCGCTCGGCTTCGAGGCCACCGAGGACGGGTCCGGGTCCGAACCGCCACCGGGCAGGAGCAGCGCCCCGCCCACCCCGACGAGCGCGAGGGAGGCCGCGCCGCCCACGACGGCGGCCCGGCGCCGCAACCGCAGCCGTCGGCCACGGGCGAGGCCCGCGGTGGTGAGCGCGTGCGGGTCGGCGTCGAACTGGCCCCCGACATCGCGCAGTTCGGCGGCGACACGGTCCTCGAAGGGATCACTTTGCTGTTGAGCGGGCATGGCTAACCACCGTTTCCCCGAGGTGTGAAGGATGAGAAGTCACAGGTGTGGATGAGTCGAGGGGGGCAGGGACGGGTGGGGCCGTCAGAAGCGGGCGTACTCGCCGAGGTCCTCGCCCAGCAGCTCCCGCAGCCGGCCGAGGGCGCGGGTACAGCGGGTGCGGACCGCGGAGGAGCTGGCGTTCATCGCGTCGGCGGTCTCCTCGATCGAGCGGTCCTCCCAGTAGCGCAGCACGACCACCGCCCGGTCCTTGGCGGGCAGCCGGGCCAGCGCCTGGAGCAGCGTGAGGCGCAGCGGGACGTCGCCGTGGTCGGCGTAGGCCTGCTCCGGGAACTCGGCGGTGGCGCGCTCCTTGCTGCTGCGCCGCCGCTGGTGGGCGAGGAATGCCCGGGTGAGGACGGTCTGCGCGTACCCGGCGGGGTTGCCGACCCGGGCCACCCGGTGCCAGCTGATGTACAGCCGGCCCAGGGTCTCCTGCACCAGGTCCTCGGCGAGATACGTGTCCCCGGCGGTGAGCAGGCACGCGGAGCGGTACAGATGCCCCGCGCGTGCCGCCGCGAACTCCGCGTACTGGTCCGCAAGGACCTGTCTCATGTGTTCCCCCTGCTCGTGGGTGCCCGGCGTGCATCCCCTTCGCTCTATTGATGCAGTGGCCCCGGGGAAATGTTTCATCCGTTTCTGGCGAGACTGCGAACGTGCGTGTCGCCGATCACTGGATCGGGTGATGATCGCGCGAACGAGGTATGAGTGTGCGGTGATCGTACGTACGGTCTCATTGGCAGGTTCGGGCGATCACAGCGTCCCGGACGGGACGCGGCGGGGAGGGCGCGGGACAGGTGGGGGCAGTTGGTGAGGTCGGATACGCGCGTTACACGTACCGGCTGCGCATGTCGTCGACCGCCTGTGCGGCGCTGCTGGCCGAGTGGGACCGCTGCCGATGGCTCTGGAACGAGTGTGTAGCCAAGTCCAAGGCCATCTACCTGTACAACAAGGCCACTGGGGAGAAACTGACCTGTGGTCCGGCGCAACTGGACAGGATGCTGACCAAGGCGCGGATGGATACTTCGTGGCTGCGTCAGGGCAGCTCGGTGCCGCAGCAGCAGATCATCCGCGACTTCGGCAAGTCCCGTGCGAAGGCGCAGAAGGACATCCGGGAGCGGCTGCCGCTGCGACAGCGGGCTGGGATGCCGAAACACAAGAAGAAGCGCGAGGCGCTCCCGAGCCTGAACTACACCCGACGCGGCTTCCGGCTCAAGGACGGGCGCCTGCACCTGGCGGGCGGGATCGCGCTGACCGTTGTGTGGTCGCGGGACCTGCCCGCCGACCCGTCCTCGGTACGGATCTACCAGGACGGTCCCGGCCACTGGTACGCCTCCTTCGTCGTCCCTGCCGAAGTCCAGCCGCTCCCTGCCACCGGTGCGGTGATCGGCATCGACCGGGGCGTGAAGGAGACCGCGACCACCACCTCCGACGCCCACGACCTCCCGCACGCCCAGCACGGGAAGAAGGCCCGGGCGAAACTGTCGCGGTACGACCGGATGATGGCCCGCAGGAAGCCCAAGAAGGGCCAGTGCGGCTCGCAGGGCTACCGCGAGGCGAAGAAGTGGCGGGCGAAGACCTACGCGCAGATCGCCCGCCAACGGCAGGACACCGGCCGCAAGTGGGCCAAGAGAGTCGTCCGGGACCACGACGCGATCGCGGTGGAGGACTTCCGCCCGAAGTTCCTCAGCCGAACCACCATGGCCCGCAAGGCGGCCGACGCCGCCATCGGCGCCACCAAGACGGCCCTGCTGGAGATGGGTCGCAGGCACGGGCGGGACGTCCGTCTTGTCCACCCCGCGCACACCACCATGGACTGCGCGCAGTGCGGAGCGAGAACCAAGCACGCATTGCCGCTGTCAGAACGTACCTACACCTGCACCGCGTGCGGGCTCGTCTCACCTCGGGACAAAAACTCCGCGCGCGTGATGCTCGTCCGGGCAGGTTTGAACCCGGCTGGTGTCGAGGGCGTAAGACCCTCTGGAGCGCCGCTCCAGGGGGCCGCCTGAGCCAGGAATCCCCTCCCACCGGGGAGGAGGGGAGCCTTCAATTCATTGATGCGGTGGTTTGGGTGGAGGCAGCTCACGGCCAGGTAGGTTTCCCTACCGAAACCGATGCATCAGCCGCCCACCGGGGGACTCGTTGTGACGCACCCGCCGTACCATCACCAGCCACCCCAGGGCTTCGGCCCACCGCCACCTCTGTATGCCCCTCAGTTGATACCGGCGGGCCCGGAATTCCTCGCCGTCGACCGCCGCAGCTCGGTGGCCATCGACTCCTCCGGAGTCACCCTGGAACTCAACGGCGTCGAGGCCGAGTTCGACTGGCCGGAGATCCGCAGCGTCCACTACAAAACGAGCCCCAACGGCAAGTCGCTGATGCTCGCGGTCGTCCACGTCGACGGCAACTTCTACGAGTGCGTGGTGGAGGCGAAGCCGCGGGAACGTATGGGGGAGTGGTTCGCGGGGTTGGCCGCGGTGTTGGGGTACTACAGGCCGAGGGGTTGAGGCGTGGCAGTCACCCATCGCATCGCCGTCAGGATCGCGGAACAGTACGGGTCCGACGCGGATAC
This sequence comes from Streptomyces sp. NPDC087859, assembly GCF_044742595.1. NCBI lineage: Bacteria > Bacillati > Actinomycetota > Actinomycetes > Kitasatosporales > Streptomycetaceae > Streptomyces > Streptomyces sp. NPDC087859. Next base: position 208,057 of record NZ_JBIUUU010000001.1, on the reverse strand, counting down.
GGTCATCTGGTTGCTGAAGGAGGCCGAGGCCGGAAGATTTCGCAAGGTCGCGTCGGAGAGAGTGACGGCCGCCGTCGTCATCCGGGCGAATGGCGATGCGGACAGGCTTTTCCGTGCGATCGAGGAGATGCAGATCGATTGGCGGGACCTGTTCATGTCGGCGCAGCTGGGGCATGCCGACTGGCGGGCGGATCTGGATGACGCCTTCGGCCCGCGAGACTGGCTCGATCGGCTGCTGTTTCTCCCGTGCGACTACATTTCGGGGTACGGCAGCCTGGGAGAGCTGATCGAGGAGGTCGATCCACCGCAGCTGGATCCGGCGGAATTCGCCCGAGCGGTCACGCAGCGCCTTCGGTGCTCCCCTGAGCTGATCGACGAATGGCAGCGCTTCTGCCACGACAACCCGGTGGGCGGACATGCCGACTTCGTGATCCGGGAGGCCGAGGACGTGCTGAAGCCCATCGGTGAGCTGCTCCGGCGGTGAGCGTGGAGGTGGTCTGCCCACCTCCACGCTCCGCCCCTTCCGCTACGGCAGCGCGTGCACGTGCGGTCCGACCGCGTTGGACCACGCGTTGCCCGCCGACGCGTCCCAGTTCGTCGACCAGGTCATCGCGCCGCGCAGGTCTGGGTAGGTCTTGGACGGCTTGAAGGAGCCGCAACCCGTTCCCTTGGTCAGGCAGTCGAGGGCGTTGTTGACGACCGTGGGGGATACGTAGCCGCTGCCCGCGCCGCTCGTCGAGGCCGGGAGGCCCAGGCCTACCTGGGACGGGGAGAGGCCGCCCTCAAGCTGGATGCAGGCCAGGGCCGTCAGGAAGTCCACCGAGCCCTGCGAGTACACCTTGCCGTCGCAGCCGAGCATCGAACCGCTGTTGTAGTACTGCATGTTGACGACCGTGAGGATGTCCTTCACATTCAGCGCGGTCTGGAAGTACGCGTTGGACGTCGACTGCATGTCGATCGTCTGCGGGGCCATCGTGATGATGAGGGACGAGCCCGCCTTTGACGAGAGCGACCGCAGCGCCTGTGTCATGTACGTCGCGTTGAGGCCGTTCTCGAGGTCGATGTCCACGCCGTCGAAGCCGTACGTCTGCATCAGCGAGTACACCGAGTTCGCGAAGTTCGCCGCCGAGGTGGAGTCGTTGACCGCGACCGTCCCCCGCTCACCGCCGACCGAGACGATGACCTTCTTCCCGGCAGCCTTCTTCGCCGCGATGTCCGCCTTGAACTGGTCGACGGTGTAACCGCCCAGCCCCGCTGAGTCGAGGTTGAACGTCACCGCGCCCGGAGTGGTCGTGGCGTCCGCGAAGGCCACCGCGATGATGTCGTACTGGGACTGGACGTCGGAGATCTTCTGGACCTTGGCCCCGTTGTTGAAGTTCTGCCAGTAGCCGGTGACGGCGTGCTTGGGCAGCGCGGGACCGGTCGGGGTGGCCGTCGTCGTCCCCGTCACCGCCGCCGACTTCGCGGACTCACCCGCCGAGTTGGTCGCGGTGACCTGGAAGGAGTACGACGTCGACGCCGCGAGCCCGGTCACGGTCGCCGACGTGCCGGTCACCGCCGTCACCTTCGTACCGCCGCGGTAGACGTTGTACCCGGTCGCGCCGGAGACCGTGTTCCAGGACAGCGACACCGACGAGGACGACGTACCGGAGACCGCGAGGCCGCCCGGCGCCCCCGGGATCGTCGGCGCCGGGTCGGTGCCACCGCCGCCGTCGGGGCCGTACACCGAGACGTCGTCCGCGAAGTACGCCGACTGCCCGTACCAGCCGTGCGTGTAGACCGTCACCGAGGTCGTCGCGGCGCCGGTGGTGAAGGTCGTCGACAGCTGCTTCCAGGACGTGGAGTCGGGTGTCCACGTCGACACGTCCGTCGTACCGGTGCCGGTCACACCGAGGTAGGAGTACCCGCCCTGCACCCACGCGCTGAGCGTGTACGTCGACCCGGGCTTCACCGCCACCGTCTGCGTGCACTTCGCGTTGTCCTGCCCGGCCGGCGTCGCCTTCAGCGCTGCCGCGCCGCCGTGCACCGGCGAGGAGACGGCCGCCCCGCTCCCCGCCGTACAGGTCCAGTTCGTCAGGCCGGACTCGAAGCCGGCGTTCTTGGCATTGTTGACATCCGCGGCGGAGGCCTGGCCTGTGCCGGACACACCGAGGGCGAGGGCTGCGAGAACCGCTGCCGACCAGAAGCGAGCAGAGCGTCGTCTGAGTATGGCCATGACAAGCAGACTGGTCCAGACCAATCGTGTCCGTCAATAGGTCCAGACCATCTTTGCGGTTTCGCGGCGGGTTCACCGCGGGTCCGCGGGCCCTCCCGCGGGTCATCGGCATATGCAATCCGCCCTGATTTGGGGAGCCTTGCGCAAAAACAGTTGCCATCAGCTGAAGAAACGCTGTTCTCCGGTCACATGGGCGTGGCTAGAGTGCTGACGTAGTCACGCAGTGAAGTCGACTGGGTGTGCCGGAGTAACGCCGGTCGGGCCGGCGGGGCATGGGAACGGGGAGCTGCGCGTGCCAACTGCCATTGCCGTGACCGGTGCCGACATGGCGCTGCCGCCGCAGGACGAGCGAACCGTGCCCGCCGTCGTGCTCAAGGGCCTGGACAAGGAACCGCTGGAACGCACGCTGCTGGGCCTCCAGGCGCTCATCGACCAGCACGGCCATGTGATCGTCGTCTGCTCCCAGGCGGTGCCGAAGGCGGTCGAGCGGCGCCTGCACACCGTACGGTCCCTCCTGGAGAGCGACCGTATCGCCCTGTTCCGCCCCGATCTGCCGCCCCTCGGGCTGGCCGTCCTGGCCCGCCAGTTGCGGCAGCTCGCCTCCTGCGACCTCGGCCCCGGCGTGCTCGCCTCCGCGGGCCGGCTGCTCACCCACTACATCCACGCCGGGGCGGTCCTCGGCTCCGTCACCAAGCTCGACCGCGTTCCCGTGGACCTCAAGGCGCATGCCAAGTCATGGGTCCCGGGAAGTCAGTTCGGTGTGATCGCCCACCCCGAACCGCAAATGGTCCGCATCGGCCCCGAAGCCGCCCTGAAGGGCCCCGAGTTCGCCACCGCCCTGCTGGTCGCCAAGGGACAGTTCCAGTCCGACTGGGTCACCACCACCCTCGCCCCGTCCTGGAACGTGCAGGGGCTGCGCGAGGTCCCGCTCCCCGCCGAGTCGGCGTCGTGGTGGGGCACCCCGAAAGTGATCGAGTTCTGTTCGTTCCTGCCCGACCTCTCGGTCCTCTACCAACTGGTCACCTCGGTCCGCCAAAGCGCCTGCCACTGGTGCGGCATCGATGTGATCGGCGACCGCTGTGTGTTCTGTTCCGCCACATCACCGCTCACCGATAACCAGCAGAACCAACTCACCGCCGGGTGAGCCCTGTCGACCGATATCCCCCAATGAGGTTGTCCGGTTCATGAACTCCCGTCAGCGCCGCGGCGTCATACTCCTGATCCTGTCGGCCGTCTGCGCCCTCGCGGCCTTCGCCGGCGTCCTGTCCGTCATCGACGACGCCGAGTCCAAGGTCGGACCCGAGGTCACCGCCTACCGGCTCAAGACGAACGTGGAGCCCTACAAACCGCTGAGTACGGCCCAGTTCGAGAAGATCGAGATGCCCGAGCGATGGCTGTCCGACAACGCGGTCCGCAATCTCCGCGAGATCGACGGCAAGATCGCGGTCACCGCCCTGAAGAAGGGCTCCCTGCTGCAGAGCGACATGATCGTGGCACAGCCGGCTCTGCAGCCCGGGCAGCAGGAGGTCGCCATCATGATCGACGCGGCGACCGGTGTGGCCGGCAAGATCACGCCGAACTCCACAGTCAATGTGTACGCCACCTTCGAGGGTGAGCGGGAGGGTGCTCCCGACCAGTCCAAGATCATCGTAACGAACGCCAAGGTCCTCGACGTAGGCGACCTCACCCCGCTCCAGCCCGACGCCGACGACCGCACCCGCGAGGCCACCGAGGCCGTCCCCATCACCTTCGCGCTCTCCGCCATCGACGCCCAGCGCATCACGTACGCCGAGTCCTTCGCCAAGCGCGTCCGGCTCGCACTGGTCGCGCCGGGCGAGACCGGCACCGTCCCCGACCAGGACCGCACGTACGAACTCGCGAAGGACAAGTGAGAGCCGTATGCCCACGAGGATCCTGCCGGCGGTAGGCGACGCGGACGCGGTCCGCTCCATCACCACCCTGCTCAGCCAGCTCCCGGACGCCGAACCGGTGGCCCCGGTCGTCGACTCCACCCAGCTCGTCGACACCCTCGCGCGCCTGGCCGCCGAGTCCTTCGACGAGCTGCCCGAGGTCGTGATCGTCCACGAACGCATCGGACCGGTCCCGGCGTTGGAACTGATCCGCGAGGTCGCCCTGCGCTTCCCCGCGGTCGGCGTCATCCTCGTCACCTCCGACGCGAGCCCCGGCCTCTTCCAGGCCGCCATGGACTACGGGGCACGGGGCCTGGTGGCACTGCCGCTCAGCTACGAGGAACTGGCCATCCGGGTCCAGGCGGTCGCCCAGTGGTCGGTGGGCGTACGGCGTCATCTGGGCGGCACCGTCGACGTGTTCACCGGAGTCGGCGGCACGGTCGTCACGGTCAGCGGCGCGAAAGGCGGAGTGGGGACCACCCTCACCGCCATCCAGCTCGCCCTCGCCGCCCAGGCGTCCGGCCGCAGCACGGCCCTGGTCGACCTCGACCTCCAGACCGGGGACATCGCCTCCTTCCTGGACGTCCAGTTCCGCCGCTCGGTGGCCGACCTGGCCACCATCACCGACATCTCCCCCCGCGTGCTGGCCGACGCCGTCTTCCGCCACGACACCGGGCTCGCCCTGCTGCTCGCCCCCGGCGAGGGCGAACGCGGCGAGGAGGTCACCGACCGGGCCGTCCGCCAGATCGTCAGCGCCCTGCGCTCCCGCTACGAGATCGTCGTCATCGACTGCGGCGCCCAGATCGGCGGCGCCGGCGCGGCGGCCGTCGAGATGGCGGACACGGCCCTGCTCGTCACCACGCCCGACGTGATCGCGGTACGCGGCGCCAAACGGACCGTCCGCATGTGGGACCGGCTCCAGATCCGCAAGGCCGAGGAGACGACGGTCGTCGTCAACCGGCACACCCGCGGAACCGAGATCCAGCCCTCCCTGGTCCGGAAGATCACCGGCACGCCGGTCGCGGGCGTGGCGATCCCCGCCAACTTCAAGGAACTGCAATCGGTGGTGGACGCCGGACGCGTCCACGAGCTCGACAACAAGAGCGTCGTGAAGCAGGCGATGTGGGGGCTCGCGGGGGAACTGGGACTGGTCAAGCCGGCCGAGGGAGCACACAAGGGCGGACGGTCCAGGGGCGACCGGGCCGCGGTGGGCTTCCGCCGACGCAAGGAGCTGGGGCCGTGAGGCGGCTCGGGGTCATGAGGCGGCTCGGGGTCATGGGGCGCCGGGACTCCGGCCAGGTCACCATCGAGTTCCTCGGCATGACCCCGCTGATCATCATCACCCTGGTGCTGCTGTGGCAGTTCGTGCTGGTGGGGTACACCTTCACGCTCGCGGGGAATGCTGCGGACGAGGCGGTACGGGCGGGAACGGCGGCGAGCCCGGGGGAGCGGCAGGGCGCGTGCGAGGCGGCGGGCCTGGAGAAGCTGCCGGACGCGTGGGACGGCACGGTGACCTGTGGCACCGGCGGCGGTTATGTCACGGCCGACGTCGAACTCCGGGTCCCCGTCCTCTTCCCGGGCGCGATCGGCTTCCCGTTCACGGTCGAGGGCCACGCGGGAGCGGTGGAGGAGGAGAAGGACTGAGATGTCGTACGACAGGAAAGTCCGCGACCGCCGACGTGCCGACCTCGGCCAGGTCGCCATCGAGTACCTCGGCTTCATCCCGATCCTGATCCTCGTCGCGATGGCGGGCGTACAGATCGGGCTCATCGCCTACACGGCACAGCAGGCGGGTACGGCGGCGCGGGCCGGCGCGCGGGCGGCCTCGCTGGAGAACAGCGCCCAGGAGGGCTGCACGACCGCGGTCAGCGACTGGCTGTCCGTCGCCTGCTCCGCCGCGCAGGGCGGCGACGAGGTCACCGTCACCGCCACCGTCGACATCCCCTCCATCGTCCCCGGCTGGGACTTCGGCGACGCGAACAAGACGGCGACGATGCCGCTCGACCACTGAACCCGGCTGAAACCGGGCGGACTTGCATCAACTCGGCTGAACTCGGCTGAACGAGGAGCACCATGAGCTTGCGGGCACGCATCAGCACCCCCGAGGAGAACGGCAGCCGGGGCGAGGACGGCCACCTGGTCGCCTCGTACCGCGCCAAGCTCCTGGAGGAGATCGACCTCGCGGAGATGAGCTCGCTGGCGGCCGCCGAGCGCAGGGCCCGCCTGGAGCGGGTGCTCGGGCACATCATCAGCCGCGAGGGCCCGGTGCTGTCGACGGTCGAGCGCTCGCAGCTCATCCGCAGGGTCGTGGACGAGGCGCTGGGGCTCGGCATCCTGGAGCCGCTCCTCGAGGACGCGTCCATCACCGAGATCATGGTCAACGGCCCGGACGCGATCTTCGTCGAACGCGGCGGCCGGGTGGAGCAGTTGCCGCTCCGCTTCCCCTCCCACGACCAGCTGATGCAGACGATCGAGCGGATCGTCTCGACGGTCAACCGGCGCGTGGACGAGTCGAATCCCATGGTGGACGCGCGCCTCCCGTCCGGTGAGCGCGTGAACGTCATCATCCCGCCCCTGTCGCTGACGGGCGCGACCCTGACGATCCGCCGCTTCCCGCGCTCCTTCACCCTCCAGGAGATGATCGGCCTCGGCTCGCTGGACGAGCACATGCTGTACCTGCTCGCGGGCCTGGTGCAGGCCAAGTTCAACATCATCGTGTCGGGCGCGACGGGCACCGGGAAGACGACCCTGCTCAACGCCCTGTCGGGGCTGATCCCGGAGCGCGAACGCATCATCACCATCGAGGACTCCGCGGAACTCCAGCTCCAGCAGGCGCATGTGATCCGTCTGGAGTCCCGCCCGCCGAACGTCGAGGGCAAGGGTCAGGTGACCATCCGCGACCTGGTCCGCAACTCCCTGCGGATGCGCCCCGACCGCATCGTCGTCGGTGAGGTCCGCGGCGGCGAGTCCCTGGACATGCTCCAGGCGATGTCGACCGGCCACGACGGCTCACTGGCCACGGTCCACGCCAACAGCACGGAGGACGCTCTGATGCGTCTGAAGACCCTGGCGTCGATGTCCGAGGTCGGGGTCCCCTTCGAAGCGCTGCACGACCAGATCAACAGCGCGCTCGACGTGATCATCCAGCTGACCCGGTTCCCCGACGGAGCCCGCCGCATCACGGAGATCGCCCTCCTCGACAGCCACGGCGCCGAGCCCTACCGCCTGACCACGGCGGCCCGCTTCCACGCCCAGCCCATGTCGGCGGACGGCCGCGTCCACGGCGCCTTCGAGTACTTCCCGCTGCCACGCCGTACGGCGGACCGCCTCTACATGGCGAGCCAGCCGATCCCCCAGGCCTTCGGCGTGGCCCAGTCCGCGCTCGAACTGACGACCCGAGAAGCCAGGTAGGTACCGCCCGATGGAACTCGACTCGCTGATCACGCTCACCACGGGCATCGCCCTGCTGACCTGTGTCCTCGCCGTGGCGGGCCTGCACGCGTACGCCATGGGCAAGGCCCAGCGCCAGGCCCTGGTCGACCGCCTCTCGGCGTCGGGCCAGATACAGGCGGGCGGCCGCCGGCGCCGCTTCCCGTCCCTGGACCGCCGGCTGCGCCGCACCAAGCTCGGCAGGAAACTGGAACTGAGGCTGGCGGCGACGGGCCTGGACATCACCCCGGGCGAGTTCTTCGTCTACATGCTGGCCACGGCGGCCGGCCTGTGGCTGATCAGCCAGGCGGCCCTGGCCCCCTTCTTCGGCCCCCTCGCCGGTCTGCTGGGCATCTGGGTGGCAGTGCAGTTCCTGAACTGGCAGCGCCAGAAACGCATCGAGAAGTTCATCAACCAACTCCCCGAAATGTCCCGGATCCTGGCCAACGCCACCCAGGCGGGCCTCGCCCTGCGCACGGCGATCGGCATGGCGGCGGAGGAACTGGAGGCACCGGCCGGGGAGGAGCTGGGCAAGGTCGCCAACCAGCTGGCGCTGGGCGCCTCCCTGGACGACGCGCTGGGGGAGATGGCGGAGCGCCTGCCGTCGCGCGAACTGGTGGTCCTGGTGACGACGTTGGTGCTCTCCAACCGGGCGGGCGGCCAAGTGGTGGGTGCGCTGCGCAACTTGACGGAGACGCTGGAGGAGCGCAAGGAGACCCGTCGGGAGGTCCGCACCCAACTGGCGCAGGTCAACATGACGTCGTACGCCGTCCCGGTCCTCGGAGTGGGTTCCCTCTTCCTGATGAACGGCGTGAAGGACGGCGCCCTGGACCGTATGACCGGCTCCCCGGCCGGCCAGGCCGCGGTGATCATCGCCTTCGCGCTCTACGCGGTGGGGTTCGTCCTGATCCGCCGCATGTCCCGTATCGACGTCTGAGGGGGCGTACACAGATGGCACTTCTTCTCGCCCTGCTGATGGGCCTCGGGGTCTGGGGCGTCTTCGCCGGGATCCGCATGTACCGGGCGGACGCGAAACTCCCCGGCGACCTGCTCCTCGCCCTGGAGGTCGGCGCCACGCGGACCGGCGCGGTGGACTCGCTGATCGACCGTCTCGGCATGCGCTACGCGCCCGCCGTCCTGCGCCTGATGGGCCCCAAGCAGGTCGCGAAGTACCGCCGCAGGATCGACCTGGCCGGCAACCCCGGCGGCCTGACCATCGACCGCTACGCGGCCCGCCGCGCGGTCTATGGTTTCCTGGGCGGTTTCGGCGGCCTGGTCTTCCTGATGCGGGGACAGTTCCTCGTGGCCCTCCTGCTGTTCGCCTTCGGGGCGTTCTGGACGGAGGTCGGCATCTGGTCGGCGATCCGGATCCGCAAGGACGTGATCGAGCGGACCCTGCCGGACTTCCTCGACGTCCTGGCGGTCGTGGTGAGCGCGGGCCTGGGCTTCAGGCAGGCGCTGGACCGGGTGGCGATGAAGTACGAGGGGCCCTGGGCGGACGAACTCCGCATCACCCTCCGCCAGATGGACCTCGGCATGGGCCGCCGCCAGGCCTTCCAGGAACTGCGCCGCCGCAACGACTCCGAACAGGTGGCCATGTTCGTCACGGCGCTCCAGCAGGGCGAGGAACTGGGCGCCCCGATCGTCGACACCCTGGTCGCCCTCGCCAAGGACATGCGCCGCACGGACGCCCAGAACGCCCGCCGCAAGGCCGCCCGCGCGGTCCCCAAGGCCACGATGATGATCACCACGTTCATGGTCCCGGCCACGATGATCCTCCTGGGCGCGGGCCTGGTGCTGGGCTCGGGGACCGACTTCGGTTCGATCACGGGCGACTAGGGGGCGGGTGACGAGGATGTCGATGACCGGGGAACGCCGGGGGGTGTGGCGGCGACGGCCAGTGGAGCCGCTGGAGGGGCCGCTGCCGGGTGTGCCGAGGCAGCCACGGACGGCGGCAGCCGGTGGAGGCACCCCACAGGGGCCAGTCCCTCCGGCTGAAGCTCCCGCAGGGGTTGGCGCCCGCGCTCGGGCTGAGGCTCCCGCATGGGCTGACGCTCCCGCTCGGACTGATGCTCCCGCAGGGGTTGGCGCTCCCGCACAGGCGGACGCACCCGTTCAGGCCGCCGCACCCGCAATCCCCATCCAGGTCAACGCCCTACAGGCCCTGGCCCGCCAAGTCTTCGGCTTCCGTCTGGCCATGATCGCCCTGGCCGCCCCCGCCGCCCTCCTCAACGCCAACCCGGGCCTGGGCGCCCGCCTGGTGGGCGCCGCGGTGGTCGCCACCTTCATGGGCTCGTACGTCCTCTTCAGGGACTGGGAACGCTTCGGCCCCCTCCTCCTCCGGCACCCCACCCTCCTCGCCGCGGACACCCTCTTCGGCTCCCTGCTCCTCATCTCCGCGGGCCCCGACACCACGCTTGCCTACGTCAGCGTCTGCACCCCCCTCCTCGCCGGCATCGTCTACGGCTGGCGAGGCGCCGCGGTCTTCGCGAGCCTTCAGTCCCTGATCTTCCTCCTGGTCTACGCGACGACACAGAACCCGGCCACCACCGTCGCCGAGCGACTGCTCCTCCCCGGCCTCTGCGTCATCGCCGGAGCGGTCGGCTCGGCCCTGCGCAACCTGATGTTCCGCTTCGGCGCCGCCACCCAGGCCCTGACCGAGGTCCAGGCCCGCCTGGCCGTCACGGAGGCGATCGCCGAGGAACGGGCCCGCCTGGCAAGGGAGATGCACGACTCGGTCGCCAAGACCCTGTACGGCGTGGCCCTGGCGGCGGACGGCCTGGCAGCCTCGGCCGACCGCATGGACCCCACGCTGGTCAAGGAACAGGCGGAGCTGGTGGCCCGCTCGGCCCGCCGGGCAGCCGCCGAATCCCGCGAACTCCTGACAGACCTGCGCCGGGAGGCGGACGCCACCGACGTACTGAGGGAACTGGCGGACCGCACAAGGGACTTCGGCACCCGCACGAACCTCGCGGCCACCTACCACCCCACCGGCGAGGAGGACACGCCGCTCATCCCGCCGGCCGTCGCCCGCCAACTCCTCACCATCGCCGCGGAAGCGATGGACAACGCCCACCGCCACGCGGACCCGACCCGGGTCGACGTGAGCGCGGGAGTCCACGGCGACCTGCTCTGCCTGTCGGTCTACGACGACGGCCGGGGCCTGCCCCAGGGCACCACCCTCGAACAACTCCGCAGCACAGGCCACTTCGGCCTGGTGGGCATGGTCGAACGAGCCGCCTCGCTCGGCGCCCGCATCCGCATCGGCCGCGGCACCCACACCAAGGGCACGGAGGTCCGCCTGGAACTCCCGCTGACGACACCGTCCCCAGGCAGCGCTTGACCACCCGCACGACGCCGCCGCACAGTCCCCCACGCACCGCGAGACGACGAGAGGAGGCCGCAGAATGCCGGACCAGACGACTCCCCACCCCGGCGCGAAGCAGCCACCGCCCCACGACCCGTTCGAGGACTTCCCGCCCCCCGCGCCGACGACCGCCCTACGCGTCGTGGTGGCGGACGACAACCCGGTGGTCCGCGCGGGCCTCACCGCCCTCCTCTCCGGCCGCGAGGACATCACGGTCGTCGCGGAAGCCGCGGACGGCCGCCAGGCCTACGAGGCGGCACTGGCCCACCACCCCGACGTGATCCTCCTGGACGTCCGCATGCCGGGTGTCGACGGCCTCTCGGCCCTCCCGCACCTGGTCCAGATCTCCCCGGTGGTGATGCTCACCTACAGCAGGGAGTCGGAGATCGTCCACGAGGCCCTGCGCCTGGGCGCCGGCGGCTACCTGGTCCACGGCGAGTTCACGGCGGACCAACTGGTCGACGCCGTGCGGAACATCAAGAACGGCCGGGCCCACTTCACGCCGACGGCGGCGGACGCCCTGGTGGCCAGGCTACGGCAGACGAAAGAGGGCAGTGCGACTGCACACAATCACGCTCCCCATCAACCCAAGTCCCCATTGATTTCTGCGAAACACCTTTCGCAACTGCAACCAGTTGTGGCACAGTCTGACAAGTCGCGGTTCCATCTGAGTGCAAGGGAGGCGGAGATCATGGACCTCATCGCATCCGGCATGAACAACCAACAGATCGCCGCCACCTGCTTCATCAGCGAGAAGACCGTCAAGAACCACATCAACCGCATCTTCGCCAAACTCCACAGCACCAGCCGCGCCGAAGCCGCCGCGAAATGGCTAGGGGTGACCTGAGATGAGGGCTGGGGGGAAGAGGAAGGCGAATTGGGCCCGTAGTTGGGCCCAGGGACCCTCCGCGAAGGCGGGCGCCACCTCGTACGTTGCCCACACCACGGACAACGGAGGGCAACGCCATGCGGAACTGGAACGACGAGGGACAGACCGCGGTCGAGTACCTGGGGATCATCGCGGTGGTTGTGGCGATCGTGTTGGCGATTACGGGGACGGACATTGGTGCGCAGATCTACGAGGCGATCGTGAACAAGATCGACGAGGTTATCGGTTGATCAGCCGCCGCAAGTGCGGCGATGCAGGGCAGGCCTTCCCCATCTACATCATGGTGGTGGCGGGCCTGCTTTTTCTTGCGTTCGCTTATCTTGCGGTCGGCCAGGCCGCGGCAAACCGGAACGGCGCCCAGACGGCCGCTGACGCTGCGGCGCTCGCGGCTGCCCAGGACACCAGGGAGCAACTCGCGGGCAAGTGGGTGGAGGTCGTACTCGACCCGACGAAGTGGCAGGACATTTTCGACGGCAACGTGGCGGGCCTGGCTCCCTCTTGCGGTCGGGCCAATGAGCTGGCGGCGCAGAACGACGCGCACGTAGAGGTTTGCCAGCCGACGGGGCTTCTGGCCTACGACGTCGATGTGCAGACGGACGAACCGGTGGGGGACTCCATCGTTCCTGGCACGGAGAGCAAGTATGCGAGGGCCTCAGCCCGGGCAGTGATCGAACCTCTCTGTACGTTCGAGCTCCCTGGTGCAGACGCCGGGGACGACGTTCTGCCGCAGCTCACCTGCAAGGACAGGGACTGGGACTTGGACCCGGACGATCTCGCCATCCTTCCGGAACCCGAGGACCTCTTCGACGTCCATCTGGCCGACTGACTGGCGAACGACGAGGGATGAAGGAAGAAGAGGCATGAGTATTCGGATCACAGCCAAGGCGCGCAGGGGGATGGTCGCACTGACCGTCGCGGCCGGACTGGCCGTCGGCGTGGCAGGCTGCGGCGGCGGAGGCGACGACGACAAGAAGCCAACGGCATCGGCTTCCACCTCCAAGGGCGGGTCCGACCCGAGTGCTCAGGAGGGTACGGACGAGGAGCCTCTTGCTGAACTCAAGGGCGAGAGCGGTCTGATCCTCACGATCGACAGTGCGGCGCGGGACGCGGGTGGCTTCGTCACGGTCAGCGGCGAGATCAAGAATGACGGCGATGAGGCGACACGTGTCCCAGTCGAGACGCGAGGTAACGAGACTGAGATCATCCGGCACGGCACATCGCTCGGTGGGGCCACTCTCGTGGATTCCGGCAGCAAGAAGCGCTACTACGTTCTGCGCGACACCGACGGCCGCCCCCTGACGACCACGGACCTGCCGAGGATCAAGGCAGGTGACACCGTCCCCGTCTTCATGCAGTTCCCCGCACCGCCCACCGACGCGGGCGAAGTCACCTTCCAGCTGCCCACCTTCGCCGCCGCCACGATCACCATCTCCGGGTGAGGCCCCGATGACCCTCACCCCACCCCGCCTCGCCCTGACCCTCACCGCCGCGTCGGTCATGCTCGCCACGAACCTCTTCGTCGCGACGGCAGCTGAGGCCGACGAAACCCCCAGCGTCCCCCCGGGCACCGAGGCCACCGCCGCAGCCCCCGTGAAGGTGGACGCCAACGACCCGGACCTCAAGCTCCCCGAGGGCGCCACTCTCGCCGAACCCAAGGTCCTGGACATCAAGCAGGTCGTGGAGGACCAGTCCGGCGAGGAACGCCGTGAAGACACGAACGCCGACGTCAAGTTCGCCCTCCAGGCGGAGGTCCTGTTCGGCAAGGACAGCGCGAAGCTCAGCGGCCAGTCGAAGGCCCGTATTGCGGCGATCGCGGATGAGATCAAGAAGCAGAACGCGACGAAGATCCGCGTCTTCGGCTTCACGGACAACCTGGGCACCTCCGCCCACGGCGACGTCCTGTCGAAGCAGCGGGCCAACGCCGTACAGGACGTCCTGGAATCTGAACTGAACGACGCGAACGTCACGTACGAGGTACGCGGATACGGCGAGCAGTACCCGATCTCCGACAACTCGACGGAGGCCGGCCGCAAGAAGAACCGACGGGTCGAGGTCTCTTTCCCGCGCACGGAGAGCTGAACGACGAGGCGCCGGGGAGGAGAACTCCCCGGCGCCGATGGAGCGGTCGATCGTCGTTCGGTCAGCCGAACATGCCGGGCTGGTAGTCACCGGCGGGCTGCTGGATGATGACGTTGAAGCGGTTGTAGAGGTTGATGAGGGCGATGGTGGCGATCAGCGCGGCCAGCTGCTCCTCGTCGTAGTGCTTCTGGGCGTTGGCCCAGACCTCGTCGCTGACGCCGCCGGCCCCGTCGGCGATGCGGGTGCCTTCCTCGGCCAGTTCCAGCGCGGCACGCTCGGCCTCGGTGAACACCTTGGCCTCACGCCAGGCGGCGACGAGGTGGAGACGTTCGTGGGTCTCGCCGGCGGCGACCGCGTCCTTGGTGTGCATGTCGGTGCAGAACCCGCAGCCGTTGATCTGGCTGGCGCGGAGCTTGACGAGCTCCGCCGTCGAGTGCGGCAGGGTCGAGTCCGCGACCGCCTTGCCCGCCGAGTTGACGTACCGGATGATCTTGCCGGCGAGCGGGTTTCCGAAGAGGTCGAGGCGGGCTTCCATGGTGAGCTCCTGTGGCGTTGGTGTCGATGCCTACACCCCCTAGACGGAACGACCCCACCGAGATGTGACACCCCTGGATGTGACGCGCGTCTCGTGGGGTGCCGACGTACCTGGCGGCCCGCCGTGGAGAGGTGCGCCCCGTGGAGGATCAAGCCGGCAGGGCGGCAGGCGGCGCGTTCTGCCCGTTCCTGATCATGTCCCGCGCGGAAGTGGAGTCGGCGCGGGACCGCATGTGCGGCCGGCTGACGCCGGGCGGCCACCTGGTAATGGTCAGCACCTGCTACGCCCACCGCCCCCGAACACGCACGCGGCACCCTCAGACGACCAGGCCCAGTGATGGGCAGATGGGCGCTCCTCGGCCAGGGTCCGGCCCGTGTCACCCGTCGGTGGTCACGGCCACCCGTACCCCGGCCCGCAGTCCCCACCCGGCCATGGCGCCGGCCTCCGCCTCCAGCACATGCCGCGAACGGAGCCGGGGCATCCCCAGACGGCCGGGCTTCATGGTGCGTACGGCGGTGACGACGAGGTGGCGATCGAGGTAGGCGACATCGATGGGGATGCGCATACGAAAGGTGTGCACACCGCTGGCAGGCGACAGCAGGATCGCCCCGTCCACGGAGTCCCGCCCCAACAGCCCTTTGCTACGGGCCCGATAGGACGCGGCGATCTCCAACGGAACGGAAACACCGGCCGGCTCCCCATGGACGACCAGCGTCCCCCGCCCGTCCCGCAACCGCCCCATACCCGAACCGCCCCCTTCGCCCACCACAACCTGCCCCTCCGCCACTCCCGCGAACCGAACACATCGCCGCCGGACAACAGGAGCAGGCCTCGCCGACCACCCGTCAGCTTTGCGAGTTCATAACTGGAACCACCCGCTCACCACGCGTTATCCAACCGTTACGGCTCAAGTGGGGTCACGCAAGGCCGATTTGGCCGCATTTACCCCGCCCCTCGACAACGGCAACCCTGG
Source organism: Streptomyces sp. NPDC087859 (assembly GCF_044742595.1). Taxonomy (NCBI): domain Bacteria; kingdom Bacillati; phylum Actinomycetota; class Actinomycetes; order Kitasatosporales; family Streptomycetaceae; genus Streptomyces; species Streptomyces sp. NPDC087859. The sequence continues at coordinate 192,660 of NZ_JBIUUU010000001.1, read as the reverse complement.
TGTCACCGCTGCCCCCTGGATAGCGTTGCTTCGCTCAAGAGAAGCCTCGCCTCACCGGGAGCCGACCGTGAACCGCCGCCCCACGCTGCTCGCAGCGCTAGCCCTGACCGCCACCGCGGCCCTGACGCTGTCCGCGTGCGGAAGCGACGACAGCTCCAAGGACAAGGACAACGACAAGATCGCGGGAGCCGACACAGGCAAGACGTCGTCCCCCAGCCCGAGTGCGTCGACCTCCAGCGACCGTCCGAAGATCGAGATGCCGTCCGATCTGGCCTACACCTTCGATTGGCCGAAGACGGGTGACGAGGACAAGGACGCGGTCCTGGCCGACGGGGAGCAGTCCATCAAGGCTGTGGACCTGGCCATCGTGAACCAGGACGCGCTCGACAAGGCGTACCTCTACTACTACGAGGGCGAAGCCGCCGTCGGCGTGGAGAAGTTCGTCAAGGAGTACGTGGACGCCAAGGTCGGCATCACGGGGGCCTACCGCTTCTACAACCCCGAAGTGGCCGTGGACAAGGACGGTACCGCTTCCCTCAGCTACTGCGAGGACCAGGGGAAGGCGTACGCGAAGGACCTCAAGAACGGCAAGGTCAGGAAGACCAAGGTCACTTCCGACAGTTACGTGATCTACCACACGTCTCTGAAGAAGAACAGCAAGGGGGTGTGGGCGATCCAGAAGATCGTCTCGCAGAGGGGGAGCGCGAAGTGCCAGCCCTGACACGCGCAATGAAGAAGATACCGAGCGCGGTCGCCGTCGGTGTGTGCCTGTCGCTCTTCGCGGTGCCGGGTGTGGCCCACGCCGATGACTCGCCCACCGGAGGCGGTGGCACCCTCGACTCGAGCAACCCGACTCAGGACGCCAACGCCGACGACAAGGGCAATCTCTCCGTCACTGTCGGCACCGTCAGATTCGACCGTTCGAAGAATGGCAGCGGCGCCTCCACCGGCGCCCTGACGTCCAGTACCTCCTGGACGCCGCCCGCCTGCTGGTACGCCCCCATGTACTCCCCCGAAGAGCTGCAGAAGAAGTTGGAGCCGATCTGGGAGGCCGAGTCGACGGGCTACGAGTGGGATGCCGAGCAGCGGGAGAAGTACAACGCCAAGGATGAAGAGAAGGGCTTCAACAAGGACAAGTCCGGCAAGGGCTACTGGTGGGGCTCGTACGTCAACAAGGACTTCCCGCCCGGCTGGGACGCCTGCGACGAGGACTATTTCTGGGTGGACACGGGTGACGCCCCGCCGGCCAACATCCCGAACGCCGTCACTCCGGAGATCCTCGCCGGGCTCGCCTACAACGAGATCCGCGTCCCCGGTACCGAAGTGACCCTGGCCCCCGCGAACAACACCAAGGTCAACCTCCCGACCTGGGCCTGGCTCGACGGCGCCGAGTTCAAGCCGGTCTCCGTCACGGCCTCCATCGACGCCATCGGCCTGACCGCGACCGCCACCGCGGAACCGATCTCCCTCGAGATCAAGCCCGGCACGGCCGACGCCGTGACCTACCCGGCATCCGGTGTGTGCGAGATCAACAACGGCCGGATCGGTGAGCCCTACGCGAAGGGCAAGGCCGACCAGACGCCGCCCTGTGGCGTGAAGTACCTGCGCTCCTCGGGCGACGGCTCGTACCCGCTCCAGGCCACGGTCACCTGGAAGATCACCTGGACCGGCACCGCCGGTGCCGGCGGCGACCTGCCCGACGGCAGCTTCGGCGCCACGCAGGACGTCGTCGTACAGGAGATCCAGGCCATCAACCGCTGACCACCGCGAGATCCCGCGTTCGGGCGATCACTCCCCTCGGGAGAGTGGTCGCCCGACGTGCTGTGGCGACCTGAGCGGGATCATGAGGACGTCCAGGTGGCCGCTTCCTCATCCGGGCTGATCCGGACCGTGCGGGCGAACTCGTCGACATCGTCGAGAGCCTTGAGGATCCGGCCGGCGTCGGGATCGGCCAGGATGATCAGTACGTCCGCGGCTTCCGTGCCCATCTCGTAGCGCCAGGCGTAACGGAGGCCGACGTGCACCTCGTTGCTGTCCTCGTCCTGGTAGTAGCGCAGCACCCGCAGACCGGCTCCCAGGTGCGGGGAGCGGAAGTCCTCGACGATAGGGGGCTCGACGGTGTAGCCCACATCGGCGTGGGTCAGTTCACGCAGGGCCGTTTCCCGGTCCTCGCCCTCCTCGATCTCCACCAGGTCGACATACGCGGGAAGCGGGATCTCCCGCGGGTGGGGGAGATGGAGGAAGACCTCGAAGTCCGGGTAGGCCGCGGGTGCCCTGAGGGCGTACATCGACAGGATGTCGGTCAGCAGGTCGACTTCGCCCGGTTCCGGCTTCTCCGGCGCGAAGTCCTCCCAGAGACCCTCAGCGAAGTAACGTGCCCACGCCTCAGGCGTCTGTGCCTCCTCGACGTCCTCAAGGCCCGGCTCCGGCCACATGAGCGGGATGCGGATCCAGGGGGACAGATCCATGGCGTGCTTGACGTTGAGCCAACTCACTCGTAACTCCACTTGAACGTGCCGACCACCGCGTCGAACAACTCGACCAGCACGTCGGTGAATTCACTGTCGACATCCCCGTCACCCGGGGTGGAGAAGTTGACGCTGATCCAGCGACCGGAGTCGTCCGCCACGGGGATCACATAGTCGACCCGACGTGTCGGCAGCTCCTCCTCATCAGGGGTGCAGCGGTAGGCACGGCGGAGTGCGGGCGCCCCGGCCACGTCGACCGTTGCCGCCGTTCCGCCGGGCACCTTCTCGTCGGCCAGTTGTGCGAGCACCGCCTGTGGGGGAACCGTACGGTCTCGGCCGATCGGCAGCTCGGCAACGATGAACGAAGCCATCAGGAAGATGCCCCCGCGCGGCAGGACCGGAAGGTAGAGGTCGAGGCCACCGTTCCTTCTGGCCGCACGGGCTTGCTTCTCCAACTGGCGACGCATCTCCAACCGGAACCGCATCGCGTCGTCCCGCGGGATGCCCTCAGAGACTTGCTCCATATGCGAGAAGAGGATCCTCTCGAGCGCTTCCTTCATCCCCTCGCGCAGGGGGATACGGACCCAGCCGGGCGGCAGGACGAGCTCGTAGCGGCGGGGAACATTCACCTTGACGGGGGACGGGTGTTGCTCCAGACCGGAGGCGCTCACACGCGGGCCTGCTTCTTGAGCTGACGGTCGGCCACGAGGATCGTCAGGATGGAGAGCACCGAAATCCAGGCCAGCCAGCTGTAGCCGAGGGCCGCGAATACGTTCGGGATCAGGAAAAGAAAGGAAACCATCTTGACCACCTGGGAGAAATTGGCACCCCTCTGTTGGTCACGGATCAGCTCTCGGTGCTTGATGAACAGGAGCAGCATCAGGACAGGCCCAATCATCATAGGCCAAGCCGCGTATCCGTAGGTGAGCCAGTCAATTCCTCCATATTTTCTTCCGAGATCTTGGAAGGCGAAGCAGAAGATCGGCGTCAAAGTGAATACGGCAAGGTATTTCATGGCCCGAGCCTCTTCTGGGCTTTTCGCTGGGACTGTTGCCACTATCTCCCACTCCAGAAAACTTGGCTGCGAATTCAATGTGACTGATTGCTTTCGGTCGAACCCAGTGCAGGGTTCTTCACCAGCGACTTCCGACTTCACGCGTCAGGACATCCTTGGCATCACCGTACTGGTTCGCGTAAGGGCTCTTTTCCCCGGCCTTATCTCCGAGGTCTACGACGCTGGCTGCCAGGTAATTCGATCGGAATTTCCGCACGGCCTTTCCCAATGCGTCAGCGGCCCTGACCACCTCGGGATTACCGCCAAACTCAGCCCGCATCGCCTTGGCAAACTTACTCGCGCTGATGACCTCCCCGTCGCCCCCCAACAACCGCTCCACCCGGGTCACCACAGGACGTGTCTCCCGCGCCCCGATCTGTCGCAAGGACCGCAGCGCCCGTTCCGCTTTCGAGCCCCGGACCGAGTCGGGACCGTACCGCGAGAGATTCTTGTTGAGCAGCTTGCGCAGATTCGCGTACCGCTGGAACCGTTCCACCCTGCTGGCGTTCTTGAGCGCTGTTGTCGCGGCCTTCACGCCCTTCATCGCGACGCTGCCGAATCCCAGCGTCGCCAGCGCGAAAACGTCCATGGCGACATCCGCCCAGTTCCCGTCTCCGGAAAGCGCCAGCAGCGTGTGCCCGATGCCGACGAGCGCCGTGAGACTGATGGCGGTCACCGTGATGAGGGTCGCCAGCCATCCGACCGGAGTGAAGAGGAGGGCGATGATCCCGATGGCGGTCGCGGCCCAACTCAGGACTTCGATGACGGATTTGATGGTGTCCGCGTGCTCGTGCACCCCGTCCTTGAAGTTCTCCCAAGTGCTGTCCTTGATGATGTCCGAGATGTCGTCGCCGATATTGTCGGCGTAGTGCTGGGCGCGGGAGTCGCGCTCGGAGACGATCTGGTTGAGCTGCTTGTGGTACGCCGCCAAGTGGCTGTTGGGGTCGGACTCCTCTGACGACTTCCTGCCGCCGTCCTTGCCGACCTTGCTGTCATCCTTGGCCTCGGCTTCCTTCTTCTTCACCTCGGCAGCGTGTTCCTCATCCGCCCGCTTCGCGGCTCGGAGGACGCCGTCGGCCCGTTCCTGGAAGTCCTCCAGCTCATTGGCCCAATGGCCGAGGTCGCCGACCACACGTTCGTAGCGGCCCGCCGTCTCGCGAAAGTGCTTTTCGAGGTCGCCGGACTTGTCGCGGATCTTGTCGGCGTACTTGCCTTTCAGCGCTTCGCCGTCGGCGGCCTTGCGAAGGATGCGGGCCTGGTCGCGGAGGGTTGAGGCGAGGTTCTTCATTCTGCCGACCTCGTCGCGGATGTCCTCCGGGTCGCCGGGAATCGGGTCCTTCTCCGCCAGCGGATGCCAGTCGAGCGGCCGGCGCCTGCCCTTGCCCGTACCCATCGGTCAATTGCCCCCGTCTTTCCCGTGCTTCTTCTCGCTCGCGTTCTTGAGATCGAGATCCAGCTTCTCGAAGCTCTTGAGCGAGGTCTCTACTTGCTTGCCCAAGTCCTGGACGCTTTCAAGGAGTTCACGCCGATAGTTGTCCCAGTTGCTGACGAAATCGTCCATCTTGTCGGCGATACTGCTGTGGCCCCAGATGTCATGGATGTCGGCGCGGTGCTTGTCGATGCCGTCGAGGGCTTTCTTGATATCCCTCAGATTCGTCTTCGAAGACGCCAGGAGTGTGTAGTCGACTACCAGGCGGTCGTGCTCCCCCATCGGCCTCTCCGTTTGCACTTACGTGGTCAGCACACTCCCGGTGGGCTCAACCCGTCGGCACAGTCAGCGCACACGTCCATCCGCTCCGGGATCGATGATCGTGAGCGGCCATGTTTGCGGCCGCATCTTCCCCCATCCCTGCCGTGCCGGTGAAGCTCGGTTTGCTGGGGACGGTCACCCAGACGTGGCCGAGGCCACCACGCCGCTCCGGCCGCGCGGCGTGGTGTCGTGGCGTCCGGCGAGGCACCACGCCGGAAGCCACGGCGCTGCTTTTCCAGGCGGAACGCCCCCGCGCCCAACGCGTCGGGTCGTCACAGCACTTGCCGTCTCCTCGAAGGCCGCTGGCCAAAATGCTGACCCCACCCACCCGGTCGGCCAAGTCAACCGAGCGAACTCCGCATCCCCTCGCACGTGTGACGCCCGACCGTCACTTCTCCGATCGCCAACTCCGCCCGCCCGTTCCGGCTTACCCGCCACACGCCCCCCCCGGACGGCGCCGCGGCGGAGCAGGTCAACGGCCCCCCGTAAACAGGTTGTCCGCCGCTGCCCGCTTGGGTAGTAAGGCCCCCATGACCCAACTCGGCGCCGTCTTCCGCCCCCAACTACCCCCCGAGCGACTCCGCGACATCGCCCGCCTCGCCGACGACGCCGGCCTCGAGCAGCTCTGGCTCTGGGAGGACTGTTTCCGAGAGGGAGGTGTCTCGACGGCCGCTGCCGCGCTGGCGTGGAGTGAGCGGGTGCGGATCGGGGTCGGTCTGTTGCCTGTGCCGTTGCGGAACGTCGCCATCACCGCGATGGAGGTCGCCTCGCTGCACCGGATGTTTCCGGGCCGGGCGATCGTCGGGGTCGGGCACGGTGTGCAGGACTGGATGGGGCAGGTCGGGGCGCGGGTCGAGTCGCCGGTGACTCTCCTGCGGGAGTACCTCGACGCGCTGCGGGCGCTGCTGCGGGGGGAGAGGGTGAGCGTCGAGGGGCGGTACGTCCGTCTCGACGACGTCGCGCTCGACTGGCCGCCGGCCGAGGCGGTGCCCGTGTTCGCGGGGGCGACCGGGCCGCGTTCGCTGCGGCTGGCGGGGGAGGCGGCGGACGGGACCATTCTCACCGCGGGCACCCCGGCCGACGGCGTACGACGGGCTCGGCGACTCGTCGACGAGGGGCGGGAGTCGGCCGGCCGTACCGATCCGCACCAGGTCGTCGTCTACCTCCTCGCCGCCACCGGAGTCGACGCCGCCGCCCGTCTCCGGGCCGAGCTGGCCGACGAGGGACTCGCCGATGTTCCGGACCTCGGTGTCGCCGGAGACGCGGGTGCCGTCGCCAAGGCCGTGGAGCGGCTCGCGGAGGCCGGGGCGGACACGGTGATCCTGCAACCGACGGGAGACGAGCCGGACCCGGAGGGCTTCGTGCGGTTCGTCGCGGAGGAAGTCCGGCCGTTGGTGTCCTGACAGTCCGGGCGTGAGGGCGGTCCTTCCAGTGGTCCGGCCGCGCCGTTGGTCTCGTGACAGTCCGGGCGCGAGCGGGGGCCGTCCGGCGGTCCGCCCATGAAAAAACCAGCGGCGTCCCCCGGCCCGGCCCTGCGACGATCACCCCATGCCGATCGACCACCCCCACCGCAGCTACGAAGCCCTCGTTGCCGAAGGTGCCTCCGTGCCCACCGAAGGCTGGGACTTCTCCTGGTTCGAGGGGCGGGCCAGCGAGGAGCGGCCCTCGTGGGGATACGCCGTGGCCAAGGCCGGGCGGCTCTCCCGGGCCACCGCCGCGCTGGACGTCCAGACCGGGGGAGGGGAGGTCCTGGACTTCGCGCTCGGCAAGGCGGCGGAGGGCTCGAAGGTGCCCACCCTCGTCGTCGCCACCGAGGGCTGGCCGCCCAACGTGGCCAAGGCCACCGCGCTGCTCCGCCGCCGCGGCGTCGCCGTCGTCGCCTCGCCCGAGGACGCCCCGCTGCCCTTCGCGGACGCGGCCTTCGACCTCGTCACCAGCCGCCACCCCGTCGCCCCCGACTGGCCGGAGATCGCGCGCGTGCTCCAGCCGGGCGGCACCTACTTCGCCCAGCACGTGGGCCCGCGCAGCGTCTTCGAGCTCGTCGAGCACTTCCTCGGGCCCCTCCCCGCCGAACAGAGCGCGGATCGGCACCCCGACCGCGAACGCGCCGGCGCCGAGGCCGCCGGGCTGGAGGTCGTCGATCTGCGTGCGGAGCGGCTGCGGGTCGAGTTCCACGACATCGGTGCCGTGGTCCACTTCCTGCGCAAGGTGGTGTGGATGGTGCCGGGCTTCACCGTCGAGACGTACCAGCCCCAACTCCGCGCCCTGCACGAGCGGATCGAGTCCGAGGGCCCGTTCGTCGCCCACAGCACCCGCCATCTTTTCGACGTCCGGAAACCCGCGCCTCACGCATGAGGCCCGACCGTCACCTCCCCGACCACCAACTCCGCCTCCGCCTCCAGTACTTCACCCACCCGCTCCACCCGCTCTCCCAACTCCCGCTCCTGCCACGCCGTGAGCGGCCGCAGCGGCTCCACCGTGACGGTCGTCCGACGGCCCCGGCGCCGCTGATGCCAGACCCCGGCCACCACACCGTCGACCAGCAGCAGCGGAAAGTTGCCGGCCTGGCCGCCCGCCAGCGCCCGCCGGTACGCGGCACCGGGGAACAGCAACTCACGAGGCTGGGCGGCGATGCCGTACGCGTCGAAGTACGGCAGCAGCCGCACACCCCGTACCCGGTCCCGGCCCCCGTCCCCGGGGAACTCCGTGTCGCCCGCCACCACCCAGGCCGCCGCCCCCTCGAAGTCCACCTCCTCGATCTCCCCGGCCTCCGCCATCCGCCCGAACACCGCGCTCGACCAACCGCCGGGCGCCGCGAGCCACTTGGCGAACCACGCCGGGGTCCCGGGCCCGTAGGCGTGCAGATAGCGGCGTACGAGAGTCCGTACGGCGTCTTCCGCCGGGAGCGGGTCGAAGTGCGGTGGGCGGGTGTACGTCACCTTGCGGCCCCGGTTGGGGCCGAAGCACAGCGCACCGGACCAGCCCGCCCGGTGCAGTACCTGCCGCCAGCGGGGCCACAGGGTCTGGAAGGCGGGCATCACCAGGTCACCGGCCCAGGCGCCGGTGCGCGCCACGACCTCCTCGCTCAGCTCGTCCACGGTCAGGCACACCCCGTCCAGGGCGTCCCCGATCGCCGCCACGATCTGCCCGGCCTGCTCCTCGGTGACCCGTACGTCCGCCGCGAACCCCGACCCGGCCGGGACGGCCGGCAACGCGGCGCACCACAGCGGGAGTTCGGCCGTGGGAAGCAGATGTACGGTTCCGCGCGGGCCGTGCGTCTTCACCAGTGACCGGTCCTCCCAGAGCGCCTCGCGCACGTGCGACCGTGTCGTCCCCTCGGTCCGCACCCCGACCGACAACTCGGCCGCGGACAGCACCTGCGCATGCGCCCCGAGCATCGTGGCGACCACATCGGCGACCGGGACGCCCGGCTTCGCGGAAGTGGCCAGGAACTGCCGTTCGAGTCGGCGTGCGCTCGCCTGGGTCCATGTGATCCTCACCGTCATGAGGCGACGCTAAGCCCGAATGAGGTCACTTCCTGTCCTCTATGGAGATGCGCGAGGAGCTGTAGTCATTTCCATTGGGCAAATCGGGCAATCGCCGCATCCGCGCCTCATTCCCCCTTCGTATCCATGGGATTCACGAGGTTTCCACATCGTTATCACCGTCAACTCGCTTCTTACCTTGATCTCACGTAACTTCGGAGCAAGGTAATTCGCGTGAGCAAAGCTGCGCGGGCGGCACCGCGCGGCGGAGGGGGCTGCGCGGTGCGCTGCCTTCGCAGCTCACCGGCCTCCTCGCGGGATCGGCGCCCGGCGTCAAGGGGAGGTTCGCGGCCGGGTCACCCACCTGGGGGATGCGAGAACAAGTCGCCGTGCATCCGGCAAGTCGCCCCAAAGCCTCCGGATCTCCGCGGAACTCACCCGATTGCCCTGGGAATCCGCTGCGATTCGGCCATGAATCCTCCGTGAGTGCGGCCCTTCCAGGCCATCGGCCCGTCGCCGCCCGACTCCGGAGAGTAGTTGTGGCACGCCGATGCACGCAGCATCACTTACGAAGGGTTATGGTGGAAACCCCCCCTCGGGCCGGTCCGTCTCCCCCCCACGGACCGGCCCGTTTTTTGTGTGTCGATGTGCGGCTCCGCAGTGTCGGCGTGACCGGCAACTCGACCCGCGCTCAAGTCTTCCTCCACCACAGCGGTAGGCTTCCGCCCGCGGGGACCGCCGTACGGAGGGGCTGACAAGAACGTGAACCTGCGCGACAAGCTGCGCGGCCTGCTGGTCAGGCTGTACGCGCGCCGGGTGGAAGGCCACCTGGACCACGCTCAGGTGCCCAAGCACATCGGCGTCATCATGGATGGCAACCGCCGCTGGGCGAAGGCCGCCGGCTCCACCACCGTGCACGGTCACCGCGCTGGAGCCGAGAAAATCGAGGAGTTCCTCGGCTGGTGCTCCGAGACCGATGTCGAGGTCGTCACCCTCTGGCTGCTGTCGACGGACAACTTCGACCGGCCCCAGGACGAACTCGGCCCGCTGCTGGGCATCATCGAGGACGTCGTGCGCACCCTTGCCGCGGACGGCCGCTGGCGGGTCCACCACGTCGGCACCCCCGACCTGCTGCCCTCCCAGATGCAGCTGGCGCTGAAGGAGGCGGCGGAGGCGACGGCGCACGTCGACGGGATACTCGTCAACCTCGCCATCGGCTACGGCGGTCGCCAGGAGATCGTGGACGCCATGCGGTCGATGATGCTCGACGCCGCCGACAAGGGGACCTCGCTCGAGGACCTCGCCGAGTCCGTCACCATCGACGCGATCGGCCGTCACCTCTACACCGGCGACCAGCCCCACCCCGACCTGGTGATCCGCACCAGCGGCGAGCAGCGGCTGTCCGGATTCATGCTGTGGCAGACGGCCCACTCCGAGTACTACTTCTGTGACGTCTTCTGGCCGGCCTTCCGCAAGGTCGACTTCCTGCGCGCCCTGCGCGACTACGCGGCGCGGCACCGCCGCTACGGCGGTTAGAAGGCGCGGCAAGCGCCCGGCCTACCCCGTTTGGGGCGGAAGTAACAAGGAGTTCACCAGCGCGCCGTCATCCGCACCGGCATGGCGGCGCATGTTCGAGGGCATAAGCCAAGCAGGTCGACACCCGAACCACGGGTGTCGGATCTCAGCGGACGGCACCGGAGCCGTTCGCCCGGGAGGCCCTTTGCACCAGCTCGACCGTGCGGTTTCTGCACGGAAGAAGCAGTGGAGGGCCGGTCTCCGGCCCGTGCATCGCGGCCGTCGATCGGTCCAGCTCCACTCCGTCGCTCCCCGACCTCATCCGAGGGGGTACGTCCTTCCGTGGTGACCAGCACAAAGCGCCGTATGCCAGACCGGCGCACCTATGTTCTCGACACCAGCGTTCTGCTGGCCGACCCGAGCGCCATGACCCGCTTCGACGAGCATGAAGTCGTGCTCCCGATTGTCGTGGTCACGGAACTGGAGGCCAAGAGGCACCATCCCGAACTCGGCTACTTCGCTCGGCAGGCACTTCGCCTGCTCGACGATTTCCGGGTGCGGCACGGCCGCCTCGACGCCCCCATCCCGGTCGGGGACCTGGGCGGAACCGTCCGTGTCGAGCTCAATCACTCGGACCCCAGCGTGCTGCCCAGCGGCTACCGCCTGGGGGACAACGACTCCCGCATCCTCGCGGTCGCCCGCAATCTGCAGGCCGAGGGATTCGACGTCACCGTCGTCTCGAAGGACCTCCCGCTCAGGATCAAGGCGTCCTCGGTCGGGCTCCTCGCCGAGGAGTACCGCGCCGAACTCGCCATCACGGGCTCCTCCGGCTGGACCGGAATGTCCGAACTGACCCTGCCGGGCGAACAGGTGGACATCCTCTTCGAGGAAGGCCATGTGTACGTCCCCGAGGCCGCCGACCTGCCCGTGCACACGGGTCTGACGATCCAGTCCGAGCGCGGCAAGGCGCTGGGGCGGGTCAGTCCCGAGGGCAACATCCGCCTGGTGCGCGGTGACCGGGAGGCGTTCGGGATCAAGGGGCGGAGCGCGGAGCAGCGCATCGCGCTGGACATCCTGCTCGACCCGGACATCGGGATCGTGTCGATGGGCGGCCGCGCCGGCACCGGCAAGTCGGCACTCGCGCTGTGCGCGGGTCTGGAGGCGGTCCTGGAGCGCCGCCAGCACCAGAAGGTCATGGTCTTCCGGCCGCTGTACGCGGTGGGCGGGCAGGAACTGGGTTATCTGCCGGGCTCCGAGTCCGAGAAGATGAGCCCCTGGGCGCAGGCGGTCTTCGACACGCTGTCCGCGGTCGCCAGCCGTGAGGTCATCGAGGAGGTCACCGCACGCGGGATGCTCGAGGTCCTGCCCCTCACCCACATCCGCGGACGCTCGCTGCACGACGCGTTCGTGATCGTGGACGAGGCGCAGTCGCTGGAACGGAATGTGCTTCTCACCGTTCTGTCCCGAATCGGTGCCAATTCACGGGTGGTGCTCACCCATGACGTGGCCCAGCGGGACAACCTGAGGGTGGGTCGCTACGACGGTGTCGTCGCCGTCGTGGAGAAGCTGAAGGGGCATCCGCTCTTCGCCCACGTCACGCTGACGCGGTCCGAGAGGTCCCAGATCGCCGCCCTTGTGACCGAAATGCTGGAGGACGGGCAGATCTGACCCTGTCGTACAACTTCACAAGGGTTACGCAGTAGTTGGCGCCGTCCGGAAAGGCAGTGAGCCTAGCCGGGCGGCGCCTCGGTGTGTGCGGCTTTCCTGAAATCCCTAGGGGCAAACGAGGTGTGAGCTTTCACACGCAACTCAGAATTGCCACCCGGCGTCCGGTTGCGGCAGAGTCTCATTCCTGTCAGGCCCCGCATACGACACACCTGTACCCCCAGCGGTACGGCACCACAGCACCACCAGCTTCAACTCCATAGCCGACGTCGTATGCCGCCCGAGCACCATGCGGCGCCTCCCTCACGGGAGTTGCCCACCGGGCCCGAACCTCCCGTGACCCAGCAGTTGGGAGGGCAGCGCCAGGGGCAAGATTGCGTCCGCCAGGGTCACCGAAGCGGGCGATGCTGGAAGGAAACCGTGTGAGTCCGATTTCGGTCCGGGGATTCGCAGTGGCCTCTGCCACCGCGGTCACCGCTGTCGGAAGCGTCGTCGGCGTTGCCTCGGGCAGCACCGCGCAGACGAACGACGCCGAGGCGGCAGTAGCCGATTCGACGCTCCTCGCGGACATACCCGCGGGCCAGCAGGCCCAGGTGCAGACCGCGTCCCTGACGCAGCAGGCCAATGTCCAGGCCATCGCCGCCGACGCGAGCGCCAAGAAGGACGCCGAGGCATCGGCTCGCAAGGCTGCTGCCAAGTCCGCTGTAGAGAAGAAGGAAGCCGCCGAGAAGGCGGCGAAGGAAGCCAAGGAGCGGGCCGAGGTCAAGGCCGCCGCCGCCTCCCGGGACTCCTCCAGCTTCCCCGTCCAGAGCTCGTACTCCACCGCGCAGATCCAGGCGATGGCGCGGCAGATGGTGCCGAGCGGTCAGTGGACGTGCTTCAGCAACATCGTGGACCACGAGTCCAGCTGGAACTACACGGCGGTCAACGCCTCCTCCGGCGCCTACGGTCTCTTCCAGGCACTGCCCGGCTCCAAGATGTCCTCCGTCGGCGACGACTGGCGGACCAACCCGGCCACCCAGATCAAGTGGGGCCTCAACTACATGGACAGCCGCTACGGCAGCCCGTGCGAGGCCTGGTCCTTCTGGCAGGCCAACAACTGGTACTAGAGCCGCCCGGCCCCGGCCGACGCTCAACCCCGCGCAGCCCCTCACCGTCCTACGGTGGGGGGCTTTCGCCCTGTTGTACGGTCTGACGGACGACTCACGGGCTCCAGGGGGGAGTGGTGGGCAAAGACGGGGGAAAGGGACGGACACGGATCATGTCGCGAGTGCCTGGGTGGCTCGGTCGGCTCGGCCACGGACTGACCGAGATGGGTGACCGCTTGGACGAGCGCCGCGCGGAGGCGGAGCGCGAGGAGGAGGTCTCGCCCCCCGACGAGCCCCCGCCGCCCCTCGACGAAGCACCCCCCGCCCCGGTCTCCCGTCCCGATCCCGCGCAGGCGGTCCCGTGGGGCATGCGCGTCGCCGCCGAGGCCGGCTGGCGACTGCTCGTCCTGGCGGGCACGGTCTGGGTCCTCATGCGGGTCATCAGCGCCGTACAACTCGTCGTCCTCGCCTTCGTGGCCGCGCTGCTGATCACCGCGCTGCTCCAGCCGACGGTGGCGTGGCTGCGGCGCTACGGCGTCCCGCGCGGCCTCGCGACCGCGCTCACCGCGATCCTCGGCTTCGTCGTGATGGGCCTGATCGGGTGGTTCGTGACCTGGCAGGTCATGGAGAACATCGACAACGTCTCCGACCAGGTCCAGGACGGCATCGACGAGTTGCGCAACTGGCTGCTCAACAGCCCGTTCCATGTCACGGACAAGCAGATCAACGACATCGCCGAGAACCTGCGGGAGGCGGTCGGCGCCAACACGGACCAGATCACGTCGGCCGGTCTGGAAGGGGTGACGGTCGTCGTCGAGGCGCTGACGGGCATCCTGCTCGCCGCCTTCTCGACGCTCTTCCTGCTCTACGACGGAAAGCGTATCTGGGAGTGGACGCTGAAGCTGGTGCCGGCGGCGGCGCGGCCAGGCGTCGCGGGTGCGGGCCCGCGCGCGTGGCGCACGCTGACGGCCTATGTGCGCGGCACGGTGATAGTGGCTCTGATCGACGCCATCTTCATCGGCCTCGGCATCTACTTCCTGGGTGTCCCGATGGCCGTTCCGCTGGCGGTCTTCATCTTCCTGTTCGCGTTCATCCCGCTGGTGGGCGCGGTCGTCTCGGGTGCGCTGGCGGTGGTCGTCGCGCTGGTGACACAGGGCGTCTTCACGGCGGTCATGTCCCTCGCCGTCGTGCTGGCGGTGCAGCAGATCGAGGGGCACATCCTGCAGCCGTTCATCCTGGGCCGCGCGGTCCGGGTCCACCCGCTGGCCGTGGTCCTGTCCGTCGCCGCGGGCGGCATGATCGCCGGGATCGGCGGTGCGGTGGTCGCGGTGCCGTTGGTCGCGGTCACGAACACGGTGGTCGGCTATCTGCGGTCGTACTCCCTGGAACAGACCCTGAAGCAGTCCCCCCGACCGAGGGGCGCCACGGCGGTGGAAGTCGCCCCCGTGACCCCCAAGGACGACCCCGCCCCCAAGGACGGCCCCGCCGATCTGGGATGAGAATCGTTCAAATGAGCGCCGAACAAAGCGAATTGAACGGCTCTAGGCTTCATTTTCCGTCAGCTGGGAGCAGCTCGGAATAACCCGGCCGAAATATGCCTCGCGGCTGATACACATACCCCCCTCAGCGCTACGCGCCAGGCGTATGTGCGAAAGGCCAGGGGGAGTGATGTCGGGCCTCCGCGACCCCCTCGACCTCGACCAGGCCGGTCACGACCTGCTGGCACACGCCCTGACGCTGTGCGGGCGCGAGGAGTTCACCGGGGAACTGAGAGTGGCCGGTGCGCCCGGCGGCACCCTCCATCTGCGCCGCGGGCTCGTCGTGGGCGCGCACAGCCCCGGCGCCCCCGGCCCGGAGGCGCTGCTGCTGCGCTCGGGCCGGGTCAGCGGGGAGGAATGGGCCGCGCTGGTGCGGGAGTCGGGCGGCGCGCGCTGGCCGGCGGCCCGGCTGATCGCGCGCGGCTACGCCGGGGCCGCCCAGCTCAAGGTCATGTGTGTGATGGCGCTGCACGACGCCGTCTTCGCCGTCCTCGCCGGCCGGGTGCACGGCTGTGAACGGGTCGCCGAGACCGAGCCGTTCGCCACGATCGCCGTCGGCGAGATGTCGAACCGGCTGCTCCAGGAGGGCACCCGCAGGCTCGCCGCCCTGTCCGCGCTTCCCCACCCCGTGCACCCGGAGCGGGAGCGCCCGCATCCGGTCCCGGGCAGGGACGCCGGCCCCCTCAGCGCGCTGCAACGCGAGCTGCTCACCCACGCCGACGGCCGCAGCACCGCCCGTGACCTGGCCTTCCGCACCGGACGCGGCGTCTACACCGTCACCGTCGAGATGGCCCGGATGCTCGGCGAGGGACTCCTGGAGCTGGCCGCGGCACCCACCCCGATCCCGGTGCGCCCCGTCCCCGACGGCCAGGGGGTGCGGCAGCGCGATCCGTCGCCTCCCACGGCCCCGCCGCTCGTCCCCGGCACCCTGCCCCGCCGTAAACCCGGCGGATTCTTCCGGCTGCGAAACGGAGCCCCCCAATGAGCCCCCGAATAGGCCCCAGAGAGAGCCCTTGAATGAAGAAGCCGAACAGATCCGAACAGAAATAGGGGAGTTGAATACATGGATCACGAAGCACTGGCACTGGAAATGCGTGGACTGCGCGAACAGGTGACCGGCATCACCGACACGGCGGTCGCCGCCGCCGACGGACTGCTCATCGCGGCGGACACCGCCGACTCCATCGATCCGGAGGGCCTCGCCGCCCTCGCCGCGGCCGGCCTGGGGCTCGCCCGCCGCACCGCCCAGGCGACCGCCCGGGGCACCCTGCGCCAGACCGTGACCTACGGCAGTCACGGCTGTGCGGCGTTCTACGCGGTCGGCGACACCGCCCTGATGGTCGTCCTCGGCGACGAGGGCATGGACGTGGACCGACTGCACCGGGCGACCCAGCCGGCTCTCGACCGGATCGGCTCGATCCTCACGCACAAGGCAGCTGAAGGAGTCTGAAGGGATGGCGACGAAGCGTATGACCCCTGGTTTCTCCGATCAGGTGATGGGCCTGGTCAAGTCACTGCGTACCGATGCCCCCGACTGTGTCGCCTCGGGCGTGGTCGACATGTCCACCGGCATGCTCCTTTCGTACGAGACCGTCGAGAACCATCCGCCGGAGGTCCTGGACCTGCTGGCGGGTGCGACGCTCGACCTGTTCCAGGGCCGCACGGTCGTGATGATCGAGGACGTCTTCAAGGAACGCCGCGGCGTGGGCGGTGACAGCCACTTCTTCCAGGAGATCCTGGTCAACAGCGAGAACCTCACCCACCTGTTCATCCGGCTGAACGAGCAGCAGGACGTGGTGGCCGTGGTGGTCTGCCGGAAGTCGGTGAACGTGGGCATGCTCTTCGCCCAGGTGCGGCGGGTGGTACGGGAGTACAGCCTCTGAACACACGGAAAGGGCCCCTCCGAACCGGAGGGGCCCTCGTCGTCGTACCGGCTACTCCGTGCGCAGCCCGTCCGGGCGCATCAGCCGCAGCAGCGGCGGCAGGCTGAGCAGCGTCACCACCAGGACGACCGCGGCGCCCGCGCCCGTCATCGACAGCACGCTCGCCCAGTCCACGGACACCGGGGTGTCCGTCATCTTCAGCAGGACCACGCCGAGCGTCAGCCCCACCGTCGAGGCCAGCACCAGTCCGAGGCCGACCGGGATCGCCGTCTGCCACAGCACCGACAGGCTCAGCGTGGAGCGCTTGGTGCCGAAGGCGATCAGGGCGGACAGCAGCTTCTTGCGTTCACGGAGCTGCTCCAGCTGGGAGACCAGCAGACTCGCGCCGATCAGCATCAGGACGCAGGTGGCGCCGACGAACAGGCCACCGCGGATGGAGGCGTAGTTCTCGTCGCGCACGGAGGACGTGAACTGGATGGGCTCCTGGTACGGGTCGATGGCCGCCGTCGTGTTGCGGACGTACTCGATGGCGTCCGGCACCGCGTTGTCGAGCCCCAGATACACCTCGGGGGTGAGCATCGGGCCGGCTCCCGAGGGCAGCGCCGCCGGTGTCAGCAGCACGCCGGCGCGCCCGACGCGGGCCGAGTCCTCGGTGCCCTGGACGACCTTGAAGTCCTTCGGAACGGTCCAGGCGACCGACTTCGTCGTCGCGCTGTCGTCGGAGTCGTCGAACCAGAGCTTGTTGCCGCCCTTGACCATCTTGCCCGTGTCGTACGCGTAGTCGCCGGCCCTCAGGACGAACACGTCGCCGTCACGGCAGGAAGGGAGCTTCGCGACCTCGCGCAGGGCCGCACAGGTGCCGACGGACACGGGGGCGAAGTTCTGGGGGTCGACGCGGCTGCTTCCGAGGTATCCGTCGGACAGGTGGTAGACGTGCTTGACGCCCCGGGTCGCCGCGAGCTTCTCCTTGGCCTCGGCGACCGGACTCCCCGTGGACAGCTGTACGGCCACCTGCGCGCCGGTCACGTTCTCGTCCTTGCGGTCCGTGTACTGGCCGTCGACTCCGGCGAACAGCATCTGCAGGGCGATCGCGCCGGCCACCGCCACCGCGATGCCGTTCACCATGCGGGCCGCTGTGCCGCTGCTCAACTGGAGTCTGCGGACCGCAAGTTGCCAGGCCACCGGGCCCGCTCCGAGCCGGGAGACGACCGCTTCGACAGCCCAGGGCAGCAGCGCGGTCACGCCGACCAGCAGCAGCATGACGCCACCGATGGTGAGGTACTGGTTGAAGTTCCCGCCGTCGCGTCCCTGGCCGATCATCGGGTACAGCATCGCGAGCCCGCCGAGCGGCAGCAGCAGCCGCCACCACAGCCGGCGCCGCGAGGGCTTCGTCGTACGCACCACGCCCAGCGGCTCGATGACGACACCGCGCAGCGCCAGCTGGGTGACCAGCACGGCGGCCGCGGGCACCGCGACGGCGACCAGCAGGGCCAGCAGGGGCGAGGGGTTGAGATAGCTCGGGAAGAAGCTGTAGTCGAAGAGCTCCACGGAGCCCGCGATCTGACGCCCGATCATGAAGAAGCCGGCGCCCAGGACCAGGCCCACCATGGCTCCGGCCATCGCCTCGCCCGCCGCGACCCGCCGGGTCATCCGCGCGTCGGAGCCCACCAGCCTCAGGGCCGCGAGCCGCCGGTCGCGTCGCTCGCCGCCGAACCGCACGGCCGCCGCGATGAAGACGGCGACGGGCGTCAGCAGTACCGCGAAGACGACGAGGATCAGCAGGAGCAGTACGGGATCCAGCGGATCCTTGGACTGCTGCGGGGCCCCGAACCGCTCGATGCGGTCCACCATGCCGCCGTTGATCTTGGGTGCGAGTCCCTCGGCGCCGCGGTAGAAGGCGAGTTCGGCCGAGCCGATCAGACCGCTCTCCCCGATGGTCCCGACGATCCGGTCCGGCAGCCGCTCCCGCAGCACCTTCCCGTCGCCGGACTCCAGGAGCTTCTTCAGCGCGGGGGAGACCACCATCTCGCCCGCCGCGGGGAAGGCGGAGACCCCCGGCGGCAGCGGCGACTTGGGCCCCTCCGGCTCCAACTCCCGGCCCCGCACGCTCTTGTCGTGATAGGTCGTGGTGATGTATCCGACGACCAGGGTGTCGTCGGCCTTCTTGATCCGGGTCCCGCTGAACGACATGTCGGTCCGCGCGGCCTCCCGGTCCTCCCGTGCCGACATCGCGCTCGGGATCGCGGTGGTCAGCAGCAGCAGCGCCACCCCGAGCCCCACCCCGACCGCCGTCAGCAGCACCCGGATCCAGCCTTCGCGTCCCCCCGCGAACGCGAATCTGACCCCCATCCCCAGGTCCCGCGTCCACTGCCTCATACGACTCGCTCCATGTCCCGGGACTTCCCGTCCCGTACGACGATCTCGCGGTCGGAGTAGGCCGCCACCCGCGCCTCGTGCGTGACCAGGACGACGGCCGCGTTGGTGGACCGCGCGGCGTCGGTGAGCAGTTCCATCACGCGCTCGCCGTTGAGCGAGTCGAGCGCGCCGGTGGGCTCGTCGGCGAACAGGACGCGCGGGCTGGTCACCAACGACCGTGCCACGGCGACACGTTGGCCCTGCCCGCCGGAGACCTCACCCGGCCGCTTCTTCCTCAGGTCGTCGACCTCCAGCCGTTCCATCCACGTCAGGGCGGTCCGCTCGGCCTCCTTGCGGGAGGTGCCGTTGAGCCGCAGCGGCAGGGCGACGTTCTCCACACAGGTCAGCTCGGGGACGAGCTGGCCGAACTGGAAGACGAACCCGAACTGGGAGCGCCGCAGCTCGCTGCGCTGGGCGTCGTTCATCGTCGCCATCTCGCGCCCGCCGTACATGATCGAGCCCGAGTCGGGCGTCACGATCCCGGCGAGACAGTGCAGCAGCGTGGACTTGCCGGACCCGGAGGGGCCCATCACGGCGACGACCTCGCCCGGGTGGATGGAGAACTCGGCGCCGTCGAGCGCCAGGGTCGGGCCGTACGCCTTGCGCAGGTCGTCGGCCACGAGCAGGGAACCAGCGGGAGTCATTCGGCCACCACCTGTGCGAGCTTGTCGAGACGCGCGGCGGTCAGTTCCAGCCAGCGCAGATCTGCTTCGAGATGGAACAGGGCGTGGTCGCAGATGAGCTGATCGGCGAGGTCCCCCTTCCGCTTCCGGTCGGTGAGGATCCGCATCATGCGCAGATGCTCCGAGCGCTGCGTGTCGAGGATGTCGGCGGCGTCGCGGTGTGTCAGCAGCGCCAGGACGACCTTCGTGTACAGCGTCGACTGCAGATACGGTTCGGGCTTCTCCGGCGTGGCCAGCCATTGCTGTACGTCGGTGATGCCGGCCTCGGTGATCGCGTACCGCTTGCGCTCGGGCCCGCCGCCGGCCTCTATGCCGTCGACCTCGACGAGCCCGTTCTTCAGCAGGCGGGACATCGTCGAATAGACCTGGCCGTAGTGCAGGGGCCGGTCGTGACCGAACTTTTCGTCGAAGGCCCGCTTCAGGTCGTAGCCGTGGCGGGGTCCGGACTCCAGGAGTCCCAAAAGGGTGTGACCGATGGACATGCGGAGGACTGTACACGCGGCGTATACACGGCATGTATACGTCGAGTGTGTAGATGGCGTGGACGGGTGCCGAACCGCAGGTGAGGGCCGATTGTCACGGTTCTGCTACACGGATCTCAGGCCTCCGGATCCGCCGGTGGCCGCCCCCGACGCGGGATGGGCCCGGCCTCGCCCGGCAGTCGCCCGGCGTCCGCCAGGGCCTTGCGCAACAGGAACTCGATCTGCGCGTTCGCCGACCGCAGCTCGTCCCCGGCCCACCGGGCCAGTGCCTCGTACACCGACGGGTCCAGCCGCAGCAGCACCTGCTTGCGCTGCTGCGGCCGCCGCTTGGGCGCGGACTCCTCCGTCACTGGTAGAGGGTCCCCGTGTTCAGGACGGGCTGCGCCGCGCGGTCCCCGCACAACACCACCATCAGATTCGACACCATCGCCGCCTTGCGTTCGTCGTCCAGCTCCACGATGCCCTGCTCGCTGATCCGGGCGAGCGCCGCCTCGACCATCCCGACCGCCCCGTCCACGATCTGCCGCCGCGCCGCGACGATCGCCCCGGCCTGCTGTCGCTGGAGCATCGCCGAGGCGATCTCGGGAGCGTAGGCGAGGTGGGTGAAGCGGGACTCGATGATCTCGACGCCGGCCGCCTCCACGCGCGCGTGCAGTTCGAGGGCGAGCTTCTCGGTGATCTCCTCGGCGTTGCCGCGCAGGGAGAGGCCGCTCTCCTCGTGGGCGTCGTAGGGGTACTCGATGGCGATGTGCCGGACGGCCGCCTCGGTCTGGGTGGAGACGAACTCGATGTAGTCGTCCACCTCGAAGGTGGCCTGCGCGGTGTCCTCGATCCGCCACACCACGACCGCGGCGAGCTCGATCGGGTTGCCGTAGGCGTCGTTGACCTTCAGGACGGCCGTCTCGTGGTTGCGCACCCGCGTCGAGATCTTGGTGCGCGAGGTGAAGGGGTTCACCCAGCGCAGCCCGTCCTGCCGGATCGTCCCCCGGTAGCGCCCGAAGAGCTGCACGACCCGCGCCTCGCCCGGCGCCACCGTGTTCAGCCCGCACATGGCGAGAAACGCGGCGAGACCGACCAGGATCCCGCCGACGATCAGCGCGGCCTTCCCGCCGGTCGCCGAGACCGCCGTAGCGCCCGCAATCATTCCGGCGCCCGCGAACAGCCCTAGCAGCCCGAGGAGCAGCGCCAGTCCGCCGCCGATGCTGTGGGCGGTGAACTCCCGCACGCGTGGGGCGGGCATGTCGGGTACGTCGACGGTGGTGTCGTCGTGGGTGGTCATGGTTGGTCCCCCGGTTCTCGAAGTTCGCGTACGGCTAGCTATGTGCTCACTAAGTGATAACACTTTTACGGCCGAAGGCAACCCTTCACACCCCTCGCTCGTCAGTTCCGTAAGGAACGGGTGCTGATTGTCACGTCCGCAAAAGACCGGATCGGGCGCCCTTTGTCGCATCTCCCGGTGTTAGCTTTCTGAGCTGACCTGAGCGGCGAACCTGTGTGACGCATGCGCACACACGAGCGAATCGGAGCAGAACGGACCCATGGGACGAGCGGAAGAAAGACGAGCGCGACAGCGCGGCGGTCACCGCGCCGCGCCCAAGGGCCGTTCGTCGAGGGCGGCCAGCGCTTCGACCGGCGCTTCGACCCGGGCTTCCGGCAGCGGCGACAAGAGCCTCATACGCCGGATCTTCACCTGGAAGAAGATCCTCGGCACGTTCCTCGGCTTCTGCCTGCTCGGCATCGGCGCCTTCATCGTCCTGTACATGATGGTGCAGGTCCCCGAGGGGAACGCGCAGGCCGAGCTCCAGAGCAACACCATCAGGTACAGCAACGGCGACGTCCTGGTCCGGGACGGCAAGGTGAACCGCGAGACCGTCGACCTCGCCAAGATCTCCAAGGAGGTCCAGCTCACCTTTGTCGCGGCCGAGAACAAGTCCTTCTACCAGGACTCCGGCGTCGACCTGAAGGGCACCGCCCGCGGTCTGCTCAACACGCTGTCCGGCAAGGGCAAGCAGGGTGGTTCGACGATCACCCAGCAGTACGTCAAGAACTACTACCTCACCCAGGACCAGACGGTCACCCGCAAGCTCAGGGAGCTGGTGATCTCGCTCAAGGTGGACCGCCAGAAGTCCAAGGACGAGATCCTCGCGGGCTACATCAACACCAGCTACTACGGCCGTACCGCCTACGGCATCCAGGCCGCCGCGCAGGCCTACTACCGCGTCGACGCCGAGGACCTGAGCGTCGAGCAGGGCGCCTATCTCGCCGCGCTGCTCCAGGCGCCGAGCCAGTACGACTGGGCCACCGCCTCGGACTTCAGCAAGAAGCTGGTCAAGCAGCGCTGGAACTACGTCCTGGACAACATGGTCGAGGAAGGCTGGCTGGACGCCTCGAAGCGCGCGGAGATGGAGTTCCCGACCCCGAAGGAGCCCAAGGCCGAGTCCGGGCTCAAGGGGCAGAAGGGCTACTTCGTCAAGCTCGCCAAGCAGCAGCTCGTCAAGCAGCTGATGAGCAAGGACGGCCTCACCCAGGACGAGGCGGAGGCCCAGTACGACCGGGGTGGCTGGACCATCACCCTGAACATCGACAGGAAGAAGCAGGCGCAGCTGGAGAAGGCCGTCAAGGCCCAGCTGACCGACAAGCTGGACCCGGACAAGCGCAAGGTCGACAAGAACATCCAGGCCGGCGCCGCCTCCGTCGACCCGAAGACCGGGAAGATCGTCGCCCTGTACGGCGGCGAGGACTACACCACGCACTTCTTCAGCAACGCCAACCGCACCGACTACCAGCCCGCGTCGACGTTCAAGCCGGTCATCCTGGCCGCCGCCCTGGAGAACGGCGCGGTGACCCAGGACGACAAGAAGATCACCGCGAGCACGGTCTACGACGGCACCAGCAAGCGTCCCGTCAAGGGCAGCGACATCGCCTTCGCCCCGGAGAACGAGGACGACCGGGACTACGGCGACGTCACCGTCCAGACGGCGATGAACAAGTCCATCAACTCCGTCTTCGCGCAGATGGGCGTCGACGTCGGCATGGACAAGGTCCTCGAGACCGCCGCCGACCTCGGCATGGGCACCGACGGCCTGAAGGCGCTGCCCGCCTACACCCTGGGCACGATGGGCGCGAGCCCGATCCAGATGGCCGGGGTCTACGCCACCCTCGACAACCACGGCAAGAAGGTCACCCCGACCATCATCAAGTCGGCCGAGCGCAACGGCAGCGAGGTCGAGATGCCCGACCCGGTCGGCGAGCAGGTCATCAGCCGTGAGACCGCCGACACGGTGACCTCGATCCTGACCGGCGTGGTCGACGACGGTACGGCCCAGCGGGCCGTCCGCGACAACAGCGAGCGCGACGGCCAGGACGTCGCGGGCAAGACCGGTACGTCCGACGACAACAAGTCGGCCTGGTTCACCGGTTACACCCCGGACCTGGTCACCTCGGTGGGTCTGTTCGGCGAGGACTACAAGACCAACGCCCAGGCGAAGATGTACGGCGCAGGCGGCGAGGACCGCGTCAACGGCGGTGGCTTCCCGGCGCAGATCTGGGCGGCGTACATGTTCGGTGTGACGTCCACGTCCGCCGAGTTCGACCTGGACACCGACCAGGGCGCGGCGGTCGAGCCGACGTGGACGCCGACGCCGACGCCCACGCAGACCCCGACCCAGAAGCCCACGCAGACCCCGACCCAGACTCCGACGCAGACGCCCACGCAGACGCCGACCCAGACTCCGACGCAGACGCCGACCCAGACTCCGACGCAGACGCCCACGCAGACGCCGACGACGAAGCCACCGACGGACGGCATCCCGGAGGATCCGGTGGACCCGGGGGACGATCTGTAGCGCAACACGAAGGGCGCCCGGCATCCGCCGGGCGCCCTTCGTCCTCTCAGCTTCGGTTCAACTCGAACCAGACGACCTTGCCGGTGCTCAGCCGGGTCGCTCCCCACCGGCGCGCCAGCTTGTTGACGAGGTACAGACCCCGCCCGCCCTCGTCGGTGGCCCGGGCCTGCCGCAGCCGCGGCAGCTGAGGCACGTCGTCGCCGACTTCGCAGCGCAGCACATCGGTCCGCAGCAACCGCAAGGTCACCGGCCGCGAGGCGTACCGCACGGCGTTGGTCACGACCTCGCTGACGAGCAGCTCCACCGAGTCGGACATGTCCTCGAGCCCCCAGCGGGACAAGGCACGTCGGGCCAGCCGCCGGGCACGCCCCGGTGCCGCGTCCTCAGGCTCCAGGAACCAGTACGCCACATCGCTCGGCGCGATCCCCTCGAAGCGGGCGGCGAGCAGCGCGATGTCGTCGTCCCGGTCGCCAGGGCCGAGCATGTCGAGCACCTCGTCGCACAGCGCCTCCAGCGGCGGCGGATGATCCGGCCCGGTCAACTGCGCGGTCGCGGCGAGCTTCTCGCGCAGTTGCTCTATGCCGCTCCACACGTCCCGCAGGCGCGATTCGACCAGCCCGTCCGTGTACAGGAGCAGGGTCGCCCCGGCCGGGGCGTCCAGCTCCACCGCTTCGAAGTCGACGCCGCCGACACCGATCGGGGCGCCCGGCGGCACCCGCAGCACCTCCGCCCGGCCGCCCAGGTGGAGCAGGACGGGCGGCGGATGGCCGGCGTTGGCGATGGTGATGCGATGCGACACCGGGTCGTAGACGGCGTAGAGGCAGGTCGCCATGCGGTCCGTGCCGAGCCGCTGGGCCTGTTCGTCGAGATGGTGCAGCACCTCCTGCGGCGGCAGGTCGAGACCCGCGAGTGTCTGCGCCGTCGTCCGCAGCTGGCCCATGATCGCGGCCGAGGTCATGGAGTGCCCCATGACGTCACCGACGACCAGCGCGACGCGGCTGCCCGGCAGGGGGATCGCGTCGTACCAGTCGCCGCCCACGCGGGCGGTCTCGGCGGCCGGCAGATAGCGCGAGGCCAGCCGGACCCCCGTCGGCCGCGGGAGCGTCTCCGGCAGCATGGTGCGCTGGAGTTCGTCGGCGATGTACGCCTCACGGCCGTACAGCACGGCCTTGTCGATGCCGAGCGCGCTGTGGGTGGCGAGCTGGGCGGCGACCAGGAGGTCGTCCGGCTCGAAGGCGATGCGATCCGGGCGGCGCAGGAACAGCGCGGCGCCGATGACCCGGCGCCGGCCGCGCAGCGGGGCGAGGATGGCGCGCCGGCTGCCGGGGACGATCAACTCACCGCCCTCGCCGAGAAGTTCCGGCAGCGCGGCGCGGGCCGCCGCGGAGTCCGTGAAGACGGGCCGTACGCCCCGCAGCACCTCGGCGAGCGCGCCGCCGGTGCGCACCTCGCACAGCTCGGCGGTGACGGCCGACAGCTCGGTCAGCTCGGTCGGCTCCGGCTGGGGCGCGGGCACGGTGAAACCGCCCTCGGTGTCCCGTTCCTCCGGTATGCGGTCGGTGCGGCGCAGCCGCAGCACCAGCGGGCCGGTGGGCCGCTCGTCGCCGACCGGCAGCGGGTCGCGCAGATAGACCAGGATCGCGTCCGAGAAGGTCGGCACGGTCGCGCGGCACAGCCCCATCACGATCTCGTCGAGGTCGATGCCGCGGGCGATCCGCCGGGTCGCGGCACCCACGAACCGCAGCCGGTCGCCATCCCGCCGCATCGGCGTGGGCCGGCCGAGCGCCTGACTCTGTCCGGTGCGCCGCTCAGGGCCGTCGGACGAGGCTTCCGACGGGGAGGGGACGCCCTCGGGCGCCGGTCGCGGACGGTGGGTGTCCGGCTCGGCGGCCAGGGTGGGCTGCGAGTGCTCGGGGTCGCCGCCGGGCACCGGTGCCGCGATGTCGGACCCCGGGGGCGGCGTCTCGCCCGCCCGGGCCTGTGCCGGTAAGGCGCTGTGCGGGGGCGTGGAGGCACGCAGGAGCGCCCCGCGAGGGTCCGCGGGGTCGGCGCCCGGCTGGGGGCGCTCGAAGGAGGTGGGCTGCTCCGTCACGCGTGTCGAATCCGTCCGTCGGTGGCTGCGCGCCGCGCGCTCAGTTCGTCCCGCCGAAATGCCGATACCCGGTATACGTGCCCCAGGAACGGAATTCCCGCGTGGTCAGAGGATGTTCCTGTGCCACCGGCGGAGCGTCTGGCCTCCGTACCGGTGTTGCCCTCGTACCCCTCGCTCACGTCCTGCCGCCCCTCGGTGACGAATGGTCAAGCTCGATGCACGCTCCGGTAGTTGCCGCCGCGCGCTCTTGCGGAGGACGATCCTACGTTTGTTGCCCGGGGGCGCATCAAGGGTCTCATGAGGACATGTGCGCGGGCGTGCGGTCCCAGTCTTCCGGCAGCAACGGTACCGACCAGGACGGATCCGGGCGCCAGTGCTGCCACCCGTCCGAGTACGGGGTGCCCCAGGAGCGGATCTTCTCCACCGCCGAGCGCCCGGCCCGACGCACCTGTTCGGCCTGCGCCGAGTCCATCAGCCCGTCCCGCTGGGCCTGCGCGAACTCGTCCTCGTCACGCCAGTGCCAACTGCGGTCCGGGTGCACGGAGATGTCCAGGAAGTGGTCCTCGGAGTCGACCCCGCCGTCCCAACGGACCAGTGGATCCTCCAGGTTCACGTACCAGTTCTTGAACAGCCAGCCCGGCTCCCAGAACAGCCACACCGACCACGGCTCACCCGGCCGCGCCAGCTTCAGCACACCGGTGCCGAACCAGCGGCCGCGCTGCACGGTACGAGGCTTGGTGTACCGGGTCTCCAGCGGCTCGGCGTGCACCGAGGTGCCGTCGGCGAGCACGGGCTTCACACACTCGGTGCCGGGGGCCATCCACACGGCCAGCAGATCGTGATCGTCGCGGACGACGGTCACAGGGCGTGCGATGTGAAAACGCGCGGCGCCGTTCTCCCGGTACCGCCACAGGATCTGACTCCCGGGCTTCCAGAAGGACGTCGTTCTACCCGCTTCCGCCGCTCTCACCGCTCCACCGTCTGCCATGAACAGATATTAGGTGCCATGGCCATACGACGCTGCGGTGCGCGTCACGGTTCGCGTCCGGGGCGCCAATGGTTACGGACGCGTCATACGCAGGACATCCAGCGCTTCGTCTAGCTGTTCGACCGTCAGGTCGCCACGCTCGATGTACTCGCCTTCCACGACGACTTGACGAATGGTCTTCCGCTCCGCGAGCGCCTTCTTGGCGACCTTGGCGGCTTCCTCGTACCCGATGTACTTGTTCAGCGGCGTGACCACGGAGGGTGACGACTCGGCGTACTCTCGGGCGCGTTCGCGGTGCGCGACGATCCCGTCGACGGTGCGGTCGGCGAGGAGCCGGGAGACGTTGGCGAGCAGCCGGACGGACTCCAGGACGTTCTTGGCGATGACCGGCAGCATGACGTTGAGCTCGAAGTTGCCGGCGGCCCCGGCGGTGGCGACGGTGGCGTCGTTGCCGATGACCTGGGCCGCGACCATGAGCACGGCCTCGGGAATGACCGGGTTGACCTTGCCGGGCATGATCGAGGATCCGGGCTGAAGATCGGGCAGGGAGATCTCGGCGAGCCCGGTGCGCGGCCCGGAAGCCATCCACCGCAGATCGTTCGCGATCTTCGTCAGTCCGACGGCGATGGTCCTGAGCTGCCCGCTCGTCTCCACGATCCCGTCCCGGGCCCCCTGCGCCTCGAAGTGGTCGCGCGCCTCGGTCAGCGGCAGCCCGGTGACGCGGGCCACCTCCTCGATGACGGCGGCGGAGAAGCCGGGCGGGGTGTTGATGCCGGTGCCGACGGCGGTACCGCCCAGCGGGAGCTCGGCCAGGCGGGGGAGGGAGGCGTGCAGCCGCTCGACGCCGTAGCGGATCTGGGCGGCGTACCCGCCGAATTCCTGCCCCAGGGTGACCGGGGTGGCGTCCATGAGATGGGTTCGCCCGGACTTCACGACGTCGGCGAACTCCTCGGACTTGGCCTCCAGGGAGGCCGCGAGGTGCTCCAGTGCCGGGATGAGATCCCGGGTGACGGCGGCGGTGGCGGCGATGTGGATGGAGGACGGGAAGACGTCGTTGGAGGACTGGGAGGCGTTGACGTGATCGTTGGGGTGCACGGGCCGGCCGAGCCGCTCGGTGGCCAGCGTGGCGATGACCTCGTTGGTGTTCATGTTGGACGAGGTCCCGGACCCGGTCTGGAACACGTCGATCGGGAAGTGCTCGTCCCACCGCCCCTCGGCGACCTCACCGGCCGCCTCCCGCACGGCCTCGGCGATGTCCTTGTCGAGCACCCCCAGCTCGGCGTTGACCTTCGCGGCGGCACCCTTGATCCGTGCGAGCGCCTCGATGTGGGCACGCTCGATCCGCTGCCCGGAGATGGGAAAGTTCTCCACGGCCCGCTGCGTCTGCGCCCGCCACTTGGCCTCGGCCGGAACGCGTACTTCGCCCATGGAGTCGTGCTCGATGCGGTAGTCGCTCATACCGGGTACAGCGATCGGGGACGCCACGATGTTCCGGAACTGCGCCGAACGACGACTCGTCACCGCATCTTTCAGCCCGTCCGGCGTCCGAGGGCGAGGGTCTGCCGTCCCGATCCCCCGCCCACCCTGTCCTTCAGCCCGTCCGGCGTCCGAGGACGAGTGCCTGCCGTCCCCCCTCCCACCCTGTCCTTCAGCCCGTCCGGCGTTTGAGGACGAGGCCCTTCGGGCCGATGGGGTCCAGGGGGCGGAGCCCCCTGGGAGCGGGGTCGAAGGGGCGGCAGCCCCTGGAGGATGGGACGGGTAGGGGCGGCGGGGGCGAAGAACAGTCCGGCCGCCCCGAGGGCGCTACGCCAGCCCGGGCCCGCGGACCGGGATCGACGTGAATGTCGGGGCAGGCGCCGGGTCCTGGAAGAAGTCGTTGCCCTTGTCGTCCACCACGATGAACGCCGGGAAGTCCTCGACCTCGATCTTCCAGACCGCCTCCATGCCGAGCTCCTCGTATTCGACGACCTCGACCTTCTTGATGCAGTCCTGGGCGAGACGGGCGGCCGGCCCGCCGATGGAGCCGAGGTAGAAGCCGCCGTAGGCGTCGCACGCCTTGGTGACCTGGGCGGAACGGTTGCCCTTCGCCAGCATCACCTTGGAGCCGCCCGCCGCCTGGAACTGCTCGACGTAGGAGTCCATACGTCCGGCCGTCGTCGGCCCGAAGGAGCCGGACGCGTAACCCTCGGGCGTCTTCGCGGGACCGGCGTAGTACACCGGGTGGTCCTTGAGGTACTGCGGCATCTCCTCGCCCGCGTCGAGGCGCTCCTTGATCTTGGCGTGCGCGATGTCCCGGGCCACGACCAGGGGACCGGAGAGCGACAGCCGGGTCTTCACCGGGTACTTCGTCAGCTCGGCGAGGATCGACTCCATCGGCTGGTTGAGGTCGATACGCACGACGTCACCGGCCTCGTCGAGGTGCTCGTCGGTCGTCTCCGGCAGGAACCGCGCCGGGTCCGTCTCCAGCTGCTCCAGGAACACACCCTCGGCGGTGATCTTCGCGACGGCCTGCCGGTCCGCGGAACAGGACACGGCGATCGCGACGGGGCAGGACGCACCGTGCCGCGGAAGGCGCACCACGCGCACGTCGTGGCAGAAGTACTTGCCACCGAACTGCGCGCCGATGCCGATCTTCTGCGTCAGCTCGAAGACCTTCTCCTCCAGCTCCTTGTCCCGGAAGCCGTGGCCCAGCTCCGAGCCCTCGGCGGGGATCTCGTCGAGGTAGTGCGCGGAGGCGTACTTCGCGGTCTTCAGCGCGTACTCGGCCGACGTACCGCCGACCACGATCGCCAGGTGGTACGGCGGGCAGGCGGCCGTACCGAGCGAACGGATCTTCTCCTCCAGGAACTTCATCATGGAGGCCTCGTTCAGGACGGCCTTCGTCTCCTGGTAGAGGAAGGACTTGTTGGCCGAGCCACCGCCCTTGGCCATGAAGAGGAACTTGTAGGCGCCGCCGTCGGTGGCGTACAGCTCGATCTGCGCGGGGAGGTTGGAGCCGGTGTTCTTCTCGTCCCACATGGTCAGCGGGGCCATCTGCGAGTAGCGCAGGTTGAGGTTCAGGTACGCGTCGTAGATGCCCTTCGACAGCGCCGACTCGTCACCGCCCTCGGTCAGGACGTTCTGCCCGCGCTTGCCCATGACGATCGCCGTACCGGTGTCCTGGCACATCGGGAGGACCCCCGCCGCCGCGATGTTCGCGTTCTTCAGCAGGTCGAGGGCGACGAACTTGTCGTTGCCCGACGCCTCGGGGTCGTCGATGATGCGCCGCAGCTGCGCCAGGTGCGCGGGGCGCAGGTAGTGCTGGATGTCGTGGATGGCCTCTTCGGCGAGCTTGCGCAGCGCCTCCGGCTCGACCTTGAGGAACGTGCGCCCGTCGGCCTCGAAGGTGGAGACACCCTCGGAGGTCACCAGCCGGTAGGGGGTGGTGTCCTCTCCCATGGGGAGCAGATCGGTGTACGCGAACTCAGGCATCTCAGCCCATTCCTCACTCGGCAGACGGCGACCCGCCTCCGTTGGCGAGCCTCACCAGCGTAGAACCTGCCTGAGGCCCGAAGCTTGTGAGGTAAGGCTCAGTTGGTCGTCCACAGGCCTAGTCGCGATCTATCGCGTTTGGGTACGCTGCTGCCGTGGACCTTGAGAAGCAGACTTCGCCCGCTGCCACCACCGACCTGCGCGCCTCCGACGCCGACCGCGACCGCATCGCCGACATCCTGCGCGAGGCCCTGGCCGAGGGCCGGCTCACCGCGGACGAGCACGCCGAGCGGGTCGAGGGCGCGCTGGCCGCCAAGACGGTCGGTGAGCTGGACGCCTTCATCCAGGACCTGCCCGCCGCCCACCAGCGGCGCACGACACCGGTCGCCGCCCCCAACCGCCCCACGGTCGGCGCCGTCCCGATCGAGCCCGACGAGAACGTGGTGGCGGTGTTCAGCAGCGCCGTCCGCAAGGGCCGCTGGCGCGCGGGCCGCCGTATCCATGCGTACGCGATCTTCGGCAGCGTCGAGATAGACCTCAGCGAGGCCCTGTTCGAGTACCAGCAGGTCGTTATCAAGGCGATCTCGGTCTTCGGCAACGTCGAGGTCCGGGTCCCGGAGAACGTGTCGCTGCGCGGCACCGGCGGCGGGGTCCTGGGCAACTTCGAGGTGCACACCCTGGATGCGGACGACCCCGAGGCACCCGTGGTCTACGTCGACGGGTGGGCCGTGCTCGGCAACATCGAGGGGAGGCCCCGGCGGGGCAAGCTCGTCGCGGACATTCTCGATCGGGTGCAGCACAAGGTCGACAAGAGTTTGCGCAAGCATCTGGATCGTTGACGGTTGTGAATCGGGCCGACTGCGAAACGATCGGTTCCACTCACACCCCAGCACGGGACCACCCGGAATCCAGCGGTTCGGAACTCAGTGCATAGGCACGCGCACAGCGGGTAGGCCTTGCTGCATCGTCGCTCGCTCGCGAAGCCGTCGTCAGGAGTAGACCGTGCTGCAACCGCCGCATTCGTCCCTGCAGGTAGCTGCCGTTCCGGCTCAGCGGGTGCCAGTGCGAGACAGGGACCAAGACGCGCCTTGGCACACCGAGGCGGTGTGCCGGCGCGACGAGGCCGGCCTGTTCTTCGCCCCCTCGAAGGAACCCACCGCCGCCCGGCTCTCCCGCGAGGAGGCCGCGAAGCGGGTCTGCGCCCGCTGCCCGGTCATGGTCGAGTGCCGCGAACACGCACTCCTGCAACCCGAGCCCTACGGCGTCTGGGGCGGCCTCACCGCGGCGGAACGCCGCGTGGTCCTGGCCCGCCGCAGGCGCCGTGACATGGAACTGAAGAAGGCGGCCGGAACCTCCCGCATAGCGCAGGCGGGCTGACCGGTCACAGGGCAGCGAAAGGGCGCCCCCACCGCACCGGGGGCGCCCTTTCGGTTGTTCGTTGACTGCCGGGTGGCTGTACCCACCTCAGGGGCGCGGGGAACTGCGCGACAAGCCACGCGGCATCCGCGGCCGCCAATGCTCCATAGCCCTAGAGCTATTTGGCGCGATCGAAGTCAATCGCGCTGTAAGCCCGCAGCTTGCTCAAGCGGTGCTCGGAGTCGATCTTCCGCACCGTCCCCGACTTCGACCGCATCACGATCGAGTCGGTCGTCGCGGTCTCCGACCGGTACCGCACGCCCCGCAGCAACTCACCGTCGGTGATCCCGGTCGCGACGAAGAACACGTTCTCGCCCGACACCAGGTCGTCGGTGGTCAGGACCCGGTCCAGATCGTGCCCGGCGTCGATCGCCCGCTGGCGCTCCTCCGCGTCCTTGGGCCACAGCTTGCCCTGGATGGTGCCGCCGAGACACTTCACGGCGCAGGCGGAGATGATCCCCTCCGGCGTACCGCCGATGCCCAGCAGCATGTCGACGCCGGTGCCTTCGCGCAGCGCGTAGATGGAGCCCGCCACGTCACCGTCGGAGATCAGCTTGATGCGCGCACCCGCCTCCCGGATCTCCTTGATGATCCCCTCGTGCCGGGGCCGGTCGAGGATGACGACGGTGACGTCCTCCGGGGTGGACCGCTTCGCCTTCGCGACCCGCCGGATGTTCACGGACACGGGCGCGTTGATGTCGACGAAGTCCGCGGCATCGGGGCCGGTGACCAGCTTGTCCATGTAGAACACGGCGGACGGGTCGAACATCGACCCGCGGTCCGCGGCCGCCAGCACGGAGATCGCGTTCGGCATGCCCTTGGCGGCCAGGGTGGTGCCGTCGATCGGGTCGACGGCGATGTCGCACTCGGGCCCGGTCCCGTCGCCGACGCGCTCCCCGTTGAAGAGCATCGGGGCCTCGTCCTTCTCGCCCTCGCCGATGACGACCACGCCGTTCATCGACACGGTGGAGACGAGGGTCCGCATGGCGCGCACCGCGACACCGTCGGCGCCGTTCTTGTCGCCGCGACCGACCCAGCGGCCCGCGGCCATGGCGGCGGCTTCGGTCACCCGGACGAGTTCCAGGGCGAGGTTGCGGTCGGGGGCCTCGGAGGGTACTTCGAGCTCGGAGGGCAGATGATGATGCTCGGTCATCGGAGCGCACCTTTCTGATACGACGACGGCCGGATGAGGGTGATGCCGTCGACTCTATCGTTAGGCAGACAAAATGAGCAGGGGACCCCACGGATGAGCGGACCAG
Source organism: Streptomyces sp. NPDC087859 (assembly GCF_044742595.1). NCBI lineage: Bacteria > Bacillati > Actinomycetota > Actinomycetes > Kitasatosporales > Streptomycetaceae > Streptomyces > Streptomyces sp. NPDC087859. The sequence continues at coordinate 159,563 of NZ_JBIUUU010000001.1, read as the reverse complement.
GGCACCTGCGACGATAGAGCCGTGGCAGGTTCGAGCGGCAAGCAGAAGACGGTCCGGGACATGGTTCTCTCCCTGGGCCTGATCAGTCTCATGGCGGGGGTCGTCTACCTCTTCATCCCGCACGACGACTCTCCGCAGGAGGTCAAGCGGGTCGACTACCGCGTCGAGCTGCTCACGGCCCGGCGCGCGGCGCCCTACCCCGTGCTGGCGCCGACGGGTCTGCCCGCCACCTGGAAGGCCACCTCCGTGCGGTACGACGGCGCGGACTCCGACGCCTGGCACCTGGGTTTCCACACCCCCGGCGACGGCTACGTCCAGATCGAGCAGTCGACCCATGAGCCGGCCGCCGAGTTCATCGACGAGGCCAGCCAGGGCGGCGAGAAGACGGACACCACGGAGAAGATCGGCGGCCGGACCTGGACGCGCTACACCGGCGGTCGCTACGACGCGCTCGTCCACCAGGCCGACGGCGCGACGACCGTGGTGGCGGGCGCGGGGTCGCACGCCGAGCTGACGCAGATGGTGAAGGCCCTCAAGTCGGAGTGAGCGCCCCCGAGGCGTGAGGCGTCCGGAACACGCGGACACAGGAGAGCGGACACAGGAGAAGGGCCCCCGGAACCGGGGGCCCTTCTCCTGTGTCCGGGTCGCTCAGACCGTGGTGACGACCTCGTCGTAGGCGAGGCGCGGGGAGCGCGGGTAGGAGGCGTCCTCGCCCGGCTTGCCGATGTTGACGACCATCAGCGGGGTGTGGTCGCCGTCGAGGAACTCCTTGCGGACGCCCTCGAAGTCGACGCCGGTCATCGGGCCGGCGGCGAGGCCGGCGGCGCGGACGCCGATGATGAAGTAGGCGGCCTGGAGGGCGGCGTTCAGCGCGGCCGCGCTCTCACGGGCCGGGCGCTCGCTGAAGAAGAGGTCCTTGGCCTGCGGGAAGTGCGGGAGCAGCGTGGGCAGCTCCTCGTGGAACTCGTTGTCCGCGGAGAGGATCGCGACCAGCGGGGCGGTGGCCGTCTTGGGCTGGTTGCCCTCGGCCATGTGCCGCACCAGACGCTCACGGGCCTCGGGGGAGCGGACCAGGGTGATGCGCAGCGGGGTCTGGTTGAAGGCGGTCGGGCCGAACTTGACCAGGTCGTAGATCGCCTGCACCTGCTCGTCGGTCACCGGCTCGTCGGTGAACGTGTTCGCCGTGCGGGCCTCGCGGAACAGCAGGTCCTGGGCGGTGGGGTCAAGGACGAGAGACATGCGTGAACCTTCTCGGGGACGTACGTCGGATCCGGGTTCCGGATCGGCTGACGCGTATGACTGTACGCGACATCAGTTGAACCTTCAACAAAAACCGGAGCGTGGTGACCCGCTTCACAGATCACCGAGGCCCGTTACTCGGAGCCGGCCTCTTCCTCCGCCGTCTCCCCCTCGGCGAGGGCCGCGTCCAGCCGCGCCCGCGCCCCGTCCAGCCACCGCCGGCACACCTTGGCCAGCTCCTCGCCCCGCTCCCAGAGCGCGAGGGACTCCTCCAACGTCGTACCGCCCGCCTCGAGGCGTCGTACGACGTCGATCAGCTCGTCCCGCGCCTGCTCGTACCCGAGCGCCTCATCCACCTTGCTGGTCATGCGCCCACCCTAAGCATCGACTCGGACACTGAACTCACCCTCGGACACCCGCGCCCGCAGCACCTCGTCGGCGGTGACCTCCTCCGGGTCCCGTACGACATGCCCGTCGGCCTTCTGCAGCACCGCGTACCCCCGCTTCAGCGTCGCGGCGGGGGAGAGGGCCACCACGCGTGCGTGCGTGTGCGTGAGTTCGGAGTCGGCGCGGTCGAGGAGATGCCCGAGAGTGCGCCGCGACCGCTCCACGAGCGCGGCCACGTGATCGGCGCGCTCGTCGATCATCCGGTGCGGATCCTCTATCGACGGCCGGGCGAGCGCCTGGGCGAGCCCGCGCTCCTCCCGCTGGATGAACCCCTCGACGCACCGCCGCGCCCGGTCCCGCAACATCCGCACGCGCTCGTACTCCTCGCCCACGTCCGGTACGACCTTCTTGGCGGCGTCGGTCGGGGTGGAGGCGCGCACGTCGGCGACATGGTCCAGGAGCGGGTTGTCCGGCTCGTGCCCGATGGCGGAGACGACCGGCGTACGGCAGGCGGCGACGGTCCGCACCAACTGCTCGTCGGAGAAGGGCAGCAGGTCCTCCACACTGCCCCCGCCCCGGGCCACGATGATCACGTCGACGTCGTCGTTCTCGTCGAGCTCCTTGACCGCCTGCACCACCTGCGGCACCGCGTGCACGCCCTGCACGGCGACGTTGCGCACCTCGAAGCGGACGGCGGGCCAGCGGTGCCGGGCGTTCTCCAGCACGTCCCGCTCGGCCGCCGACGCCCGCCCGCACACCAGCCCGACGAGCTGCGGAAGGAAGGGCAGCGCCTTCTTGCGCTCGGATGCGAAGAGCCCCTCGGCGGCGAGTGACTTCTTCAACTGCTCAAGGCGCGCGAGCAGTTCCCCGACCCCGACCGGCCTTATCTCGGCGGCCCGCAACGACAGCTGCCCCCGCGGCGCGTACCACTCCGGCTTGGCGAGCACGACGACCCGCGCCCCCTCGCTCACCACATCGGCGACGTCGTCGAACACCTGCCGGAAACAGGTGACGCTGACCGAGATGTCGTACGACGGATCGCGCAACGTCAGAAACACCACACCGGCACCGGGACGCCGGGACAGCTGAGTGATCTGCCCCTCCACCCAGACGGCGCCGAGCCGGTCGATCCATCCCCCGATCAGCCGGGAGACCTCACCGACGGGCAGCGGCGTTTCCGCGGACGTGTTGAGAGCCATGCGCCGAGCGTAGTGGCCGGTTGTGACAACGCGGCCCACGTGGGCCGGTCACTGTGCGGCCCCCGCCCGCCCCCGCTGCCCCAGCAGGACCGCGAGTCCGATCACGAACCACACCGTCCCCACCACCTGTGCCGCTCCCGACGCCTCCACGATCACCGCGACGGTGATGGCCGCGCCGGCCACCGGCACCAGCACATGCCGCCACCAACTCACCGCCCCGCCCCGCCGCCGTACCGCGAACCACCCCACCACGCTCGCGTGCAGCAAGGTGAAGGCCGTGAGCGCGCCGATGTCGACGACCGACACCAGATGGTCCATCCCGTCGTCCCGCCGGGCCGCCCACACCGCCGCCACCAGGGTGATGGCGGCCGCGCACAGCAGCGCCACCCGCGGCACCCCCGCATCCGTCCTCGACAGCACCCGCGGCAGCCGCCGGTCCCGCCCCATCGCGAACAGCAGCCGTCCCGCGGCCGCCTGCCCGGCCAGCGCCGCGAACGCCGCCCCGATCGCCTTGCTCACCGCCACCAGATCGTGCAGCCAGGTCCCGACGGACACATCCACGGCGTCGTAGAAGGCGGACCCCTGCTTCCCCGGCCGGGCCGCCAGTTCCGCCGACGACATCGGCTCCAGCAGCGCCACCAGGTACGCCTGCGCCACGAACAGCACACCCGCCAGCGCCAGACAGAACAGCACCGCCCGCGCCACCTTCGCCGACCCGCCGGTGACCTCCTCCGCGAAGGAGGCGATCGCGTCGAAGCCGAGATACGACAGCACCGCGATCGACACCGCCCCGAGCACCGCCGACAGCGCGAACGCCCCCTGCGAGCCGTCCCCCGACAGCGGCGACAGCCACCCCCGCTCGGCACCGTCACGCGCGAGGACGACGGTCGCGGAGACCATGAACACCAGCAGGACCACGATCTCCATGGCCAGCACCAGGAAGCCGACCCGGGCCGCGGCCCGTACGCCCCACAGGTTCAGCAGCGTCGTCACGACCACCGCCACCGCCGTCCACACCCACCGCGAGACCTCCGGGACCAGCGCGTTCATCGCGATGCCGGAGAAGAGATAGGCGACCGCCGGGATCAGCAGGTAGTCCAGCATCGCCATCCAGCCCGCGATGAACCCGGCCTCCTTTCCGAGCGCCACGCGCGCGTAGGCGTACACGGAGCCCGCGCGCGGGACCACCCGCACCATCTGCGCGTAGCTGAACGCGGTGAAAGCCATCGCGACCGTGGCGACGACATAGACCAGCGCCACCGCCCCGTGCGACCTGGCGTCGAGCGTGCCGAACACGCCGACGGGCGCCATGGGGGCGATGAAAAGCAGCCCGTAGACCACCAGATCCCGGAATCCGAGGCTGCGCCGCAGGTCATGGCCGGGATCGCCGCTACGGGTCGTCGTCTGGGTCTCGGACATCGATGCCTCCGCCGGTGCTTCATCTGTCGACTGCCGTCGCCGGTTCCCCGCCCTTCACACTTCCCGGCCAGTCTCGCCAACAACGCGATCTTCGACCCGTCCGGCGCGGCCTTACGATGGGACGCATGACTGCTTCGCCTGGCCGCCGTGTCCTGCTCGCCGCCCCCCGGGGCTACTGCGCGGGTGTGGACCGCGCCGTGATCGCCGTCGAGAAAGCCCTGGAGCAGTACGGCGCTCCGGTGTACGTCCGACACGAGATCGTCCACAACAAGTACGTCGTGCAGACCCTGGAGAAGAAGGGCGCCATCTTCGTCGAGCGGACGGAGGAGGTCCCCGAGGGGAACATCGTCATGTTCTCCGCGCACGGTGTCGCGCCCGTCGTCCACGAGGAGGCCGCGCGCGGCCGGCTCGCCACCATCGACGCGACCTGCCCGCTGGTCACCAAGGTCCACAAGGAAGCCGTCCGCTTCGCCAAGGAGGACTACGACATCCTCCTGATCGGGCACGAGGGCCACGAGGAGGTCATCGGCACCTCCGGCGAGGCGCCCGACCACATCACCCTCGTCGACGGCCCGGAAGACGTCGCCAAGGTCGAGGTGCGCGACCCGTCCAAGGTCGTCTGGCTCTCCCAGACCACGCTTTCCGTGGACGAGACCATGGAGACCGTCGACGCTCTCAAGACCAAGTTCCCCGGCCTGATCTCGCCGCCCAGCGACGACATCTGCTACGCCACGCAGAACCGCCAGATCGCGGTGAAGAAGCTGGCCGAGGACGCCCAGCTGGTCATCGTCGTCGGCTCCAAGAACTCCTCCAACTCGATCCGCATGGTCGAGGTCGCCCTGGACGCCGGCGCCCCCGCCGCCCACCTGGTCGACTTCGCCGACGAGATCGACGAGGCCTGGCTGGAGGGCGTCACCACGGTCGGCCTGACCTCCGGCGCCTCGGTCCCGGACGTCCTGGTCGAAGGCGTCCTGGAGTGGCTCGCCGAGCGCGGCTACGGCGACGTCGAGACCGTGAAGACGGCCGAGGAGTCCATCACCTTCTCGCTGCCCAAGGAGCTCCGCCGCGATCTGCGCGAGGAGGCCGCGGCGCTGGTCGCGGAGCGTACGGGCACCTCGAAGGAGTGACTGTCGGTCGCCCGTCGTAACGTAGGGCCATGCAGATCTTCGGTGTGGACATCGGCGGATCCGGGATCAAGGGCGCCCCGGTGGACCTGGCCAGAGGCGACCTCGCCCAGGAGCGCTGCAAGGTGCTCACCCCGCACCCGGCGACGCCGGACGCGGTGGCGGACGGTGTGAAGGAGGTCATCGACCACTTCGGCTGGTCGGGGCCGGTCGGGCTGACCTTCCCCGGCGTGGTCACCGGCGGGGCCACGATCCGTACGGCGGCCAATGTCGACAAGGACTGGATCGACACGGACGCGCGCGCGTTGTTCAGCGAGCGGCTCGGCGGTCTGCCGGTGACGGTGGTCAACGACGCGGACGCGGCGGGCGTCGCTGAGATGGAGTTCGGTGCCGGTCACGGCCGCAAGGGCACCGTCTTCCTGCTGACCTTCGGCACCGGCATCGGCAGCGCCCTGTTCGTCAACGGCGTCCTGGTCCCCAACACCGAGCTGGGCCACCTGGAGCTGCACGGGCACGACGCGGAGACGCGCGCCTCCAGCAAGGCCAAGGAGGACGGCGAGTTGACGTGGGAGCACTGGGCGCGCCGCGTCCAGAAGTACCTCGCCCATCTCGAGATGCTCTTCTCGCCCGAGCTCTTCATCATCGGCGGCGGCGTCAGCCGCAAGTCCCAGAAGTTCCTGCACTACATCGAGGGCATCAAGGCGGAGATCGTCCCGGCGCAGCTGCAGAACAACGCGGGGATCGTGGGGGCGGCGATGCGCGCCGCGCAGGAGTAGCTCACAAGGGCCGGCGGTTCGCCTGCCGCCGGCGGTTCATCAGCCGGATCTTCCGTACGGTCACGATCAGACCGACGAGGAGCGTCCCGCCGTACAGCCATCCCGCCTCGGTGGCCAGGGCCGTCACGAGGCCCATCAGCCGGGCGCCGAGCCCGTCGCCTCCCTGGGCGACGGGCACGAGCCCCGCGGCGAAGGCGATCGGCACCACGATGGGTGCGGTGACCAGGTCGTTGCGCCGCACCCAGACGGCCGTCAGCACGCACACCGGCAGGAACAGCACGCCGTACAGCGTCAGCGAATCGAACGTCAGCGCGTCGAGGCAGCCGAGCACCACCATCACCGCGATGCAGAACAGACCACCCCCGAGCCCGGTGAGCCGGGGGTTGGGGAAGCGCCGCACCGCCTGCACGACCGGGGGAGCGGGCCGTCGCACGGGTGCCGGACGGCGCCCGCCGCGGGCCGCCTGCGGGGGCAGGGATGGCGTCTCGCGTCGTGCTCGGATGTGCGGGGGTCGCGTCCTGTGTTGCTCCACCGGACCAACTTAGGACGGTTTATATGCAGAATCGCCCTTCAGACACGCCGAGGGATCGACCTTGGCCAAGTGTTCGACGCCTCGAAGGGGGCGGGGCCCGGTACGCCGTAGACTGGTGGATCGGCCCCAGCCCTCAGTCCTCTCCTCTCACGTACGGGAAGTCGCAACGTGTCGCTCACGATCGGAATCGTCGGTCTGCCGAATGTCGGCAAGTCGACCCTGTTCAACGCCCTGACCAAGAACGACGTGCTCGCGGCCAACTACCCGTTCGCCACGATCGAGCCCAACGTCGGTGTCGTGGGCGTCCCGGACGCGCGGCTGACGAAGCTGGCCGAAATCTTCTCCTCGCAGAAGATCCTCCCGGCGACCGTCGACTTCGTGGACATCGCGGGCATCGTGAAGGGCGCGTCGGAGGGTGAGGGCCTGGGCAACAAGTTCCTCGCCAACATCCGTGAGTCCGACGCGATCTGCCAGGTCATCCGCGCCTTCAAGGACGAGAACGTCGTCCATGTCGACGGCAAGGTCTCGCCCAAGGACGACATCGAGACGATCAACACCGAGCTGATCCTCGCCGACCTCCAGACCATCGAGAAGGTCCTGCCGCGTCTCCAGAAGGACTCGCGCATCAAGAAGGACATCGCGCCGAAGGTCGCGGCGGTCGAGGCGGCGAAGGAGATCCTGGAGCGGGGCGACACCCTCTTCTCGCAGGGCATCGTCCAGGGCTCGGGCAACGAGGAACTCCTCCACGACCTGCACCTCCTGACGACCAAGCCCTTCCTCTACGTCTTCAACGTGGACGAGGACGAGCTGGTCGACGAGACCTTCAAGGACGAGCAGCGCGCCCTGGTCGCCCCCGCCGAGGCGATCTTCCTCAACGCCAAGCTGGAGCAGGACCTCGCCGAGCTCGACGAGGAGGACGCCATGGAGCTCCTGGAGTCCGTCGGCGCCGACGAGCCCGGCCTGGCGACGCTGGCCCGCGTCGGCTTCGACACCCTCGGCCTCCAGACCTACCTCACGGCAGGCCCCAAGGAATCCCGCGCCTGGACGATCAAGAAGGGCGCCACCGCTCCCGAGGCCGCCGGCGTGATCCACACGGACTTCCAGAAGGGCTTCATCAAGGCGGAGGTCATCTCCTTCGCCGACCTCGTCGAGACCGGTTCGGTCGCCGAGGCCCGCGCCAAGGGCAAGGCGCGCATGGAGGGCAAGGAGTACGTCATGCAGGACGGGGATGTCGTGGAGTTCCGCTTCAACGTCTGATCAGCCGTGAGGGAGGGGGGCGGGGGCGGGTGTGGCCCGCCCCCCCCCCGGTGCGGTCCCCCCCACCGAGTTTGCGCGCGGGGGGGGGTGCGTGGCGCGATCACGGCGGCTCTCGCAGGGGCCCGGGGGGGGGCGGGTGCCCCGGAAGATGCCCGCGGGCGCGTGGCGGCCGGTCGGTTCGTCGAGTTCGTAGACGTGGACGACGGGTGCCCCGTCCTCGTCCTCGACGCACCAGTAGTGCGGGATGCCGGCCTCCGCGTACTTGCGGAGCTTGACCGTGCGGTCGCGGTGGGCGGACTCGGGGGAGACGACCTCGATGACGAGTTTCACGTCCTCGGGGGCGTACCAGGTGCGGTTGGGGTCGTAGGGCAGGTCTGTCAGCAAGAGGTCCGGCTCGGGGTTCCGGTCGTCGAGGCGTATCGTCATCTCCCGCTCGACTTCGAAGCCGGCCGGTGCCTGCGCCATGAGCGTGGTGGTCAGGGCGGTGACGAGCCGTGCCAGGCTCGCTGGGGCGACAGCACGAAGACGAGAGCCCCGTCGATCAGCTCGGTATGGCGGGGTGCCTCGGGGAGGCGGTCCAGGTCCTCCGCGAACCAGCCTTCCGCGCGCGGCGGGCGCATCCCGTCGGGCAGTGCGGTCATGGCTCAACCGTAGCGACTCGACGGGGACCGGGCCACGAGATCGTCAACGAGGGCGACCGCCTTCACGTCGACGGGAGCTCCCGGTCAGGACGTCGTTCGGCGCAGCCTGCGGGCGTTCCACAGCACCCGCAGCGTGCCCGGCAGCGGCGGGCTCGCGGAGCCGTGCAGCAGCCCCGTTCCGCGCGCCGCCACCGCGTCCGCGGTCAGGAGTTCGATCTCGATCACCGCGCTCAGCAGCGCCCGGCCCGGGGGCGCCGCCAGGGCGGGCAGTTCGCGTGCCGCCTTCAGGGCGGTCCGGGCGGCGTCGACCTGGTCGTGCACCAAGTCGCGCAGGCCCGGTGACGCTCGGCCCGCCGCGAGGTCCTCCACCGCGAGCGAGTAGCGCCGCAGCGTCTCGGCCGGAATGCCGAGGCGGCCTTCCGGGAGGTCCTCGGCGAGGTCGTTGACGAAGTCCAGCCGCTGGCTGCCCTCGATGAGGGTGCGGCACAGGGTCCGGTAGCGCCCGTCGTCGGTCTCCGGTCCCAGCAGTGTGCCGACCAGCATGAAGGCGGGCAGCGAGTAGGCGTCCACGTAAGCCTGGAAGTCGGCCTCCGTCGTGAAGCCGGTGAACTCCAACTCGGCCGTGGCGGTGGCCAGATACTCCTCCACCACCTCCCGCAGCCGCGGATACGCGGTCACGGTGTGCAGGAACGCGCGGATCGGCGGATCGTCGGCCACGCCCTTCTCCAGCGCCTCGCGCACCCGCTGCTCCCAGGACGCCCACGCCGCCACCCGCAGGTGCTTGGGGCCGGTGTCCAGGAGGTCGTCCCCGTGGTGCATCACGGCTGTCGCGGCCATCACGTGCGGCAGCATCGGCCGCGGCAGCAGTACCCGGGCCGCGAGATACGAACTGCGCCGCTCGCGCGCCACCAGCCGCCGCTGGGCGTCGTAGTCGCTCCGCAGCTCCGGCTCCCGGATCCCCGCCGCGTCCAGGGCCCTCTTCCACGCGCTCATGCGGTGATCGTAGACAGCCCCGGCCCGCCGCGAAGCAGCCGCCCTGTCAGGCTTCCGCGACCGACCGGCACGCCTCCGCGTACGCCCGTACCAGCGGTCTGCGGTCCCCCTCCCGCCAGGCGAGGACGTACCGGCTCGGGCTCACCCCGCGCACCGCCCGCGTCACCACCCCGCCCAGCGTGATCAGCGGGGCGTTGCCCTCGGCGACCAGGCAGATGCCGAGGCCGGCGACCAGGGCCTCGTACGTCTCCTCCGTGCCGGCGATCTCCGCGCCGACGCGGGCCGGGCGGCCGGCGCGTTCGTCGAGGGCGAGCCAGTGGGCACGCAGCGGGCCCGCGCTCTCGGGGAGGGCGAGGAACGGTTCGTCGGCGAGGTCGGCGAAGTCGAGTTCCGGGCGGGACGCCAGGGGGTGGCTCTCCGGGAGGGCGATCAGGCGGGGCTCCTCGGCGACCACCGTCCACGCGTAGCGGTCGGCGTCCGGCAGGGGCAGCCAGACGAACGCGACGTCCGCGTCCCCGTCCGCCAGGCCCGCGGTGGGGTCCTCCCAGCTCACCTGGCGCACCCGCAGTGCCGCGTTCGGATGAGCCGCGGTGAAACGGGACCGGATCGCCGGCAGCAGTCCGCCGCGGCCCGGGCTGGTGCTCATCCCCACGACCAGCGTGCTGCGCTGGGCCGAGCGTGCCGCCGCCACCGCCGCCGCGCCCTCCGCCCAGTCGGCCAGCACCCGCCGGGCATGCGGCAGCAGCGCCTCGCCCGCCGCGGTGAGCGTCACGCCGTGCCGATCGCGGCGGAACAGCTCGACGCCCAACTGCCGCTCCAGGGAACGTACTTGCTTGCTCAGGGCGGGCTGGGACACATACAGCCGTTCGGCCGCGCGGGTGAAGTGCAGGTCCTCGGCCACCGCGAGGAAGTAGCGCAGATCCCTCAGGTGCACGTCCGTTGTCATAGCCATCGGTTATCACCGTGGGTCTTGGACGGGCAACGGACTTTCGCAGCAAGGTGGTTCACGAACCACTCGGATGAAGGGGATCGAGATGAACAAGGTCTGGCTGATCACGGGAGCGAGCAGCGGATTCGGGCGGGAGATCGCGCAGGCGGCCCTCGCCGACGGCGACGTCGTCGTCGGCGCCGTCCGCCGGCCCGAGGCGCTGGACGACCTCGTGGCCGCCCACCCCGACCAGGTGGAGGCGCTGCGCCTGGACGTCGCCGACACGGCGGCCGCCGAGGCGGCGGTACGGGACGTGGTGGCGCGGCACGGCCGGATCGACGTCCTCGTCAACAACGCGGGCCGTACCCATGTCGGCGCCTTCGAGGAGACCGGCGAGGACGAGCTGCGCGCGCTGTTCGACGTGCACGTCTTCGGGCCCGCGGCGCTCGTGCGGGCCGTGCTGCCGTCGATGCGGGAGCGGCGTTCCGGGGCGATCGTGCAGATGAGCAGCATGGGCGGGCAGATGTCCTTCGCGGGCTTCGGCGCCTACAGCGGGACGAAGTTCGCCCTGGAGGGCATGTCCGAGGCGCTCGCGGACGAGGTCGAGGAGTTCGGCATCAAGGTGCTGATCGTGGAGCCGGGTGCCTTCCGGACCTCGCTGTTCGAGGCGGACCGGGCCGGCGCGAGCCCGGACAGCGGGGTGTACGCCAAGGTCAGCGGCACCCGTGGCTTTGTCGCCGGCGGCGACGGCTCCCAGCCCGGCGACCCGGCCAAGGCGGCCGCGGTGATCCTGGCCGCCCTCCAGGCGGAGCACACGCCCCTGCGCCTCCCGCTCGGCGACGACGGCGTCACCGCGGTCCTGGGCCACCTCGACCACATCCGCGAGGACGTCACGGCGTGGGAGAAGACCACCCGGGCGACCGGCTTCGACGACTGACCGCCCGAGCGGCCCCTCAGATCCCGTCCACCCGAGCCACCGTGAACGGGGTCTGCGGCACCCCCGGCCCGAACGGCCCGCCCTTGTCGAACTGGGCGCGCACGACCAGCAGTTGCCCCCGGCTGTGCACCAGCGTGGTCGGGATCTGCAGTGCGGGATCGCTGAACCGCCGCTCCAGCCGGGCCGATCCGGCACCCCGGTCCAGCCGCCACCTGCTGATCGTGTTCGACGCGTTGTGCGCGACCCACAGCGTCCCGCGCACCAGCTCCAGCCCGTCCCCGTGCGCCATGTCCCCGCCGCGCAGCTCGACCTGGCGTACGGCACCGGTGGCCAGGTCCATCCGGAACAGGTCGCCCACGACCATGTCGACGACGAACAGGTGCCGCCCGTCGGTCGCGATGCCGTTCAGGGTGTACGCCTCGCGCGGCACGCCGACCCCGCTCACGTCGGCGTACGGGCTCAGCGTCGCCCGGCCGCCGCGGGCACGGTCCAGGTCGGCCGGGGTGACGCGGTACACCAGCGGCCGGAGGCTGTCGGTCACATAGGCCGTGCCGTCCGGGGTGATCACCAGGTCGTTGATCAGGAACGGGGTGTCACCGGGCGGTGCGAAGCGGGCCAGCAGGGCACGGCTGCTGATGTCGTACACATCGACCCCGGCCGTCGAGTCGGTGACCCACAGCCGGCCCGCGCGGTCGGCCTTGATGCCGTTGGCAGTGGTCCGGCCGTCGGCTCCGGCGGGCAGGAAGACCTCGGCCCTGCGGCGGCCGGGTGTCGCCCGGTACACGGTGCCGGTGCCGTACGAGCCGACGTACACGTCGTCCTTGCGCGGGTCGACGGCGATGCCCTCGGGGTAGACGCGGTCGCCGGGCAGTTCGAAGGCGGTGGTGATCCGGGGTGCGGACGCGGCGGGCGTCGCGGGGAGCGCCGCGGTGGTGGTGAGGGCGGCGGCGCTGGTCAGGAAGGTGCGGCGGGGCATCGTACGGGACACGGCGGAGCCTCTCGGTTCGGCTGCTCACTGGATGATGAATGTGAACGTAGATTAGAGCCCTAATGCTCGTCAATGCATTAATGGATGAGTGAGGGCTAATCGATGGTCGAGGCCGCTACCATGCGCAGATGACGTCCATGCCCGCCTCCGAGCGCCTCGGCTTCCATATCAAGCGGGCCGAACAGGCTCTCAACGCGACGAAGACCGCGGTCCTGAGGCCCGCGGGACTGACGGTCGCGCAGTACGCGGCGCTGCTGAACCTCGCCGAGAACCCCGGGATCTCCGCCGCGGCCCTGGCCCGGCTGTGCGGCGTCACGCCGCCGACGATGAACACCGTCCTGAAGAACCTCCAGGACCGCGCCCTCATCGAGCGCACCCCCCACGAGTGGCACCGCAATGTGCTGGAGACCCGGCTCACCGACGAGGGCCGCGCCGTCATGACCGACGCGGACGCCCGCGCCGTGCGGGTGGAGCGGGCCCTGGCCGCCGAGTTCACGGACGAGGAACGCGAGGCCCTGACGGGGCTGTTGGGGCGGTGCGTCGAGATCCTGGAGAGGGAACGGCCGTAACTAGGCCTCCGCCGGCCCCGACTTCATCCCCGCCCCGCACAGCGGCACCACCCCGCTCCGCTCCCCGAGCACGCCCTCCCGCACGGCCGCCCAGCACGCCACCCCCGTCGACTCCACGAACAGTCCCATCGACGCCAGGTCCCGCTGGGCGTGCCGGATCCGGTCCTCGGTCACCGTCACGAAGGTGCCCCCGGACTCCCGCACCGCCCGCAGGATCTGCCGTGCCCGCGGCGGCCGGGGGATCGCGATGCCCTCGGCGAGCGTCGGCGCCGCCGCGGTCGTGCCGACGAGGTCCTCCGCCCCCTCCTGCCAGGCCTGGGCGAGCGGAGCCACCGCCGCCGCCTGGACGGCGTACAGGGCGGGCCGGCGGTCGATCAGCCCGGCGCCGTGCAGCTCGGCGACGGCCAGGGCGGCGCCCAGCAGCAGCGTGCCGTTGCCGACGGGGAGGACGAGGACGTCCGGGAGGCGGCCGCCGAGGTCCTCCCAGAGTTCATGGACGTAGGTCTTCGTGCCGTGCAGGAAGTACGGGTTGAAGACATGGGAGGCGTAGAAGGTGCCCGCCGAGTCCGCCGCCTCCCGGGCCGCCGCCGCGGCCGCCTCACGGTCACCGGCGACCACCTCCAGGCGGGCCCCGTGCGCCCCGATCTGCTCCAGCTTCTTCGCCGACGTGCCCTCGGGGACGTACACCGTGCAGGGCAGCCGCGCCCGGGCGCAGTACGCGGCGATGGCCGTGCCCGCGTTGCCGCTGCTGTCCGCGACCACCCGGCGCGGCTCCAGTCGCAGTGCCAGTTCGGCGAGCAGCACCGCGCCCCGGTCCTTGAAGGACAGCGTCGGCATCAGGAAGTCCAGCTTGGCCGAGACGCCGTCGCGCAGGGGGACCAGCGGGGTGCGGCCCTCCCCGAGGGAGACCGAGGGGGTCGCCAGTGGGAGTGTCTCGGCGTACCGCCACAGGGAATTCACCCGTCCGGTGAGGGACTTGAGCGACGCCGGGGTGGGGTGGAAGTCGAGGTCGAGGGGGCCGCGGCAGACCGGGCAGCACCAGACGAGCGAACCGCCCGGGACACGGGTGCCGTCGACGGGGCAGTAACAGTCCGGCAGTGGGGTCATGTGCGCAGCGTAGATGGGCCCCGCAGGGCCCTTGTGCAATTCCTGTGGAGGCCTCAATCTTTCGGCGGACGCACAGCAACCCCACAGCAAATTGACATGAACATATCAGCGCACCAGCGATCGAGGAGGATCCCTCAGATGGCAGCGATGCGTCACCGAAGATGTGCGGTGCTCGGCGCGGCGATGACCGCCGCACTCACCGCGAGCCTCGTCTCCGCCCTCCCGGCCACGGCCGCTCCCGAGGGCCGTGTCCAGTACGAGGGCGCGGCGAACGCCGTGGCCGACAGCTACATCGTGACCCTGAAGTCGGGCACCAGGGCGGGCTCCGCCCAGGGCAAGGCCGTGGCCAGGCAGTACGGCGCCGACATCGAACGCACCTACACCAAGGCGCTCAACGGCTATGCGATCGAGGCCTCCGCGTCCGAGGCGAAACGTCTCGCCGCCGACCCGGCCGTCGCCTCCGTGGTCCAGAACCGCACCTTCACCATCGCGGCGACACAGACCAACCCGCCGTCCTGGGGCCTGGACCGCATCGACCAGAAGACGCTCCCGCTGAACAGCTCGTACACCTACCCGGACTCGGCCGGCACGGGTGTCACGGCGTACATCATCGACACGGGCGTCCGCATCACCCACAGCGACTTCGGCGGCCGGGCCCGCTACGGCTACGACGCCATCGACAACGACAACACCGCCCAGGACGGCAACGGCCACGGCACCCACGTCGCCGGCACGGTCGCCGGAACCGCCTACGGCGTCGCCAAGAAGGCGAGCATCGTCGGCGTCCGCGTCCTCAACAACTCCGGCTCCGGCACCACCGCCCAGGTCGTCGCCGGCATCGACTGGGTCACCCGGAACGCGGTCAAGCCGGCCGTCGCCAACATGTCCCTCGGCGGTACCGCCGACACCGCGCTGGACACGGCGGTCCGCAACGCCGTCGCCTCCGGTGTCACCTTCGCCGTCGCGGCCGGCAACGAGTCGACCAACGCCTCCACCCGGTCGCCCGCCCGCGTGACGGAGGCCATCACGGTCGGCGCCACCACCTCGACCGACGCCAGGGCGAGCTACTCCAACTACGGCACGGTGCTCGACCTGTTCGCCCCCGGCTCGTCCATCACCTCGACGTGGAACACCAGCGACTCCGCCACGAACACCATCTCCGGTACGTCCATGGCGACCCCGCACGTGGCGGGCGCGGCGGCGCTGTACCTGGCGGACAACCCGGCCTCGACGCCCGCGCAGGTCTCCTCCGCACTGGTGAGCCTCGCCTCCACCGGCGTCGTCACCAGCCCCGGCACCGGCTCGCCCAACCGTCTCCTGAACGTCCCCGGAGGCACCGTCACCCCGCCGGGGCCGCGCTTCGAGAACACCGCGGACTACGCGATCGCCGACAACTCCACCGCCGAGTCCCCGGTGACCGTCTCCGGCGTCACGGGCAACGCGCCCTCGGCCCTGCCCGTCGAGGTGCACATCGTCCACACGTACATCGGCGACCTCCAGGTCCAGCTGATCGCCCCCGACGGCACGGCGTACACCCTCAAGGCGTACGGCACCGGCGGCAGCGCGGACAACATCAACACCACGTACTCCGTGAACGCCTCCTCCGAGGCCGCGGCCGGCACGTGGCGGCTGAGGGTCAGTGACAACGCGGCGCAGGACACCGGGCGGATCGACGCCTGGGCGCTGCAGTTCTAGTACGTCAACGGTCCGTCGGTTTCAGGTCGTCCTCGCGGAGGGCTTCGGGTCGGTGACCCAGCCCGCCGCGAGGACGAGCCGTGTGTCGCGGTGGACGGCGAGGAAGCCGAAGGGGCGGTCGAAGCCGGCGTGGGCCCGCCTGGACTCGTACGGCTCGGGTTCCCAGCTCATCCAGTCCATGACGTACGCGGTCACGGCCGCCGCCCGGAACCCCTCCGCGCCGAACGTCGCCGTCGCCGACTGCCGTCCCTTTGCGAGGGCGAGCGGCGCCGGGCTGATGCCGGGGAAGTGGCCGGGGGCGCGGTCGGACGCCGTGGCCAGACCGAACAGCCCGGGGTGCGCCAGCAGGTCGTGATCCGCGTCGAGCGTGAACTCGACGGTGCTCAGCGTGAGGCTCGGCGGCTCGGGGCTCCTGGTGCGGACCGTCTCGATCCTGAGCCCGGGCCCGACCGCGCCGAGCGGCAGACGGCTCCCGCGTACGGCCGGCACCGCGCCCGTCAGGATGTCCACCCCGGTGCCGAGCACCTGCCCGGGTGTCAACTCCTCGTCCCCGAGCAGCAGATGCACATCGACGCCGTCGGTCCCCCGCACCCGCGCCTCGGTCACCGCCCCGACCGCCGTCCGCGCCACCGCCACGCCGTCCAGGTCCGCGTCGGTGCGGCTGAGCCCGGACCGGTCCTGGCCGCACCACGGCACCAGATCGCCCTGGAACGGCACCTCCCAGTCCGTCCGCAACGTCAGCGCGGTCGCCAGCACCAGCGAGGAGTCCGGCCCCGGCGTCACCGGCATCCGCCCGATCGCCCCGCCGGTGCGCTTGGCGGCCCAGGCGTCCAGGGCTTCCTGATCGGCGTCGGGGTCGCCGGTGAGCACGCCGTGCGCCTCGGCCGGCAGCCCCGCCTCCCACTCCTCCCGGAGCTCCACGAACCGCCTGGTCCACAGCCCGAGCGCCGAGTCCAGCCCTCGCATCCGCCCCATGGCGGCCAGCAACTCCCGCGCCGCGCCCGCCGCTTCCTCCGCGGGCATCCCCACGGCCTCCGCGAGCTCACCCCGCGCCGTACCGCCCGCCCCGTCCGCCAGGAACGCCAGCAGCGGCCACACGCCCGCGGCCGAGAAGACCGTCCCGCCCTCCGAGGCCTTCGCCCACCGCGCGGTCAGGTCGTTGACCGCCCGGATCGTCGCATTCGTGACCGCCATTCCGCCCCCACTCACCTCGCGCTTACCATGCGCCCAGTCGCACGTGAGTTCTCCCGAGAAACCCCAGCCCGAACCAGGAGCACGGTACCCGTGTCCATACCACCCCCTCCCGGCCCCCATCAGCCCCCAGGGCCGTACCCGCCGGGCCCCTACGCCCCGCCCGGCCCCTGGGGCTACGGCTACGGCGGATACGCGCAGCCGGTGCCCGTCAACGGCCTCGCCATCGCCGCCCTGGTCCTCGGCATCCTCTGCTTCCTGCCGGCCGTCGGGCTGGTCCTGGGGCTCATCGCGCTGAGCCAGATCAAGAGGAAGGGCGAGCGCGGCAAGGGCATGGCGGTCGCGGGTTCCGTGCTGTCCTCGGTGGGCCTGGTCCTGTGGACCGTGTCGCTCACCACCGGCGCCGCCGCCGACTTCTGGGACGGCTTCAGGGACGCCGCGAGCGGCGAGGGCAGCGCCTACTCGCTCAAGAAGGGCGACTGCTTCGACTCGGGCTCCGATGCCCTGACGGGCGAGACCTACGACGTCGACGAAGTGCCCTGCGCCCAGGCGCACCAGGGCGAGGTGTTCGCCGTCGTCAAGCTCCCCGGCGGCGACTTCCCGGGCGACAGCGTGATCGAGGACACCGCCGACGACAAGTGCTACGCGCTCCAGGAGACGTACGCCATGGACGCCTGGGCCGTACCGGAGGACGTGGACGTCTACTACCTGGTGCCGTCCGACGACAGCTGGGCCTTCGGGGATCGCGAGATCACCTGCCTGTTCGGGAACGTCGACGAGGACAAGAGCCTGACCGGCTCGCTGCGCAACGACGAGACGACCCTCGACGCCGACCAGGTGGCCTTCCTCAAGGCGGCCAACGCCCTGGACACGGTGCTCTACGAGGAGCCCGAGGACTACGCCGAGGACGACCTCCCGGCGAACACGGAGTGGGCCGCCGACGTCGACATCGCGCTCGGCGAGCAGTCCGAGGCGCTGGGCGGCCGCTCCTGGTCCGCCGGGGCCGCGCGGCCCGTCGCCGACTTCGTGAAGGACATGAAGGACGCCCGCGGGGAGTGGGCGAAGGCGGCGGACGCGGAGGAAGTCGACACGTACTACGAGCACTACGACGCCGGCTACGACTTCATCGACGGCAAGACCACCGTCACCGCCCGCGAAGCTCTGGGCCTGGCCACCACGGTGCCGACGTACGACGAGGACGACGGCAGCGGGAGCGGCGGCGGGGGTGCCGGGGAACTCGATGTGTGATCGCCCTTATAGCGGGGAGAAAGTGCCTGCGTAAAGCCCGAGGCGGGCACATGTCACTACATCGAGTGATTCTCTGGCCTTTGCTTGCATGGCGGAACCCACGGTTGCCACGCTGTTGCTGTCTGTACAACCTGATGGGAGCGGCCAGTGACATTCGGTGAGCAGCCGGCGTATCTGCGCGTCGCGGGCGATCTCCGCAAGAAGATCGCCGACGGATCGCTGCCACCGCACACCCGGCTGCCCTCCCAGGCCAGAATCCGCGAGGAGTACGGCGTCTCGGACACCGTCGCCCTGGAGGCACGCAAGGTGCTGATGGCCGAGGGGCTGGTCGAGGGCCGCTCCGGCTCCGGGACGTATGTGCGCGAGCGCCCGGTGCCCCGTCGGGTGGCCCGCACCGGCTTCCGTCCGGACGGCGGGGCCACGCCCTTCCGGCAGGAGCAGGCCGACATCGAGACGCGCGGCACCTGGGAGTCCCGCAGCGCGCAGGCCGAGGCGAGCGTCGCCGTCGCCGAGCGACTCGGCATCCGGCCGGGCGACCGCGTGATGTGCACCAAGTACGTCTACCGGGACAACGGCGAGCCGATGATGCTCTCCACCTCCTGGGAGCCCCTCGCCGTCACCGGCCGCACCCCCGTGATGCTCCCCGAGGAGGGACCGCTGGGCGGCATGGGCGTCGTCGAGCGCATGGCCGCCATCGACGTGATCGTGGACAACGTCACCGAGGAGGTCGGCGCCCGCCCCGGCCTCGCCGAGGAACTCCTCGCGCTGGGCGGCGTCCCCGGCCATGTCGTCGTGGTCGTCCATCGCACCTTCTACGCCTCCGGCCGCCCCGTGGAGACGGCCGACGTGGTCATCCCGGCGGACCGCTACCGGGTCGCCTACCACCTTCCGGTGAAGTAGCGCACGCCGCTACGGCAGTTGCCACCAGTACCCGTCCAACCGGGGGCCATGCGAGCGGCGTTGGAATCTGGCCGTTCTCGCAGGTGGCCATGGGCGCGCGCACACCGCTCTGACCGGATGCATTCCTGCGTGCGCACGGCGCGTTCGGCGTCGCACGCCCTCTGCGTTCTGGCTGGTTGCGTACCTCTTTGTGAGAATCCGTGTTCGCTCCGTAAAGGTTAGGCGTAGGGTCGGGCATATGCGGATTGCGGTTTCCTTAGCGGGCGGGGCAGGGCGAGAACCGCGAGCGGGAAGGGGCGGTGGGGCGGGATGAACGACGGCACGATCACTCTTCCCTGGCTCGTCATACGACAGGACGACAACGGCAATCGCTACCGCGTGGGCCGCTACGCCACCCGCGCCGAAGCGCAGAAGATCGCGGACAGCCTCGACAGCCGCGGCCACAAGCAGCTGTACTGGGTCGAACGCATCGGCCAGAACGGCGGCACCGCGACGGCGAACTGACCGGTCGACGCCTCCCGTAGGCTCCGGCACATGACGGAACCGATCGTGGTGGTGGGCGCGGCCCTGCTCGACGCCGACCACCTCCTCGCCGCCCGCCGCAGCGCACCCCCCGAACTGGCCGGCCGCTGGGAACTCCCCGGCGGAAAGGTCGAACCGGGCGAGACCCCACAGGCGGCGCTGGCGCGCGAGCTGCGCGAGGAGCTGGGCGTAGAGGTGGAGGTGGGGGAGCGCATCCCGGGGGAGTGGCCCCTGAGAGCCCCGTACGTCCTCCAGGTCTGGACGGCGCAACTGCTCCCGGGCTCACCGGACCCCAAGCCCCTCCAGGACCACGACGACCTGCGCTGGCTGACACGGGAGCAGCTCTGGGACGTGCCCTGGCTGGACCAGGACGTGGATGCGGTCCGGAAAATCGCCGCCCGGTTGGATGCGCCCTAGGGACGCGGGGAACCGCGCGAGCGGCCACGAATCACCCGCAGCCGCCGAACAGGCACACCTCCCGATCTCATAGGCGCCCCGGCATACGCCGTTCGCACCACAACGCGCCCTTCCACGCGGTACCACGCCCCGGATATCGGGTATGTGCCCATTAACCCCATGAAACCGGACATGGGCGTGGCCGGGGAAGTGATCGGCGTGATCGACACCGAAGGCGACCGCGCCGACTGGACCTTCCCCGCGGACCCCGGCGCCGTACGCGCCGCCCGCACCGCCGTCCGCGGCCGGCTGCGCGACTGGAACCTCGACAGCGTCGCCGACATCACGACCCTGCTGGTCAGCGAGCTGGTGACCAACGCGCTGCGACACGCCACCGGCCCCATCGGCGTCCGCCTCGTCCGCCCCGCCGGCCTCGGTGACGTCCTGCTGGTCGAGGTCTCCGACCCGCTTCCGGACCCACCGCGGAAGCGGGTCGCCCACCCCGATGACGAGAGCGGCCGGGGTCTGCAACTCGTCGCCCACTCCTCGCGCCGCTGGGGTACCAGACCAGGGGAGACGGGCAAGACGGTGTGGTTCGAGCTGGCGGTCCCGGGATGAACCGGGGCCGTCGCGGCTGTACGACCCCGCCGGTGCTGTCCAGCGAATGGTTCAGGCCACTGACGGTTGCCGGAGTAGGTGGTTCGACAGTGTGTTGGCTGGTTAGAAGACTGGAAGTGTTGTCGCGGTGCGGTCCAAAAAACGCTGGGACCGTGCTGTGATCGTGAACACCGTGTTGTGCGGCGCCGTAGTGCTGGATACTGCGGGCAGCCGCTGCCGGTGACCGGTGCCGGACGCGGTGAGCTGGAGGGGACGGTTCGCGTGAGCGAGATACCAGCGAAGGCCACGGAGTCCGAGGACCCGTCGGACGGCGCGAGGTCGGAGGCCGCGGGTGACACCGCGGCGGACGTGACGCGTGGTGCCATGGGCGGGACAGGCCTGGAACCCACCGGTGGACCCGGCGGGGTCGCTGGCGCCCCCCGGGGCGACGCGATGTGGCAGAGCAGTCCACCCGGCTCCATCTACGACTACATCAAGGTCGCGTCCTTCTCCATCGGCCCCGACGGGCTCGTGGACCAGTGGAGTGTGCGCGCCGAGCAGCTCTTCGGGATCCCCGCCGACCGGGCCGTCGGCATGGACCCCATCGAGGCGTTCATCGACGCCGACCGGCGCGAGGTCGGTCAGCGCAAGATGGCCGAGATACTCGACGGGCGCGAGTGGACCGGGGTGGTCCCCTTCCGGGTGCCGGAGTCGGCCGACCAGGAGGCGGGCGAGGAAGGGCTGGCAGAGGTCTACGTCATGCCGACGCAGACCGCGGAGGGTGAGCGGGCCGCCGTCTGTATCGTCGTGGACGTCCGCACCCTGCGTCGGATCGAGACCGACCTTGCCGCCTCGCAGTCGATATTCGGCCAATCTCCCTTCGGCTTCCTGCTGATCGACCCCGATCTGCGGGTCCGGCGCGCCAACCACCGCTTCGCCTCCCTCTTCGGCGGCACCCCGGACGACCACCGTGGCAAGGGGGTCGGCGACTACCTGCCCCGCCCCGAGGCCGAGCGGGTGGCGGCCACCCTGCGCCGCGTCCTGGAGACCGGCGAATCCATCACGGACATGCACGTCACCGGCTTCCTGCCGGGCTCCGACGAGCGCCGCCACTGGTCGGTCAACCTCTACCGCGTGCGCAGCGGCTCCGGGCGCCCCATCGGCATCGCCTGGCTCGCCACCGACATCACGGCCCGCCGCGCGGCAGCCCGGGAAGCGGCCGCGGCGCGGCGCAATCTCGCCCTTCTGAACGAGGCCGGCGCCCGGATAGGCAACTCCCTCGACCTGGAGACCACCGCCCGCGAACTCCTGGACGTCGTCGTCCCCGGCTTCTGCGACCTGGCCACGGTCGACCTCTACCAAGGCCTCCTGGCGGGCGACGAGACCCCGCCGGGACTCGCCGACGGCAGCGCGGAACTGCGCCGCGTCGCCTTCGCCAGCGCCGTCTCCGACGCCCCCTTCATCAGCTCGGGCCCGCCCGTCTCGGTCGGCGCCGTCCACCACTTCCCCTTCAACTCGCCCTGCGCGGACGCCCTGCGCACCGCCCGCCCGCTGTTCATCCCGGCCGAGGAGGGCGGACTGGTGCAGTCCACGCTCGCCGTGCCGATGGTCGCCCACGACACCGTCGTAGGACTGGCGCAGTTCGCCCGTACGAAGGGCAGCGAGCCGTTCGGGGACCGGGACCGGGATCTGGCGGTGGAGCTGGCGGCGCGGGCGGCGGTCTGTATCGACAACGCGCGGCTGTACCGGCGTGAGCACGAGCGGGCGTTGATGCTGCAGCGGTCCCTGCTGCCCCCGGGCGACCCGGTCGCCTCCGGCCTCGACATCGCCTGTCGCTATCTGCCGGGCAACTCCTCCTCCGACCGGCCCAGCGAGGTCGGCGGCGACTGGTTCGACGTCATCGAACTGCCCGGTCACCGAACGGCGTTGGTGGTCGGCGACGTGATGGGCCGCGGACTGCGGGCGGCGGTCGCGATGGGTGAACTGCGCTCCGCCGTAAGAACACTGGCGCTGCTGGACCTCGAACCGGCCGAAGTGCTGAGCGCGCTGGACGAGATCGCGCGCGGTCTCGGTGCGCCGGGCGGTGTCCAGCAGGCCACCCGCGCGGCCCGCCGCCCCCGTGAGGCGGACCTCTCCGAGGTGTACCTGGCGACCTGTGTCTACGCGGTCTACGACTCCGTGACCCGCCGCTGCACCTTCGCCAACGCGGGTCATCTGCCGCCGGTCCTCGTGGAGCCCGGCGAGGCCGCCCTCATGCTCGACGTGCCGCCGGGCATGCCGCTCGGCGTCGGGGGCGAGCCCTTCGAGGAGGTAGAGGTCGAACTACCCGAAGGCGCGCTGTTGGCGCTCTACACGGATGGACTGGTCGAAAGCCGCGATCACCCCCTCGACGAGGGGCTCCAGGCCTTCGTGGGCGCGCTGACGGATCCCGCCCAGCCGCTGGAGGACGTCTGCGACCACGTCCTCAACACCCTCGACAGCCACCACGGCGAGGACGACATCGCCCTGCTGATGGCACGCGTCCAGGGCCTGCCCGAGGACTCCGTGGGCGACTGGACGCTGCCGCGGGAACCGCGGAGTGTGGGGCGGGCTCGGGAGTACGCCCGTACGCGGTTGCTGGCATGGGATCTGGAGCCGCTGGTCGACACGACGGAGCTGCTGGTCAGCGAGCTGGTGACGAACGCTCTGCGGTACGGCGAGGGCGAGATCAGGTTGCGGTTGCTGCTGGACCGGACCCTGGTGTGCGAGGTGTGGGACTCCGGGCTGGTGCAGCCGCGGCGGCGGCGGGCGCGTGACACGGACGAAGGCGGGCGGGGGTTGCAGCTGGTCGGGCTGCTGAGCGCGGCGTGGGGGTCGCGCCGGACGCCTCGGGGCAAAACGGTGTGGTTCGAGCTGCCGTTGCCGGACGGGGAGACGGGGTTGACGGACCCGGCGGAGGCCTTGCTCAGCTTGTTCTGAGTTCGCCCTGTCTCTAAAGGGGCGCGTTCGCGCCCATGCCGCGTGCTCGTGTCCGTGGGCCGCCGAAGGTCGTGGGTGTTTCGGCGTCCAGCAGTACGCCGCCCAGGATCGCCCCCGCCACACCGCTCTCGTGCTCTGTCGCCGGGTTGCCGTGCACCCGTACGTCCTGTTCGGCGAGATCGCGGGCCTGCGCGGCGTACGCGTCCGCGGCTGCCGGGTCCTCGGTGAGCAGCCGTGCCGCCTCCGCCAGCCGGGTGCGGGCCACCGCGCCCACCGCGCCCCGGTGGGTCGCGACGACATCGTCCGCGGCGGATATCGCGGTACGGCCGACCAGCAGCGCGGCCGCCCCCAGTACCCCGGCCGTCGGCTCCGTCGTCAGCGGGCCGGCCGACCGCACGATCCGGCGCAGGGCGCCGAGGGGGTCGTACGGTCCGGTGGTCCGTTCGTCCCGTACGGCGGCCAGGGCACCGTCGGCGTGCAGGATCCGGGCCCACAGCTCACCGGCGGGCACACCGGTCGGCCGTTCCCGTGCCCTCATGAGTTCCGCCTCCGCGCCGGTCAGTGCCGCCGGTACCAGGGCCTCGGCGTTCGTCAGGGCCGCGCCGAGCCGTTCGACGCCGTCCAGGAGGACGGCGGCCTGGGCGATCGCGCCCTCGGCGGCGCAGAGGTGCTGGGCTGCCTTCCCGGTGTCCGCGCGGTCGGCGCACTGGCGGGACTGGTTGAGGCGGAGGGTGGCGAACACCAGGCGGTCCTTGGCCTGTTCGGTGTGGCCGGTGACGGGGGCGGTGGCCGAGGGGGCGTACCGCTCGTGCCAGTCGGCGAGGAGCGCCTCGACGGTCCCGGTGCGCCCGGCCAGTGCCCGGAAGCGGCCCTCGGCGATCTCCAGGGCCTCGCCCAGGCCCTTCTCCAGCGCCCGCAGCCGGTCGAACCCGGCCGCCTCCGCGTCCAGCCGCCGCCCGACCTCCTCGCACCGTCCGACGACTCCGGCGAGCGCGTGCCGCCGGGCCGCGGGCTCCTCCGGTACGCCGTCGTCGTACTGCTGCCGCATCCGGAAGGCTGCCCTCAGTTCGCCCTCCGCGTCCCGCAGGGCCGCCGTGAGGGGCGCCACGGCACTCTTCCCGAACCGTGCCTCGACGAAGGCGAGTTCCGCACGGCTGGTGCGGACGCAGTCGTCGGCCGTGACGAGCAGGGACTGTGCCTGTGCGTCGAGTTCACCGGCGGACGGTGTCCACGGGGCGGCGAGGGCGCCGCCGGGAGTGGTGCGGGTCCGGGCCCGCCGCGTACGCCGTACGTAGGTGTATCCCGCGACCGCACCCGCGGCACCCACCATGAGGAGCGGAAGGACGAGGTCGGCGGCCGAGGATCCGTCATCCTGAGCCTGCATCTGCTGCCCGGTCTCCACCCGGGTCCCCGCGACCGCGGCACTGTCGTCGAACGTCATCCCCGGCAGCACCAGCCACACCACCCCGGCCAGCCCGCCCAGCACGGTGTGCGCCACCCGCACGGATATGTGCGAGGTCGCGCGCCGCGGTCGGCCCCGGAACAAGGATGACGTCACATTTCGGAGCGTATGAGCAGGAATGCGGCGGCGCGACCGGGATGGGGCAGGGGTGGCGCAGGGGTGGGGGGCCTGAGAAAAATGAAGGCGGTCCGCCCCGTACGGCTGCGACGATCTGCCGGATGACCGCGACCCGGAAGTTCCTCACGCGCGACGACCTCGCACCGTTCGCCCGCACCGCCCTGGGCCCCCACCGCACCCTGGCCGCCGTGACCCGGCTGCGCGGCGGCTCCAAGAAGGGCGTCTACCGGCTCACCCTCGAGGACGGGAGCACGGCGGTCGCCTATGTCTGGTCCGCCGACGAGGACTACTGGGACTCCGGCCCCTCCGACCTGCGCGACCCCTTCTCGGCGGGCTCGAGCCTCGACGTGTTCACGGCCGCGCACGACCGCCTCGTCGCGGCCGGCGTCCGCACACCCCGTCTCCTGCACGCCGACGCCACGCACACGCATGTCCCGGCGGATGTGGCGATCATGGAGGACATCACGGGCGGCAGCCTGGAGGAGGCCCTGGAGAGGGAACCGATCGCGGCCCGCGCCTCCCTGGAGCGGCTGGCCGGCGAGCTCGCGCTGCTGCACGCGCACGAGGGCCGGGACTTCGGGAAGGTCGTGGTCGTCGACAACGGCGGTGACTCGGGGACGAGTTCCTGCGCGCGGCGGATCACCGAGGGCGCGCTGCGCGACATCGCCGCCACCGCCGCACGAGACGCCCGGATCGCCGCCGTGGCGGACCGGCTGACGGACAGGATCGGGGAGTTGGCCGCCGCCGTCCGCCCGCGCGCCCGCCACACCCTGATCCACGGTGAACTCGGCCCCGACCACGTCCTGCTGGACACCGACGGCCGTCCCGCCCTCATCGACATCGAAGGGCTCATGTACTTCGACGTGGAGTGGGAGCACGTCTTCCTGCGGATCCGCTTCGGGCCGCGCTACGACGCGCTGCGCGTGCCCGGCCTGGACGAGGACCGGCTGCGCCTCTACCGGCTCGCCATGCACCTGTCCCTGGTCGCGGGCCCGCTCCGGCTCCTGGACGGTGATTTCCCAAACCCTGGTCCCATGCGGGCCATCGCCGAGTCAAATCTCTTGTGCGTGCTGGAACTCGTGGAAGCATGATCGGTATGAACGAGGTGCTGGGGATCGTGGGCGCCGTGGTGATCACCGTCGGCCTGGCGATCGGTACGGCCGCCGTCACCAAGGGCTGGCTGCTCCCGGGCCGGGGAAGCGCGAAGATCCTCCGGCCCAGGGTGTGGGGATACGGCACGCTGCTGAACCAGGCCGGGACGGGCGCGTTCCTCTTCCTGGGCCCGCTCGACGCGTCGCGTCACCCCGGCTTCTTCCCGTTCGCGCTGACCGGCGCGGCCGTGGCCGTGCTCGGTCTGTACGTGCAGCGCCGGGCCCAGTTCCCGGCGGGCGCCGGAGCTACGAGGACCTCCTCCTGATCTTCGACCCCAGCCACACCAGCGGGTCGTACTTGCGGTCCACCGCCCGCTCCTTCAGCGGGATCAGCGCATTGTCCGTGATCTTGATGCCCTCGGGGCAGACCTCCGTGCAGCACTTGGTGATGTTGCAGTAGCCGAGGCCGTGGTCGTCCTGGGCCGTCTTCTTGCGGTCCAGGCCGCTCTCCTCCGCCGCGTCCAGCGGATGCATGTCCAGCTCGGCGACCCGCATCAGGAAGCGGGGCCCGGCGAACGCCGGTTTGTTCTCCTCGTGGTCACGGACCACATGGCAGGTGTCCTGGCACAGGAAGCACTCGATGCACTTCCGGAACTCCTGCGAGCGGTCCACGTCCTCCTGCATCATCCGGTACTCGCCGGGACCCAGGTCCGCCGGCGGCACGAACGCCGGGACCTCGCGCGCCTTCTCGTAGTTGAAGCCGACGTCCGTCACCAGGTCGCGGACGACCGGGAAGGCACGCAGGGGAGTGACGGTGATCGTCTCCTCCCGGGTGAAGACCGACATCCGGGTCATGCACAGCAGCCGCGGCCGGCCGTTGATCTCCGCCGAGCACGAACCGCACTTGCCCGCCTTACAGTTCCAGCGGACGGCGAGGTCGGGGGCCTGGGTGGCCTGGAGGCGGTGGATGATGTCCAGGACCACTTCGCCGTCATTGACCTCGACCGCGAAGTCCTCCAGGCCGCCGCCCTGCACATCGCCGCGCCACACCTTGAAGCGGGCCTTGTAGCTGCTCACTCGTACAGCTCCTCTTCGGCGAGGTACTTGACCAGCTCCTCCTTGTCGAAGAGGGCGAGCAGGTCGGAACGGATGGGGTCGGTGGTCTCACGGGTGAGCTCGATCTGGCCGCGGACCGGGTCCGTGGCCGCCAGTCCGCCGGTGGGATCGGTGAGTTGGCACAGCAGGTTGATACGGCGCCACTTGCGGTCCATCGTCGGATGGTCCTCGCGGGTGTGGCCGCCGCGCGACTCCGTGCGCTCCAGCGCGGCCCGCGCCACGCACTCGCTGACCAGCAGCATGTTCCTGAGGTCCAGGGCGAGATGCCAGCCGGGGTTGAACTGGCGGTGGCCCTCGACGCCGGCCCGCCGGGCCCGTACCCGCAGCTCGGCGAGCTTCTCCAGGGCCTGCTTCATCTCGGGCTCGCGGCGGATGATGCCGACGAGGTCGTTCATGGCCTGCTGGAGCTCCTGGTGGAGGGTGTACGGGTTCTCCGGCGGACGTGCGTCCTGCGCGCCCGTCTCCGGGTACTCCGCCGAGTAGGGGCGCAGCGCCTCCGCGGCCGCCGCGTCGACCTGGAGCTCGTCCACCGCGGGGCGTTCGAACGCCTGGGCCGCCGCGTACTCGGCCGCGTGCAGACCCGCCCGGCGGCCGAACACCAGCAGATCGGACAGGGAGTTGCCGCCGAGCCGGTTCGAGCCGTGCATGCCGCCCGCGACCTCGCCGGCCGCGTACAGCCCCGGCACCCCGCGTGCGGCGGCCGTGTCGGACTCGACCGCGATGCCGCCCATCACGTAGTGACAGGTGGGCCCGACCTCCATCGCCTCCGCGGTGATGTCGACGTCCGCCAGCTCCTTGAACTGGTGGTACATGGACGGCAGCCGGCGCTTGATGACCTCGGCGGGCATCCGCGTCGACACGTCCAGGAAGACCCCGCCGTGCGGGGAGCCTCGGCCCGCCTTCACCTCGGAGTTGATGGCCCGGGCGACCTCGTCGCGGGGGAGGAGTTCGGGGGGACGCCGGTTGTTGTCCGGGTCCTCGTACCAGCGGTCGCCCTCGGCCTCCGACTCGGCGTACTTCTCCTTGAAGACGTCCGGGACGTAGTCGAACATGAACCGCTTGCCCTCGGAGTTGCGCAGCACGCCGCCGTCACCGCGGACGGACTCCGTGACGAGGATGCCCTTCACCGACGGCGGCCAGACCATGCCCGTCGGGTGGAACTGCACGAACTCCATGTTCAGCAGGGGCGCACCCGCCAGCAGCGCCAGCGCGTGGCCGTCGCCGGTGTACTCCCACGAGTTCGACGTCACCTTGAAGGACTTGCCGATACCACCCGTCGCGATGACCACGGACGGGGCTTGCAGGACGAAGAAACGGCCGGATTCCCGCTCATAGGCGAAGACTCCGGAGACCCGGTTCCCGTCCTTGAGGACGCGGGTGACCGTGCACTCCTGGAAGACCTTCAGACGGGACTCGTAGTCGCCGGTCTCCTTCTTGTCCTGCTGCTGAAGGGAGACGATCTTCTGCTGGAGGGTCCGGATGAGTTCGAGCCCCGTGCGGTCGCCGACATGGGCGAGGCGCGGGTATTCGTGGCCGCCGAAGTTGCGCTGGGATATCCGGCCGTCCTTGGTGCGGTCGAAGAGGGCACCCCAGGTCTCCAGCTCCCACACCCGGTCGGGGGCCTCCTGCGCGTGCAGTTCGGCCATCCGCCACTGGTTGAGGAACTTGCCGCCGCGCATGGTGTCGCGGAAGTGGACCTGCCAGCTGTCGTGCTCGTTGGCGTTGGCCATCGCCGCCGCGATGCCGCCCTCGGCCATCACCGTGTGCGCCTTGCCGAACAGCGACTTGCAGATCACGGCCGTACGGGCGCCGCGCTCGCGAGCCTCGATGGCGGCGCGGAGACCCGCGCCCCCGGCGCCCACCACGACGACGTCCCACTCCTGGTGGTCGACCACGGACATCAGAACGCCCCATCCATTTAAAAGAACCTCGGATCGTCGAAGACACCGGACGCGACGAGAAAGACATAGACGTCGGCGAGGGTCACGCTCGCCAAGGACGCCCAGGCCAGCTGCATGTGACGGGCGGTCAGCTTTCCGACCCACCGCCACATCCGGTAGCGCGCCGGGTGCTTGGAGAAGTGTTTGAGCTGGCCGCCGATGATGTGCCGACAGGAGTGGCAGGAGAGGGTGTACGCCCAGATCAGCACGATGTTGAGCAGGAACACGAGGGTGCCCAGACCCATGTGGCCCCACTCGTAGTGCTCGTCGCGGAAGGCGAGCACGGTGTCGTACGTGAGGACGCCGGCGACCAGGAACGCGGCGTAGAAGAAGTACCGGTGGATGTTCTGCAGGATCAGCGGGAAGCGGGTCTCGCCGGTGTACTTCTTGTGCGGCTCGGCCACCGCGCAGGCCGGCGGGGACGCCCAGAAGCCCCGGTAGTAGGCCTTGCGGTAGTAGTAGCAGGTCAGGCGGAAGCCGAGCGGGAAGATCAGGATGATGATCGCGGGGGACAGGCCCCACCAGCTGCCGAAGATCTCCCAGTTGGGGCCGGCGTGCATGGGCTCGCAGCGTTCCGCCAGACACGGTGAGTAGAACGGCGAGACATAGGGGGCCGCGTAGTAGTTCGTGTCGACGAAGGCCCGCCACGTCGTGTACACGATGAACGCGAGCAGCCCGGCGGTGGTGGTGGCGGGAGCCAGCCACCAGCGGTCGGTCCGCAGATGCGGGGCGTCGATCGCGGCGCGCGTACCCGTTCGTACACCGCCGCTGTTCGGATGGGGTTCCGTACCAGTGGCCAACGCATGACTCCGGTCGGGTTCAGGGGGCGTGGCGGTCGCGGGCGCCGAGTCCCTCGTCGTCCGAGTCCGTCCAGAGGGTGTTGTCGTACGGGGTGTCGGGGATGGAGACCAGATCGGGGCGCTTGGCTTTCGCGAGCGCCGGGTCGGCGTCCTTCAGCAGCGCGAGGCTCTCGCGGAGACGGTCGGCGTCCATGCGGACGCGGCGCATCTCCAGACCACCGCTGCCCAACTGCTGTTCCAGGCGTTTCACGTACCGGTGCAACTCGTCGAGGCAGCGCTGTGCCGATGCCAGTTCGTCGTGCAGGGCCATGACGTGACCTCACTTAGGGCGGCAACGTTCATGTGCGCCTGCGAGTGTTGCGCGTCACACCTGCCGATGTGAAGGGACGTGCACGGATTGGCGGATCGTGAGCCTCCGTGCGCGCCCCCTGTACGCCCTGGATTGCGCCGCATGGGTGGGCTTCGGCGCCGCCTCGGCCGTGTCGCCGCCTTCTGCCGAACCCTTTCCTCTTCAGTGGCCGCATACATCTGATCAACTCCATATACCGCCAAACGTGATCCAAACCGGCGGTGCACCCCCGGAGGTATGTGGCATGTCCCACGACGGCGTCGGCCTGCGCGCGGTCATGCGCTCGGTCGCCTTCCTCACCGCGGGTGCGCTGGCCGTGCCCGCGCTCGCCGGCTGCAGTACGAAGGATCCGGCCGGCAGGCCGCTCGCCGAGCCGGACGTCGCGTCCGTCGCCCGGGCGATGGTCGCCGACGGCGGCAGTCTCAGCTGGGCCGTGGACTCCGTGCCGGAGACCCTGAACACGTTCCAGGCGGACGCCGACGGCACCACCACGCGTGTCGCCCAGGCAGTCCTGCCCTCGATGTACCGGCTCGACGCCAACGGGCGTCCGCAGGTCAACCCCGACTACCTGGAGAAGGCCGAGGTCGTCGAGACCGAGCCCAAGCAGGTCGTGCTGTACAAGCTCAACCAGCAGGCGGTGTGGAGCGACGGCCGGGAGATCGGCGCCGCCGACTTCGCCGCGCAGTGGCGAGCCCTGTCCGGCAAGGACACCGCGTACTGGACGGCCCGCAACGCCGGCTACGACCGCATCGAGCGGATCGAGCGCGGGAAGAACGACCTGGAGGTCAAGGTCACCTTCGGGCGGCCGTACGCCGACTGGAAGTCGCTGTTCTCGCCGCTGTACCCCAAGGACGTCATGGGCACCCCGGACTCCTTCAACGACGGGGCGCGCAAGAAGCTCAAGGTCAGCGCGGGGCCGTACCGGGTCAAGGAGGTCGACCGCAAGGGCGACGAGGTCACCCTCGACCGCAACCCGCGCTGGTGGGGCCACCCCGCCAAGCTGGACGAGATCGTGCTGCGGGCCGTGCCGCGCGAAGAGCGCGCCGCCGCACTGGCCGCCGGCAAGCTCGACCTGGCCGAGATCGACCCGGAGTCCGTCAAGCGGATCACCGGCGCCGCCGGTCCCCGGCGCGGCACGACCAGCACCCCGCTGATGGGCCCCGGCAGCAACCTCGGCGCCGCCGACTCCCTGCGCTCCTGGGCCGTAGCCAACGGCTCCGACGAGGAGGCCGCCGACGACGAGATCAGCGCCCGCGAGAAGCAGCGCACGGCGGCCACGACGTACGCCCGTCAGCAGCAGGCGCTGCGCGGCTTCGAGGTCCGCCGCTCCCTGGAGCCCGCCTACACCCAGCTCGCCCTCAACGGCGCCGACGGGCCCCTCGCTGATGAGCGGGTGCGCCGTGCCGTGGCCCGCGCCCTGGACCGGGAGGCCCTCGCCGCGGTGGTCCTCACGCCGCTGGGCCTGCCCGCCGAGCCGGTCGGCAGCCACCTCGCGCTCTCCGGCCAGGCCGCGTACGCCGACAACAGCGGCGCGCTCGGCGGCCAGGACACCGCGGAGGCCCAGGCCCTGCTCACGGACGCCGGATGGGTGCGGGGCGGCCCGCTCAAGGAGGAGAGGAAGAAGGGGGAGAAGGCGGCCGGGGCCGAGGGCGAGAAGGCCGGGGAGAAGTCGGAGGACGGCGACGACGACACGTACATCGTCGGCGAGGACGACAAGGCGCGCCGCGAGGCCGACCGGGAGAAGAAGAAGGACCCCGAGCACCTCGCGCAGGACGGCAAGCAGTACACGAACACGCTGAAGCAGGGCGGGGCGCCGGGTGCGTACGCCCCGCGGGGCACCGCCGCGCCGGCGGGCACCGCGGCGGGCGCGCTGGCCAAGGACGGCAAGCCGCTCACGCTCCGCTTCGTACTGCCGTCGGGTCCGGGCTCGCAGACCCTGGTCACCGTGGCCGACCGGATCGCGGGGATGCTGCGGAAGGTCGGTATCCGCACCGAGATCTCCAAGGTCAAGGACGAGAGCTACTTCAAGGACCACATCGCGTCGGGCCAGTACGACCTCGCGCTGTACTCCTGGCCCGCCTCCGCCTTCCCCGCCACCGACGGCCGCCCGATCTACGCCAAGCCGGTTCCGGCGGCCGACGGCTCCCTGAACGTCGAGCAGAACTACACCCGGGTCGGCACCGACCAGGTCGACCAGCTCTTCGACCAGGCGATGACGACGCTGGACGAGCGCGAGAGCCGGGGCCTGATCCGCAAGGCCGACTCCCGCATCTGGGCGGCGGCGGGATCCATCCCGCTGTACCAGCGGCCCCAGCTGACGGCCGCGAGGAAGAACGTGGTGAACGCCGGGGCCTTCGGCTTCCGGACCCCGGTCTACGAGGACATGGGCTTCCTGAAGAAGGGCGAGAGGCCGGTGGCGAGCCCCACAGCCGAGTAGGAGATCATTCCCTCCAGCACACGATCGGCCGCCACCCCGCGACGAGCGGGGTGGCGGCCGTCGTACGGCCACAGAGAGGGACGACGGGGATGCGTACGTGGGTGGCGGGGGCGGCGCTGGTGGCCCTCGGGGCGGGGCTGACGGGCTGCGGCGGTGACACGGAGGACCGGGCCGGATCCTGCCCGGACGGGACGTACACCTGGTCGGACGTCACCCGCACGGAGAAGCTGATCCGGCTGGCCGACCCCATCGTGATCAAGAAGAGGACGGCGTCCTACAAGGCCCGGCTCAAGTCCTACGACACCCTGAGGTACCAGCCCACGGTGAGCCCCGTGCCGGACGGGACGAACGCCGGGGCCGTGATCCTCGCGCTGGGCAGACACCTGAAGGTCGAGAAGCCGCTCGCCGACCCCTCCCAGGACGAGGACACCCGGTACGACACGTACTACGAGACGGAGACGGAACTCACGAAGGGCACGTACTACTCCTGGGACGCCCTCAAAATGATCGACGCCGACTTCACGTACACCTGCGACGGCGGCGAGCCGGTCAAAGGGCACGTACGCAGCTGGGACACCGTCGGCATCGGCTTCCTCTCCTGCGCCGACGAGGCCCGCGAGGACACGGCCGCGCACGAGGCCGCGGTGCGGAGCTGCCCGGCCGGATCCCGGGCCCTCGAGGGGGCCTGAGTCCCCTGCGGAGGCCGTGCCCGTCAACGCCACGTACCATGGGGTGAGGCCGTGGCATGTACAGCCCGGCAGGGTCCGCGTAACACCAGACGTACGCGACGCCCCTTCCTAAGACTCCGGGAGTACGCCGCAATATGGCCACGCGCCACGACATCCGCAATGTCGCCATCGTCGCCCACGTCGACCACGGCAAGACGACTCTTGTCGACGCCATGCTGAAGCAGGCCGGCGCCTTCGCCGCGCACGCCGCCGAGTCGCTCGACGACCGCATGATGGACTCGAACGACCTGGAGCGTGAGAAGGGCATCACGATCCTGGCCAAGAACACGGCCGTGAAGTACCACCCCAAGGACGGGGGGGACGTCATCACCATCAACATCATCGACACCCCGGGCCACGCCGACTTCGGTGGCGAGGTCGAGCGCGGTCTGTCGATGGTGGACGCGGTGGTCCTGCTGGTCGACGCCTCCGAGGGGCCGCTGCCGCAGACCCGGTTCGTGCTGCGCAAGGCGCTCCAGGCCCGGCTGCCCGTCATCCTGTGCATCAACAAGACGGACCGCCCCGACTCGCGCATCGACGAGGTCGTGAACGAGGCGTACGACCTCTTCCTCGACCTCGACGCCGACGAGGACCAGATCGAGTTCCCGATCGTCTACGCGTGCGCGCGGGACGGCGTGGCCTCGCTGACCAAGCCCGAGGACGGCACCGTCCCGCAGGACAGCGACAGCCTGGAGCCGTTCTTCTCCACGATCCTCTCGCACGTCCCGGCCCCGGAGTTCGACACCGAGGCCCCGCTCCAGGCGCACGTCACCAACCTGGACGCCGACAACTTCCTCGGCCGTATCGCGCTGCTCCGCGTCGAGCAGGGCGAGCTGCGCAAGGGCCAGACCGTCACGTGGATCAAGCGCGACGGCACGATGTCCAACGTCCGCATCACCGAGCTGCTGATGACCGAGGCGCTCACCCGCAAGCCCGCCGAGATGGCGGGACCCGGTGACATCTGTGCCGTCGCCGGCATCCCGGACATCATGATCGGTGAGACCCTCGCCGACCCCGAGAACCCGATCCCGCTGCCGCTCATCACGGTCGACGAGCCGGCCATCTCGATGACCATCGGTACGAACACCTCGCCGTTGGTCGGCCGCGGTGGCACCGGCAAGGGCGCGGAGAACAAGGCCGCGGTCAAGGACCGCAAGGTCACGGCCCGTCAGGTCAAGGACCGTCTGGACCGCGAGCTGGTCGGCAACGTCTCGCTGCGGGTGCTCGACACCGAGCGCCCGGACGCCTGGGAGGTCCAGGGCCGTGGTGAGCTCGCGCTGGCCATCCTGGTCGAGCAGATGCGCCGTGAGGGCTTCGAGCTGACGATCGGCAAGCCGCAGGTCGTCACCAAGATCGTCGACGGCAAGGTGTACGAGCCCGTCGAGCGCATGACGATCGACGTCCCCGAGGAGCACATGGGCGCGGTCACCCAGCTCATGGGCGTCCGCAAGGGCCGTATGGACAACATGTCGAACCACGGCTCCGGCTGGGTCCGTATGGAGTTCGTCGTGCCGTCCCGTGGCCTGATCGGCTTCCGTACGGAGTTCCTGACCGGCACGCGCGGCACGGGCATCGCCCACTCCATCCACGAGGGCCACGAGCCGTGGTTCGGCACCCTGACGACCCGTAACAACGGTTCGCTGGTCGCCGACCGCTCCGGTGCCGTCACCGCCTTCGCGATGACGAACCTCCAGGAGCGCGGTGTGCTCTTCACCGACCCCGGCACCGAGGTGTACGAGGGCATGATCGTCGGCGAGAACTCGCGCTCCGACGACATGGACGTGAACATCACCAAGGAGAAGAAGCTCACGAACATGCGGTCGTCCTCGGCCGACTCGTTCGAGGCGATCGTGCCGCCGCGCAAGCTCTCCCTGGAGCAGTCCCTGGAGTTCTGCCGCGACGACGAGTGCGTGGAGGTCACCCCGGAGGCCGTTCGCATCCGCAAGGTGAACCTGGACGCCCGCGAGCGCGCCCGCGCCGCGAGCCGCGCCAAGCACGGCTGACAATCGGTCGCTTGAAGCCCGGGTGCCCCCATCTTGGGGGTGCCCGGGCTTTTTGCAACTCATTTTCAGGCGGGTTCGCGTCGGCCGATGTCCGTAATGCGGAGATCCTCGCCCGATACGCATGTAACACGTCCGTTTCGCGGCCTTATCCTGCCAGACGGTTTGTCCAAATTTCGGAAGATGTACGCGTCAGCTGTGACTGAATCGAGATTTAAAGACAGTGGTCGCCGGTTGGCTCATGGCAGATAGTTAGCCGCGTAGCGCTCGGGTCAATGGGTCTCGCGCCGTGGGGACGGCGCCGACTCTCGAGCACCAGGGGGTGTCTGACCCTCCGTCAGGGGTGTCGGAGGAAAGACATGAACCCCCTCCTGTTGGTGAACACGTGGAGTCATGAGGAGGAGTCCCATGCGCGGTGTCACAAGCACCAAGTGGGTCACAGCGTCCGCAGTAGTCGGCAACTGCGCCCCGGCGCACGGCGATCGGCTCTGAAGGGCCACGCCCTTACCACTACGCGCGTCCGGCTGCGGGTTCTCCCGTGGGCCGTACGTCGCCGCTGACGCTTCTTCATGATTCGAACCGCGATCGCGCGCCACTCGCGCCGGTCGCCGGTTCGGCACACCCACACCTGTGAAATGGGCGAACTGTGACAAGTCCTATCGACATCGAGGGCGGCGGTACGTCGGTCGTCGTCGACGGCGAGAAAGAGCCGACGACGAAGCCGGAGGAGGCCAAGCAGCTCGAGGGCCGCTCTCCCGGTCAGCTGATGTGGATCCGCTTCAAGCGCGACCGCACCGGAGTGATCTCGGCGTACGTCGTGATCTTCTTCTTCGTGGTCGGCCTCGCGGCCCCGCTGATCGCCAAGCTGTACGGCAAGGACCCGTACACGGTGTTCGCGGACGAGCGCCCCGAACTCTTCGACAGCGCCGGTGTGCCGATCCAGCCCAACGGTGGCATCAGCGGCGAGTTCTGGTTCGGACTGGAGCCCGGCAACGGCTACGACGTCTTCACCAAGCTGATCTACGGCATCCGCAACTCCCTGATGATCTCGCTGGCGGTCACCGTCGCGACGGTGCTGACCGGCATCCTCCTCGGGGTCGCGGCCGGCTATCTCGGCGGCCGGACGGACTACTGGATCAGCCGGGTCATCGACTTCCTCCTCGCCTTCCCGGCCCAGCTGTTCTTCATCGCGAGCATGCCGGTCGTGGTCTCGCTGTTCGTGAGCCCGCGCGACGAGACACCGGTGTACGTCCGGGTCGTCGCCCTGATCACGGTGCAGTGGTTCCTGGGCTGGATGAGTCTGGCGCGCATCCTGCGCGGCACCACACTCGCCCTGCGAGAACGGGAGTTCATCGAGGCCGCCAAGGTCAGCGGGGCATCCCCGACGCGGATCATCCGCAGGGAGATCCTGCCCAACGTGGTCACACCGATCCTGGTGCAGTCGACCTACATGCTCCCCAACTTCGTGACCGCCGAGGCCGGTCTGTCCTTCCTCGGAGTCGGAATCGTCGAGCCGACGCCGGACTGGGGACAGATGTTCTCCAAGGCGTCGACCGAACTCGTGATGCAGAACGACATCACCTACATGTTCTTCCCGGGCATCTCGATGATCATCTTCATCGTGGCGTTCAACCTGCTCGGGGACTCGGTCAGGGACGCCTTCGATCCCAAGACGGCGCGCTGACCGCGGAGTTGTGGGCAATCCTCGCCCGACACCGACCGGATGGCACTTCTGATGCCGGTCCGCACTTCAATTCGCACTGGTGACAGGCACACCGGTGACACAAGATGGGTGGAATCTGAGTGATGGGTAAGGGTGGACGCCGCGCGTACGCCGCGCTCTCACTGCTCGCGGCGGGGGCTCTCGTGCTCACCGGCTGCAGCGAGGGTGGCAGCAAAGGCAGTGACAACGACAAGCAGGACAAGGAGAACGCCGAGCGGCAGCAGTCCGGCATCACCTTCGGCGACGCCAAGGCCTCGACCGGCCCGGCCGCCGAGATCAGTGGCGCCAAGCCGGGCGGCACGATCACCGTGCTGCAGCGCGACAGCTTCGCGCACCTCGACCCCGGACAGATCTACGTCTCGGACGAGATGGCCCTGTCGCAGCTGATACACCGCGGTCTGACCAGCTACAAGGCGACCAGCGACGACGGCCAGAAGCACGAGGTCGTCGGCGACCTGGCCACCGACAGCGGTACCACCACGGACGGCGGCAAGACCTGGAAGTTCGAGCTCAAGGACGGGATCAAGTGGGCCGACGGCTCCCCGATCACCGCCAAGGACGTGCGCCAGACCTTCGAGCGGCTCTTCGCACCGTTCGTCTCCAACGGCCCGACGTTCATCCAGCAGTGGATGGCCAACACCCCGGGCGCGGAGTACCGCAAGCTTCTCCCGGACGGTCCGTACAAGGGCAAGCACCTGCCGGACAGCGTCCTTGAGACGCCGGACGACAAAACGATCGTCTTCAAGTTCGAGACGGCCAAGCCCGACCTGCCGTACGCGCTCGCCATGGCGGGCTACTCCATCGTGTCGCAGGCGAAGGACACCAAGGAGAAGTACGACAAGGCCCCGATGACCTCGGGCCCGTACAAGATCTCCGAGTTCAAGTCCGGCAAGTCGATGACGCTGGTCAAGAACACGAACTGGGACCCGAAGACCGACGCGGTCCGCCACCAGTACGCCGACCAGTTCAGCTTCGAGTTCAACAAGCAGTACGAGGACTCCACCAAGGCGATCCTCGACGACTCGGGCGCGAACGCGACCGCGATCAGCTTCAGCAACCAGGTCGACGCGGGCAACCTGACCAAGGTCCTGAACGACGCGGCGCTGAAGCCCCGCACGGTCTCCGGCTACCAGCCGTACGTGGGTCAGATGAACATCAACCTGTCCCAGCCGGAGATGAAGTCGAAGGAGGTCCGCGAGGCCATCGCCTACGCCCTCCCGATCACGCCGTTCGTGCGTGCCTTCGGCGGCAGCGACGCGATGGAGGTCGCCGGCGGTCTGATCAGCCCGACCGTGACCGGCTACGACCCGAAGTTCGACCCCTTCGGCAAGAAGGCCAAGCCCGCGGGCGACCCGGCCAAGGCCAAGCAGCTCCTTGAGAAGGCCGGCAAGGTCGGTCTGAAGCTGACCTTCGGTTACATCAACACCCCCGAGGGCCAGCAGTACTCCACCGCCATGGCGGCGGGCCTGGAGAAGGCCGGCTTCGACGTCCAGCGCCAGGAGATCCCGGCCGAGACGTACTACGACCAGGTCAGCAAGGTCAAGAACAACTACGACATCTACCACACCGCGTGGGGTGCCGACTGGCCGAGCGCGTCCACCGTGATCCCGCCGCTGTACGACGGCCGCCAGATCCAGGACGGCGCGTCCAACTACTCGCACATCAACGACCCGAAGGTGAACGCCGACATCGACGCGGCCGCAGCCCTCACCGACCCGGTCAAGGCGGCCGAGGCCTGGAACAAGATCAACGAGTACATCGTGAAGGACGTCGTCTCCAACATCCCGACGGCGTACTACAAGCAGACCCAGATCGCCGGGTCCAAGATCGGCGGCCTTGTGTACGACGACGTCATCGGCGGCGTCGACCCGCGCAGGCTGTACGTGAAGTAACCCGTCCAAGCGGCGCCGGTCGCGCCCCCTCCCGTGACGGGACGCGACCGGCGCCGCCAGGCCTGAAGCCCGAAAGCTGCCACTGAGATGCTGCGCTTCCTCCTCCGCCGGATCCTCGGCTCACTCGTGATCCTGGTCCTGCTGACCGTGGTCGCCTTCCTGCTCTTCTTCGGCATGCCCCGCGACCCGGCGCTGCTGATGTGCGGCAAGACGTGCACGCCCGACGCCCTGGCGAACATCCACCAGACGCTCGGACTCGACAAGTCGATCCCGGAGCAGTTCTGGATCTTCCTGTCGGGACTCGTGGCCGGTCGCGACAACTTCCCGCAAGGGCCCTGCCCCGCCCCGTGCTTCGGGTACTCGTACCACACCAACGAGGCAGTCTGGACAACCCTGTTGGACCGGCTGCCGCTCACGCTCTCCCTCGCGTTCGGCGCCACGATCATGTTCCTGTTCGTCGGTCTCGGCACCGGACTGCTCGCCGCCTGGAAGCGCGGCTCCCTCGTCGACAAGACGTTCACCGCGGGCTCCATGGCGCTCAGCTCGATGCAGATCTACTTCCTGGGCCCGCTCGCTCTCGCCATCCTCGTGTACCAGACGCACGCGTTCGATGAGCCCAAGTACACCCCCCTCACAGACAATCCGGCCGCCTGGTTCACCGGACTGATGATCCCCTGGGTCGTCCTGTCGACGATCTTCGCCGCGCAGTACACCCGTATGGCGCGCTCCGCGATGATCGAGCAGCTCCAGGAGGAGCACGTCCGCACGGCCAAGGCCAAGGGCATGAGCGGTCGCTACGTCTTCTTCCGGTACGCCTGGCGCGGCTCCCTCATCCCCATCATCACCATCCTCGGCATCGACCTCAGCTCGCTGCTCGGCGGCGCGATCATCACCGAGTACACCTTCGGGCTGCCCGGACTCGGCCGACTCGCGGTGGACTCGGTGCAGTTCAGTGATCTGCCGCTGCTGCTGGGCGTGATGCTGTTCTCGGCCGCCGTGATCCTGCTGTGCAACGTCGTCGTCGACGCCTGCTACGCCATCATCGACCCGCGCGTGCGGCTGTCCTAGGAGTTCTGTCGTGACCACTCTGACCAAGGAGGCCGGGGCGCCCGTCCCGTCCGACGCGGGCGCCTTCCTCTCGGTGCGGGACCTGCACGTCAGCTTCAAGACCGAGGACGGCATCGTCCGGGCCGTCGACGGGCTCTCCTTCGACCTGGAGCGCGGCAAGACGCTGGGCATCGTCGGTGAGTCGGGCTCCGGCAAGTCCGTGACCAACCTGACCATCCTGGGGCTGCACAACCCGAAGTTCACCACCGTCGAGGGCGAGATCCTGCTGGAGGGGCAGGAGTTGACCACCGCCCGCGAATCCGAGCTGGAGAAGCTGCGCGGCAACAAGGTCGCCATGATCTTCCAGGACCCGCTGACCGCGCTGTCGCCGTACTACACGGTGGGCCGGCAGATCGCCGAGCCCTTCATGAAGCACACCGGTGCCTCCAAGAAGGTGGCCTGGGCGCGTGCGGTGGAGATGCTCGGCAAGGTCGGCATCCCCAACCCCAAGGAGCGGGCGAAGGACTATCCGCACCAGTTCTCCGGCGGTATGCGGCAGCGCGCGATGATCGCGATGGCGCTGGTGTGCGACCCGGACCTGCTGATCGCCGACGAGCCGACGACCGCGCTGGACGTGACGGTCCAGGCGCAGATCCTGGACCTTCTGAAGGACCTCCAGCAGGAGTTCGGTTCGGCGATCGTCTTCATCACGCACGACCTCGGTGTCATCGCCGACATGGCCGACGACATCATGGTGATGTACGCGGGCGGCGCCATCGAGCGCGGCACGACGAACGAGGTGCTGCGCTCGCCGCAACACCCCTACACCTGGGGCCTGCTGAACTCGATGCCGCGCATCGACTCCGACCTCGACGCCCCCCTCGCGCCCATCCCGGGCGCCCCGCCCTCACTGCTCAACCCGCCCTCGGGCTGCCGCTTCCACCCACGCTGCACCTTCCAGGACCGGGTCGGCGGCACCCGCTGCGTCGACGAACGCCCCCTGCTGGCCCCGGACCGCGCCTCCGCCTGTCATCTCACGGCGGATCAGAAGCGGACCGTCTTCATCGAAGAGATCAAGCCCAGCCTGGGCTAGGAGGACCCGTCATGAAAGAGGACCTCGTCCTCCCCGCCCCGCGAGGGGCCACCACCGACTCGGCCGGAGACCCGCTGCTGGTCGTGGAGGGGCTCACCAAGCACTTCCCGGTCAAGGGCGGCTTCCCGATCCGCCGCACGGTCGGTGCCGTGCAGGCCGTCGACGGCATCGACCTGACCGTGAACGTCGGCGAGAGCTTCGGCCTGGTCGGCGAGTCGGGCTGCGGCAAGTCGACCACGGGCCGGCTGATCACGCGGCTCATGGAGCCGACGGCCGGCAGCATCTCGTACCGGGGCAAG
Organism: Streptomyces sp. NPDC087859; assembly: GCF_044742595.1. Lineage (NCBI taxonomy): Bacteria > Bacillati > Actinomycetota > Actinomycetes > Kitasatosporales > Streptomycetaceae > Streptomyces > Streptomyces sp. NPDC087859. Next base: position 117,866 of record NZ_JBIUUU010000001.1, on the reverse strand, counting down.
GACATCTCGCACGCGTCCCGCAGGGAGCTGGCGCCGATCCGCTCCGAGATCCAGATGATCTTCCAGGACCCGTACTCCTCGCTGAACCCGAGGCAGACGGTCGGCAAGATCATCTCCGGACCCATGGAGATCAACGAGATCGAGCCGGAGGGCGGCCGCGAGAAGCGCGTACGCGAACTGCTCGAGATCGTCGGTCTCAACCCCGAGCACTACAACCGCTTCCCGCACGAGTTCTCCGGCGGACAGCGTCAGCGCATCGGTGTGGCAAGGGCGTTGGCCCTGGAACCGAAGCTGATCGTCGCCGACGAGCCGGTGTCGGCACTGGACGTCTCCATCCAGGCCCAGGTCGTGAACCTGCTGAAGCAGGTCCAGCAGGAGCTGGGCATCGCGTTCCTGTTCATCGCCCACGACCTCGCCGTCGTACGGCACTTCTCGCATCGTGTCGCGGTCATGTACCTCGGCAAGATCATCGAGGTCGGCGACCGCAACTCCATCTACACCCGGCCTCGCCACCCCTACACCCACGCCCTGCTGTCCGCGGTGCCCGAGGTGAACCTGTCGGACGAGGGCGCGCCCAACCGTGAGCGGATCCGCCTTGCCGGTGATGTGCCGTCGCCGATCTCGCCGCCGTCCGGGTGCCGGTTCCGTACGCGGTGCTGGAAGGCGCAGGACAAGTGCGCGGCCGAGGAGCCGCCGCTGGTCCAGATCTCCGGTAACCGGGAAGGGCATCTGACGGCGTGCCACTTTCCGGAGGATCCGACGATCGAGGGGCGCGAGGAGGACATCGTGCTGGATCCGGCGTTGGCTGCGCTGGAGGAGGAGCTGGGCGACTAAGGGGGTGGTGGGGGCTGTTGTGTGTCGGCTGCGGGCGCGTAGTGGCTGGTCGCGCAGTTCCCCGCGCCCCTGATCAGGTGGCGCTTCGCGCCACCGTGATCAGCTCTGGGCTTGCCGACGTTACCGGGCCCCTTGCCCAGTCGCCGTACTGTTCCTCGATCACCAGGCCTGCCTCCGCCAGGAACTTCTCCAGGTCCGGTGTGTCGAGGAAGCGCAGTGTGGTGGTGCTGACCTGCGGGTGGTCCCAGCGGACGCCCTCGTAGGTTTCGGTGAAGGTCACTCGGTCGCCACCGACGGGGCCGACCACCTCCCGCCACATCCACGCGACGGAACCGTTCTCGTCGGCGGCCTCGTGCACCCGGTCCGGTGTCCAGGACTCCCAGGCGCGGGCCGCCGGATTGCGGGTCTCGAAGACGAAGCGTCCGCCGTCCGCGAGGGCGGTCCGGACGGCTCGCAGGCCGGTGCGCAGTTCCTCGTCGCCGACGAGGGTCTGGAAGGCGTGGCCGGTCATCGTGACGAGGTCGAACTCCCCGTACCAGGCACGTGAGCGCAGATCCCCGAGCACCCACTCCACACCGGGCTCCCGGCGCCGTGCCTGGACCAGCATCGCGGCGGCGGGGTCGAGCCCCGTGAGCTGACCCGGGTGTCCGGTCCGGCGGGCCGCGGCGAGCAGGCGTCCGGTGCCGCAGCCGACGTCCAGCACGGTGGGTGCGGACATCACGCGACCGAGGTAGAAGTCGTCGCCCGGACCCCACGGGTTGAGGGAGTCGTACAGCGCGGCGAGCGAGAGATCCGCGAACGAGCGATCGACCATCGCGGCAGTCTGTCACAGGTGCCGGAGCCATATGACGGGATCCCGTATGACGAAGGCCCGTACCTGGGGAGGTACGGGCCTTCGTTCCCCTGGAGCGGACGTTCATGGGCTCGGGTCAATGGGCCGAGAAAGTCCGTTCCGCCAAGGGCGGCGGCTGACGAAAAAGGGGTGTTGTCAGACCGCTGCCTCGGGGTCCTTGGAGAGACGCGGGGCCGGAATGGTTCCCTCCGTCTCGGGGTAGTGACACGCGGTCAGGTGGCCGGGCTTGTTGCCCTCGACCTGGACCAGCGGGGGCGCCTCGGTCGCGCACTTCTCCGTCGCCTTCCAGCAGCGGGTCCGGAAGCGGCAGCCCGAGGGCGGGTTCAGGGGAGACGGTACATCGCCGGTGAGACGGATGCGCTCGCGGGTCGGTGTGTCGTCCACCGTCGCCTCCGGCACGGCGGACAGCAGGGCCCGCGTGTAGGGGTGGCGCGGGTTGCCGTACAGGTCGTCGCGGTCCGCGATCTCGACGATCTTGCCGAGGTACATGACCGCCACGCGCTGCGAGAAGTGCCGTACGACCGCGAGGTCGTGGGCGATGAACACGAAGGCGATGCCCAGCTCCTGCTGCACCTTCTGCAGCAGGTTCACGACCTGGGCCTGGATCGAGACGTCGAGGGCCGACACCGGTTCGTCGGCGACGATCAGCTTCGGCTCCAGAGCCAACGCCCGTGCCACACCGATGCGCTGGCGCTGTCCGCCGGAGAACTCGTGCGGGAAGCGGTTGTAGTGCTCGGGGTTGAGACCGACGATCTCCAGGAGCTCACGGACCCGCTTCTCGCGGCCGCCCTCCGGGATGATGTCGTTGATCTCCATGGGACCCGAGATGATCTTGCCGACCGTCTGGCGCGGGTTCAGCGACGCGTAGGGGTCCTGGAAGATCATCTGGATCTCGGAGCGGATCGGCGCCAGCTCCCTGCGGGACGCGTGCGTGATGTCCTTGCCCCGGTACGAGATGCTGCCGGCCGTCGGCTCCATGAGCCGGGTGATCAGCCGGCCGGTGGTCGACTTGCCGCAGCCCGACTCGCCGACCAGGCCGAGGGCCTCGCCCTCGGCCACCTGGAAGTCCAGGCCGTCGACGGCCTGCACGGCACCGACCGTGCGGCGGATCGGGAAGCCGCCCTTGACCGGGAAGTGCTTGGTCAGGCCCGAGACGTCCAGGAGGGGGGTGGTGTTGCTCATGGTGGTGAATCCCGTCTTGTACGTCAGTGGGTCCGGGCCGCGACGTGCTCGGTGAAGAGCTCGTGCTTCTGGTCCGCCGTCAGGTGGCACGCCGAGCCCCGCCCGTCGAGGACCTTCAGACCCGGCCGCTCACTGGAGCAGAGCCCGCCGGCGACCTTCTCCGCGAAGGCGCACCGGGGGTGGAAGCGGCAGCCCGACGGCGGGTTGAGCAGCGAGGGCGGCGAGCCCGGGATCGGGGCGAGCGGTACGTCGACCGGCCCGGTCAGGCTCGGCATCGAACCCAGCAGCCCCAGCGTGTAGGGGTGGTCGGGGGTGCGCAGCACCTCCTCCTTGGTGCCCCGCTCCACACAGCGCCCGCCGTACATCACCAACACGTCGTCCGCGATGTCGGCGATGACACCGAGGTCGTGCGTGATGAAGATGATGGCCGTGCCGAACTCCTGCTGGAGGTCCTTGAGCAGGTCCATGATCTGGGCCTGGACCGTCACGTCGAGAGCCGTGGTCGGCTCGTCGGCGATCAGCAGCTCCGGGTCGCAGACCAGGGCCATCGCGATCATCGCGCGCTGGCGCATACCGCCGGAGAACTGGTGCGGGTAGTCGTCCACCCGCATGTCCGGCTGCGGGATGCCGACCCGGCGCAGCATCTCGATCGACCGCGCCCGGGCCTCCTTGCGGGAGGCGCCGGTGTGCTTGCGGTACGTCTCGCCGATCTGCGCGCCGATGGTGTGGTACGGCGACAGGGAGGCGAGCGCGTCCTGGAAGATCATGGACATCTTGTTGCCGCGCAGCTTCTCCAGCTCGCGCTCGGAGGCGGTGATCAGCTCCTTGCCGTCGAGCAGGATCTCGCCGTCGAGCCTGGTGTTGCGCGGGTCGTGCAGGCCCAGGACCGCCATGTTGGTGACGGACTTGCCGGAGCCCGACTCACCGACGATGCCGAGGGTCTGGCCCTTCTCCACGTCGAAGGAGAGCCCGTCGACGGCTTTGACGACACCGTCCTCGGTGGAGAAGTGGACTTTGAGGTCGCGGACGGAGAGGAAGGGGGTGCTCATGGTCTCTCCTTAAGCGAGGCGCACGCGCGGGTCGATGAGGGCGTACAGGGCGTCGACCACGATGTTGAAGACGACGATCGCGCCGGCGGCGACCAGCACGACACCGAGCAGCATCGGCAGGTCGTTGGTGCTGACCGCCTTGACGGAGAGCATGCCGAGGCCCTGGAGGCTGAACGTCGACTCGGTGATGATCGCGCCGCCGAGCAGCACACCGAGGTCGAGGCCGAAGATGGTCACGATCGGCCCCATCGCACCGCGCCAGGCGAAGCGGAAGAAGACCGTGCGGCGGGACATGCCCTTGGCGCGGGCGGTGCGGACGTAGTCCTCGCTGAGCGACTCCACCATCTGGGAGCGCGTCATCCGGGTGTAGTTGGCGGTCCAGATCAGGGACAGCACGATCCAGGGCACCAGCAGACCCTTGGCCCAGGCCGCCGGGTCGTCCGTGAAGGGCGTGTAGCTGGCCCGGTCCAGCACCTGCCACTGGTCGACCAGCAGATAGGTGGCGAGGACGCCGACGACGTAGATCTGCATCGAGGACGCGACCAGCGAGGCGGAGCTCGCGATCTTGTCCAGGGCCTTGCCCTGCTTCACGGCGGCCAGCATGCCCGCGCCGATGCCGAAGGTCAGGTAGATGACCGAGCTGCCGAGCGACAGCGACAGGGTGGTCGGGAAGCGGTCCATGATGGTGCCGAGGACCGGCTCGCGGTTCTGGAACGAGTAGCCGAGGCAGGGCGCGTTGCAGTTGCCGAACGACGTGTAGTCGCGGCCCACGAAGATGCCCTTGAGCCAGTCCCAGTACTGCACAGGCAGTGGATCGGCGATCCCCAGGTTCTTCCGCACCAGCTCCAGAGTCTCAGGGGTGCAGGCCTTGCCGCAGGCGATGCGGGCGGGGTCGCGCGGGGCGGCGTAGAACAGGACGAACACGATGGCGCTGATGATCAGCAGGATCACCGCGGCGCCGAGAATTCGTCGGACAAGGAAGCGGAGCATGGCAGTTGGGATTTCCTGACGGATGCCGAAGGGGGGAAGGAGGCGGGGCGGCCCAGGGCCGCCCCGCCACGAGGGCCGGTCGTCAGGCCTTCACGAACGTCTTGTAGAGCAGCGTCGCGGAGAAGTTCGGGTCGAACATCGCTCCGCCGACCTTGTTGCCGTAGACGTAGTAACGGCGCTGGTACATCTCGGGGATGATCGGCGCGACTTCTTCCATGATCCGCTTGTCGAGCGCGGCCCAGGCTTCACCGGCCTTCTTCTGGTCGGTGATGACCACGTTCTTCTGGATGGTCTCGTCGATCCAGGAGACCTTCGTCTGGGAGACGTTGTAGAGACCGTCGCCGACGCTGGCGCTGTCGAACAGCGGCTGCATCATCGTGTAGGCGGTCGGCCAGTCCGGGGACCAGCCGTACCACATCACGTCGAAGGAGTTGTCGACCTTCGCGATCTGGTCGTAGTACGTCGTCGAGTCGACCGGCTTGATGACCGGGGTGAAGCCGGCCTCCTTCAGCGCGTTCTCGATGACGACCTTGGTCTTGTTGTAGGTCGGGTCCTGCGGGAAGGCGTAGACGATCTTCACGCCCTCCTTGCCGGCTTCCTTCAGCAGCTTCTTCGCGGCGGCCGGGTCGCCCTGCGGCTTCTTCAGCTTGCCGTAGATGTCGAACTTCTCGCGGCCCAGGATGTCGGGGCTGAGGATCGTGGTCGCGAAGTCGCCGGAGGACGGGCCGCCGTAGATCTGACGGATCTGCTGGAGCGGCCAGGCCATGTTGAGGGCCTGGCGGACCTTCAGGTCGGTGACGCGCTTGGTGTTGATCGCGTAGTAGTACGTGCCGGTGAGCAGGCCGTTGAAGGTGCGCTTCTTCAGGTCCGGGTCGGTGAGGACCTTCTGGATGCGCTCGGCGGGCACGCCCTTGTAGATGGAGACCGCGAAGGCGTCGTTGCCCTGGGAGGCGATGAGACGGTCCGTGGAGTCCAGGGTCTCGATGCCGAAGGTGAACTCGAAGCCGTCCGGGTAGTTGTTGCGGATGGCGTCGGTCGCCGGGTCCCAGTTCTTGTTGCGGACCAGCGTCATCGACTTGTCGGTCGTGTGGTTCTTGATCTTGTACGGACCACAGGCGGCCGGGTTCTTGTCGTACTTCTCCTTGGTGTCCAGCTTCGGGGACACCGCGGCGTACGAGTGCATCGCCATCGTGAAGTTGAAGTCGGGGCGGGCCTCGGCCAGGTTGAACGTGATGGTCCGCTTGGCCTTGTCCGTCACGATCTCGGAGAGGTGCTTGCCCTTGTAGGGGCCCTCGTAGGCGTCACGCCACTTGCCGCCCTTGCCGGTCAGCGCGATCTGGACGTAGCTGGCGGACTCGATGATGTACGGGGCCCACAGCCGCTCGATGCCGTGACGCACGTCCTCGACGGTGAGCTCGCTGCCGTCCTCCCACTTCAGACCCTCCTTCAGCGTGAAGGTCCAGGTCTTGCCCGCGTTGGACATCGTGCCGGTGTCCGTGGCCAGGTCGCCGACGAGCTTCTGCGAGCCGTCCGCGGCGACCTTGTAGCCGGTCAGGCAGCGGTGCAGGAGCAGCGCGGCGGTCGAGTTGTACGCGTAGTAGATGCGACCCGGGTCCAGGTGCGAGAAGTCGTCCGGGGCCAGACCGTAGATCGTCCCGCCCTTCTTCGCCCCGGCGATCTCCGGCGCGGGGCCGGTCGAGTCCGCCGCGGTGCCGATCGTGACCTTGGAGTACGTCTTGGCACCCTCGGTCGCGCTGCCGCCGCTGCCGCCCGCGTCGCCGCTGCTGCACGCGGACAGCAGCGTCGAGCCCGCGGCCGCGACGCTTGTGGCTATGACGAAGTTTCTGCGGGAAAGAGACATGGCTGACCCGATTTCTTGTGGATAGGGATGGTGCTTGGGGTACTCCGGCCGGGCCCCGTCGCTCGGCGGAGTGGGGTGGCTCAGCGCTTCGTCTTGGGGTCCAGCGCGTCGCGGACCGAGTCGCCGAGCAGGTTGAAGGCGACGACGAAGATCACCATGGAGAGACCAGGGAAGAGCATGAAGGTGATGTCGTCCTGGTAGTACTTGGCGCCGAACTGGAGCATGACGCCCCAGTCGGGCGTGGGGTCGGTGAGTCCCACGCCGAGGAAGGCGAGCCCCGCCTCCGCCGTCACATAGGCGGGCAGCAGGAGCGTCGACTGGATGAGGATCGGCGTCCACAGGTTGGGCAGCAGTTCCTTGAAGATGATCCGGGCCGGTGAGGCTCCGGTGACCTTGGCGGCCTCCACGAACTCCCGCTCGCGCAGGGCGAGGACCTCGCCGCGCAGCAGACGGGCGATGGAGGCCCAGCCGAAGGCGGTCATCACGGTGATGAGGCTGGTGACCGTGAGCCAGATCGGGGTGTTCTCCTCCGGCGACACGAAGATCGCCAGCACGACCGGCCAGAAGGCGATGAAGAACAGCGTCTGCGGGAAGGCCAGCAGGATGTCGATGACCCGGCCGACGAAGTAGTCGGTGCGGCCGCCCAGGTAGCCGGCGGTGATGCCGATGACGACACCGAGCAGGGTCGTCAGGAGCGTGGCGGCGGTGGCGATGAGCAGCGAGTTGCGCATGCCGTAGAGCAGGAAGGTGAGGACGTCCCGGCCGAGCTGGGGCTCGACGCCGAACCAGAAGTCACCGCTGATGCCGCCGTTGGCCTTGACCGGGAAACCGAACTCGTTGAGCAGTCCCGGAGTGTTGATGCCGTACGTCGTGTACGGGTTCTTGCCGTAGAGCTTGGCGATCAGCGGAGCGCCGATCGACACGACGAAGAAGAAGAGGACCACGTACCCGGATATGACGCCTGCGCGGTCCCGTTTGAAACGGCTCCAGGCGAGCCGTCCCGGCGAGCGGCTCTCGTTGCCCTTGAGAGCCGAGGACTTCACCGGTGCCGCGCTGTCTTCGTCGGTCACCTCGAGTGAAGTGACCGGGGAAGGGGTTGGGGGGGTCATGATGCTCCGTGCCCTGTGGATCAAGGACTCCGCAGGGCGGTCCCTACGGGCTACGCCGGACTTTTTCAACGCAATTCATTCAAGGTCAATAAATTCTCGGTCGACTTGGGTGGCTCTTTACTTTCTTTACCTTTCTTTGACTAGCCTGTAGCTACGCGTGTAGCGTGCCGTGATCACCCTGTGTCTTACATCGGACCAACTGCCCCAATCGGTCAATGAGTTCGATATACGGACGTCAGAGTGTCGAAATCCGTACATAGGAGGGTCGCAATCCAACGGTTCGGCATCGGATCGTGAAGATCCATTGCGCCCTCCACGGAAGATCCATTGTGGCGAAGGTCGGACCTTCCCGGGCGTTCCCCTAATGGGGTGAGTGCATGTGCGGTCTGCCTGTTTTGCGCCGATATTGACCGGTAACGGAACAGTGCAGTCACACAGGAGGAACTCCATGCGCGGAGCCACGCACGCCAAATGGGCCGCATGCGCGGTGTCGGTCGCCCTCGCCGCCACGGCCTGCGGGGGCGGGGACAGTGACAGCGGCGGCGGCAGTGGCGACGGCGGCGCGGTGCTGAGCTCCTCCTGGGGCGACCCGCAGAACCCGCTGGAGCCCGCCAACACCAACGAGGTGCAGGGCGGCAAGGTCCTCGACATGATCTTCCGGTCCCTGAAGAAGTACGACCCGGAGACCGGCAAGGCCGAGGACATGCTCGCCGAGAAGATCGAGACGAGCGACTCCCAGAACTTCACCATCACCGTCAAGGACGGCTGGACCTTCAGCAACGGCGAGAAGGTCACGGCCAAGTCGTTCGTGGACGCCTGGAACTACGGGGCCAGCCTCAAGAACAACCAGAAGAACGCGTACTTCTTCGGCTACATCGAGGGCTACGACAAGGTGCACCCCGAGGACGGCAGCAAGCAGACCGCGCAGACCCTCTCCGGCCTGAAGGTGACCGGCGACCGGACCTTCACCGTCAAGCTCGGCCAGAAGTTCTCGACCTTCCCCGACACCCTCGGCTACCCGGCGTACGCCCCGCTCCCGCAGGCGTTCTTCACCGACCACGCGGCCTGGGTGGCGAAGCCGGTCGGCAACGGCCCGTACACCATCGACTCGTACACCAAGGGCTCGCAGATGGCCCTGAAGAAGTGGGACGGCTACCCCGGTGACGACAAGGCGCAGAACGGCGGCGTGACCCTCAAGGTCTACACCGACAACAACACCGCCTACACCGACCTCATGGCCGGCAACCTCGACCTCGTCGACGACGTCCCGGCCGCCCAGCTCAAGAACGTCCAGAGCGACCTCGGCGACCGGTACATCAACACCCCGGCCGGCATCATCCAGACCCTCGCCTTCCCGTTCTACGACAGCGACTGGAACAAGAGCGGGATGGAGAAGGTCCGCACGGGCCTCTCCCGCGCGATCAACCGTGAGCAGATCACCGAGACGATCTTCCAGAAGACCCGCACCCCCGCCACCGACTGGACCTCCCCGGTCCTCGGCGAGGACGGCGGCTTCAAGGAAGGCCTGTGCGGCGACGCCTGCGAGTACAACCCCTCCGCGGCGAAGAAGCTCATCGAGGAGGGCGGCGGCCTTCCCGGCGGACAGGTCAAGATCACGTACAACGCGGACACCGGCTCCCACAAGCAGTGGGTCGACGCGGTCTGCAACTCCATCAACAACGCGCTCGACAACGACAAGGCCTGCGTCGGCAACCCGGTCGGCACCTTCGCCGACTACCGCAACCAGATCACCGACAAGAAGATGAGCGGTCCCTTCCGCGCCGGCTGGCAGATGGACTACCCGCTCATCCAGAACTTCCTCCAGCCGCTCTACTACACCAACGCCTCCTCCAACGACGGCAAGTGGTCCAACAAGGACTTCGACAAGCTCGTCAACGAGGCCAACGCCGAGACCGACACCGCCAAGGCCGTGGGGAAGTTCCAGGACGCCGAGGAGGTGCTGCGGGACGACATGGGCGCCATCCCGCTCTGGTACCAGAACGGCAGCGCGGGCTACTCGGAGCGGCTGTCCGACGTGAAGCTCAACCCCTTCAGCGTCCCCGTCTACAACGAGATCAAGGTCAGCTGACCCGCCATGGGACGCTACGTCGTCCGGCGTCTGCTCCAGATGATCCCGGTGTTCATCGGCGCCACCCTCCTGATCTTCCTCATGGTCAACGTGATGGGCGACCCCATCGCGGGCCTGTGCGGCGACCGGCAGTGCGACCCCGCCACGGCCGCCCAGCTGGAGAAGGAGTTCGGCCTCGACAAGCCGGTCTGGCAGCAGTACCTGACCTACATGGGGAACGTCTTCACCGGCGACTTCGGCACCGCGTTCAACGGGCAGGAGGTCACCGAGCTGATGGCGACGGCGTTCCCCGTGACGATCCGTCTGACGATCGTCGCGATCCTCTTCGAGATCGTCATCGGCATCACGCTGGGTGTCGTCACGGGCCTGCGCCGGGGCCGGCCCGTCGACACCTCGGTCCTGATGCTCACGCTCGTCGTGATCTCCGTCCCGACGTTCGTCACCGGTCTGCTGCTCCAGCTCCTGCTCGGCGTCGAGTGGGGCTGGATCAAACCGTCGGTGTCGACGGACGCCACGTTCGGCGAGCTGATCGTGCCGGGACTCGTTCTCGCGTCCGTCTCCCTCGCCTATGTGACCCGGCTGACCCGTACCTCCATCGCGGAGAACAAGCAGTCCGACTACGTCCGTACGGCGGTGGCCAAGGGGCTGCCCCGCAGGAGGGTCGTCATCCGCCACCTGCTGCGCAACTCGCTGATCCCCGTCGTCACCTTCATCGGCACCGACATCGGCGCCCTGATGGGCGGGGCGATCGTCACCGAGCGCATCTTCAACATCCACGGCGTCGGCTACCAGCTCTACCAGGGCATCCTCCGGCAGAACACCCAGACCGTCGTCGGTTTCGTGACGGTGCTCGTCCTGGTGTTCCTGATCGCCAACCTGCTGGTCGACCTCCTCTACGCCGTACTCGACCCGAGGATCCGCTATGCCTGAGCAGCCGTACGACGACGGAGCGATCGCCCCGACCGGCATGGGCGGCACGATGGACCTCGCGACGGCGGAAGGGGAGACCCTGGAGGAGACACCCGACGGTCCCCAGGGAACGGGCCCGGCGGGCAAACCCCGCTCGCTCTGGTCCGACGCCTGGCGCGACCTGCGCCGCAACCCCGTCTTCATCATCTCGGGCCTGGTGATCCTCTTCCTGGTCGTCATCTCGATCTGGCCGTCCCTGATCGCCTCCGGCAACCCCCTCAAGTGCGACCTGGCCAAGGCGCAGGAGGGCTCACAGCCCGGACACCCCTTCGGCTTCGACGGTCAGGGCTGCGACGTCTACACCCGCACGGTGTACGGCGCCCGTACGTCCGTCACGGTCGGCGTCTGCGCCACGCTGGGGGTCGCGATCCTCGGCTCGGTCCTGGGTGGGCTGGCCGGCTTCTTCGCCGGGTTCTCGGACTCGATCCTGTCCCGCATCACCGACGTCTTCTTCGCGATCCCGGTGGTCCTCGGCGGCCTGGTCCTGCTGTCCGTGGTGACCAGCAACACGATCTGGCCGGTCATCGGCTTCATGGTGCTGCTCGGCTGGCCACAGATCTCCCGGATCGCCCGGGGCTCGGTCATCACGGCGAAACAGAACGACTACGTCCAGGCCGCGAAGGCCCTGGGTGCCTCCAGCTCCCGCCAGTTGCTGCGCCACATCGCGCCCAACGCAGTGGCCCCGGTCATCGTCGTGGCGACCATCGCGCTCGGCACCTTCATCTCCCTGGAGGCGACCCTGTCCTACCTCGGTGTGGGCCTGAAGCCCCCGACCGTCAGCTGGGGCATCGACATCTCCGCGGCCTCCGCCTACATCCGCCAGGCCCCCCACATGCTCCTCTGGCCGGCCGGCGCCCTCGCCCTCACCGTCCTCGCGTTCATCATGCTCGGCGACGCGGTCCGCGACGCCCTCGACCCGAAGCTGAGGTGACGGCGTCATGGTGCGAGCAACACCGGGTGCCCGAGTCCATCCCGCCCGGCGACGCGGTCCGCGAACGCCCTCGACCCGAAGGGACGGTGGGCGCCCGGCCCGTGCCGGGGTCCGCCCCGGCCGGTCGGGCCGTTCCACCGCCGGGACGGTCACCGAATCGGCGTTCGCCGTCCGCCAGGACCTGGTGTGCGACGCCCTCGACCCGAAGCTGAGGTGAGTCGGCGTCATGCTGCTCGAAGTGCGTGATCTGCAGGTGGAGTTCCGGACGCGGGACGGGGTCGCCAAGGCCGTCAACGGGGTCGACTACTCGGTGGACGCGGGCGAGACGCTCGCCGTGCTCGGCGAGTCGGGGTCCGGCAAGTCGGTGACGGCGCAGGCGGTGATGGGGATCCTCGACATGCCGCCCGGGCGGATCACCGGCGGCGAGATCCTCTTCCAGGGCAAGGACCTGCTGAAGCTGAAGGAGGAGGAGCGGCGCAAGGTCCGCGGCGCCGAGATGGCGATGATCTTCCAGGACGCGCTGTCCTCGCTGAACCCGGTCCTGAGCGTCGGCGACCAGCTCGGCGAGATGTTCGTCGTCCACCGGGGCATGTCGCGGAAGGATGCGCGGACCAGGTCGATCGAGCTGATGGACCGCGTCCGCATCCCGGGGGCGAGGGAGCGGGTCAAGCAGTACCCGCACCAGTTCTCCGGCGGTATGCGCCAGCGCATCATGATCGCGATGGCGATGGCCCTGGAGCCCGCCCTGATCATCGCCGACGAACCGACGACCGCGCTGGACGTGACGGTCCAGGCCCAGGTGATGGACCTGCTCGCGGAGTTGCAGCGCGAGCTCAACATGGGGCTCATCCTCATCACCCACGACCTCGGCGTGGTCGCGGACGTCGCCGACCGGATCGCGGTGATGTACGCGGGCCGGATCGTCGAGTCGGCGCCCGTCCACGACATCTACAAGGCGCCGGCCCACCCCTACACCAGGGGTCTGCTCGACTCCATCCCGCGCCTGGACCAGAAGGGCCAGGAGCTCTACGCCATCAAGGGTCTGCCCCCCAACCTCATGAACATCCCGCCGGGCTGCGCCTTCAACCCCCGCTGTCCCATGGCCCAGGACGTGTGCCGGACCGACGTACCCCCGCTGTACGACGTCTCCGAAGACCGCACGAGTGCCTGCCACTTCTGGAGGGAGTGCCTGAATGGCTGAGCCGATTCTGGAGGTCAGCGGGCTGGTCAAGCACTATCCGCTCACCACGGGCATCCTCTTCAAGAAGCAGGTCGGCGCGGTGAAGGCCGTGGACGGCGTCGACTTCGCCCTCGCCCGCGGTGAAACCCTGGGCATCGTGGGCGAGTCGGGCTGCGGCAAGTCCACGGTCGCCAAGATGCTGGTCAACCTGGAACGGCCGACCGCCGGCACGATCAAGTACAAGGGCGAGGACCTCGCCAAGCTCTCCGGCAAGGCCCTCAAGTCGGTGCGCCGCAACATCCAGATGGTGTTCCAGGACCCGTACACCTCCCTCAACCCCCGTATGACGGTGGGCGACATCATCGGGGAGCCGTACGAGATCCACCCGGAGGTGGCGCCCAAGGGGGACCGCAGGAAGAAGGTCCAGGACCTCCTGGACGTGGTCGGCCTGAACCCGGAGTACATCAACCGCTACCCCCACCAGTTCTCCGGCGGCCAGCGCCAGCGCATCGGCATCGCCCGCGGGCTGGCGCTCCGCCCGGAGGTGATCGTCGCGGACGAGCCGGTCTCGGCGCTCGACGTCTCCGTCCAGGCCCAGGTCATCAACCTGATGGACCAGCTGCAGAACGAGTTCGACCTCTCGTACGTCTTCATCGCCCACGACCTGTCGATCGTCCGCCACATCTCGGACCGCGTGGGCGTGATGTACCTGGGCCGCATCGTGGAGATCGGCAAGGACGCGGAGATCTACGACCACCCCACGCATCCCTACACCCAGGCCCTGCTCTCCGCGGTCCCGGTCCCCGACCCCGAGGCGCGGGAACACCGGGAACGCATCATCCTGTCCGGAGACGTCCCCTCCCCGACCAAGATCCCCTCCGGCTGCCGCTTCCGCACCCGCTGCTGGAAGGCCCGGGAACGCTGCGCCCTGGAGGTACCGGCCCTGGCGGTCCCGAGCGAGTTCCGCCTTCTCCCGGGCCCGGCGGCCCATGACTCGGCCTGCCATTTCGCGGAGGAGAAGCAGGTGGTGCCGCCGGACGAGCCACACAGCAACGGACCGGGGTGACATGGCGCACCCCGGTCCGTTTACGGCACCCGCACGGCCGTACGTTCTTTAGACTGGCCCGTCCGTATATCGGGATCGGGTCGGCCAAGTTGCCTGTGTGTTAACGCAGTTCGTGCGTGTTTGTGCGGTTACGGCAGCCCCAACGACCGCTTCAGGAAGTCGACCTGGAGCAGGAGCAGGTTCTCCGCGACCTGTTCCTGCGGGGTCATGTGGGTCACCCCGGACAGGGGCAGAACCTCGTGCGGACGACCGGCCGAGAGCAGGGCCGAGGACAGACGCAGGGTGTGGGCCGCGACGACGTTGTCGTCCGCCAGGCCGTGGACGATCATCAGGGGCCGGTGCGGCTCGGCGGGGGAGGAGAGGCCCTCGTCGGTCAGCAGGGAGCTCCTGGCGTACGACTCCGGTGACGCCGTCGGATCGCCCAGGTACCGCTCCGTGTAGTGCGTGTCGTACAGCCGCCAGTCCGTCACCGGCGCCCCCGCGATCCCGGCGTGGAAGACATCGGGGCGGCGCAGCACCGCGAGTCCCGCCAGCCAGCCGCCGTAGGACCAGCCCCGGATCGCCACCCGGGAGAGGTCGAGCGGATACGACTTCGCCAGTGCCTCCAGCGCCTCGACCTGGTCGTCCAGGGACACCGTGAGGTCGTGGTGGATCGCCTTCTCCCAGGCCGGCGAGCGACCGGGCGTACCCCGGCCGTCCGCGACGACCACCGCGAAACCCTGGTCGGCGAACCACTGCGAGGTGAGGTGCGCGTTGTGGGCGGCCAGGACGCGGGGACCGTGCGGACCACCGTAGGGATCCATCAAAACCGGCAACGGGGTCGCACCGTCGTGATCTTGAGGCAGCAGCACGGCGCATGGGATCCGCCGTGCGCCCCCCTCGGTGAGGATCATGCGCGGGGACATACCGGGATCTTCGGCGTACGACGTGACAGTCGACGTCTGCTTGCCGTCCCGCAGCACCTGCGCCCGCGACCCGGCCCGCCCCGGCGTCGCCGACACCAGCACCGTCACGCCCCCGGCGCGCACCGCCGAGTGCACACCCGGCTCCTGCGAGACGCGCTCCATGCCGAGTTCGTTCACCCGGTACACATGCACCTCGCCGGTCTCCGGCGCGGCCGCGCGCTCCCCGGCCGACGCCGAGATCAGCACGTCGTCGTCGGAGACGTCCAGCACCGCACGGACGTGCAACTGCGGCCCGGTCAGCGGGCGTTCGCCCACCGCGAGGACCCGGGCGCCCCCCTCGTCCGCGATCCGGACGAGCCGCCCGGAAGGGCTCCAGCAGGGCACTCCCGGGAAAAGATCAAGCCAAGTTGGATCTTCGTCGGCATGCACCATCCGCGTCGTCCCCGACCCTGGGTCCACGGCCAGGAACAGCTGGCTGCGCTGGTCCCGGGCCTGCACCAGCAACAGCGGAGCGCCCGCCGCTGACCAGTGCACATGCGCCAGATACGGGTAGCGCTTCCGGTCCCAGGACACCTCCGTGCGCGCCCCGTCGAGGCCGATCACGAAGAGCCGGACCTCCGCGTTCGCGGTACCCGCCGCCGGGTACGCGACGTGCTGTGGATCACGTTCGGGACGGGCCGGGTCGGAGATCCACCAGCGCCGTACGGGAGTGTCGTCCGCGCGCGCGACCAGCAGCAGGTCCGACTCCGGCGACCACCAGAACCCCCGCGACCGCCCCATCTCCTCGGCCGCGATGAACTCCGCGAGCCCGTAGGTGACGTGTTCCGACTCCGGCTCGGCCAGCGCCCGGTCCCCCTCGCCCTCGGCGCCCGTGACGCGCAGGGCGCCCTGTGTGACGTAGGCGACGAACCGGCCGTCGGGGGAGGGGCGCGGGTCGATCACCGGCCCCGGGACGGGGAGTTCACGTGCCGTGCCGGCCCGTAGCTCCGCTGCGAAGAGCCGTCCTGACAAGGCGAAAGAGGCCAACTCGACCGCCGTGTCGGTGGCGTAGCCGACGATTCCCGCCCCGCCCTCACGGCTGCGCTCGCGCCGCGCCCGCTCCTGCGAGGAGAGGTCCTCCGAGGCCCCGCCCAGCAGGGCGCGCGGGTCGGCCGCCACGCGCTCCCCGCCGTCCGCGGGGTCGAGCACCCACAGCGAACTCGCCCGGTCCGTACCGGAGGACGAGCGCAGGAACACGACACGGGAACCGTCGGGAGCCACCGCGAACGCGCGTGGCGCGCCGAGCGTGAACCGCTGGGTCCGGGCATGCCGGCGGGGGAAGGAGTCGGACGTCGTCGTCATGCTCCGACCATATTGGCCATGCGCCCCCTTGTGCGGCAGTGCGCCGACGGATGCGCGCGCACGGATAGTTATGATCACTAGCGCATAGTGGGTATGAACCTGCTGGCGCCTGTATGGATTTATCTGCCCCCCTGGTCCGACCCCCGCGCTTCTGGGATCTTTGGAGGTGAGCCGCCGTGGCACTTTCGATTTCGGCGGTGGTGCTGCTGGCGATCATCGTCTTCCTGCTGGTCAAGAAGTCAGGGCTGAAGGCCGGACATGCGGTGGTCTGCATGTTGCTCGGCTTCTACCTGGCCTCGTCGACCATGGCGCCGACGATCAGCGAGCTGACGACGAACATCGCGGGGATGATCGGCAGCATCAAGTTCTGACGCCTTTAGGGTGGGGTCCATGACGGAACCACCCGCCCGGCGTCTGCTGCTGGTGCACGCGCACCCGGACGACGAGTCGATCAACAACGGCGCGACGATGGCTCGCTATGCCGCCGAGGGTGCCCTCGTGACCCTGGTCACCTGCACACTCGGCGAGCGCGGCGAGGTCATCCCGGCCGAGCTCCAGCACCTCACCGGCACCGCCCTCGGCGAGTACCGGCTGGGCGAGCTCTCCGCCGCGATGCGTGAACTCGGCGTCCAGGACTTCCGTCTGCTCGGCGGCCCCGGCCGCTACCTGGACTCCGGGATGATGGGCCTCGCCGACAACGACGACCCCGCCTGCTTCTGGCGGGCGGACGTCGACGAGGCCGCCGCCCGGCTGGTCGAGGTGATCCTGGAGGTACGCCCCCAGGTGCTCGTCACCTACGACGAGAACGGCGGCTACGGCCACCCCGACCACATCCAGGCCCACCGCGTCGCCATGCGCGCCGCCGACCTGGCCGCCGAAGCGGGCTGGACGATCCCCAAGATCTACTGGAACCGCGTACCGCGCTCGGTCGGCGAGCAGGCCTTCGAGCGGCTGGCCGAGGTGCTGCCGGGGCTTCCCTTCGACAAGCCGGGCGTCCTCGACGACGTCCCCGGTGTCGTGGCCGACGAGCGGATCACCACCGAGATCGACGGTACCGCGTACGCCGCCGCCAAGGCCGCCGCGATGGCCGCGCACGCCACCCAGGTCACCGTCGCCGAGCCGTACTTCGTGCTGTCCAACGACCTCGCGCAGCCCGTCTTCACCACCGAGTACTACGAGTTGGTACGGGGCGAAAGGGCACTCGGAGCGCGCGAGACCGATCTTTTCGCCGGTACGGAGGCGACCTCATGAACGAGCCCGGATCCCTGCTCGCCCAGCCCCTGAAGGTGCCCCCCGCCGGGCGGGCGCTGGTGTTCGCCGGTCTCTTCGTGCTCGGCGCGGTCATCGGCGCCGCCGGGTCGCTGGTACAGGCCGGCTGGTTCCCGGGCGGGCTGCTGCTCGCGCTCGCCGGTGAGGCCGGACTCTGTCTGGGCGGCGCGCGTGCCGTCGGCAGCCGGGGCGGGGCCGTCGCGCCCGCCGCCGGCTGGATGCTCGCCGTCATCCTGCTCACCGCGAGCCGGCCGGAAGGGGATTTCCTCTTCGGCGCGGGCACCGGCTCGTATCTTTTTCTGCTCGGCGGCATGGCCACAGCTGTGATCTGCGCCACGCTTGGGCAGAGGCGGCAACCGGGCGGCGATGCCGTCCGACTTGGCAAGTGACGTACCACTTCGCCGCGACTGGGACGTGCGAGTCCCGTGTGGGTTTCCCCAGCGGTCGTGGGATACGCGCCAGAAGTGGCCAGTATGGTGGTGCGCGCCGCCGAGCCGCCCGCGCAGTTGAGGTCGACACGGCCGGTGGAGCCAACCGGGAGAACCTGCCTTGAGTCGTGAAACTGACAGTCCGTCCTCCGGGCCCAACGGGCGCGGCGGAGCCGCCTACCCTTCGGGCACGCCGCCTTACGGGACCCCCATGGCTTCCGACGACGGTACGGACGCGGTCCGTTCGGGCACGCAGTCCGAGGACCGCAAGACCGAGACCACGCTGACGACCCGGATCCGGATCAACATCCCCGGGTCGCGGCCCATCCCGCCGGTCGTCGTGCGCACACCGGTCGCGGATGCCGAGCCCACCGCGCCCGCCGCGGCCGAGGCTCCGACATCGGGGGCCCCCACGGGGGGCGTCGCGCCTCCGGCCGAGCCCGCGCCGCCCGCCGAGGAGAAGGCGAGCAACTGGTTCGCGCCGCGCAAGTCCGGCCCGCCCAAGGGCGGTCAGGGCGGCGGTGCGACCAACGGGGCGGGTGCGCCCGGTGGTTCGGGCGCGGCGCCCGCCGGTTCCGGTGCCGCTTCCGGCGGTGCGCGTCCCGGTCCCGCTGCCGGACGCCCCGGTGGTGTGGTCGGCGCCATGAGCGTGCCGGGAGGTTCCCGTCCCGTCGGCGGTACGAACGGTGCGGGGCTCCCCGGTGCGACCGGCGGCCCCGTGGCGCCCGGGCACGGCGGCGGCACCGGCTCCTTCGACGTGACCGAGGCGCTGGCCAACGGCTCCCGTCCGGGTGGCGAGCCGCGGCGCGACGATCTGCCGTACTTCGCGGAGAACGGCGACGGTACGCAGAACGGTCAGAACGGGCATGGCGGACAGGGTGGTTACGGAGCCCAGGGCGGCCCGGCCGGCGCGAACGGCTACGGTCCCTCGGACGACTTCAACAGCTCGACGGGCTCGCACAGCCTCGACGGCCTGAACGACTTCAACAGCTCCACCGGCTCGCACCGCTTCGACGCCTCCAACGACTTCAACGGCCCGAACGACTTCGCCGGCCCGAACGGCCGTGGCGGCCCCCAGGGGCCCGCGGGCCCGACAGGCGGCCCGGTCACCGGTGACGGTCCGGTCGTCCCGCCGGTCAGCGGCGGTCCTGGTGGGCCCGGCGGCCCTGGTGGCCCGGGCGCATACGGCGGCCCCGGAGCTCCGGGCGGCCCTGGCGGTCACCGTCGGCCTGGTGGACCTGGTGGACCTGGCGCTTCCGGCGGACCGGCTGGTCCCGGCGGTCCCGGCATCCCGGGTGCCCCTGGCGGCCCCGGCGGTCAGCAGCGGCACGGCGCTCCGGGCGGGCCCGGCGGTCCCGGTGCCCCGGGCGGCTTCGGCGGCCCCGGCGCTCCCGGCGGAATGACCGGCCTCGCGGGGCCGGGTGCGGGCACCCTCCCCGGTGCCGGTCCCCACGGCGGTCCCGGCGGACCAGGTCGTGCGCCCGGCGGCGGTCTCAGCGACGACACCGCGATCCTCACCCCGCAGAAGCCGGCCCCCGAACCGGGAACCCCCGGCTACGGCACCCCCGGCGCCCCGCCGGACAACGTCTCCGGGCACACCGTCACCAGCGGTATCCCGGTCGTGCCGCCCGGCACCCAGACCGCCCCGTTCGGGCCGGGCGCCCCGTCCGACGGGCCGATGCAGCACACGGCGCCGAGGCTCCCCGAGCCGGTGGCGCAGAACGTGCCCGCCTCGTCGAAGAAGGCCAAGAAGAAGGGCCGCAACAAGCTGGTCCTGGTCGGCACCGGGGTGTTCGTCATCGTGGCCGGTGCCTACGGCGCCGGGCTGCTGATGAACCGATCCGACGTGCCCAAGGGCACCACGGTGCTCGGCGTCGACATCGGCGGCGGCACCCGCGACGACGCCGTCAAGAAGCTCGACGCGGAGTTCGGCGACCGGGTGAACAAGCCGCTGAAGCTGTCGGTCGGCGGCAAGACCGTGGAGCTCAAGCCGGACCAGGCGGGCCTCCAGTTCGACGAGACGGCCACGGTCGCCGTGGCGGCGCAGAGCGACTACAACCCGATGTCCGTCATCGGCTCCCTCTTCGGCAACCACCGGGTCGTCGAGCCGAACATGCCGGTGGACGAGGAGAAGCTGACCGCCGCCCTGAAGGACGCGGGCGGCAACTCCGGCTCGGTGACCGAGGGCACGATCAAGTTCACCCCCGCCGGCAAGGCGGTCGCCGTGTACGGCAAGGCGGGCAAGGGCATCGACGTCGCCAAGTCGACCACCGCGGTGGAGGAGGCGTACCGCACCCAGGTGGAGACCGGCAGCGTCGGCGCGGTGCCGGTCGCGACGACCACCCAGCAGCCGTCGATCACGAACGCCGAGGTCGACCGGATGATGAAGGCGTTCGCGAAGCCCGCGATGTCCGAGGTCGTCACCATCACGGGCGGTTCGACGCCGATCCAGTTCGGCGCGGTGTCCCTGCCGAAGATCCTTGGGGTCAAGGCTGTCGACGGCAAGCTCGTCGAGACGTACGACCTGGAGGCGCTGAAGGAGGCGTACGGCTCCGTCTTCGACGGCGTGAAGGTCAAGACCGCGACCGGTGAGCGGGACGTCCTGCCGCAGGATGTCGTCTCCGTGCTGCGCAAGGTGCTGCTCGGCAAGACGACGGCGGAGCGCACCGGGGCGATCGACACGAACCCCAGCTAGCGGTCCTCGCACCCACGAAGGGGCACCCGGCACGCGCCGGGTGCCCCTTCGTCGTGGACGTCGTATGACATCTGTCATCCGGCAGTCGGGATCGCCGACACTGCCGGGCGAGGGGTCCGGAGCGCCACTCTGGATCACATGACAACGACGGCGGTCGAATTCGACCAGGTGCGCAAGGCGTACGGCGAGGTCCGGGCCGTGGACGGGCTGACGCTGGCTCTGTATCCGGGGGAGACCGTGGCCCTGCTGGGCCCCAACGGCGCCGGTAAGTCGACCACGCTCGATCTGCTGCTCGGACTCAGGAACCCCGACAGCGGCAGCGTGCGGCTCTTCGGTGGCGGAGCGCGTGAGGCGATCGTCGCCGGGCGGGTCGGCGCGATGCTGCAGAGCGGCGGGCTGATGGACGAGGTGACGGTCGCCGAGCTGGTGCGGCTCGCCTGTGATCTGCACCCGAGGCCCTACCGCCCCTCCGACGTCCTGGCCCGCGCCGGGATCGCCCAGCTCGCCGACCGCAAGGTCGACAAGCTCTCCGGCGGCCAGGCCCAGCGTGTCCGCTTCGCCCTCGCGACCGCCGGCGACAGCGACCTGATCGTCCTCGACGAGCCCACCACCGGCATGGACGTCACCACCCGCCAGGGGTTCTGGGCCACCATGCGCGAACAGGCCGACCAGGGGCGGACCGTCCTGTTCGCCACCCACTACCTGGAGGAGGCCGACGCGATCGCCGACCGCGTGCTGGTCCTGCACCGCGGCCGGCTCCTCGCGGACGGCACCGCGGCCGAGATCAAGGCGAAGGCGGGCGTCCGGCGGATCTCCTTCGACCTGGAGGCCCCGGTCGACGAGACCGCCCTGCGAGGCCTCCCCTTCCTGACCACCCTCACCGTCTCGGGTCCCACCGTCCGCATCCAGTCCACCGACGCCGACGCCACCGTCCACGCCCTCTACGGCCTCGGCGTCTACCCCCGCAACGTCGAGGTCGCCGGACTCGGCCTGGAGCAGGCGTTCGTCGCCATCACCGAGGCCGAGGAGGCCCGTACGTCATGAACAGTCTGATCAGGCTGGAACTGGCCCGCGCCCTGCGCAACCGCAAGTTCCTGTTCTTCTCGGTGATCTACCCCTCGATCCTGTTCCTGCTCATCGGCGGCAGCGCCGACGGCACGTCCAAGGTCGACGGGACGGGCCTGACCCTGCCGACCTACATGATGGTCTCGATGGCCTCCTTCGGCGCCCTCACCGCCGTCCTGATGGGCAACAGCGAGCGCATCGCCAAGGAGCGGGAGACCGGCTGGGTGCGGCAGCTGCGGCTGACCCCGCTGCCGGGCCGGGGCTATGTCCTCGCGAAGACCGCGAGCGCCGCGGTCGTCAGCCTGCCGTCCATCGTCGTGGTCTTCGCCGTCGCCGCGGCCGTGAAGGACGTACGGCTGGACGCCTGGCAGTGGCTCGCCCTCACCGGCGCGATCTGGGCCGGCAGCCTCGTCTTCGCCGCGCTCGGCGTGGCCATCGGCTACCTCGCGAGCGGGGACGCGGTCCGGCCGATCACGATGATCACCTACTTCGGACTGTCCATCCTCGGCGGCCTGTGGATGCCGACGACGACCTTCCCGGGCTGGCTGCAGGACATCGCCGAGTGGGTGCCCACGCACGCGTACGCTGCCCTGGGACAGGCGATCGAGCAGAGCCAGGCCCCGCACGCCAAGGACATCGCCGTCCTCGCCGTCTTCTTCGCCCTGTTCACCGGCGGTGCGGCCTGGCTGTACCGGAAGGACACGCTGAAGGCGTGAGGACGATGACCGACGACGGGCTGCCCGCGGAGCTCCGGGCGGAGAACTCGATCCGGGTGGGCCAGGCGCCCCGCAACCGGGCGGACGCGGTGCGCAAGCTCGTCTGGATACTGCCCTGGCTGATCTTCCTCGGCTCACCGGTGCGGGACCTGAACTCTGGCGACCACTCGACGGCCGCGACCGCGGCCGGCTGGGTGGCCCTGGCCTCCTTCACCGGCGTCTATCTGACCCTGGTCTTCCGGAACATGGGCCGGCCGTTCTCCGGACCGGCGGTCGGCGCCCTGGTCGCCCTGCTCGGCACGCTCGCGGTGGTCCTGTGCCTCAGCCTCGGCAGCGCCTGGATCGGTCTGTTCGTGTACGTCTCCGTCACGTGCGGCGCCACTCTGCCGCAGCGGATCGCGTACTGGGCGGTCGGGATCAACACCCTGGCGATGGTCCTGGTCGGCCTGCACGTGGGCTCGGACGACTGGAGCCTCATCCTGGTGGTGCTGCTCCTGGGCTTCGCGATGATGGGCGTGAAGCAACTGGTGCGGACGACCGTGGAGTTGCGAAAGGCCCGCGCGACGGTGGCCCAACTGGCAGCGAACGAGGAGCGGTTGCGCCTGGCCAGAGACCTGCACGACCTCCTCGGCCACTCGCTCTCGCTGATCACCCTCAAGAGCGAGCTCGCGGGCCGGATGCTCCCCGACCACCCCGGCAAGGCGGCCCGGCAGGTCGCCGACATCGAACAGGTCAGCCGCCAGGCCCTGGTCGACGTCCGCGCCGCCGTCTCCGGCTACCGGCGAGCCCGGCTGTCCGACGAACTCGCCGGCGCACAGGTCGCCCTGACCGCGGCCGACGTCACCGCGGAGGTGCCCGCCGAACCCGGCCTCGACGGCGTCCCCGAGGAGAGCGAGACCGCCCTCGCCTGGGCGCTGCGCGAGGCGGTCACCAACGTCGTACGGCACAGCGGCGCGACCCGCTGCACGATCGACGTCCTGCGGCGCCAGACCCTCGACGGGCCGGTGCTGGAACTCTCCGTCGAGGACAACGGCTCGGGAGGCTCGGGCAAGGGCCCCGGCAACGGTCTGACGGGCCTGACCGAACGCCTGGAGAAGGCGGGCGGCACCCTGGAGGCGGGCCGTACGAAGCATGGATTCCGCCTGGTCGCCCGGGTCCCCGCCGGCACGTCGGCGCCCGTAGGATCCGGCGCATGAGCCCTACGATCAAGGTCCTCCTCGCCGAGGACCAGTCGATGGTCCGCGAGGCACTCGCCGCCCTCCTCGGTCTGGAGGACGACATCGAGGTCGTCGCCCAGGTGGCCCGCGGCGACGAGGTGCTGGACGCGGTCCGTGCCCACGACGTCGACGTGGCCCTCCTGGACATCGAGATGCCGGGCGCCACGGGCATCGAGGCGGCGGCCCGGGTCCACAGGGAACTCCCGGCGGTCAAGCTGGTCGTCCTCACCACCTTCGGCCGCCCCGGCTACCTCCGCAGCGCGATGGAGGCCGGCGCCGACGCGTTCCTCGTCAAGGACGCCCCCGCGGCCCAACTCGCGGAAGCGGTACGCAAGGTCCTGGCGGGGGAGCGGGTCATCGACCCGACACTGGCGGCAGCGGCTCTGGCGGACGGCGCGAACCCGCTGACCGACCGCGAGCGTGAGGTCCTGAAGGCGGCGGAGGATGGCTCGACGAACGCCGAGTTGGCGACCAAGCTCCACCTGTCCCAGGGAACGGTCCGCAACTACCTCTCGACGGCGATCCAGAAGCTGGCGGTGAGGAACAGGGCGGAAGCAGCCCGGCTGGCAAGAGAGAAAGGCTGGCTGTAACCCACCCCAGGGGCGCGGGGAACTGCGCGACCAGCCACAACGAACCCGAAGCCGCCGAACAACGCGAACCCCTGTGGCGATGGGGCTAATTCAACATCGCCCGAGCCGCCAGAGCCTGCCCTCGAACCCTCTCCGCCGCCCCTTCGTCCACGGCCCCCACCACCTCGGCGTACGCATCCAACTCCGTGGCCCCGCCCAGGAAGTCCCCCCGCTGCACCAACAACTGCGCCCGCTCATACCGCAACCGAGCCGGATGCGAAGGCAACAGCAGCCCCAACTCCACCGCCCACAACGCCACATCCGACCGCTCCGGCCGAGCCGCCGCCCACGCCCGCACGTTGTTGAGGATCCGCAGCACCACATCCAGCGGATCCGCCGGCACCAGCATGGACGGCTCCAACGGCGCCCCCGTCGCCCCCGCCACCAACAGCTCCGCGTCGGACCCGCTCAGCACCCGCCCCCCGTCGAACGGATCGGCGAGCACCTGCTCCTCCTCCGCCCCGAACCCGACGACGAAATGCCCCGGCAGCGCGACCCCGTACACATGAGCCCCGGCCCGCCGCGCGACCTCCATCCACACCACGGACAACAGGATGGGCAGCCCACGCCGCCGCCGAAGCACCTCATGAAGCAGCGAGGACTCCAGCCGCTGGTAGTCGCTGGGAGTGCCCCGGAATCCGAACCGCTCCCCGAGCAGCTCCCGCAGGGACACCGCCCAGGACCGCGGCCCGCCGGGCCGGAAGGGCAGCTGCCCCGCCAGCCGGTCCAGTTCGATCTGCGCCGCGTCCATGCCCGTCTCGTCCAGCGTCCCGTCCGCCTCCGCGCCCACCAGCAGGCACAGCAGCGACAGATCGGGCCGCTCGGACCGCACCTCTTCGGCGAACCGGCGGCGCAGTTCGGCGGAGCGTTCCGGGGGCGGGGGGTAGAGGGGACGCATAGCTGGCTCGTGCCCGGTCACGATGATCCGTACCGGCCGCCGTCGGGAACCGCCGGTTCCCGGTAGTGGTGGTACGCGTGATGCGCCGCGAAGCCCATCCCGGCGTACAGCGCCCGTGCACCCGTGTTGTCCGACTCGACCTGGAGCCATGCGGCGGACGCACCCTCGTCGAGCGCGCGCCGGGCCAGCGCGGCCATCACCGTGGTGGCGAGCCCCCGCCGCCGCTGTTCGGGATCCACCTCGACGGCGGAGAAGGAGGCCCACCGCCCGTCCACGACACACCGCCCGATGGCGGCCGGAGCCGCCCCGTCCGAGGAGCCCGGCACGGTCGCGAACCACACCGAAGGACCGCTCCCCAGCACCTTCAGCGCCACCTCGCTCACGCCCTTGCGCTGGTACCGGGCGAGCCAGGCCTCGTCCGCGTCGCGGGCCAGCAGAACCTCGTCCGCCTCGGCCCGGTCGGCGATCGGGGCCAGGGCGCCGATCCACAGCTCGGCGGTCACCTCGCGCGTCCATCCCCGCCGCTCCAGCTCCGCGCACAGCAGTTCCTGCGTGCCCTCGGCGCCGGTCGCGGTCTGGATGTACGCGGGCAGCCCGCGCTCGCCGTACCAGCGCCGTACCGCCTCCAGCGCCCCGTCCAGCGGTATCCCCGGGTCGCCGATCGGGAGCACCGAGTTCGCCCGCCGGGTGAACCCCGACGCGGCCCGCAGCTCCCACTCGCCGAGCCGCTCGCTCTCCACCGGCCGCCACGCGCGCGTGGAGACGTGCGCGAGTTCCTGGTAGGTGGCGGAGGGGCCGCGGCGGCGGGCCGGGGCGCTCGGCACGACCTTGCCCGCGACCAGCGAGGATTCCGCGATGTGGACGGTCTCGCCACCCTTTCGTGTGATCAGCAGCACACCGCCGTCCCATGATGCGAGAACACCCACCGTGTCGGTGAACTTCTCACCCGGAACCGCAGGATCGTTCATGCGGCGTACGGAGACCCGTTTACCCACGTCAGCAGCGGTGATACGGACCTCAAGGCGCCCTGTCGCAGAGATTTCCACAGGTCAGTTCACCCCTCCTGTTCGGATCATGCCCAAGAACGGAGATACTAGGGGCGGGCATCGACGACGCCGCGCTCCCGCGCGCCAGGCGGCAGGGCCTGAGGAGGCCCGCCAGCGCCCTATCGAGGAGGAACGACAGCGTGACCTACGTCATCGCGCAGCCTTGTGTCGACGTGAAGGACAAGGCGTGCATCGAAGAGTGCCCGGTCGACTGCATCTACGAGGGCTCCAGGTCCTTGTACATCCACCCGGACGAATGCGTCGACTGTGGTGCCTGTGAGCCGGTCTGCCCGGTCGAGGCGATCTTCTACGAGGACGACACTCCGGAGGAGTGGAAGGACTACTACAAGGCGAACGTCGAGTTCTTCGACGAGCTCGGCTCCCCCGGCGGTGCCAGCAAGCTGGGCCTGATCGAGCGCGACCACCCCTTCGTGGCCGGACTGCCGCCGCAGAACCAGTAAGAGCGGCCCGCACTCGCGCGCCGCCTCGGTCCCGTACGGCTCGATCACCTCTGATCGCTGTGCGGGACCGAGGCGTTTGCCGTACGAGTGCTGTACCAGAAAGTGAGCCAGACACCGTGTCCGCAGTCTCCGACCGTCTCCCCACCTTCCCCTGGGACAAGCTCGAGCCGTACAAGAAGACGGCTCTCGCGCACCCCGGCGGCATCGTCGACCTGTCCGTCGGCACCCCGGTCGACCCGGTTCCCGACCTGATCCAGAAGGCGCTCGTGGACGCGGCGGACTCGCCGGGCTATCCGACGGTGTGGGGCACGCCGGCGCTGCGTGACGCGATCACGGGCTGGGTGGAGCGTCGCCTGGGCGCCCGCGAGGTGACGCACAAGCACGTCCTGCCGATCGTCGGTTCCAAGGAACTGGTCGCCTGGCTCCCCACGCAGCTGGGCCTCGGCCCCGGCGACCGCGTCGCCCACCCGCGTCTGGCCTACCCGACGTACGAGGTGGGCGCCCGTCTGGCCCGCGCCGAGTACGAGGTCTACGACGACCCCACCGAGCTGGACCCCGAGGGCCTGAAGCTCCTGTGGCTCAACTCCCCGTCGAACCCGACGGGCAAGGTGCTGGGCAAGGAGGAACTCACCCGGATCGTGGCCTGGGCCCGCGAGCACGGGGTGCTCGTCTTCTCCGACGAGTGCTACCTGGAGCTCGGCTGGGACGCCGACCCGGTCTCGGTCCTGCACCCGGACGTCAACGGCGGCTCCTACGACGGCATCGTCGCGGTCCACTCCCTGTCGAAGCGCTCGAACCTGGCGGGCTACCGCGCCGCGTTCCTGGCCGGTGACCCGGCGGTCCTCGGCCCCCTCCTGGAGATCCGCAAGCACGGCGGCATGATGACGGCGGCGCCCACCCAGGCGGCGGTGGTGGCGGCCCTCGGCGACGACGAACACGTCCGCGTCCAGCGCGAGCGGTACGCGGCCCGTCGCACGGCCCTGCGCGGGGCCCTGGAGAGCCACGGCTTCCGCATCGAGCACAGTGAGGCCAGCCTCTACCTCTGGGCCACCCGGGGCGAGTCCTGCTGGACCACGGTCGCCCACCTGGCCGACCTGGGCATCCTCGTGGCCCCGGGCGACTTCTACGGCGAGGCGGGCGAGAAGTTCGTCCGCGTGGCCCTCACGGCGACGGACGAGCGGGTGCGGGCGGCCGTGGAGCGGCTCGCGTAAGCGACGCGCATACGACGATGGGGTCCAGGGAGACAACCCCGGACCCCATCGCCGTGTCAGCCGGACATCAGCCGAGCGGGAGGCTCTTCACCGGAAGGGACTCGGTCGGCAGGCCGCCCTTGGTCAGGGAGTCCGTCGGCAGACCGCCCTTCGTCGCGGTGGACGCCGTGTCACCCAGGATGTCCCCGGCGGAGCCCGCCGCGTCGCCCGCCGTCTGCTGAGCGGCCGGCGCCGCCTTCTTCGCGACCTTGCCACTGGTCTTGCCCGCGGTCGGAAGCGCCTTCTTGACCGCGTTTCCACCGGTGTTGCCCGCGATCCCGGTGGCGTTCTGCGCCGCTCCGTCGACGGTGTTGCCGACGCTCGCCCCGTCCAGGGCGGTCAGTCCGCCGAGGTTCGAGGTGGGCAGTTCGGCGGGGGCCGCACTGGCGGAGCCGGCCGCACCGACCCCGGCTGCCGCTCCCGCAGCGACGAGCAGCGCGGCACGGGCGATCCTGCGGGTCAGGGGGAGGGACATGATGCTCCTTTGACGGGAGAGAACGGGGAAGTGTTCGACCGTGTCCGGCAGTTGATCACCGGGCTCGGACGCAGTGACTACCGCTCGAAGCCCGCGAAGGTTGCGGCGCCCCAACGTAAAGAGTTGGCAATGCGTCGCATTATCGGCTGCGGATAAAAACGGTCAAAAGGTGTCCGGTCGGAAAGTGTGCCGAATCCTTACAGCCCTTTGTTCTCAAGGGTTTTCGCGAATACGAGGGTGACCGCGCGAAAACCTGCGCACACCGCCGTCCGTGACGGCCGTGCGTAACCCCTGCGGGTGATCATCCGTACTACTGACCAGTCAGGATCCGCACGGATCCCGCGCCCTTCGCCGCCCCGCCGGTTTCCTCCGACGACATCGCCCGCCACTCGCTCTGGGTGTTCCCGGCGGTCCACTCCCGCCCGGCGTACGTGACGCGCTGGATGTGCAGCGCGGAGGCGTTGGCCACCGCCCAGTGCGCGAGCTGCCAGCCGCGCTCCCGGCTGCCGCGGCCCTTGACCGTGCCGGTCACGGGCACGGTCACGGTCCGCCCGGACACCCTGGCCTCCGGAGCGGGCGTCGCCTCGGCGGCCCCCACCTCCTTGGCGGTGGTGTCCAGCGCGTCCCCGCCGAAGTCCCGTACAAGCGCCTCGCGCACCCCCTCCGGACCCGCGGCGAGGGTCGCCTCCGAGCGGCCGTCGCAGGTCAGCGTGGCCGCCGAGGACCCGGTGAGGGCGGCGGCGAGCACTGTCGCGTCCGGCTCGTGCTTGGCGTACGCCTCCGGGTAGCCGCTGCGCTGCACGCGCTGGGCGGCCTCGGTGAGCGGCAGCTTCGTGTAGCCGTCGACCTTGACCAGATGCTTGTAGAACTCCCCGGCCGCGTACGTCGGGTCCATGATCTGCTTCTCCGTGCCCCAGCCCTGCGAGGGCCGCTGCTGGAAGAGGCCGAGGGAGTCCCGGTCGCCATGGGTGATGTTGCGCAGGCCCGACTCCTGGAGCGCGGTCGCCAGCGCGATCGCCACCGCCCGCTCGGGCAGCCCGCGCCCGGTGCCGACAGCCGTGATCGTCGCCGCGTTCACCGCCTGCTCCGGCGTGAACTCGTAGGCCACCCCGTCGTCCCTGCCCGAGACGACCTCGCAGCCCGGGGTGTCCGTGCCCGCGGTGATGTACTGAACCACCAGATATCCGGCGACGGCACACAAAATCACGAAGGCCGCCAGACCACGGAGAAGGCGGCCACGACGACGCTGTTGAGGGCGGGACTGCGCTGGCATCCGTACAAGGTAGCGGAGGCCCCTGTGGTGTCCGAGCCTGGTGTGGACAGAGCGGGCCAAGCCCGGCGCGTTAGGGTCGACGCCATGGCCGATACCCCGCTTGACCTCACGCTGGACGCCGCGCAGCTCACCGCGCGGCTCGTCGACTTCCCCTCCGTCAGCGGCACCGAGAAGCCGCTCGCGGACGCGATCGAGACCGCGCTGCGCGCGCTGCCGCACCTGACGGTCGACCGGTACGGCAACAACGTCGTGGCCCGTACGAACCTGGGCCGCGCGGAGCGGGTGATCCTCGCCGGCCACATCGACACGGTCCCGATCGCGGACAACGTGCCCTCGCGCCTCGACGAGGACGGCTACCTGTGGGGCTGCGGCACCTGCGACATGAAGTCCGGGGTGGCGGTCCAGCTGCGTATCGCGGCGACGGTCCCGGCGCCCAACCGCGACCTCACCTTCGTCTTCTACGACAACGAGGAGATCGCCGCCGAGTTCAACGGCCTCAAGCACGTCTCCGAGGCCCACCCGGAGTGGCTGGCCGGCGACTTCGCCGTGCTGCTGGAGCCGACGAACGGCCAGGTCGAGGGCGGCTGCCAGGGCACGCTCCGGATGCTGCTCAAGTTCAAGGGGGAGCGGGCGCACTCCGCGCGCGCGTGGATGGGCTCGAACGCGATCCACGCCGCGGCGCCGGTGCTGGCGAAGCTGGCCGCGTACGAGCCGCGCAAGCCGATGGTGGACGGTCTGGAGTACCACGAGGGCCTCAACGCGGTCCGTGTCGAGGGCGGGGTGGCCACCAACGTCATCCCCGACGCCTGCACGGTCACCGTCAACTTCCGCTACGCGCCCGACCGCAGCGAGGAGGAGGCGGAGGCGTTCGTCCGTGCGTACTTCGCCGACTGCGGGGTGGACGAGTTCGTGGTGGACGACCACACGGGCGGTGCGCGCCCCGGCCTGAACCACCCGTCGGCCGCGGCCTTCGTGGAGGCCGTCGGCGGCGAGGTCCACCCCAAGTTCGGCTGGACGGACGTGGCCCGCTTCAGCGCGCTCGGCGTGCCCGCGGTGAACTACAGCCCGGGCAACCCCCTTCTGGCCCACAAGGTGGACGAGCGGGTCGAGGTGTCGCTGATTCCCGAGGCGGAGGAGCGGCTGAAGTCCTGGCTGACGGCGTGAAGTGAGCCTCGCGCCGGTCGGACATCCGCATGTCCCCCCTCTGTAACCCGCGTAGATCTACGCTGAGGTGGAAACACCCGCAAGTGGAGGGAGCGCACATGGCTACCGGCAACCCCGAGGGGAAGAAGCAGCCACCGTCGGAGCAGCGCCTGGGACCGGTCCTCCGAAGGCGGGGCCAGGTGACGGCGAGCACGACCGACCAGCGCCTCCTGGACGCGGGCGGCCCGTCCGACTGGGTCCACACCGACCCCTGGCGGGTCCTGCGCATCCAGTCGGAGTTCATCGAGGGCTTCGGCACGCTCGCCGAACTCCCGCCCGCGATCAGTGTGTTCGGGTCGGCGCGGACGGCGGCGGACTCACCGGAGTACGAGGCGGGCGTCCAGCTCGGACGGGGCCTGGTGGAGGCCGGATTCGCCGTCATCACCGGTGGCGGTCCCGGAGCCATGGAAGCGGCCAACAAGGGCGCCTGCGAGGCGAAGGGCATCTCCGTCGGTCTCGGCATCGAGCTCCCCTTCGAGCAGGGGCTCAACCCCTACGTCGACATCGGCCTCAACTTCCGGTACTTCTTCGTCCGCAAGATGATGTTCGTGAAGTACGCGCAGGGCTTCGTGGTCCTGCCCGGCGGCCTCGGCACCCTGGACGAGCTGTTCGAGGCCCTGACCCTCGTCCAGACCCAGAAGGTCACCCGCTTCCCGATCGTCCTCTTCGGCAGCGAGTACTGGGGCGGCCTCGTCGACTGGATCACCAACACCCTGGTCGCCCAGGGCAAGGCATCGGAAAAGGACCTGCTCCTCTTCCACGTGACGGACGACGTGGACGAGGCGGTGGCCCTGGTCTCGAAGGAGGCGGGCCGCTAGAAACCTCCCCGGACGCCGGACGGGCTGTGCGACTCAGCCCGTCCCGCGTTTGAGGACGAGCCCCTTCAGGGCCGAAGCGGGGGTCCGGGGGCGCAGCCCCCAGGGACGGGAAGGGTAGGGGCGGCGGGGGCGAAAAAAGTCCTACGCCAGCCCCCGCCGGGCGACCGCCGGCGGCCGGTGGCCCGCGATGGACGCCACCATGTCCAGCACCTGCCGGGTCTCCGCGACCTCATGCACGCGATACACCTGCGCCCCCAGCCACGCCGACACCGCGGTGGTCGCCAACGTCCCCACCACCCGCTCCTTCACCGGCTTGTCCAACGTCTCCCCGACGAAGTCCTTGTTGGACAGCGACACGAGCACGGGCCACCCACTGGACACCATCTCCCCCAACCGCCGCGTCGCCTCGAGACTGTGCCGCGTGTTCTTCCCGAAGTCGTGCCCCGGATCGATCAGCACCGACTCCCGAGGCACCCCCAGCGACACCGCCCGCTCGGCCAGCCCCAGCGTCACCCGCAGGATGTCGGCCATGACGTCGTCGTAGGAAACCCGATGCGGCCGCGTACGAGGCTCCGATTCCCCCGCATGCGTACACACCAGCCCCACCCCGTACCGCGCGGCGACCTCCGCGAGCCCCGGATCGACCCCACCCCACGCGTCGTTCAGCAGATCCGCCCCCGCCTCGCACACGGCCGCACCGACCGACGCCCGCCAGGTGTCCACGCTGATCACGACATCCGGGAACCGCCGCCGCACCTCCGCCACGAACCCGACCGTCCGCCGCGCCTCCTCCTCGGCGGAGACTTCCTCACCCGGCCCGGCCTTGACCCCGCCGATGTCGATGATCGCGGCACCCTCGGCCACCGCCTGCTCCACGCGCGCGAGGGCCGGTTCGTCACGGAAGGTCGCGCCCTGGTCGTAGAACGAGTCCGGGGTCCGGTTCACGATCGCCATGATCACCGGCTCGTGCTGCCCGAATTCCCGCCTGCCCAGCCTGAGCATCCGCTGTGACCTCTCGTAGTACGACCTGGGTACGGCCGCTTCCTCGGCCGCCTGCGACCCTAACTGTCAGACTCGCATGGCACGATCGGACTCTGACACATTCGACTCCGAGCACATTCACCGAGCGTGGAGACCCTCAGCGATGGTTATGTTCTTGTTCCTCGTCGTCGCGCTCGCCGTCGTGGTCGCCGCGGTGACGCTCGCCGTGGTGGGCGGCGGCGAGACAGGCCCCCTGCCCGAGGCCGCCCCGGAGCGGCTCCAGGACCCCCTCCCGCTGGAGCGCCCGGTCAACCGCGCCGACGTCGAGGCCCTCCGCTTCCCGCTCGCCGCCCGCGGCTACCGCATGGGCGACGTGGACGACGCCCTCAGCCGCCTCGGCGCCGAACTCGCCGAACGCGACGCCCGTATCGCGGACCTGGAGTCCGCCCTCGCCGGCGCCAAGGCCGTCACCCGCGGCGCGCCCGTCTCGCATGTGTCCATGGAGAAGCCCGCCGAGCGTCCGGGGGAGCAGCAGTGACCGACGGCGCCGCCCTCGCCGGCCCGGACGGCGCCCTGCGCTGCCCCTGGGCGCTGTCCACCGAGGACTACGTCGCGTACCACGACCAGGAGTGGGGCCGCCCGGTCCACGGCGACGACGCCCTGTACGAGCGCCTGAGCCTGGAGGCCTTCCAGTCCGGCCTCTCCTGGATCACGATCCTGCGCCGCCGGGAAGGTTTCCGCACCGCCTTCGCGGGCTTCGAGATCGCCAAGGTCGCCCTGTTCACGGACGCCGACCGGGACCGCCTTCTCACCGACGAGGGCATCATCCGCAACAGGGCCAAGATCGAGGCGACGCTCGCCAACGCACGCGTGCTGGCCGACTGGGCTCCGGGCGAACTCGACGACCTCATCTGGTCCCACGCCCCGAAGACACCGGGCCCGGCCCCCAAGGCGCTGGGGGACGTCCCGGCGATCACTCCCGAGTCGACGGCCCTCTCGAAGGCCCTGAAGAAGAAGGGCCTTCGCTTCGTCGGCCCGACCACGGCGTACGCGCTGATGCAGGCGTGCGGCCTGGTGGACGATCATCTGGCCACGTGCGTGGCCAGGCAGAGCTGAAGCTCAGCGCCCCAGGTACTTGGGTGTCTCCTTGTTCACGAAGGCCTGCACGGCGATCGCATGGTCCTTTGAGGAGCCCGCCCGGGTCTGCAGCTCGTCCTCCTTGTCCAGCGTCTCGGCCAGGGAGTGCGAGAACCCGTACGCGACGGCTTCCTTGATCGCCGCGTAGGCCACCGTCGGCCCCTCGGCCAGCGCCCGCGCGACCTTCTCGGCCTCGCCCGGCAGCTCGGTGGACGGTACGAGACGGTTCGCGATACCCAGCTCGTACGCCTCCTGAGCCTTGATGGTCCGGGGGAAGAGCAGCAGATCGGCGGCGCGCCCCGGCCCGATCACGCGCGGGAGGGTCCACGAGACCCCGGAGTCCGCCGTCAGCGCGACCCCCGCGAAGGACGTGTTGAACCCCGCCGTGTCCGCCACCACTCGGTAGTCCGCCGCCAGGGCCAGTCCGAACCCGGCCCCGGCCGCGACGCCGTTCACCCCGGCCACCACCGGCTTCGGCATCTGCGTCAGCGCCCGCACGATCGGGTTGTAGTGCTCCGCGACGGTGCTCATGACCTTCGTCGAGCCCTGGGCCAGCAGCCCGATGTGTTCCTTGAGGTCCTGTCCGACGCAGAACGCCCGCTCCCCGGTGGAGGTCAGCAGCACCGCCCGTACGGCTTCATCGCCGGCCGCGGATTCCACCGCCTCCCGCAGCGCGACCTTCGTCGCGATGTCGAGCGCGTTCATCGCCTCGGGACGGTTGATCGTGATCGTCGCGAGCCCGTCGCTCACCTCGTAGAGCACGGTGTCGGCCATGGTGTGTCCCCTCCTGCGTCCCAGCGGGTTACTTGCGGGTTTCGAAGGACAGCATGGCGGAGATCACCGTCGAACGACCGGAACGGACGTGTGACCTGCGTCAAAGAATGTGCGACCGAAAGAGGGCGCCGGATACGTGTGCGGCCGCGCAGTATCGCAGTCACATCGCCGAATTGAGTGGTTTTGCTCGCGCGCGTTGCCCAAGCGATGCCGACTGATGTTGGTCATCGGGTCCTGAGATGCGGGATAATGGCCTGGAAGCAATGTGTTCGATGCCGGTGTCGCGTGCTCACGCACGACACGCGTGCCCTCCCAGGGCCGTCGGCTTTGACGATGAGCTGGTTTCAGGAAGGGGAACGAGCATGGCGGCCATGAAGCCGCGGACGGGCGATGGCCCGCTCGAGGTGACAAAGGAGGGGCGGGGCATTGTCATGCGCGTTCCGCTCGAAGGCGGCGGTCGGCTCGTCGTCGAGCTGACCCCTGATGAGGCCGACGCGCTCGGTGACGCCCTCAAGAAGGTCGTCGGCTGACGCGGAAGCGACCATACCCCTTCAGCTGCCCCGGCACCGTCATCGGTGTCGGGGCAGGTGTTTACCCAGGTCAGAGTGGTGCAGGGGTCAGCGCTTGACCGCGCAGAGCAGCCCGTCGCCCACCGGCAGCAGCGACGGCACCAGCTCCTGGCTCTCCCGCACCGCGCGCAGCAGTTCGCGCAGCCGCAGTACCTCGGTGGGCTGCGGACCCGAGTCCATCGTCCGGCCGTGCGCGAAGACACCCTCGAAGATGACCAGGCCCCCCGGCCGCAGCAGGCGCAACGATTCAGCGAGGTAGTCCATGACCTCCAGCCGGTCGCCGTCGCAGAAGACGAGGTCGTAGCCGGCGTCGGTGAGGCGGGGCAGGACGTCCAGGGCGCGGCCCGGGATGAAGCGGGCCCGGTTGCTGGCGAACCCGGAGGCGCGGAAGGCCTGCCGGGCGAACTGCTGGTGCTCCGGCTCGGGGTCGACCGTGGTGAGCACGCCGTCCGGCCGCATGCCGTGCAGCAGATGGATACCGGAGACACCGGTGCCGGTGCCGATCTCGGCGACCGCCTTCGCGTCGACGGAGGCCGCCAGCAGCCGCAGCGCTGCGCCCGCGCCGGGCGACACCGAGCGCAGGCCCGCTTCACGGGCCCGGTCACGGGCCCAGCGCAGCACTTCGTCCTCGGCGACGTAGGCGTCGGCGAACGCCCAGCTCGTCTGCCGGTTGGCGGTAATGACCCTCTCCTGTCCCCGTGGTTGCCTGGGCGTGACTGTATCCGTTGGGCCCGGGAACCCGCAGATGGGACCGGGCGTTTAGAGGGGTGGAGACGCACCCGGGGGGACACAGTTGGATCACGATGCCGAGCACGGGCCCGAGCGGGCGGTGACGCAGCCGCACGAGCGGTATCAGCCCAGATCAAATTCTCGTAAAACCGCTTATCCGGAGCTAACGGGCGAGGTGGCTATGGTAGGGGCTCCACTGGACACCACCAGAGCCGACAGGGGAGGTGCGGCCGCGCCTTTGGATCGGGGAGGAGTGCTGCGGCGCTTCCTCGGATCGGCGGGTAGGCCGAAATCCGTGAACGACACCGCTGCTGACCACAGCCACGGCGACTACGCCACCGCGACCTTCTCCACCGACGCGGACGGGCAGGCCTGGACTCCTCCGACGTGGGAGGAGATCGTCAGCACGCACAGCGGCCGGGTCTACCGGCTCGCCTACCGCCTGACGGGCAACCAGCACGACGCCGAGGACCTCACTCAGGAGGTCTTCGTCCGCGTCTTCCGCTCCTTGTCGACCTACACGCCCGGCACCTTCGAGGGCTGGCTCCACCGCATCACCACCAACCTGTTCCTGGACATGGTCCGGCGCAAGCAGCGCATCCGCTTCGACGCCCTCGGCGAGGACGCGGCGGAGCGCCTGCCCAGCCGTGAGCCGTCGCCGCAGCAGGTCTTCAACGACGCGCACTTCGACGCGGACGTCCAGCAGGCTCTCGACACCCTCGCGCCCGAGTTCCGCGCCGCGGTCGTCCTGTGCGACATCGAAGGACTGTCCTACGAGGAGATCGCCGCGACCCTGGGCGTCAAGCTCGGCACGGTCCGCTCGCGGATCCACCGTGGCCGTTCCCAGCTGCGCAAGGCACTCGCGCACCGCTCGCCGGAGGCGCGGGCCGAGCGTCGCTCCTTCGTGCCCCGCGTCGCCGCTCTGGGGGGAGGGGGCGCGACCGCGTGAGTGGATCACGGCCCAATCCCGCCGAAGGGCGGTTTGCTGAGCAGCACCTGGGAGACCGACTCGCCGCGCTGGTCGATGGCGAGCTCGGTCATGAGACGCGCGAGCGCGTCCTCGCTCACCTGGCCACCTGCGCCAGGTGCAAGGCCGAGGCCGACGCCCAGCGCCGACTGAAGAACGTCTTCGCGGAGGCCGCGCCCCCGCCTCCCTCCGAGAGCTTCCTGGCCCGCCTCCAGGGGCTGCCCGGAGGAGGTGACTCGGACGGCGGCTCGCCGTTCGGGGGAGGATTCACCGACGGCTTCTCCGGACGGCCCGGCAGCGCCGGAGTCTTCGGCGTGAAGCGCGGCGAGCGTTTCGCGTTCGACTATGTCCCCGCGACGCCGCACGCCTCCGCGCTCAACCCCTCCGGCGGCGGTTTCCGCATCCATGACGTCAGCCGGCACGAGGCCGACAGATCGGCGTCGCGCGGTATGCGGTTCGCGTTCGTCGTGGGCGGGGCGGTGTCGCTGGCCGCGATCGCGCTGGGCGGCGTCACCACGGTCGCGCCGACCGACACGGACGCCCGTGGCGGCTCGGGCGGCAGCAATGTCACCCCGGCCCGCACACAGGGCGGCACGGGCGCCGCGACACCCGACAGCCAGCGCCGCCGCGCGGTGGGTCCGCTGTTCGCCCAGGACCAGTCCCGGATCGACGCCCCGGTCGCCCCGACCGAGGTGTCCGCGCCGCTGGTTCCCGGCACCCAGGCGCACGAGGCCACGCTGACCGCACCCGTGGTGGCCGGCGCGGCCGCCATGTCCCCGTTGATACGTCCGCTCGGCACGACCCCGCCGCTCACCCTGACCTCCTGGTCCACGTCCGCGGACCTCACCCCGCGGGGCCTGCTCGCCGCACCCGTCCCCCACGCGACCCCCTCCCCCTCCGGCACCGCCCACTGACCCGGCCTCTGCGCGTCGGCACCCGAACCTGGTTGAATCCAGGGAGAGCCGTGCCCGCGCCTGTCCGGCAGATCAGGCCGTGATGGCGGCAGCGTGCCTGACAGGCGCAGGTGAGCGGGGCCGACGTGCCGGCCAGGCCCCGGTGTGGGGAGAGCATGAACGAGGGGAAGCCCACGAAGGCGAAGTGGTGGAGCCGACCGCGTCCGCAGGGCCCTGCGGACCAGGCGGAGGGGGCTCCGGCCGCGCCGGGCGAGTACAGCGTGGGGACCGAGGGGACACCTCCGGTGCCGGGTCCCACCGCCGACGGTGACTATGAGCTGAGGCAGCCTCAGCAGGTGGCCGGCACGGCCGATGCCGAGGGCGACTTCGCGCTGAGGTCGCCGCGGGATGCCGTGCGCGAGGACGGTCCGTCCGTGCCCGAGCCTGAGCCCGGACCTGGACCTGGACCTGAACCTGAACCAGGGCCTGAGCCCGGACCCGAGGACCGGGCTCCCGCAGGGACCCAGGACGACGGTGACTTCGAGCTGAGCCTGCCCCTCTCGCACACCGCCCCGGCGGTGGAGGAAGCCACGGCAGACCCCGCTCCCAAGCCCCTGCACGACCCCGACCCGTACAGCACGCCACCGTACGGCGAGCCCGGCCCCTGGGCCCCGGCCCCGCCCGTACAGCACCCGGCGAACACCCCGTCCCACGGCACGGCGATACCGACGCCCCCACAGGCGCACGGCACCCCCGCGCCGGCCCCCGGCACCCCTTCCTACGCGGACGCACCCCCTCCGGCGCCCTACGCCGAGACCCCGCCCACCCCATCCCCCGCCAACCCCTGGCGGAACTACGACCCCTGGGCCCCCGTCCCCCTCCCCACCTCCCTCCAGCAGAACGGCGCCGCCGTCCCCACCAAGGACGGGCGCCGTAAGCGTGCCAGGAGGGTCCTGATCGTCGGTGCCGTGCTGCTCGCGCTCGTGTCCGGGGGCGTCGGCGGGGCCGTAGGGGCCTATCTGGAGCGCAATGGCGGCGTCGGGGACGTGGAGCTGCCGCAGGCCGACGCCGAGCCCGCAGGGCGGGCGCCGGACAGCGTGGCGGGGATCGCCGCACGGGCGCTGCCCAGCGTGGTGACCCTCCATGTGAGCGGCGCGGAGGAGCAGGGCACCGGCACCGGGTTCGTGCTCGACGACCGCGGCCACATCCTCACCAACAACCACGTCGTCGAGCCCGCCGGAGCCGGCGGCGACATATCCGTCACCTTCCACAGCGGCGACACCGCCAAGGCCACCGTCGTCGGGCGGGACAGCGGCTACGACCTCGCCGTCGTGAAGGTCACCGGTGTCAGCGGACTCCAGCCCATGACCCTCGGCAACTCCGACAGCGTCCAGGTCGGCGACCCGGTCGTCGCCATCGGCGCCCCCTACGACCTGGAGGGCACCGTCACCTCCGGGATCATCAGCGCCAAGGAGCGGCCCATCACGGCCGGCGGCGAGAGCGGCGACGGCAGCGACGTGTCGTACGTCGACGCCCTGCAGACCGACGCACCCATCAACCCCGGCAACTCCGGCGGCCCCCTCCTCGACTCCAAGGCCCGGGTCATCGGCATCAACTCCGCGATCCGCTCCGCCGACGACGGCTCCGACTCCGGCGGCGCCCAGTCCGGCTCCATCGGCCTCGGCTTCGCCATCCCCATCAACCAGGGCAAGCGCGTCGCCGAAGAGCTGATCAACACCGGCAAGGCGACCCACCCGGTCATCGGCGTCACCCTCGACATGGACTACTCGGGCGACGGCGCCCGCGTCGGTACGAAGGGCAACGGCGGAGGGCCCGCGGTCATCGCCGGTGGCGCCGGGGACAAGGCCGGCATCAAGTCGGGCGACGTCATCACCGAGGTCGACGGCCAGCGCATCCACTCCGGCGAGGAGCTGATCGTCAAGACCCGCGCCCACCGCCCGGGCGACCGGCTGGAGCTCACCGTGGAACGCGGCGGTGAGGAGCTGACCATCTCCCTGGTGCTGGGATCCTCGGACGGCGATTGAGCGCCCCCGATCAACAGAAACCTCACAGGCGCGCCCGCAAACCCGGTCCCACAAGGCAAACAACCCTCAAAACCGCTCATGCCCGCGCACTCGGAGGCCTCGGGACAGTACCGGTCGTACCGGATCGCCGGGTACCGTGGACCCGGCCCGGACATCGCAAGGAGCTTCAGGTGTTCAATGACATAGGACCGCTCGAGCTGGTGACGCTCGTTGTCCTCGCCGTGCTCGTCTTCGGTCCGGACAAGCTCCCGAAGGTCATCCAGGACGTCATGCGGACCGTCCGGAAGATCCGGGAGTTCTCGGAGAGCGCCAAGCAGGACATCCGCTCGGAACTCGGTCCCGAGTTCAAGGACTTCGAGTTCGAGGACCTGAACCCCAAGACGTTCATCCGCAAGCAGATGGACAACGACGAGCTGGGGCTCAAGGAGATCCGCAACGGCTTCGACATCAAGAAGGAGATGGCCGAGGTCACCGACGCGGTGCACGGCCGTGAGTCGGAGTCGTCCTCGTCCTCCTCCGGGTCGTCGTCAGGCGGCCGGATCGACATGACCAAGAAGCCCGACGACGGCAAGGACGACCGCCCGGTCTTCGACGCGGACGCCACCTGAACGTCGTACACCCGCAGTCGTACCCATGCTCCTCAGCCGCACGTCAGTGACGTGCGGCTCCGTCGTACGTGACGCGTTTCATATCCCGCCGTGCCTCCGTGCGGCCTGAACCCGACGCCCGGACGCCCCACGCGCCGGGCGCTTTCGCTGCTGGTCCCGGTGGGGTGGCTATGCTGCCGAGTTGTTGTGCGGACCGGACGAGTCGCCCGAAGGGGGGTGGGCCGTTCCGGACCGACGAGGAACGAGGAGGCGTCCGGGCACATGGAGACGACGAGTCAGGCGGTCGCACAGGCCCCGGCGGAGGGCGGACAGCAGGTCCCCTCCGCCCGGCGCACGGTCGACGGCTACCTGCTGGCGCCCTTCCCGTGGTACGGCCTCGACGAGGCTTTCACGGGTCCGCGCTGGCTGATGCAGGTCGGGACGGCGGCGGACGGTGCCGTCGAGCACGGTTCGATCGGGCACGGTGACGAGCCCTCCGTACGGAACGAGGCGTCGGAGGACAAGGAGAAGTTCGCGGTGGTGGTGACCGTCGCGGCGAATCCGTCCCGCAGGAGCGCCGACGGCACGGGGCTTCTCGAGGCGACGTCGGTCTCCTCGGCGGCGTGGCTCGCGGGGGTCGGGCTGCTGTCCTTCACCTGGCCCGGCTCGATGGACCACTCGCTGCGCGACGACTGGCTGGACCAGCAGACGGAGACGGCGTGGGCCCTGGCCGACGACCTCGACGGTTCGGACTGGTCGACCCTGTCGCTCCCCGTGGACGGGGTGCCGACGTCCTTCCACTACCGCGAGTCCGAGTTCGGCTGGGTCCTCGCCGGGTCCACGCCGGAGGGCGTGCACGTGGGGGCGTACGGGAGAGGCATGAGCGCGTACGGGCTCGGCTTCGCCATGATCAAGGACATCTCGGCCTACGCATAGCCGGTCCTACGACGAGGGGGCGCCGACTCCGTGAGTCGGCGCCCCCTCGTCGTAGCAGGATCTAGAACTTGTTCCGCGGGGTGATCCCCAGGGACAGTCCCGCGAGGCCGCGCTGGCGTCCGCCCAGCTTCCCCGCGATCGCCCGCAGCGCCGCGCCCGCCGGGGAGTCCGGGTCGCTCAGGACGACCGGCTTGCCGTCGTCGCCGCCCTCGCGCAGGCGGACGTCGATCGGGATGGAGCCGAGGACCGGGACCGTCGCGCCGGTCGTCTTCGTGAGACCGTCGGCGACCATCTGGCCGCCGCCCGTGCCGAAGATGTCGACCATCTCGTCGCAGTGCGGGCAGGGCATGCCGGACATGTTCTCGACCACGCCGACGATCTTCTGGTGGGTCTGGACGGCGATGGCACCCGCCCGCTCGGCCACCTCGGCGGCAGCCTGCTGCGGGGTCGTCACGACCAGGATCTCGGCGTTCGGGACCAGCTGGGCCACGGAGATCGCGATGTCGCCCGTGCCCGGCGGAAGGTCGAGGAGGAGGACGTCGAGGTCACCCCAGTACACGTCCGCGAGGAACTGCTGAAGAGCCCTGTGCAGCATCGGGCCGCGCCACACCACCGGGGCGTTGCCCGGGGTGAACATGCCGATGGAGATGACCTTCACACCGTGCGCCGACGGCGGCATGATCATGTTCTCGACCTGGGTCGGACGCCCGTCGGCGCCCAGCATGCGGGGCACGGAGTGGCCGTAGATGTCGGCGTCCACGACGCCCACCTTCAGACCGTCCGCGGCCAGCGCCGCCGCCAGGTTCACCGTCACCGAGGACTTGCCGACGCCGCCCTTGCCGGAGGCGACCGCGTACACGCGCGTGAGCGAGCCCGGCTTGGCGAAGGGGACCTCGCGCTCGGTCTGGCCTCCGCGCAGGGCCGTCGCCAACTCCTTGCGCTGCTCGTCGCTCATGACGTCGAGCGTGACCTCGACACCGGTGACGCCCTCGACCGCCGAGACCGCGTCGGTCACACGCTGGGTGATCGTCTCGCGCATCGGGCAGCCGGAGACCGTCAGGTAGACGGCGACCGCGACCGCTCCGTCCGCGCCGATGTCCACCGACTTGACCATTCCCAGTTCGGTGATGGGTCGGTTGATCTCGGGGTCGTTCACCGTCGCCAGTGCCTCGCGCACCGCGTCTTCGCTAGCCATAAGGACGATGGTACGGCTCGGTGGCGTGACCCCGGGATGCCCGTCAGCGGTCTTCTACGTCACGTCCGGGCGACCGTTCTGCCGGGAATACGCCGTGGCCGTCCCCTCGCTCCTCCAGTTCCTTCATCAGGTCCTGCAGCTCGGAGCGGATCCAGTCCCGGGTGGCGACCTCCCCGAGGCCGATCCGCAGGGCGGCGATCTCGCGGGTCAGATACTCGGTGTCGGCGATCGAGCGCTCGTTCTGCTTGCGGTCCTGCTCCAGATTGACCCGGTCTCGATCGTCCTGCCGGTTCTGCGCGAGCAGGATCAGAGGGGCCGCGT
Source organism: Streptomyces sp. NPDC087859 (assembly GCF_044742595.1). Taxonomy (NCBI): domain Bacteria; kingdom Bacillati; phylum Actinomycetota; class Actinomycetes; order Kitasatosporales; family Streptomycetaceae; genus Streptomyces; species Streptomyces sp. NPDC087859. Next base: position 74,930 of record NZ_JBIUUU010000001.1, on the reverse strand, counting down.
AGGAGGCCTGGAGCGACAGCATCAGGGTCAGGAAGATGAAGGGGTAGTTGTCGAACTTCAGGTCGCCCGGCGCGAAGATGTTCCACAGCACCCACACGATGATGACGATCGTCATCCAGACGATGAACCGCCCGGTGCCGAGGAACCGCGCGATGCGCTCGGAGAGCCGTCCGAAGGCCTCCGGGTCCCACTCGGGCAGCAGGCGCCGCCGGGGCGGCCGGGGCTGGTCCAGACGGGCACGCGGGCGCGTGGTGGCGGTGGCGCCCGCGGGGGTGCGCTCGCGGCCCGTCTCACGCTCAGGAGCCATGCGGAGTCACCTCGTCCTCGTCGAGGTGGAACTCGGTCTCCCGCCAGTCCTCCGGCAGCATGTGGTCCAGGACGTCGTCCACGGTCACCGCGCCCAGCAGTGACCCGGAGTCGTCCACGACGGGCGCCGCCACCATGTCGTACGTCGCGAAGAACCCGGCGACGACCGGCAGCGCGGCGTCCGGGTCCAGGGGCTGGAGGTCGTCGTCGATGATCGCGCTGACCAGGGTGTACGGCGGGTCCCGCAGCAGGCGCTGGAAGTGGACCGTGCCGAGGTACTTGCCGGTCGGCGTCTCGTCGGGCGGGCGGCAGACGTAGACCTGGGCGGCGAGGGCCGGCGACAGGTCGGCGTTGCGGACCCGGGCGAGGGCGTCGGCGACGGTGGCGTCGGGCCGCAGCACGATCGGCTCGGTCGTCATCAGACCGCCGGCCGTGTGCTCCTCGTACGACATCAGGCGCCGCATGTCGGCCGCGTCGGCGGGCTCCATCAGGCTCAGCAGCCGCTCCTGGTCCTCCTCGGGGAGCTCGGAGAGCAGGTCGGCCGCGTCGTCCGGGTCCATGGCCTCCAGGACGTCCGCGGCCCGCTCCTCCTTGAGCTTGCCGAGGATCTCGATCTGGTCGTCCTCCGGGAGCTCTTCGAGTACGTCGGCCAGGCGGTCGTCGTCGAGGGCCGCGGCGACCTCCGCGCGGCGCTTGGGGGAGAGGTGGTGCAGGACGTTCGCCAGGTCGGCGGGGCGGAGCTGCTCGAAGGTGGCGAGGAGGCTCTCGGCGCCCTGTCCGTGCTCCTCCAGGGAGAAGCCGGTGACGGCGGACCACTCGACGGTCAGCGTCTCGCCCTTGCGGCGGAACGCGCCGCCCTTGCCGCCCTTGCGTACGAAGACGCGGTCGATCTCCCAGTCCCGGCGGGCCGGCAGCTGCTGCACGGACACGTCGAGGACGGTGACCTCTTCCTTGGCCTCGACGAGCGTCACGCGCCGGTCCAGGAGCTCGCCGAAGACCAGGCGCTCGGTGGGCCGCTGCTCGAAGCGGCGGACGTTGAGCACCCCGGTGGTGATGACCTGGCCGGACTCGATGCTGGTCACGCGGGTCATGGGCAGGAAGATGCGGCGCCGGGTCGACAGTTCGACGACGAGACCGAGCACTCGCGGCGGTCTGCGTCCGACGCGCAGCATGACGACCAGGTCGCGCACCCGGCCCACCTGGTCGCCGTTCGGATCGAAGACGGCGACTCCGGCGAGGTGCGAGACGAAGATCCTGGGGACACCCCCTGCCATGCCTGCGCCTCCTTTTCACGCCGATTGCCCGCTGGGACGGGCTTCAGGCTAGCCCGTCCCGATGCGGTACGCCCTGGTGGGGCGGTCCGGACGGACTGGCTCCGTCGGGCCCTCGGGGCCCCGGTACTCTGCGGTACGCCTCCGATGGACCCTCGTCAGAAAGGCAGCCCCACCTGTGACTGCGATTCCCCAGGGCCGCACCCGCCGGACCGGACTGCTGGGCGCGATGTGCGCCCTGGTCGTGACGGGAACGGGCCTGACCGGGTGCGGTGGTGACGACCCCGACGCGGGCACCAACGGGGTCGGCAAGCTGCCGGCCGCTCAGATCCAGACGAAGACCCAGGCGGCCGCCGAGTCCGCCGACACGGTGCGTCTCTCAGGGAACGTGGTCACCAGCGGGCGCACTTACAAACTCGACATGCGTCTCAAGTCCGACGGCGCCTCGGGCTCGGTCACCTCCGAGGGCGCGACCTTCGGGCTGCTACGGATCGGCGAGCAGCTCTATCTCAAGGCCGACGCGGACTTCTGGGGTCAGCAGGACGGCAAGGGCGACTCCGGCACGGACACCGCCGCCGCCGACAAGCTCGACGACAAGTTCGTGAAAGTGCCGCAGGGAGACCCCTCGTACAAGAAGTTCAGCGGCTTCACCGACAAGGACGTCCTCCTGGAGGGCCTGCTGACCCTGCACGGCGAGCTGTCCACCGACGGCCACCACGAGCAGTCCGGCACCCGCACCATCCGCATCACCGGCGGTGACGGCTCCGGCGGCAAGCTGGACGTCTCCCTGGAGGGCGAGCCGTATCCGCTCCGCCTGGAACGCGCGGGCGGCGCGGGCACGCTGACTTTCTCGGGCTGGGGCAAGCCCTTCAGCCTGAAGGAGCCGGAGAAGGACGAGACGGTGGACTACGGCAAGCAGCTGCCGACGTCCTGACTACTTCCGCCTGCGCCGCTTCAGCAGCAGCCTGGGAAGCCCCGCGGGGATCGGCTGCCGGGTCGTGGCCGTCGTGGGAACCGGCGCCTCGGCCAGATCCCCGTCGGGCAACGGCAGCGTCGAGCCGGTCGGTTCGAGCCGCAGCACCCGGCACTCGCGCGCCCAGCGCCCCGTCATCGCCTCCCCGTCGGGCGCGTTGAGCCGCTTGCCCTTGAGCTCGGCGACGGCCGCGTCCCAGGCCTCGGACCCGGCGGACAGCTCGACGACCTTCGCCGTCCAGGCCACCAGCCGTCCGCCCTTGTCCTTGCTGCGGACGGTCACCTCGGCCTCGGTCCCGTCAATGAGCCCCGGCAGCGGCTGCTCGCCCGGCCCGTCGCCGACCAGACACATCGCACCCTCGTGCCACACGTGCCAGAGCGCCCGGGCCGGACCCTCGGGGCCCCTGACCCAGACGAGGCCGGACTTCTTCGTGGCCTCCTCGACGAGGGCCTGGTCGAGCAGCTCGCTTGTCATGCGCCCAGCCTATCCAGGCGGGGTCACCGGGACCGGGTCACAGCCAGCCGTTGCGCTTCAGCGTGCGGTGGATGCCGAGGCAGATGACACCGGTGATCATCATGATCACGGGGTAGCCGTAGCGCCAGTGCAGCTCGGGCATGTGCTCGAAGTTCATGCCGTACACGCCGCACACCATCGTCGGTACGGCGATGATGGCCGCCCACGAGGTGATCTTCCGCATGTCCTCGTTCTGTGCGACGGACGCCTGCGCGAGGTTGGCCTGGAGGATCGAGTTGAGCAGCTCGTCGAAGCCGATGACCTGCTCCTGGACCCGGGCGAGGTGGTCGGCGACGTCCCGGAAGTACTTCTGGATGTCGGGGTCGATGAGCCGCATCGGCCGCTCGCTCAGCAGCTGCATGGGGCGCAGGAGCGGCGAGACGGCCCGCTTGAACTCCAGGACCTCACGCTTGAGTTGGTAGATCCGGCCGGCGTCCGTGCCGCGCGGCGAGCCCTTGCGCCCCGGCGAGAACACCTCTGTCTCGACCTCGTCGATGTCGTCCTGCACCGCGTCGGCGACCGCGATGTACCCGTCGACGACATGGTCGGCGATCGCGTGCAGCACCGCCGAAGGGCCTTTGGCGAGCAGCTCGGGGTCGTCCTGGAGGCGGTGGCGCAGCGCCCGCAGCGAACCCTGTCCGCCGTGCCGGACGGTGATGAAGAAGTCCCGTCCGGTGAAGCACATGACCTCGCCGGTCTCGACGATCTCGCTGTTGGCGGTGAGTTCGTCGTGCTCGACGTAGTGGATGGTCTTGAAGACGGTGAAGAGGGAGTCGTCGTAGCGCTCCAGCTTGGGCCGCTGGTGTGCCTGCACCGCGTCCTCCACGGCCAGCGGGTGCAGCCCGAACTCGCTTGCGATACCGGAGAATTCGGCCTCGGTCGGCTCGTGCAGACCGATCCACACGAAGCCCCCGTCGCGGCGCACCTGACGCATCGCCTCGTGCGGGGTCAGGGCCGTGGGCATCTGGACGCGGGCCCCGTCGCGGTAGACGGCGCAGTCGACGACGGCCGAGGGCGTCCCGGGGTCTCGCGTGGTGTCGTAGTCGGTGCTGCTGCTCTTGCGCAGCGAGACGCGGGAGGGTCGGACCACGGCACGCAGGTCGCGGATCATCGACATGGCGGGCTCCTTCGCGACAGGCAACGAAAAGCCGCTTCAACGGATGGAACTGCCCGGAATGAGGACGTCCTGACTGCGGATGTTTGGCACGTCCACAAAGCGGGGAGCACCGCACCATTGCGGTAGCGGGTTTCGCTGCTGATACAGATCAAACAGATCAGGCAAAACGAGACGAAGTGCTCTTCCGACGATGAAGACGCGAGCGTGAGAGGCGGCGATCGGCCGAGGGCGGATCAGCTACATCAGTGGCCGGAAGAGCGAGTGGTACTACCAGGTCGACTTCGATCCATGACAGCCCCACCTCCTCCGGTCGGTCCCTCGTAAGGGACGATCCATTCCCCGTAGGGGGAGTCTCACGGCGTCGGGACTCGATAGCGACGCTTCTGCGTGCTGCCCCGAACCACCGGCAAAGAGTATCAGCCGACCGAATAGTCAAGGCGCTGCTTTGCCCGGTACTGACGAGTTCTATGCTCGCGGCATGGCTGATGTTCTTCCCTTGGTCGAGGCCCGGTTGCGTACGGCGCTGGGCGAACCGGACGCGCGCGCCGCGGTCACCTTCCTCGGCACGGATCGCGTCGAGGTGCTGCGTTTCCAGGAGGGCGACATCGTCCGCTACGCCACGCTCGGCATGTCGGCGCAACCGATGGGCGACCCCACCGCGGTGCTCGCCGACCCGGTCAAGGGACCGCGCGCCGAGCTGGTCCTCTCGGTCCGCGCCGGACTCGCCGACACCGACAAGGTGCTCCGCCCGCTCGCCGTACTCGCCGCGTCCCCGCAGGTCGAGGGTGTGATCGTGGCCCCCGGCGCCTCCCTCGACGTCGGTGAACCCCTGTGGCCCGGCGCCCCGTTCACCTCGGTCCTGGTGGCCGAACCCGGCGGTCTGGTCGAGGACCTGGAGCTCGACGAGCCCATGGACCCGGTCCAGTTCCTTCCGCTGCTGCCCATGACCCCGAACGAGGCCGCCTGGAAGCGCGTCCACGGTGCTCAGGCCCTTCAGGAGCGCTGGCTGACGAACGGGACGGACCTCCGGGATCCGTCCCGGAAGTCCGTCCCGCTGGAGTGACTGACGTCACCAACCGGTGGCTGAAAAGCGTCAGTTGACGAAGACGGCCACGCTGTCCTCTGTGGCGTGCTTCGACTCCAGTTCTTCCGCTTCATGAGTGAGCGCGTTCCGTCGTACGACGACCACGAGCGCGCCCAGGACGGCGGTCACCGCCGCCACCACGAACGGCATGTGGATGTCGCTCCACTCCTCGATCTTCGGCGCGAAGTAGGGCGCGGCGGCGGCCGCGAACCAGCGCACGAAGTTGTAGCCGGCGCTCGCCACCGGGCGCGGCGCGTCCGACACGCCGAGCGCCAGTTCCGTGTAGACGGTGTTGTTCACGCCGATGAACGCGCCGGAGAGGATCGTGCAGACGATCGCGACGGTGTGACTGCCGTAGCCGAGGGCGAGTACGTCGACGGCGAGCAGGACGAGCGAGCCGCCGAGCACCTTCAGGGAACCGAACCGCCGCTGCAGACGCGGTGCCACGAGCACCGAGAACACGGCGAGCAGCACACCCCAGGCGAAGAACACGGCACCCGACTTGTACGGGGTCATGTTCAGCACGAACGGCGTGAAGGCCAGCACGGTGAAGAACGTGTAGTTGTAGAAGAACGCCGAGGCGGCGGCGGAGGCGAGACCGCCGTGACCCAGTGCCTTGAGGGGGTCGAGCAGTGAGGTCTTGCGGGCCGGCCTGGGCTGCTCCTTCAGGAACACCGTGATGCACAGGAAGCCGACCGCCATCAGGAAGGCCGTGCCGAAGAACGGGTAGCGCCAGTTGGCGTCGCCGAGCAGCGCGCCCAGCAGCGGGCCGCACGCCATGCCCAGGCCGAGCGCCGACTCGTACAGCAGGATCGCCGCGGCGCTGCCGCCCGCCGCCGCGCCGACGATGACGGCGAGGGCCGTCGAGACGAAGAGGGCGTTGCCGAGGCCCCAGCCCGCGCGGAAGCCCACGAGTTCGGCGACCGAGTTCGAGGTGCCCGCGAGGCCGGCGAAGACGACCACGAACGCGAGGCCGAGCAGCAGGGTCTTGCGCCCGCCGATGCGGCTGGAGACGAAGCCGGTGACCAGCATCGCGACGGCGGTGATGAGGAAGTACGAGGTGAAGAGCAGGGAGACCTGGCTGGCGGTGGCGTCGAGGCCCTGGGCGATGGACGGCAGGATCGGGTCGACCAGTCCGATGCCCATGAAGGCGACGACGGAGGCACCGGCCGTGGCCCAGACCGCCTTGGGCTGTCGCAGGAGGCTGCCCGCTCCCGCGTCGAAGGCGTCCATGGTTTCTCCAATTCCGGCGAGGAGATGGTTGGTATATGCACATAGTAAGTTAGGGCAGCTAAATAATGCAAGCTACACCTACTTTCTCCTGGTGGGGCGCTCCCGAAGGCGGTTCCGTCCGGACGGGTGATCGTCCTTGACGTGGGGGAGCAGGGGTAGGACCGTGGGGCCCTATGAGGGGCGAACCCAGTTGCCCGAAGTGTGGTGGCCGGGTCAGGGCTCCCGGACTCTTCGCCGACACCTGGCAGTGCGATGTGCACGGGACGGTGCATCCGCTCCAGCCGGTGATCCCGCCCAGCGTCGAGGCGCTCGACGTCGTGGTGCACCGCACACAGGTACCGGTCTGGATGCCGTGGCCACTGCCGGTCGGTTGGCTGTTCACGGGTGTGGGCTGCGCGGGCGACGACCGCAGCGGGGGTCGTGCGACGGCGGTGGCGTGCACGGGACCGGGTCCGCTGGGCGGTATCGGGGAGCTGATCCTTGTCGCCGAGGAGCTCGGTGTGGGCCTCGGTGCGCGGTACGCCGGGATCGACGGGCCGGATCCGGGGCCGTACATGAACGTCGAGAAGCCGCCGCAGGTGAAGGTGCTGGCCGCCGGGCGGCCTACGCCGCTGTGGCATGTCTCCGGGGCGCCGGATGATCGTGCGGTCTTCGCCGGTGAGGCTCGCGGACTGTGGCTGTGGGCCGTGGTGTGGCCCGAGCAGTCGGGGCTGCTGATGTACGACGAGCTGGTGCTGACGGATCTGCGGGACGCGGGGGCCGAGGTGGAGCTGGTGCCCTGCGGGGCGTTGTCGCCGCGCTTGCTCGAGCCGTAGCGCCTGCGGGGGTGGGGGCTTCGGTGCGTTGGCGGCTGCGGGCCGTCCGGGGCTCGTCGCGCAGTTCCCCGCGCCCCTGGGTGCGTCTGTGTAAAGGTCGCTCACAGGTTTCGGGTGTGACAGGGGTCCTTGTAAGTCCGGTTATCCTTTAGCGGTCCCTTGTGTTCCGTCGGTGTCTGGAGTTCGTGTCGTGCGCATTGATCTGCACACCCACTCCACGGCTTCCGATGGGACGGACACGCCTGCTGAGCTGGTGCGTAATGCCGCTGCTGCTGGGCTGGACGTGGTCGCGCTGACCGATCACGACACCACTCGCGGGTACGCCGAGGCGATCGCCGCGTTGCCGGAGGGGCTCACGCTCGTCACCGGGGCCGAGCTGTCCTGTCGTATCGACGGCGTGTCCATGCACCTGCTGGCCTACCTCTTCGATCCCGAGGAGGCGGAGCTGCTCGCCGAGCGGGAGCTGGTGCGGGACGACCGGGTGCCGCGGGCGCGGGGCATGGTCGCCCGGCTCAACGAGCTGGGTGTGCCCGTCACGTGGGAACAGGTGATGCGGATCGCCGGGGACGGGTCTGTCGGGCGGCCGCATGTCGCCACCGCGCTCGTCGAACTCGGGGTCGTACCGACCGTGAGCGACGCCTTCACCCAGGACTGGCTCGCCGACGGCGGCCGGGCCTACGTGGAGAAGCACGAGACCGACCCCTTCGAGGCGATCCGGCTGGTCAAGGGCGCGGGCGGGGTCACCGTCTTCGCGCACCCGGGCGCCAGCAAGCGCGGGCACACGGTGCCGGAGTCCGCGATCGCCGAGATGGCCGCGGCCGGGCTCGACGGTATCGAGGTCGACCACATGGACCACGACGACGAGACCCGGGCCGGGCTGCGCGGGCTCGCCGCCGAGCTGGGGCTGCTGGTCACCGGCTCCTCCGACTACCACGGCAGCCGCAAGACCGTCACGCTCGGCGAGTACCGGACCGACCCCGAGGTGTACGGCGAGATCACCCGGCGTGCCACCGGCGCGTTCCCGGTGCCGGGGACCGGCGGAGCCTGAGACTCGCTCCCACGTCCACCTGATCGCTCCCTTTCTCCTCGCAAGGCTCTCCTGTGTTCGACGCCGCCGTTTTCGGCTCCCTGTTCCTGACCCTCTTCGTCATCATGGATCCCCCCGGGATCACCCCGATCTTCCTGGCGCTGACCTCCGGCCGGCCCGCCAAGGTGCAGAAGCGGATGGCCTTCCAGGCCGTCTGTGTCGCCGGCGGTGTCATCGCCGTCTTCGGGCTCCTCGGGCACCAGATCCTCGACTACCTGCATGTCTCCGTCCCCGCGCTGATGATCGCGGGCGGACTGCTGCTTCTGCTGATCGCCCTGGACCTGCTGACCGGCAAGACCGACGAGCCCAAGCAGACCAAGGACGTCAATGTGGCGCTGGTGCCGCTGGGCATGCCGCTGCTCGCCGGGCCGGGCGCGATCGTGTCGGTCATCCTCGCCGTGCAGAAGGCCGACAGCGTCGCCACGCAGGTGTCGGTGTGGATGGCGATCCTCGCCATCCACGTCGTGCTGTGGGTGGTGATGCGGTACTCGCTGGTGATCATCCGGGTCATCAAGGACGGCGGCGTGGTCCTGGTGACACGGCTCGCGGGCATGATGCTCTCCGCGATCGCCGTGCAGCAGATCATCAACGGCGTCACGCAGGTGATCCAGGCGAGCTGATCCCGTGGCCGGACAGCGCAGAGCCCCCGTACGACATCGTTGCCGCACGGGGGCTCTGAAGCCTGGGTGTTACCGCGTATGTGTTACGAGGCCGAGGCCTCGGCCGGGCGGATCCAGAGTCGCTGGCCTATCGAGGCGGCCTGCTGAACGATCCGATTGACGGAGGCGGCGTCCACAACGGTGCTGTCCACGGGCGTGCCGTCGACGTCGTCGAGTCGCATGATTTCGAAGCGCATGGGCTTCTCCCTTCGTCTGGTCATCCTCCTGCGGAGAATTACTGCGTACGTAGGTAGTCAACGGGGTGCGTGTTACAAACATTCCCTACGCTAAAGAAATTTTTCGAACGGCTAACTACTGACCGGTAAGCGACTCCCCGTTGTCTCTTCGGAGACCGACCGGGACCGGTTGTGTTCGCAGCGTGACCGCCGGGACAATGGAAGCGATGAACGACGACCTCGCGGCACTCGCCGCCCGCATCGACCACACCAACGAGCTGCTGACGCGCATGCTCGCCGAAGTGGCGAAGACCCCTTCGACCCATGCCATCTTCGTCGACGCGGGGTATCTGTACGCGGCCGCGGGCCGTCTGGTCGCCGGGACCGAGGACCGCCGGGCCTTCGACCTGGACGCCGAGGGGCTGATCGAGGCGCTCATCGACCGGGCCCGCACGATCTTCGCGGACAGCAGGCTGCTGCGGGTCTACTGGTACGACGGCGCCCGGCGCCGCATCCACACCTCCGAGCAGCAGACGATCGCCGAGCTTCCGGACGTCAAGGTGCGGCTGGGCAATCTCAACGCCAACAACCAGCAGAAGGGCGTCGACTCACTGATCAGGTCCGACCTGGAGTCCCTCGCCCGGCACCGCGCGATCAGCGACGCGGCCCTGCTCGGCGGCGACGAGGACCTGGTCTCGGCGGTCGAGGCGGCCCAGGGGTACGGCGCCCGCGTCCACCTGTGGGGCATCGAGGCGCCCGAGGGCCGCAACCAGGCCGAGCCGCTGCTCTGGGAGGTCGACAGCCAGCGCGTCCTCGACCTCGACTTCTTCAAGCCGTACGTGTCACGGCGTACGTCCGCCGCCTACGAGACCTCGGCGAACCGGCCCGGCCGCGAGGACGTCCGCTTCGTGGGCGCCCAGATCGCGGCGAAGTGGCTGGCGGCGCGGGGGCGGGAGTCGGTGGGCGAGCTGCTGCCGGGGCACCCCTATCTGCCGGGGTCGGTGGACCAGGATCTGCTGGTGGAGGCGGAAGGGCTGCTGCAGTACTCCCTGCGGGGGCAGGTGGATCTGCGGCGGGCGTTGCGGGACGGGTTCTGGGAGCACCTGCAGAAGCAGTACTAGCCGCTCTCGGCGGCCCGGCCCTCCTGGGGTGAGCGGGCGCTGTCCCAGAAGTCGGCGAGGGCACGGGCCGTCTCCAGGGGGCGGTCCGTGTTGGGGGAGTGCTCGGCGCCGGGGATCACGGTCCTGAGGGCGCGCAGGCGGACGGCCATGTGGTCGAGCAGCGGCACCGGCCAGGTGTCGTCGTGCGAGCCGGACAGCACGTGGAACGGCAGCGGTACGGCGGCCAGTTCGGCCACCCGGTCCGGCTCGGCGCACAACTGGCGCCCGGTGGCGATGAGTTGGGCGGGCTGGGTGGCCATCCACCGTCGGCGCAGGTCCTCCCGGTCGTCGAGCCCGGAGTCCAGCTCGCCGCCGGTGTCGGTCTCCTCCGGCGGTTCCATGGCCTGGATCGCGTCCCACACCTCCGCCATGCCCATCACCGTCAGCGCGTCCCGGAGCAGCTTCACGCGCTGCTGCTGGGAAGTGGAGATCTGGGCGGGGCCCGAGGACATGACGGTGAGGGAGCGGAAGGGGCCGGGGTCCAGGAGGACGGCGGCCCGCGCGATCTGCCCGCCGAGGGAGTGCCCGACGAGATGCACGGGCCCGCCGACGGCCGCGGCCTGCGCGAGCACGTCCTTCGCCAACTCGTCCTGCGCGTACGCCGATTCGTCGTCCGCCGGACCGTCGGACTCGAACTGTCCCCGTCCGTCCACCGCGACCGTGCGGTACCCGCGTGCCGCGAGCGGCACATGCAGGGGGTTGAAGTCCTCCTTGCTGCCGGTGAACCCGGGCAGCAGCAGAGCCGTTCCCCTGGGGGCGACGCCGTCCGCCACGGGCGCGTCGACGACGGCGAACTCACCGCGAGCAGTGCGCAGGGAGTGGGCGCGGGCGCCGGGGGGCGGGGCGAAGGTGGGGGGCCTGCTCATGCGATGAGGCTATCCGGCGGGGCGCGTGGAGGGCGGCGGTGGCTGTGTGAGGTGGGCCATGTGGGGCCCTGGCGGGGCGTGTGGCGGGCCGAGCGGCCGTCGCGGCTCACGAGGGGCCATGTGGGTGTGTGAGCCGGGCTCGCCCTTCCGGAGGGGGGCCGGAAACGCCGACGGCCCGGCCCACGTGACGTGGGCCGGGCCGTCGGGTGAGCGGTCAGCTTTCCGCGGACTCCGCGGCGGCCGCGACCTTGCGGGTACGGCGACGCGGCTTGGCCTCCGGCTCCTCGGCGGCCTGCGCCGGGATGTCGGCGGCCGCGGCCGTCTTCCGCGTGCGAGCCGGCTTGGCCTCGGTGGCGGCAGCCGTCTTGCGGGCGCGCGTCGGCTTGGCCTCGGTCGTCTCCGTGGCGGCGGCCGTCTTGCGGGTGCGACGCGGCTTGGCCTCGGTGACCTCCGGAGCCGCGGAGGCTTCGACGGTCTCGGCGACCTTGCGGGTGCGGCGGGCCCGGGGCTTGGCCTCCGTGGCCTCGACGGTGTCGACCACGGCCTCGGCGGCCTCGGCGACCTTGCGCGTACGGCGACGCGGCGCGGCGGCGGGGGCCTCGGCCGTGTCGACCGCGGTCTCGGCGGCCGCGGCCGTCTTGCGGGTGCGGCGCGGCTTGGTCTCCGTGCCCTCGGCCGTGTCGACCGCGGTCTCGGCGGCGGCAGCCGTCTTGCGCGTACGGCGCGGCTTGGTCTCCGGCTCCTCCGCGGCCTGCGCCGGGATCTCGGCGACCGTCGCGGCGGTCTCGGCGACCTTGCGGGTGCGGCGGGTCCGGGGCTTGGCCTCGGCGGCCTCGGCCGTGTCGACCACGGTCTCGGCGGTGGCGGCCGTCTTGCGCGTGCGGCGCGGCTTGGTCTCCACGGCCTCGGCAGTGTCGACGGCGGCCTCGGGAGCGGCAGCGGCCTTGCGGGTGCGGCGCGGCTTGGCCTCCGTGCCCTCGGCCGTGTCCACCGCGGTCTCGGCGGCGGCAGCCGTCTTGCGCGTACGGCGACGCGGCGCGGCGGCGGGGGCCTCGGCCTCCGCGACCTCGACGACGGCCGGCGTCTCGACGGCGACCGTCTCCGCGGCCTTGCGGGTCCGGCGGCGGGGCCTCGTCTCGGTGGCCTCGGCGACGGGCGCCTCGGGCTCCTTGACCTCGGCGACGACCTCCGGGACCTCGACAGCGACCGGCGCCTCGACGGCGGCGGTCTCCGACCTGCGGCTACGGCGGCGGCGCGGCTTGGTCTCCGCGGCCTCGGCCGTGTCGACCGCGACCTCCGCGGCCTCGGACGTCGTGGCCGTGGCCGGCACCGACTCCAGCGAGGCGGCTCCGTTACGGGTGCGGCGACGGCGACGCGGGGTGCGGGACGCGGACGCGTCCTCGGTCACCGCGGTCTCCTCCGGCGCGGTCGTGCCCACCGGAGCGGCGGCCCCGTCCAGCGGTGTGCCATTGCGGGTACGACGGCGACGGCGAGGCGTACGGGCCGGGCGCTCGCGGTCGGCGGAACGGGACTCGTCCCGGCCACCGCGGCCGCCTCGGTCACCCCGGTCGGTGCGACCGCGGCCACCACGGCCACCGGTCTCGCCCAGGTCCTCGACCTCTTCCGCGGCGAGGCCCGCGCGGGTGCGCTCGCCACGCGGCAGGACACCCTTGGTGCCCGCGGGGATGTTCATCTCCTCGTAGAAGTGCGGGGAGGTGGAGTACGTCTCCGGCGGGTCGTTGAAGTTGAGCTCCAGCGCCTTGTTGATGAGCTGCCAGCGCGGGATGTCGTCCCAGTCGACGAGGGTGATCGCGATGCCCTTGGCGCCCGCGCGGCCGGTACGGCCGATGCGGTGCAGGTACGTCTTCTCGTCCTCGGGGGACTGGTAGTTGATGACGTGGGTCACGCCCTCGACGTCGATACCGCGGGCGGCGACGTCGGTGCAGACGAGGACGTCCACCTTGCCGTTGCGGAAGGCCCGCAGCGCCTGCTCGCGCGCGCCCTGGCCGAGGTCGCCGTGAACGGCGCCGGAGGCGAAGCCGCGCTGCTGGAGCTGGTCGGCGAGATCGGCCGCCGTGCGCTTGGTACGGCAGAAGACCATGGCCAGTCCCCGGCCGTCGGACTGCAGTATGCGCGCGACCATCTCGGGCTTGTCCATGTTGTGCGCGCGGTAGACGAACTGCGCGGTGTTGCGCACCGTCTGGCCCTCGTCGTCCGGCGCGGTGGCGCGGATGTGCGTGGGCTGCGACATGTAGCGGCGGGCGAGACCGATGACCGCGCCCGGCATGGTCGCCGAGAACAGCATCGTCTGACGGCGGGCCGGCAGCAGGTTGATGATCTTCTCGACGTCGGGCAGGAAGCCCAGGTCGAGCATCTCGTCGGCCTCGTCGAGGACAAGGGCCTTGATGTGCTTGAGGCTGAGCTTCTTCTGGCCCGCGAGGTCCAGCAGCCGGCCCGGGGTGCCGACGATCACGTCGACGCCCTTCTTGAGGGCCTCGACCTGCGGCTCGTACGCCCGGCCGCCGTAGATGGCGAGAACGCGTACGTTACGGACCTTGCCCGCGGTCAGCAGGTCGTTGGTGACCTGCTGGCACAGCTCGCGCGTGGGGACGACGACGAGGGCCTGCGGGGCGTCGGTGAGGTCCTCGGGCTTCGCGCGGCCGGCCTCGACATCGGCGGGGACGGTGACGCGCTCGAGGAGCGGGAGGCCGAAGCCCAGCGTCTTGCCGGTGCCGGTCTTGGCCTGGCCGATGACGTCCGAGCCGGAAAGGGCGACGGGGAGCGTCATCTCCTGGATGGGGAAGGGGTTGATGATGCCGACGGCCTCGAGGGCCTCGGCGGTCTCGGCAAGGATTCCGAGATCTCTGAACGTCGTAGTCAGGGTTTTGCCTCTTCTGTGTGCGCGGTGCGAGGCGAGCTCGGGGGTCGTCTAGGACCGTGCTGGGGACGTCGACTGCCTTACGGGGCTAGCCGTAATGGCACGGGACCTCTGCCGACGCTCAAGCGCTCGAACCGCTGAGGGTCCCTCCGGATGCCGTACGCACAGTGCCGTACGGCCAAGGAGAGCTGTCAGGTCGGAGCCGATCGGGCCACCGACCGGGCATCCTCATACGTGCGGCCTGTGGAGATACGCGGCCGTCATAGACGTGCGTACTCAGCAGGCGCATTACCACCATACCCCGGAAACGCGCACATGCGATGGCCGATTTGGTCACGTAGTCGTCGTCACACTGCTTCACCAGGGACTTCCACCGCGCGGGGAGCGGGCTATTGTGCGCTTCATGACGACGCCTGACAACACCTCCGACGCTTCTCCCGAACCCACCGGAGTCGCCGCCCAGGACTGGGCGAAGGCCTCCGCCGAACCGCAGTACCGGGCCGCTGTCGTGGACCTGCTCGGCGCGCTCGCGTACGGGGAACTGGCGGCGTTCGAGCGGCTCGCGGAGGACGCGAAGCTGGCGCCGACGCTCGCGGACAAGGCGGAGCTGGCCAAGATGGCGTCGGCGGAGTTCCACCACTACGAGAAGCTGCGCGACCGGCTGACCGAGATCGGTGCGGAGCCGACGGCGGCCATGGAGCCGTTCGTCGCCGCGCTGGACGGCTTCCACCGGCAGACGGCGCCCTCGGACTGGCTGGAGGGGCTCGTCAAGGCCTACGTCGGCGACTCGATCGCCAGCGACTTCTACCGGGAGGTCGCGGCGCGGCTGGACTCGGACAGCCGTGAGCTGGTGCTGGCGGTGCTGGACGACACCGGGCATGCCGGGTTCGCCGTGGAGAAGGTACGGGCGGCCATCGACGCCGATCCGCGCGTGGGCGGGCGTCTCGCTCTGTGGGCGCGGCGTCTCATGGGGGAGGCCCTGTCGCAGTCGCAGCGGGTCGTCGCGGACCGGGACGCGCTGTCGACGATGCTCGTGGGCGGGGTGGCCGACGGGTTCGATCTGGCCGAGGTCGGGCGGATGTTCTCGCGGATCACCGAGGCCCACACGAAGCGGATGGCCGCGCTGGGGTTGGCGGCCTGACGCTCCGCGGGGGTGGCTCGGGTTGTTGCGCGACCGCCGGTAGTCGGGGCTGGTCGCGCTCCCCGCGCCCCTGCCGGGCCGGTTTCCTCAGGCTCTACGCCGGTGCCGACCTACGGCGGAGTCTTCCCGCCGGGCGGAGGAGGAGCGAGAGGGACGCGGCCGAGACGACCGCCGCGCCGATCAGGTTCACCAGGATGCTGCCCGCGCCCAGCGCGCTGTGCGTCACGAACGCGCCGAACAGGGCTCCGGCCACGCCCGTTGCCATGACCAGGGAGCGGGCCGGCAGGCGGTGGGCCAGCCGGTGCGCCGCCGCCGCGGCCAGGACGAGACCGAGCAATGCGGAACCGAGCGCTTCCAGCAACATCATTTAGGGTCCCTCCCACACGGTCACGCTGCGCATTGCGGTCGTAGCCCGTCATACCCGTGACCTGCGGAATGCAACCCTCCTCTGTGGGTGACTTGTGCTCCATATGTGGAGAAAAAATCTTGCGGGCCCTGTCCGTACGACGAGAAGGGCCCGGCGACTTCATGTCGCCGGGCCCTTCTCGTATGCGTCCGTCTACAGCGCGCCGAAGCCCACCTTGCGCGGGGCCGGTTCGCCGAGCTCCACGTAGGCCAGGCGTTCCGCCGGGACCAGGATCTTGCGGCCGTGCTCGTCCGTGAGGCTCAGCAGCTGCGACTTTCCGGCAAGTGCCTCGGCCACTACGCGCTCGACCTCCTCGGCACTCTGACCGCTCTCCAGAACGATCTCGCGGGGCGCGTGCTGCACGCCGATCTTGACCTCCACGGCTATGTCCCTCCGACGGTCAGTGAAGTGCGCGACCTTGCGCGCCGTACCCAGCACACATTAGCCCGGTGAGGGGACGTTCACGCTCCGCGCAAGAACGCCAGGAGCGAACAGCGGGCGGGAACAAAGTGTCGGGTCAGTGGTGATCGATGCCGTGCAGCGGGAAACCGGCGATCCCCCGCCACGCCAGGGACGTCAGCAACTGGACCGCCTGATCGCGCGGCACGCTGCGGTCGCTGTGCAGCCAGGAGCGGGCCACGACCTGCGCGAGACCGCCCAGGCCCGAGGCCAGCAGCATCGACTCCGCGCGCGAGAGCCCGGTGTCCTCGGCGATGACGTCGCAGATCGCCTCGGCGCACTCGTTCGTCACCTTGTCGACGCGCTCGCGCACGGCGGGCTCGTTGGTCAGGTCCGACTCGAAGACCAGACGGAACGCGCCGCCGTCGTCCTCGACGTACGCGAAGTAGGCGTCCATGGTCGCCCGTACGCGCTGCTTGTTGTCACTCGTCGACGCGAGCGCGTGCCGGACGGACTGGATCAGGGACTCGCAGTGCTGGTCCAGCAGTGCGAGATACAGGTCGAGCTTGCCCGGGAAGTGCTGGTAGAGCACCGGCTTGCTGACCCCGGCGCGCTCGGCGATGTCGTCCATCGCGGCCGAGTGGTAGCCCTGCGCCACGAAGACTTCCTGTGCGGCGCCCAGCAACTGATTCCGTCGGGCACGGCGCGGCAGGCGCGTACCTCGAGGGCGTGCCGCCTCTGTCTGCTCGATGGCTGTCACGCCGCCTCCCATAACTCGTCCACTCGCGGTGTGCGCCGCGCCGCCATCGTACTTTTCGGTAACCGTGGTGTGCGCGGTGCGAGCGCAGAATTTCACGTACCGGACGGCGGCGAAAGCCCCGCGAAGGTTTCAAAGGGGTACTTAGCGGGCAACGCCCGTCGCACTCCTGCTCGGTGCTGGAGCCCGGGGCGTCACCGATAGTCCTCCTCGTCGATCTGCACGACGCGAGCCTGTTCGATGAGGTCGGCCTCGTCGGCCTGGCCTGTGTCGACCTCGGTCAGCGGGTCGTCGCGGTTCTGGGAGACGGCCGTCTGCTGCTCGGCGGCGTCCCCCTCGGGGGCCTCGACGTCGAGTTCGACGTCACCGCCGCTGTCCTCGAAGGTGTCGGGGTCGCTGGGGTCGTAGGCCATTGCGGGCTCCCTTCCTAGAACGTCCCTGACCGATGCAGGGGGCCACATGCGGGTGCCCTGCATATGAGCCTAGGAGACACACGATCCGGACGCTATGCGATGTGCGTGGTCTCTGTGACGGCGAACACATGAGCCACTGCGTGATCGTCTCGTAACATTGCCGCATGTCTTCGACCGAGTTGCCGTCCGTACCGGCCGCCAATGTGCTCCCGAAGGTGACGCCCGTCAGGGTGGCGGAAGGCGAGCGGCTCAGGTCGGTGGGGCTGCCGGGGATCACGCTGTCGGTGCGTTCGAGACCGCCCGCGCGCGAGGGTCTGCCGCCCGCGCTTTACGTCCACGGCCTCGGCGGTTCCTCGCAGAACTGGTCGGCGCTGATGCTGGAGCTCGAGGGCGTTCTCGACGGTGAGGCGGTCGACCTGCCCGGTTTCGGGGACTCGCCGCCGCCGGACGACGGCGACTACTCGATCACCGCACACGCGCGTGCGGTGATTCGTTTTCTGGACGCTTCCGGCCGCGGCCCGGTGCATCTCTTC
Organism: Streptomyces sp. NPDC087859; assembly: GCF_044742595.1. NCBI lineage: Bacteria > Bacillati > Actinomycetota > Actinomycetes > Kitasatosporales > Streptomycetaceae > Streptomyces > Streptomyces sp. NPDC087859. The sequence continues at coordinate 57,143 of NZ_JBIUUU010000001.1, read as the reverse complement.
GGCAACTCCCTCGGCGGCGCGGTCTCCACGCGCGTGGCCGCGGTCCGCCCCGACCTCGTGCGGACGCTGACGCTCGTGTCGCCGGCGCTCCCCGAGATCCGCGTGCAGCGCAGCGCGGTGCCCACCGCGCTCCTCGCGGTGCCGGGCGTGGCCGCGCTGTTCACCCGGCTCAGCCGCGACTGGACGGCCGAGCAGCGCGTCCGCGGCGTCACGGCGCTCTGCTACGGCGATCCCGCGCGGGTCTCGCCGGAGGGGTTCCGGCATGCCGTCGAGGAGATGGAGCGCCGGCAGCAACTCCCGTATTTCTGGGACGCGATGACACGGTCCGCGCGCGGACTGGTCAACGCGTACACGCTCGGCGGGCAGCACGCGCTGTGGCGCCAGGCCGAGCGGGTCCTCGCACCGACCCTGCTCGTCTACGGCGGCCGCGACCAACTCGTCGGCTATCGCATGGCCCAGAAGGCGACCCGGGCCTTCCGTGACTCCCGGCTGCTGACCCTGCCGGAGGCGGGGCATGTGGCCATGATGGAGTATCCGGACACGGTGTCCCGGGCGTTCCGGGAGTTCCTGGCGGACGCGGAGGGCTCCGACGGCGGGGGTGGGTCCGTGGGCGCGTCCGGTGGCGGGGCGTCCGTGGGTGCCGGTGCGTCCGACAGTGCGGCCGAGGCCGCGAACGCGGGGAGCTGAGGGGCGGGGTGGGACGACACAGTCGCCGCCGCGGATCCGCTCCCAAGAGCGACTCCGCGGACATAACCGCAAGACAAGAGGGCCGGGAGGCCGAGGGCGCTCCGGGAATCCAGGGCGCCTCACCTCGCCAGGGTGCCGTTCGTCCGCCGCAGGGTGCTCCGCCGCGGCAGGGGGTGCGGGCGCCGGGCGGGCCCTCGGTGTACGGGGATCCGGTCTACCGGGAGGCCCCACAGGGGCCTCGACGGTTCCCGGACGGGGCGCCCGCGCAGGGGGCGCCCAGGGCCGCCGACGGGACTCCGGCGCGGGGGGTGCCGCGGTTCGGGGACGGGACGCCTGCACGGGGGGTTCCGCGCCCGGCTGACGGGACTCCGGCGCGGGGGGTGCCGAGGCTCGCCGACGGTACGCCCGCGCAGGGTGTGCCGCGTCTTCCCGACGGCACTCCCGCGCGTGGCATGCCCCGCTTCCCCGACGGCACCCCTGCCCACGGCACGCCCAGGTTCTTCGACGGCACTCCCGCGCACGGCACCCCCCGGGCCCGTGGCGGTCACCCCGAACAGCGTGAAGCAGGCGGTGCATGGGGCGAGTTGGGGGCGCACGGCATGGCCGGTGCGCCCGGTGTCGCGATACCGCGGCAGCGGCAGGCGCCTCCCGACGGACCCCGGCAGACAGGGGCGGCGAGCCCGCGGCAGGAGTATCTCGACGCCTTCGGGGACCAGGACGTCTTCGCGTCGCGTTCTCGTCAGGGACCGGCCGACCCGTACGCCTCCGTCACCGACTGGCGGACCGTGCCGCAGCCCCGTACCGACGTGGACGACGACGAGCCGCCCACCGGTGAGCCCACGCAGCAGAAGGGCGGCAAGGGGCGGGCCTTCACCGGCATCGCGGCGGCCGCCGTCACCACCGTGCTGGCCATCGTCGTCGCGGGTCAGGTCGCCGATGGACGGGACGACGACGCCGTACGGTCGCAGTCGGCCACCGACCAGGCGCGGGACGGCCGGGATTCGGCCTCGCGCTCGGACGGGCGGCCGGCGCCGTCCTCGTCGGCGGGCGTGGCGACGCTGACGTACGAGCAGAAGATGGACAAGAGGTACGCGCTCGGCGCGAAGCTCGACGGGTCGGGGAAGTTCGACGCGGTCAAGGGCATCGACAAGGCGCCCGGCAAGGGGCAGAAGTTCACCTACCGGGTGGATGTCGAGCAGGGGCTCGGGCTGGACGGTGAACTGTTCGCCCAGGCCGTGCAGAAGACGCTCAACGACGACCGGAGCTGGGCGCACAACGGGGCCCGTACCTTCGAGCGCGTCTACTCCGGGAAGCCCGACTTCGTGATCACGCTCGCCAGTCCGGGGACGACCGCGCAGTGGTGTGCGAAGTCCGGTCTGGACACCACCGTGGACAACGTGTCCTGTGATTCGGCTTCCACCGAGCGCGTGATGATCAATGCCTATCGGTGGGCTCAGGGGTCCCCGACCTACGGTGATCAAATTCACGCCTACCGGCAGATGCTGATCAATCACGAGGTCGGCCACCGGCTCGGCTACCACCACGTGACCTGCGACAAGAACGGCGAACTCGCCCCGGTCATGCAGCAGCAGACCAAGTTCCTGAACCACGACGGAATCACCTGCAAAGCCAACCCCTGGGCCTACCCCGGGAGTTGACGGGCGCCTCTTGTGTCGCGTTGACACGCGCAGAAAAGTCGTACATATTGCTGCGCATGTCGCCCCGTCACGCCTCCGTTCGCGCCGCCATCGAGCTGGCGCTCATCGGCGTGACCGCACTGTGCGTGGCCGATATTCACTGTCGCTGACGTCCGCCCTGAGGCGTTCGCGTCGCGATCTTCTTCCTTTCCCGTGACCTGGTCACGGTTTTTCGACGACCTGACGCCCGGGCAGACCCCTGTTCACGCTTGTCTCACCCCTTGTCTATCTGTCTCACCATTCGAGAGGTCGTCTCCGATGCGTCAACCGTCCGTCATAGCGCGCCGTGTGGCCGCGGTGTCCGTAAGCCTGGTTCTGGCAGCGGGCGCCGCCGCCTGCGGGCCGGACGACAACGATGCCAAGGGCTCCGGTGGTGACTCCACGCCCCACAAGGGCGGCACCCTGACGGTCCTGAACTCCAACCCGCAGCAGGACTTCGACCCGGCCCGTCTCTACACCTCCGGCGGCGGCAACGTCCCGTCCCTGGTCTTCCGTACGCTCACCACCCGCAACCGCGAGAACGGCGAGGCCGGTGCCGAGGTCGTCCCGGACCTCGCGACCGACACCGGGCGCCCCAGCAAGGACGCGACCGTGTGGACGTACACCCTGAAGAAGGGCCTGAAGTTCGAGGACGGCACCGCGATCACGTCCGCCGACATCAAGTACGGCATCGAGCGGTCCTTCGCCCCCGAACTCTCCGGTGGCGCTCCCTATCTGCGGGACTGGCTGGTCGGTGCCGCCGACTACCAGGGGCCGTACAAGGACAAGGGCGGGCTCGACGCGATCGAGACGCCGGACGAGCGGACCATCGTCTTCCATCTGAACAAGCCCGAGGGCGAGTTCCCGTACCTGGCCACGCAGACGCAGTTCACGCCGGTGCCCAAGGCCAAGGACACCGGGACGAAGTACGAGGAGCACCCGGTCTCGTCCGGCCCGTACAAGGTCGTCAAGAACGAGAACGACGGTGAACACCTCGTCCTGGAGCGCAACACGCACTGGTCCGCCTCGACGGACGCCGAGCGCAAGGCCTACCCGGACAAGGTCGACGTACGGTCCGGGCTCGACTCCTCCGTGATCAACCAGCGGCTGTCCGCGTCCCAGGGGGCGGACTCGACCGCGGTCACCACGGACACCAACCTCGGGCCGGCCGAACTCGCCAAGGTGACGGGCGACAAGGAGCTGGCCGCGCGCGTCGGCACCGGTCACTTCGGCTACACGAACTACATAGCGTTCAACCCGACGGTCAAGCCGTTCGACGACGTCAAGGTGCGACAGGCGATCTCGTACGCCATTGACCGGTCGTCCGTCGTGAACGCGGCGGGCGGTTCGTCCCTCGCCGAGGCCGCGACCACCTTCCTGCCGAACCAGAAGTCCTTCGGCTACGAGCCCTACGACCTGTTCCCGGCGGGTGACGCCGGCGACGCGGCGAAGGCCAAGGAGCTGCTGAAGGAGGCCGGTCACGCGAACGGGCTCACCATCACGCTGACCCACTCCAACGCCAAGGACTTCGAGACCAGCCCGGAGATCGCGACCGCGGTCCAGGACGCGCTCAAGAAGGCCGGCATCACGGTCAAGCTCCAGGGTCTGGAGGACAACGACTACTCCGACAAGATCCACAACGTGAAGACGGAGCCCGGCTTCTTCCTCGCCCACTGGGGTGCGGACTGGCCGTCCGGCGGTCCCTTCCTCGCCCCGATCTTCGACGGCCGACAGATCGTGAAGGACGGCGCGAACTTCAACACGGGCCTGTTGAACGACAAGTCGGTCAATGCCGAGATTGACTCGATCAACAAGTTGACCGACCTTGACGCTGCCGCCAAGCGATGGGGTGCACTGGACAAGAAGATCGGCGAGCAGGCGCTGACCGTGCCGCTGTTCCACCCCGTCTACAAGCGTCTGGTGGGCAAGGACATCAAGAACGTCGTGATCAGCGACTGGACCGGGGTGCTGGACATCTCGCAGGTCGCGGTGAAGTAGCACCGTGAGCGAGGCACTTGTCGCCACCCAGGCCCCCGAGGCGTCCGTCTCGGGGGCCTCGGGGGCCCGTCAGTTCTGGCGGCGGCTGCGGACACAGCGCGCCGCCCTCGTCGCGGCGGCCGTCGTCGCGCTGCTCGTCCTGGTCGCGCTCGCGGCACCGCTGTTGACCGCCATCGAGGGCCAGGACCCGACCACCTACCACCCGGCCCTGGTGGACTCCGCGCGCGGTGGCGTGCCCATCGGCTCCTTCGGGGGCATCAGCGGCGACCACTGGCTCGGCGTCGAACCGCAGACCGGGCGCGACATGTTCGCGCGGCTCGTCTACGGCGCGCGGGTCTCCCTGGGTGTCGCGCTGGCCGCCACCGTGGTGCAGGTGGTGATCGGCGTCCTGGTGGGCGTGACGGCCGCACTCGGCAGTCAATGGGTCGATCAACTGTTGAGCCGGCTCACCGACATCATCGTCGCCCTGCCCCTCATGATCATGGCGCTGGCCCTGCTCGCGATCGTTCCGTCGGACTTCCCGCGGCCCGTCCTGGTCGCCCTCGTCATCGGCCTCATCGCCTGGGGCAACATCGCGAAGATCACGCGCGCCCAGACCCTCACCCTCAAGGGGCTCGACTACGTCTCCGCGGCCCGGCTCAGCGGCTGGAGCACCTGGCGGATCGCCCGCCGGGAGCTGCTGCCCGGCCTCGCCGCGCCGGTCATCACGTACGCGGCGCTCCTCGTCCCGATCAACATCACCGTCGAGGCCGCGCTGTCCTTCCTCGGTGTCGGAGTGAAACCCCCGACGCCGTCGTGGGGACAGATGCTGACCGCCGCCGACGTCTGGTACCAGGCGGCCCCGCAGTATCTGCTGCTGCCCGCGGGCGCGCTCTTCGTGACCGTGCTGGCCCTCACCGTCCTCGGCGACGGCGTCCGCACGGCGCTCGACCCGCGCGCGGCCTCACGTCTGCGGGTCGGAACGGGCCGCAAGAGGGAGGCCAAGGCATGAGCGGCTTCACCGGCTTCGTGCTGCGCCGCCTCCTCGGCGCCCTGGTCACCCTGTTCGCCATCTCGGTGATCGTCTACGTCGTCTTCTACGTGACTCCCGGCAACGTCGCCCAGATCACCTGCGGCCCGCGCTGTTCGCCGGCCCAGGTGCATCAGGTGGCCGAGCAACTGCACCTGAACGACCCGCTGTACACGCAGTACTGGCACTTCCTGCAAAGCCTCGTCGCCGGCCAGGACTACTCGACCGGCACATCTGTGGAGCACTGCTCGGCGCCCTGCCTCGGACTGTCGTACCAGAGCGACCAGCAGGTCACCCAGCTGATCCTGGCCAAACTGCCGGTCAGCCTGTCGCTGGTGTTCGGCGCGATGGTGCTCTGGCTGATCCTCGGCGTCGGCACCGGCGTGCTGTCCGCGTGGCGGCGCGGCCGGCTCACCGAGCGCGTCCTGACCGGCATCACGCTCGCGGGTGTGGCCACGCCGGTCTTCGTCATCGGCCTGGTCCTGATGATCGTCGTCTGCGGGCAGCTGCAACTGCTGCCGTTCCCCCAGTACGTGAAACTCACCGACGACCCCGAACAGTGGGCGTGGAACCTGCTGCTGCCCTGGCTGTCGCTGGCCCTCATCGAAGCGGCCGCGTTCGCCCGCCTCACGCGCGCGTCGATGCTGGAGACGCTCGCAGAGGACCACATCCGCACCTTCCGCGCGTACGGCGTGGGGGAGCGGTCGATCATCGGGCGGCACGCGTTGCGCGGGGCGCTCGCACCGGTCATCGCGCTCAACGCCAACAACTTCGGCGGCGCGGTCGGCGGCGCGGTGCTCACCGAGACGCTCTTCGGCCTGCCGGGCATCGGCCAGGAGCTCGTCCACGCCGTCAAGGTGGTCGACCTTCCGGTCGTCGTCGGCATGGTCCTGGTCATCGGCTTCTTCGTGGTCCTCGCCAACGCCGTCGCGGACGTGCTGTACGCGGTGGCCGACCGACGGGTGGTGCTCGCATGAGTCTGGTGGACGTCAGGGACCTGACGGTCGAGTTCGGCGAGCTGCGGGCCGTCGACGGACTCTCCTTCCGCCTGGAGAAGGGAGCCGCCCTCGCCCTGGTCGGTGAGTCCGGCTCCGGCAAGTCCACGGTCGCGTCCGCCCTGCTGGGGCTGCATCGCGGCACGGGCGCGAAGGTCGGCGGTGCGATCGAGATCGCCGGCATCGACGTACCGACGGCGTCGGACGAGGCGCTGCGGCGGCTGCGGGGCGGGAAGGCCGCGATGGTCTTCCAGGACCCGCTGTCGTCCCTCGACCCGTACTACGCGATCGGCGACCAGATCGCCGAGGTGTACCGCGTGCACGCGCGCGTGTCGCGTCGAGCCGCACGCGCGCGTGGGGTGGAGGTGCTGGACAGGGTGGGAATTCCGGACGCGCCGCGCCGGTCCCGGTCCCGTCCGCACGAGTTCAGCGGCGGTATGCGCCAGCGCGCGCTCATCGCCATGGCGCTGGCCTGCGAGCCGGACCTCCTGATCGCCGACGAGCCGACCACCGCCCTCGACGTCACCGTCCAGGCCCAGATCCTCGACCTGCTGCACACGCTGCGCGAGGAGACCGGCATGGGGCTGCTGCTCGTCACGCACGACGTGGGCGTGGCGGCCGAGAGCGTCGACGAGGTGCTGGTGATGCGGCACGGGCGCGTGGTCGAGCACGGGGCGGTGGGGGACGTGCTGGGGGAGCCTTCGCAGGCGTACACGCGGGAGCTGCTGGGGGCGGTGCCGCGGGTGGATGTGCGGCGGCGCGCGGCGGCAGGAGTACCGGCTGCGAGGGCGGAGGCCGCCCCGGGTGCGTCGGACGCCGGGTCGGAGGCGCCGCAGGGCGCCTCGCGGGCGGTCTCGACGGCAGCCGCCGTGCCGTCTCCCGGCGGTCCCGCGGAGCCGTCGAGTGCGGCCGGCACCGCCTCGGACGGGTCCTCGCCGAAGGCTGCCGGGCCGCACTCCGACGCCGCCCTCGAACCGCCGGGCCCGCCCTCCGGGGCGCTGTCGAAGCCCGCCTCCGAGACGACTGCGCGGCCCGCCGACATCGTCCTCGAAGCGCACGGCCTCCGCCGTGAGTTCGGCCGCGGCAAGCGGGCCTTCGTCGCCGTGGACGACGTGTCGCTGACGATCCGCCGCGGGGAGACCCTCGGCATCGTCGGCGAGAGCGGCAGCGGCAAGACGACACTCGGGCGCATGCTGGTCGGGCTGCTGGAGCCGACGGCGGGGAAGATCGAGCCGGGCGGCGGGGTGCGCCCCGACGTGCAGATGGTCTTCCAGGACCCCGTCTCCTCCCTCAACCCCCGTCGCAGCGTGGGCGAGTCGATCGCCGACCCGCTGCGCGCGCGTGGCGAGAAGGACGAGACACGCATCAAGGGGCGCGTGAGGGAACTGCTGGAGCGCGTGGGGCTCGAAGGGGCGCACTACGACCGCTATCCGCACGAGTTCAGCGGCGGACAGCGCCAGCGCGTGGGCATCGCGCGGGCGCTCGCGGCCGACCCGCGCGTCATCGTGTGTGACGAACCGGTCTCCGCGCTCGATGTGACGACCCAGGCCCAGGTGGTCGCCCTGCTCGGCGAGTTGCAGCGCGAACTCGGGCTCGCGCTCGTCTTCGTCGCCCACGACCTCGCCGTGGTACGGCAGGTCAGCGACCGGGTCGCGGTGATGCGCCGCGGCCGGATCGTCGAGTCGGGACCCGCCGACGAGGTGTACGACAACCCCCGGGACCCCTACACCAAGCAGCTCCTGGCCGCCGTACCGGCGCTCGATCCCGAGGTGGCCGCGCGGCGCAGAGCGGCACGGAGGGAACTGGCCGCGGCCTGACGTAACGTAACTGCTTGATCTCTTAGCGCGATCGAACGCGGCCCGCACGGGAAAGTTACGACCGTTCACCCCTTCTGGTGGCGCGATGGACAACCGTCCGTCGCGCCACCGTCATGTCCGCATACGTTCGTCCCGCTGTGAGCCGCCGGACCAACGGCGGCTCCCCATACGGGAGATCGGGGGTGCGCTCGTGCGCATCGGACTGCTTACGGAGGGTGGCTATCCGTATGTGAGCGGTGACGCCAGGCTCTGGTGCGACCGGCTCGTGCGCGGGCTCGGGCAGCACGAGTTCGACATCTACGCGCTCAGCCGCAGCGAGCGCCAGGAGGACGAGGGCTGGGTCCCGCTTCCCCCGCAGGTCAGCCGGGTGCGTACGGCGCCCCTGTGGACGGCCGACGACGACGGCGTCGGGTACGGCCGCCGTGCGCGCCGGCGTTTCGCCGAGTGCTACGGCGAGTTGGCGGCCGTACTCTGCGCCGGCCCCTCCGAGGAGCCGTCGGCCCTTGAGGCGGACCGTTTCGGCAGCGCGCTGTACGGTCTCGCCGAACTGGCCCGCGACGAGGGCGGGCTGGTGGGCGCGCTGCGCTCCGAAGCCGCCGTGCGCGCCCTCGAGCACGCCTGTCGTGCGCCGGGCGCCTCACGCACGGCCCGCGAGGCGCGCGTACCCGATCTGCTCGCCGTGGCCGCCCACCTGGAACGCGCACTGCGCCCCCTGTCCCTCGACTGGTACGAGGACGACGGGCTCGGCTCGGTCGACCTGTGCCACGCGGCCTCGGGCGGCCCGGCCGCTCTGCCCGGACTGCTCGCCCGCCATTTCTCCGACGTCCCCCTGCTGGTGACCGAGTACGGGGTGCGGTTGCGGACGCACTACCTGTCCGCCACGGAGGCCTCGCCGTCGGTCCGGTCGCTGCTGGCCGCCTTCCACGGCCGGCTCGCCGCCGAGATCTACGGCCGCGCCGCGCTCGTCACCCCCGGCAACACACACGCCCGTCGTTGGCAGGAGCGCTGCGGCGCCGACCGTGACAAGATCCGCACGGTCTATCCGGGCATGGACGCCGCCCGCTTCGCGGAGGTCGGTGAGTCCTCGGAGTGCGCCGATCCCGACACACTGGTCTGGGTCGGCCGTATCGAACCGACCAAGGACCTCATCTCCCTCCTGCACGCCTTCGCGGAGATCCGCAAGGAGGAGCCCAAGACCCGGCTGCGGATCATCGGAGCGCCCGCCGGTCCCGAGGGCGCGGCCTACCTCGGTCACTGCAAGGCACTGGCCGCGCAGCTCTTCCCGGACGAGGCGGACGGCCTGCATGCCGTCGGCGACAACCCGGTCTCCTTCGGGGAGATCGGCGGCCCGGAGGTCCCGGCCCTCGCCGACGCGTACGCGTCCGGCGCCGTGACCGTCCTGTCCAGCGTCGTCGAGGGCTTCCCGATCAGCCTGGTGGAGGCCATGTTCTGCGGCCGCGCGACCGTGTCCACGGACGTGGGCGCGGTGGTGGAGGCCATCGGCGGCACCGGACTCGTCGTACCCCCGCGCAATCCGCGGGCGCTCGCCGAGGCGTGTGTGACCCTGTTGCGCGACCCCGAGCGCCGTGAGCGCCTGGGCGCCGCGGCACGCGCGCGGGCGCTCGAGCTGTTCACCGTCGAACAGAACATCACGGCATTTCACGGCATTTACCTGGAGATCGTCTCGCGACACCCGGTCCACCGGGTCGTCCTCGACACCACCGGGGAACCGCTTCCGTTCGCCGTCCCCGCCGAGGCCCACATGCCCGGCCGCTGGACGGACTCCGGGGCACGGGTCGTGGCCCGCGGCGGCCCCGGCTGGGCGGCAGGCCCTCCGGTACGCGCCAACACCCCGCTGCCCGCCACGGAGGGAGCGCGATGAGCGACCTCGGCGAACTGGACCGTCCCGGCACTCCGGCCAGCCCCGGCCCGTGGGACGCACGCTCGGAGGAGTGGCTGGTGGGGGACGGCGACGAAGGCGAGGACGCCGAGGCCGACGGCACCGAAACCGTCCTGGCCACCGCGGACGAGGACAGGACGACCCCCCGCGCCCCCGAGGCGCCCCCCGCCCGCAGCCGGCCCCCCGCACCCCGCCGCACCGCCGCGGACCCCGTGAAGGCCCTGATCCACCGCCATCGCGAGCTGTGCGAACGCGCCGTGGATCCCTTGGAGATCGCGGCAGGCCTGGAAGCACACGGCGTCACCGACCGCACCGCGACCCGCTTCCGCCACCGGGACGTCTTCTCCCTCGCCGAGGAGATGTACGCGCGCGTGTCGAGAGACGGCGAGGCCCCCTCAACCGCCACCCCCTCCGACACCCCCCGGGCAAGCGCCGACTGGATCCTGCTCACCCTCCTGCCGGGCGCACTGTGCGCCGCGACAGTGGCCGGCCTCCGCCTCACCGACGGTCAGCCCCGTCTCGCCGTGGCCCTCGTGGGCACGCTCGCCGTGGCTCTGGCGCTGCGCGCCGCACTCACCCGCGGTCCCCTGAGCACCACCCACCACTCACCACCCCGCGTCCTCACCCTGACCTGCTGGCTGATCGCCTACGCCCTCCTGGGCGACGGCCTCCTCCAAGCAGCCGTCACCGGCGGCCCCGACGCCCTCCCCACCGGCACCCCCGACGGCCCCTGGCCACTGACGACCGCCCCCGTCCTGGCCCTCACGCTGTCCTGCGCCCCCGCGGCCTGGACCGCCCACCTCTTCACGACCCGAGCCCGCCGCAAACTCACCCTCAGCCGGGGCCTGGAGGACTTCACCGCCTCCGTACTGCCGCTGCTGTTCGGCGTGTTCGCCCTGTACCTGTGCGCCCTGACGGCCCTGCTGATCCCGACCTCGGCAGTCCTGGGCGAACCCGCCCGCTACGCCCACACCCTCACCCTGGGCGCCCTCCTCTTCCTTTCCCGTCTCCTCACCACCCATGGCTTCACCCACGCCCCGGCACTCGTCCTGACCGCCACAGCCCTGACGGAACTGACCGCCATCGCCTCGGTCTTCAGTGCCCGCCTCCCGGGCTGCGACTTCCTGGGCGCCCCGATCGAGACCCTCGCCGAGGCATGGGGCCCGGACGGCGTCCCGTCCCTCGCCTGCGCGGCGGGAGCGCTCGCCCTCCTGCTGCACGCGGCCCGCAGGCTGACGAGGGCCTCGGCCCACGCCTCCACGGACCAGCAGTGGTGAGGCGACGGGGCACGAACCCCACGACGCACGACGAAGCAGTACGGCGCCCCGCGCGCCCCCACTCACCCCAGCAGGCCGGCGCAGGCATCTCGCCCCTTCGCCGGCGGCACACCGTTCTGACAGGAGAGCACCACATGAACACCTCCCGACCCGAAGACCCGGCGACGGGAGCCGCACGATGAGGGTCCTGATGATCGGAGCCAACGGCTACCTCGGCCGCTTCGTCGCCGACCGCCTGCTCGCCGACCCGGCCGTCCAGCTCACCGCCCTCGGCCGCGGCGACGACGCCGACGTCCGCTTCGACCTCGCGTCCGGCAGTCCCGGAGCACTCACCCGCTTCCTCGACGCGGTCCACCCCGGCGTGGTCATCAACTGCGCGGGCGCCACCCGCGGGGGCGCCCGTGAACTCGCCCGCCACAACACCGTCGCCGTGGCCACCGTCTGCGAGGCCCTGCGCCGCAGCGGCTGCGGGGCACGGCTGGTCCAGATCGGCTGCGGCGCCGAGTACGGCCCGAGCCAGCCCGGCTCCTCCACCGCCGAGGACGCCGTCCCCCGCCCCGGCGGCCCGTACGGCGTCAGCAAACTCGCCGCCACCGAACTGGTCCTGGGCTCCGGCCTGGACGCGGTCGTGCTCCGCGTCTTCTCGCCGGCGGGCCCCGGCACCCCCGCGGGATCCCCGCTCGGCCGCCTCGCCGAGGCCATGCGCCGCGCCATGCAGTCCGGCGACGGCGAACTCAAGCTCGGCGGTCTGGGCGCCCAGCGGGACTTCATCGACGTCCGCGACGTCGCCCGCGCCGTCCACGCCGCCAGCCTCTCCGCCGCGCAGGGCGTCATCAACATCGGCTCCGGCCGTGCCGTCCGCCTCCGTGACGCCGCCGCCGTCCTGGCCCGCGTGGCCGGATACGGGGGCGCCCTCCACGAACTCGACGGACCTCCCGGTCCGCTCAGGGCATCCATCGGCCACCCCCGCTCCGAACCGGACCATGCCGCTCCGGCCGCGTACCCGTACCCGGACGGCTGCGGCAGCTGGCAGCAGGCCGACGTGCGCACCGCACGCGACCGGCTCGGCTGGCGCCCCCGGATCAACCTCGAAGAGTCCCTCGCCGACATCTGGATGGAGGCGGCATGCCGCATCTGACCAGCACGAAGAAGCCCGCGTCCGGCACCGAACTCCATACCGGCGTCGGTGTCCCCGGCTTTGCCCATCCCCTCGTCGCCCCCGCCGAATGGGCCGAACTCACCCGCCCCGGCACCCCCGTGCACTGGGTCGTCCTCAACGTCGCCGACGGCCCCGGCAGCCGCCCCGACCCGCACTGTCTGGAGGCGGCCGGCCGGCTGCGCAACGCGGGCGTCCGGGTCCTCGGCCACATCGACGCGACCTACGGAGCGCGGAGCTTCGGCGAGATGATCTCCGACGCGCACCGCTACATCGACTGGTACAAGGCCGACGGCTTCCTTCTGGACCGCTGCCCGACCGAACGTGCCGCGCTCCCCGAGATCCGCCGCACGGTCACCACGCTCCGCGCGATCCGCGACGACGCCCATGTCGTCCTCGGCCATGGCACCCATCCGTACCCCGGTTACGCGGAGAGCGCCGACCAGTTGGTCACCTTCTCCGGCCCGTGGAGCGACTACCGCTGGTCGCAGGTGGCCGAGTGGACCGCCGACCATCCGCCCGAGCGCTTCTGCCATCTCGTCCACGGGGTGCCGGGCGGTCATCTCGAGGAGGCGCTGCGCATCGCCCGTTGGCAGGGCGCCTCGACCATCTACTTCACGGACCGCACGGACCGGGGCGGCCGCAGCGATCCCTGGGAGGCCATGCCCGGCTACTGGGACGAAATCGTCTCGCGGATCGGAACAGGTGTCTCGGAATGAAGAAGGCCATGGCAGTGTTACGGGGAGAACAACCGTAGTGATTGACCGACCAACGGAGTCCCCGTGTCGCTGCCACCCCTGGTCGAGCCCGCTTCCGAGCTCACCGTAGACGAGGTCCGCAGGTACTCCCGCCACCTGATCATCCCCGACGTCGGGATGGACGGGCAGAAGCGGCTGAAGAACGCCAAGGTGCTGTGTGTGGGCGCCGGCGGCCTGGGCTCGCCGGCGCTGATGTACCTGGCCGCGGCGGGCGTGGGCACGCTCGGCATCGTGGAGTTCGACGAGGTCGACGAGTCGAACCTGCAGCGCCAGATCATCCACAGCCAGGCCGACATCGGCCGTTCCAAGGCCGAGTCCGCGCGCGACTCCGTCCTCGGCATCAACCCGTACGTGAACGTGATCCTCCACGAAGAGCGGCTCGAGGCCGAGAACGTGATGGAGATCTTCAGCCAGTACGACCTGATCGTCGACGGCACCGACAACTTCGCGACCCGCTACCTCGTCAACGACGCGGCCGTGCTGCTGAACAAGCCGTACGTATGGGGCTCGATCTACCGCTTCGACGGCCAGGCCTCGGTCTTCTGGGCCGAGCACGGCCCGTGCTACCGCTGCCTCTACCCGGAGCCCCCGCCGCCGGGCATGGTCCCCTCCTGCGCCGAGGGCGGCGTCCTGGGTGTGCTGTGCGCGTCCATCGGCTCCATCCAGGTCAACGAGGCCATCAAGCTCCTCGCGGGCATCGGCGAGCCGCTCCTCGGCCGCCTGATGATCTACGACGCCCTGGAGATGCAGTACCGCCAGGTCAAGGTCCGCAAGGACCCGAACTGCGCGGTCTGCGGCGAGAACCCGACCGTCACCGAGCTCATCGACTACGAGGCCTTCTGCGGCGTCGTCTCCGAAGAGGCCCAGGAGGCGGCCGCCGGCTCGACGATCACTCCCAAGCAGCTCAAGGAGTGGATCGACGACGGCGAGAACATCGAGATCATCGATGTCCGCGAGATCAACGAGTACGAGATCGTCTCCATCCCGGGCGCCAAGCTGATCCCGAAGAACGAGTTCCTCATGGGCACCGCCCTGGAGAGCCTTCCGCAGGACAAGAAGATCGTCCTGCACTGCAAGACGGGTGTCCGCAGTGCGGAAGTCCTCGCCGTGCTGAAGTCCGCGGGCTTCGCGGACGCCGTGCACGTCGGCGGCGGCGTGATCGGCTGGGTCAACCAGATCGAGCCGGACAAGCCGGTGTACTGACCGGACCTGCCGCGATCGGCGGGGGTTCCACGCACCACGGGTGCGGGGGACCCCCGCCGTCGTCATGAGCAGACCTTGCCGTCCTTCGGCACCGTGCCCTTGAGCAGATAGGCGTTCACCGTGGAGTCGACGCAGTCGCTCCCGCTGCCGTACGCCCCGTGCCCCTCGCCCTTCCAGGTGAGCACCACACCGACGTCCTTGCCCAGTTCGTCCGCCATCTTCCGGGCGCCCTCGTAGGGCGTCGCCGGGTCGCCGGTGTTGCCGACCACGAGGACCGGCGGTGCGCCGGGAGCGCTCACCTCCGGGGTGTCCCACTGCCCGGTCACCGGCCAGTCGTGGCACCAGCCGGCCGTGTCCCAGCCCAGGAAGGCACCGAAGACGGGCGAGAGCTTCTCGAACGTCGGCAGCAGCTTCTTCGTCTCCGCGGCGGTCGGCCGCTGCTTGTCGTCCAAGCACGATATGACCCGCTGCGAGTGGGTCGTCGTGCCGTAGTGCCCCGCGGTGTCCCGCTCGTTGTAGCCGTCGGCGAGCGTCAGCAGCTCCGAGCCGTCGCCCTGGTCCGCGGCCTCCAGCGCACTGGTCAGGGTGGGCCAGCTGGCCTTGCTGTACAGGGGAAGCACGATGCCGGTGACCGCGAGCGTCTGCGTCAGCTTCCGGTCGGAGCCGGTCGGCAGCGGGTTCGCGTCGAGCTCCTTCAGCAGGTCGGCGATCTTCCGCGTGCCCTGCTCGGGGTCCTGGCCGGTCGACTTCAGATAGTCGTCGAGCGCCCGCTGGAAGCCCCGGGTCTGGTTCTCCGCGTGGCCCACCGTGTCCGCGCTCGGGTCGACGACCGCGTCGAGGATCAGCCGCCCGACCTTCTTCGGGAACAGGTGGGCGTAGACGCCGCCGAGTTCGGTGCCGTAGGAGATGCCGAAGTAGTGCATCTTCGTGTCGCCCAGCACCTGGCGCATGAGGTCCATGTCGCGGGCGGTGTCGGTGGTCGAGGCGTGTGCCAGGAGCGCTCCGGCGGCCTTCTCGCAGCCCTTGCCGAAGGTGGCGGCGTCCTTGAAGTACGCCGCTTCCTCAGCCGCGGTGTCCGGCGTCGCGTCCACGCTCTCGGCGGACTGGATCTCCTTGTCGCTGCGACAGCGGACGCCCTCGCTGGCGGCGACCCCTCGCGGGTCCCAGCTCACCAGGTCGTACCGCTCGCGGAGCGTGGAGACCGTCGCGCCGTACAGCGGCATCATGGACACGCCCGAGCCGCCTGGGCCGCCGAAGTTGAACAGCAGCGAGCCGATGCGCTCGCTGCCGTCGCCGCGGGCCTTGGCGCGGATCAGTGCCAGACCGATCGTCCTGCCCTCCGGCTTCGCCCAGTCCAACGGCACCTTGAGCGTCGCGCACTGCCATTCGCTGCTCGGCGCGGGGGAGTCCGCCGTGCCCTTGCAGCCCTCCCAGTCGAGCTTCTGAGAGGTCAGCGAGGACGGCAGCGCGGCGGCCGCCTCGGTGTCGGAGGCACCCGACGACGGAGTGGACGTGTTCGTGCCCTCGTCGTTCTTGCCGTCGTCGGACGAGCCGCCGCTGCAGCCCCCCACCAGCAGTGCCGCGGCGGCGGCCAGGGCCGTCCACCGTACGAAACGCGTCATCGCAGTCCCCCCCATGCAGGCCGTCCGCACTGTGCCGCGGATGGCGGTCATGCCATGGTAGGCGGCCCGCATCACAGCTGCGCATGCCTGTGGATAACGCTCTGACCTGCTGATTTTCCGGAATCCTCGGGTCAGGAGCAGATCGTCCCCGCCGTCGGTACCTTCCCGTCCAGCAGATAGCCGTTCACCGCGCCCTGCACACACCTGTTCTTGCTGTCGTACGCGCCGTGCCCCTGCCCCTTGTACGTCAGCTCCACGCCCACGCCCTCGCCCAGCGCGTCCACCATCTTCCGCGCCCCCTCGTACGGTGTGGCCGGGTCGCCGGTGTTGCCGATGACGAGGATCGGCGCCGAGCCGGCCGCACTCACGTCGGGGTGCTCGGCGGCGCCCGCGACGGCCCAGTCGGTGCAGCTGACCATGCCCCATGCCAGGTAGTCGCCGAAGACCGGGGAGGCGGACCGGAACTCCGGCAGCTTCCGCTCCACGTAGTCCTCGGTGTAACGGGGCTTGTCGTCGGCGCAGTTGATGGCGATGTTGGCCGCGCTGAGGTTGCTGTACTCGCCGTCCTCGTTGCGCCCGTTCATGGAGTCGGCGAGCAGCATCAGCACCCTGCCGTCCCCGTCGTACGCCTGCTCCAGGCCCTCGGTGAGGTACTCCCAGAAGTCCTGCGAGTACAGCGACTGGGCGATTCCGCTGGTCGCCGCGGTCTGGGTCAGCTCGCGCAGGCCGACACCGGGGATCGGCGCGCTGTCGAGGTCCTTCAGCAGTTTGGCGATACGGGCCTTGACGTCCTGTGCGCTGTCGCCGATCGGGCAGTCCTCGGTCTGCGACACACAGTGCTCGGCGAAGTTGTCGAGCGCGCGCTGGAAGCCCTTGGTCTGTCCGAGGGAGCCCTGCTCCGAGTCCTCGGTCGGGTCGACGACCGCGTCGAAGACGGCGCGGCCCACCTTCTCGGGGAACAGATGGGCGTAGACGCCGCCGAGTTCGGTGCCGTAGGAGATGCCGAAGTAGTGCAGCTTTTCGTCGCCGAGGATCTGGCGCATCAGGTCCATGTCGCGGGCCGCGTCGGTGGTGCGCACATGGGAGAGGACCTTCTCGGAGTTGTCCTCGCAGGCCGCGTTGAACTCCTTGGTGTTGTCCAGGAGCCTGGTGCGCTCGGCCGCGTCGTCAGGGGTCGCGTCCTGCTGGAAGTACGCGTCGAGCTGAAGGTCGTTGAGGCACTCCACGGGTTCGCTGCGGCCCACCCCGCGCGGGTCGAAGCTCACCAGGTCGTAGCGGGTGCGCAATTTCGCGTAGTCCTCGCCGAAGGCGGGCAGCGTGGTGACGCCAGAGCCGCCGGGGCCGCCGAAGTTGAAGATCAGGGAGCCGATCCGCCTGCTCTCGTCGCCGCTGGCCTTCGCCCGGATCAGCGCGAGCCCGATCTTGTCGCCCTTGGGCTTGTTCCAGTCGAGCGGCGCTTTCAGGGTGGCGCACTGCCACTCGTCGCCGTTCGGCAGAGGTGACGGGGCGTCACCCCCGCCCTCCGCCGCGTTCGGTGCCGGGCAGTCCTTCCAGCTCAGCTTCTGGGCTGTGACGTCCTGGTCCTCGGAGTCGTCGCCGCAGCCCGCCAGCAGGGTGGACAGCAGGACGGCGGAGACGGTCAGGGCAGCGACGCGCAGGCGGGGAGGGTTCGGCATGATCCCATCCTGCGGTCGGCCACCTCCGGCCGCTCGGGGCACGGGCCGTACGAGGTACGCGTGCGTGCCGGTCGTCCGAGGCACGCGTACGTGGCTGACGTACGGCGTGCGCGCGTGCCTACAGGGCGCCCTTGCGGGACAGGTGGTTGAAGGCCAGCCAGCCCGGCAGCACCGGAATCCACAGGGTCAGCAGCCGGAACAGCAGCACGGCCGGGGCGGCGACCTCGCTCTCGAGGCCCACGGCGATGAGGCCGACGGTCAGGGTCGCCTCGACCGCGCCCACACCGCCCGGCGTCGGGGCCGCCGAGCCGAGCGCGTTGCCGGCGAGGAAGACGACGGCGACGCTGGCGAGGCTGATCGAGGAGCCCTCGGTGCCGAAGGCCCGGATCGAGGCGTCCAGGCACATCACGAAGCAGGCGGTCAGCAGGAGCATGCCACCGATGCCGGTGAGCAGCTTCTGCGGCCGCTGGAGCACGTCGAGCATGCGCGGGACGACGCCCGCGAAGAGCGACCGCACGCGCGTGACGACGAACTTGCGCAGGAACGGCACGGAGGTGACGACGAGCACGAGCACCGCCACCGTCAGCAGACCCGCGATGACCGTCCGGGACGGCGACAGCGACGGTGTCTTCTCGGTGCCGGTCAGATAGCCGAAGGACAGCAGCATCAGGATGTGGCAGCCGAGCCCGAACAGCTGCGAGGCGCCGACACTGGCCACCGCGAGCCCGGGCCGCACCCCCTGGCGTTGCAGGAAGCGCGTGTTGAGGGCGACACCGCCCACCGCGGCCGGCGCGACGATCTTCACGAACGACCCGGCGACCTGCGCCCCCACGGTCCGCGTGAACGGCACCCGCTCGGGCACGAACCCCAGCAGCGACATCGCCGCCGCGAAGTAGCTCGCCGCCGAGAACAGCACGGCCGCGGCGACCCAGCCCCACTCGGCGTTCTGGATGAGCGGGCCGAACTCGATGTGGGTGAGCTGCGTCAGCAGGAAGTACGCGCCGATGGCACCGGCGATGACGCTGATCAGGGTGCGCGGACGCACCCGCTCCAGGCGGGCCGGCTCGACCGGCGCCTGCGGCCTGATCAGCAGCACCGCGTGGCGGATCTGAGTGAGCAGGTCCTCCTCGCGGGCCTCCTCCAGCGCCTCGTCGATGGCCCGCTTCTCGGCCCGCGCCTCCGCGCGCACGGCCTTCTTGTCGGGCTTCTCGAGCACGGGCCTGGCGTCGTCGTGCGCCTCCTCGAGCCTGGCCTGCTTGGCCTGCCGGGACGCCTCCAGGATCGCGTCGCGCTCGCGCTGGGCGCGTTCCCGGGCCAGTGTGCGCAGCGTCGCGCGCGTGGAGCGACTGAGGGCGATGGGCTGGAGCATCGGCAGACAGTCGGCCACGGCGTCGGGGCCGAGCACACTCACCGCCGCGGCCACCGCGCGCTCGGCGCCCACCCGCAGGCCGAGCGTCACCAGCAGCTGGGAGATGTCCATGCGCAGCAGCAGGTCGCCGGCCGCGATCTCGCCGACGCGCAGATCGGTGAGGATCACCGTGCCGGAACGATCCACCAGAATCGCGTCGCCGACGAGGCGCCGGTGGGCGATGCGCCGGGACTGCAGGGCCCGCACCTGGTGCCAGGTGTCCCGGAGCAGGTCGTCGGTGATGTCCTCGTCCGGCAGCGAGTCGAGGGTGCGGCCGCCGGTGTGCTCGTAGACGAGCATCACGGCGTCGGGGCCGAGTTCGGAGGTGGCGATGAGCTTGGGGGCGTTGGCGCCGGCCGCGATGGCCGCGTAGGCGAGCAGGGCCTCCTGCTCCAGGGCCTGGCGCAGCGAGGGGAGGCTGCTGCGGGTGGCGAAGCCGCGCAGGGTCAGATTGCGCCACGCGCGGTAGAAGAAGCCCTGCGCCTGCTGCTCCCGGTCGACCACCGTCACGTCCAGCGGCGGACCGTCCTCCAGCGTGACGAAGTAGCGCCGGCCCCGGTCGCCGGTCTCCGGAGTCTCCGCGACCTCCTCACGGGCCGCGCTCACCGGATGGAAGCCGACGTGCCGAAGGCCCGCCATCAGCGTCCGCCCCGTGGGCTGGACGTTGGGCGAGCCGACCGCGTACAGCGTGCCGTAGGCCACGGTCCAGCCGATCAGCACCGTCAGGATGATCGAGAACGGCGTGGTGTAGCCCGTGACGAGCATCGAGAAGGCGTCGAGCATCAGCACGATCCACAGCACCGCGCGCCAGCGCGGTCGGCGCGACATGCCGACCGCCGTCATGTAGGCGATGACCGGCGCGAGATAGCCGTGCACCGGGTCGGTGAGGGCGTGGATGTCACCGGGGGAGGGCTGGGTGAGCGCCTCCTGGATCGAGTCGGGGGCCGCCTTGGCGACCCACAGGTCGGTGGCGAGGGTCACTCCGTGCGCCAGGACCGCCGCGAGCACGCCGTCCGCGATGCGCAGCCCGTCGCGCTTGATCAGCCGCTCGATCGCGAAGGCGACCGGCACCAGCAGGATCGCGATGCTGGAGGCCAGACCGGCGATCTTGATGAGCAGGTCGGGCGCCTGTCCCGTGCCCTTGTTGATGTCCTGTTCGAGACCGGAGGTGGTGCCGTGCGCGAACGCGGCGATGGCCAGCAGGACCACCACCGCCAGCACACCGACGAGGAGCCGCATGAGGTCCGAGGGACGGTGCACGCGCGCGGGGAGGAGGGGTTCGTCGCCCTCGACCTCGTCGCTGTGCGTCTCGTCCGCGAACTCGACCGCCGCCTCTTCTGCCTCTTCGTCACCGGTGCCCGGGCGCGACGAAGCGTCAGAGGTGCTCTCCGCGCCCTCCGGGTGCACGCCCTGTTGCTTCATCGTCTCTTCTTGATCTCGTATCACCGGTCACCGCCCGCACGATGGTGGCATGCCCCACCGACACACGGGGGCATCAGGGTGCAAACGCGGGGGCGCACAGTCTGCCCGAAGCGCCGCCCCGGGGCGAGGGATACGCACGGTGGTCAGCGCGTCACATTGTCGGTGGGGTGGGGCAGGATGGGGCGGATGAGTGACGAGAGTCTTCCGCGCGACGCCCTGCCGGAGTACGCCGAGCGCGTCCTGGAAGTGGCGGAACTCATCCCGCCCGGGCGCGTCATGACGTACGGCGACGTGGCCGAGTGGCTGGAGGAGGGCGGCCCGCGTCAGGTCGGCCGGGTGATGGCCCTCTACGGGGGAGCCGTCCCGTGGTGGCGGGTCGTCCGCTCGGACGGCGTGCTGCTCCCGGGCCACGAGCTGCGGGCGCTCGACCAGTACCGCGCGGAGGGCACACCGCTGAGGACGGCGAGCAGGGCCGCCGAGGGCCACCTGCCGCGCCTCGACATGAAACGGGCGCGATGGGACGGCGGCGAACGCGCGGAAGGTCACACCTGACAGCTTCCGCCATCGGACGGGTCCGGGGGCGACCTGTGATCCGTACGGGGGAAACGGGCGAAAGCGGGCACGTCCGTGGCATGCCGTACGTTCGAGGGGCGAGGGACACAGGTGTCGCGAGCGCCGTGAGTGTCGTACGGGAAGAAGCGGAAGACCTGCTTCCGATCTCTCCGTCGGCGTAGCGTCGACTGCACGCGTCCCCCTCATCCCGCGATCACCGCCCCGCACGTACGGCGGACGCCCGACCAGCACACCCACCAGGACCGGCGAACCACGTGAGCTCCTCTTCCTTCACCAGGCGCCTGTCGCACCCCCAGGTGCGGCAGGGGAGCCGTGGCGCTTACCGGCTGGTGCGTACCCCGCCGACCCGCGTGGATCCCCCTCGTCTGGACGCCGCACAGCGCTCCGTGGTTGAGCACAGGGCCGGTCCGCTGCTCGTCCTCGCTGGTCCGGGCACCGGCAAGACCACCACGCTCGTGGAGTCCGTGGCGGCCAGGATCGCCCGGGGCGGTGACCCCGCGCGCGTGCTGGTGCTGACGTTCAGCCGCAAGGCGGCCGTCGAACTGCGCGACCGCATGGCCTTGCGCATAGGGGCCGCCCGCGCGCCCCGGGCGACCACCTTCCACTCGTTCTGCTACGCCCTGGTCCGCGCCCACCAGGACAGCGAACTGTTCGTGGAGCCGCTCAGGCTGCTGTCCGGCCCCGAGCAGGACGTCGCCGTACGCGGACTGCTCGCCGGCCAGCCCGACCTGGAGCGGCTCGGTCTCGCCCATGTGCGCTGGCCGGACGAGCTGCGGGCGTGCCTGACCACCCGCGGCTTCGCCGACGAGGTCCGCGCGGTGCTCGCCCGCAGCCGCGAACTGGGCCTGAGCCCGGGCGCCCTGGACGCCTTCGCCCGCGGCATCGGCCGCCCCGACTGGCGGGCCGCGGCCGCCTTCCTCGCCGAGTACCTCGACGTCCTCGACCTCCAGGGCGTGCTCGACTACGCGGAGCTGGTCCACCGCGCGGTGCTCCTCGCCCACCGCCCCGAGGTCGCCGGGCGGCTCGCCACGCAGTACGACGCCGTGTTCGTGGACGAGTACCAGGACACGGACCCGGCCCAGGTACGGCTGCTGCACGCCCTCGCCGGCGGCGGCCGCGACCTCGTCGCCTTCGGCGACCCCGACCAGTCGATCTACGCGTTCCGGGGCGCCGACGTGAACGGCATCCTGGACTTCCCGCAGGCCTTCCCGCGCGTGGACGGCCGCCCGGCGCCCGTCGAGGTCCTGCGCACCTCCCGCCGCTCCGGGGACGCCCTGCTGAGCGCCACCCGGCTGCTGACCCAGCGGATGCCGCTGACCAGGCTCCCGGCGGAGAAGGCGCGTGCCCACCGCGCGCTCGCCCCGGTCCGGGAGGGCGGCCGCGTCGAGGTCTTCACGTACCCGACGCCCGGCACGGAACTGGACAACATCGCCGACATCCTGCGCCGGGCGCACCTGGAGGACGGCGTCCCGTGGGGCGAGATGGCCGTACTGGTCCGCGCGGGATCACGCACCATCCCGACGGTCCGTCGAGCCCTGACGTCGGCCGGGGTGCCCCTCGACATCGACGGCGACGATCTGCCACTGCGGCACGAACCGGCGGTGGCGCCGCTGCTGACGGCGCTGCGGGCGGTTGCCACGGCGGAGGCCTCGACGCGCCCCGACACGGCTGCTCCGGTGGAGAGCTCTGCCGTGGAGGCGCCCGCTGAAGAGGCTGCCGCCGATGAGGCCCCTGTTGAAGGGCCACCTGTTGAAGAGGCGCCCATTGATGAGCCCATGGAAGAGGCGTCCGTTGAAGAGCAGGCCCCCTGCTGGCTCGACACCGAGACCGCCCTCACCCTCCTCGCCTCGCCCCTCGCGGGTATGGACGCCGCCGACCTGCGCCGCCTCGGACGGGCCCTGCGCGACGAGGAGCGGGCCGCCGGGAACCCGCTGCCGCCGCCCTCGGACGAGCTGCTCGCGCGGGCGCTCGCCGAGCCGGAGCGGCTGGCCGTGCACGACCCCGCGTACGCGCGTGGCGCCCAGCGGCTGGGCGCACTGCTGCGCAAGGCCCGTGAGCGACTCGCGGGCGGCGGCAGCGCCGAGGAGGCGCTCTGGGACCTGTGGGAGGGAACACCGTGGCCCGCGCGCCTGGAGCGGGCCGCCCGGCGCGGCGGCGCGGCCGGCCGCAACGCCGACCGTGATCTGGACGCCGTGTGCGCGCTGTTCGCGACCGCGACCCGCGCGGAGGAGCGCACCGGCGGCCGGGGCGCCCTCAACTTCCTGGAGGAGATCGACGCCGAGGACATCGCCGCCGACACCCTCACACGGCGGGCCGTACGTCCTGACGCCGTCCGTCTGATGACCGCGCACCGCTCCAAGGGCCTGGAGTGGCGCCTGGTCGTCGTCGCGGGCGTCCAGGAGGGCCTGTGGCCCGACCTGCGCCGCCGCGGCTCCCTGCTGGAGGCCGACCGCATCGGCCGCGACGGCCTCGCCGAACCGCTCACCCCGGGCGCGCTGCTGGCGGAGGAGCGCCGCCTGTTCTACGTCGCCGCCACACGCGCGCGTGAACGCCTGGTCGTCACGGCGGTCAAGGCACCCGCGGACGACGGCGACCAGCCCTCCCGCTTCCTCACCGAACTCGGCGTCGAACCCAAGGACGTCACCGGCCGCCCGCGCCGCCCCCTGTCCGTCGCCGCGCTCGTCGCCGAACTCCGTGCCACCACCGTCGACCCGCGTGTCTCGGACACCCTCAGGGAGGCCGCCGCCCGCAGGCTGGCCCGGCTCGCCGCGCTCGCCGACGAGGACGGCCGACCGCTCGTCCCGTCCGCCCACCCCTACCGCTGGTGGGGCATGTTCGAGCCGACCGAGTCCAAGGTGCCGCTGCGCGACCGCGACCAGCCCGTCGTGCTCTCCGGCAGCGCCCTCGACCAGCTCGCCAACACCTGCGCCCTGCAGTGGTTCCTGGGCCGCGAGGTGAAGGCCGACGCGCCCGCCACGGTCGCCCAGGGCTTCGGCAACGTCGTCCACGTCCTCGCCGACGAGGTCGCCTCCGGACACACCCCGGCCGACCTCGCCGTCCTCATGGAGCGCCTGGACTCCGTGTGGAACGCGCTCGCCTTCGACGCGCCCTGGAAGTCGGCGCAGGAGAAGGAGAACGCGCGCGTGGCGCTCGAACGCTTCCTCCAGTGGCACGTCATGGACCGCACCGGACGCACACCGGTGGCCAGCGAGCACGACTTCGACGTCACCCTCGGAGCGGGCGACTACGAGGTGCGCATCCGGGGCCAGATGGACCGCGTCGAGGCGGACGGCGAGGGGCGCGCCTACGTCGTCGACTTCAAGACCGGCAAGCAGGCGGTGAGCAAGGCGGAGGTGGAGCACCACCCACAGCTCGCCGTCTACCAGCTGGCCGTGCGGGAGGGCGCCGTCGACGAGGCGTTCGACGGTGTACGTCCGGAGCCGGGCGGCGCGGAACTCGTCCAGCTGCGTCAGGGCGCCGCCAAGCGGGACGGTGGCGAGACGCTGCCCAAGGTGCAGGCACAGGAGCCTCTCGAAGGGGAGTGGGTCGGCGATCTGCTCGCCACGGCCGCCGGCAAGGTCCTCGACGAGCGGTTCACGCCGAGCACAGGGCAGCACTGCACGCACTGCGCGTTCCGGGCCTCGTGCAGCGCTCGCCCCGAAGGACGTCAGGTGGTCGAGTGACCCTCCTGGTGTGATCGGTTGCACCACCTGTGCTGACCTGCGCTTCTTCCGGCCCGGATGTGCTCGGGAGGGCGATTCGTCCTCGACTGTCAGTGCGCGCCGCTAGCCTCTCCGACATGGCCGCCCGCATCACCGATCCCGATCAGCTCAAGGAGCTCCTCGGCATCCCGTTCACCCCGGAGCAGACGGCCTGCATCATCGCGCCGCCCGCACCGCAGGTGATCGTGGCCGGTGCCGGGTCGGGCAAGACGACGGTGATGGCGGCCCGCGTGGTCTGGCTGGTCGGCACCGGCCAGGTCGCCCCCGAGCAGGTCCTCGGCCTCACCTTCACCAACAAGGCCGCCGGCGAACTCGCCGAGCGCGTCCGCAAGGCGCTCATCAAGGCGGGCGTCACCGACCCCGACGTCATCGACCCGGACAACCCGCCCGGCGAGCCCGTGATCTCGACGTACCACGCCTTCGCGGGCCGCCTGCTGACCGACCACGGTCTGCGCATCGGCCTGGAGCCCACCTCCCGCCTCCTCGCCGACGCCACCCGCTACCAGCTCGCCGCGCGCGTGCTGCGCGAGGCCCCGGGCCCCTACCCGGCCCTGACCCGCTCCTTCCCGGACCTGGTCGGCGACCTCCTCACCCTCGACGCCGAGCTCGCCGAGCACCTCGTACGGCCGGAAGCGCTGCGCGCGTACGACGCCGAGCTGCTGCTCTCCCTCGGGAGCGCCAAACTCACCAACGCCGACCTGCGCAAGGTCCCCGAGGCGGCCGCCGCGCGCCGCGAACTGGCCGAGCTGGTGGTCCGCTACCGCGCGGCCAAGCGCGAGCGTGACCTGCTCGACTTCGGCGACCAGATCGCCCTGTCCGCCGAGCTCGCCCAGATCGCCGAGGTCGGGCGCATCCTGCGCGACGAGTTCCGGGTGGTGCTGCTCGACGAGTACCAGGACACCTCCGTCGCCCAGCGCGTCCTCCTGGCGGGTCTCTTCGGCGCCGGCACCGGTCACCCGGTGACCGCGGTCGGCGACCCCTGCCAGGCGATCTACGGCTGGCGCGGCGCCTCCGTCGCCAACCTCGACGACTTCCCCGAGCACTTCGCCCACGCCGACGGCCACCTGGCCACCCGTCAGTCGCTCAGCGAGAACCGCCGCAGCGGCGGCCGTCTCCTCGACCTCGCCAACGGCCTCGCAGAGCCCCTGCGCGCCATGCACGCGGGCGTGGAGGCCCTCCGCCCGGCCCCCGGCGCCGAACGCGACGGCTTGGTGCGCTGTGCCCTGCTGCGCACCCACGCCGAGGAGATCGACTGGATCGCCGACTCGATCGCGCATCTGGTGAACACGGGCAAGGCGCCCGGCGAGATCGCCGTCCTGTGCCGCACGGCGACCGACTTCGCCGAGATCCAGGGCGCGTTGGTCGCCCGGGACATCCCGGTCGAGGTGGTCGGCCTCTCCGGCCTGCTGCACCTGCCCGAGGTCGCCGACCTGGTCGCCGTCTGCGAGGTCCTCCAGGACCCCGGGGCCAACGCCTCCCTGGTCCGCCTGCTGACCGGCCCCCGCTGGCGCATCGGGCCGCGCGACCTCGCCCTCCTGGGGCGCCGTGCCCGGCGCCTCGTGTCCCACGCACGCGTGGACGGCGACGACGACCCGGACCGCCGGCTCGCCGAGGCCGTCGAGGGGGTCGACCCGTCCGAGGTGATATCGCTCGCGGACGCCCTGGACACGTTCCTGGAGACACCGTTCGACGGCGACGGGGACGACGACGGGCTGCCCTTCTCGCCGGACGCGCGCGTGCGGTTCGCGCGCCTGGCCACCGAACTGCGCGACCTGCGCCGCTCCCTGGCCGACCCGCTCATGGACGTCCTGCACCGTGTCCTCGCCGTCACCGGCCTGGAGGTGGAACTGTCGGCGTCCCCGCACGCCCTGGCCGCCCGCCGCCGCGAGACCCTGTCCAACTTCCTCGACATCGCCGCCTCGTTCGCCTCGGGAGACGGCGAGGCGACCCTGCTGGCCTTCCTCGGCTTCCTGCGCACCGCCGCCCAGTACGAGAAGGGCCTCGACAACGCCCTGCCCGGCGGTGAGAACACGGTCAAGGTGCTCACCGCGCACAAGTCCAAGGGCCTGGAGTGGGACGTCGTCGCCGTGCCCGGCCTGGTCACCGGCACCTTCCCCAGCACCCAGGGCCGGGAGAAGTGGACCGCCCAGGGCAAGGTGCTGCCGCACGACCTGCGGGGCGACGCCGACACCCTGCCCGACGTGGAGGCGTGGGACTCCCGCGGCCTGAAGGCCTTCCAGGAGGCCATGAAGGAGCACCAGCACACCGAGGAACTCCGCCTCGGCTACGTCACCTTCACCCGCCCCCGCTCCCTCCTCCTGGGCTCCGGCCACTGGTGGGGCCCCGCCCAGAAGAAGCCCCGCGGCCCGTCCGACTTCCTCCAGGCCCTGTACGCGCACTGCGAGGCCGGCCACGGCGAGATCGAGGCGTGGGCGGACGAGCCCACCGAGGACGAGGAGAACCCCGCCCTCCACGCGGCCACCGTCGACCAGGTCTGGCCCCTGCCCCTGGACGACATGGCCCTGACCCGCCGCCGCGCCGCAGCCGAGACGGTCCTGGCCCACCTGGAGCACCTCGCCACCCACGGGGACGGCCACCCCGCCGCCGAGCACGACCCGGAGACGTACAGCGACCCGGACTGGCCGCCACCGGAGGACGACGAGCCTCCCTACGAGGACGAGGTTCTCCCCGACGACTCCGCCGACGCCGACTCAGCCGACTGGGACACATGGACGACGGACCGCCCGACAGTCCCGCACCAGGCGACGGCACCGGACACCGGCGCGACCACGCACGCGCGTGCCCACCCGGCGGGCCCCGACCCGGACACCGAGCCGGCCCGCCCCCGCCTCACCCCGGAGGAGGCCCGCACCCTCGCCTCCTGGGACCGCGACCTCGACGCCCTCACCGGCGAGCTCCTCCGCGCGCGGGAGGCCGTCACCGACGTACCCCTGCCCGCCTCGCTCACCGCTTCCCAGCTGCTGCGCCTGGCAGCCGACCCGGACGGTTTCGCACAGGAACTCGCGCGCCCCATGCCGCGCCCCCCACAACCCGCCGCACGCCGAGGCACCCGTTTCCACGCATGGGTGGAAGCTCGCTTCGAGGCGCTGACGCTGCCCATGCTGGAGCCGGAGGAGCTGCCGGGCGGCGAGGCCGAGATCGCCGACGAACGCGACCTGGAAGGCCTCAAGGACGCCTTCGAGCGCACCGAGTACGCCCACCGCACGCCCCACCGGGTGGAGGCCCCCTTCCAGCTGGCCATCGCCGGCCGCGTGGTGCGAGGCCGTATCGACGCGGTCTACAAGGAGGGCGACGGCGAGACGGCGACGTACGAGATCGTCGACTGGAAGACCAACCGCGACCGCACCGCCGACCCGCTTCAGCTCGCCCTGTACCGGCTCGCGTGGGCCGAGCAGCAGGGGGTGCCGCTGGAGTCGGTCACGGCCGCGTTCCTGTACGTCCGCAGCGGTGAGATCGACCGGCCGGACGACCTCGCGGACCGAAGTGCGCTGGAGCGGCTGCTGCTGGAGGACCCTTCCGCGCCGGCCGAGTGTGAGGAACCGCCCACCGAGGATGTCGGTGCGGGCCGATAGGCTCGTGACCATGAGCCACCCCGTTGACAGTGCCGTCAGCGCCGTCCGTACGTACATCGAGCAGCACCGCACCGCCTTCCTCGGCGACCTCGCCGAGTGGCTGCGCATCCCCTCCGTGTCGGCCCAGCCCGACCACGCGCCCGACGTACGCCGCAGCGCCGACTGGCTCGCCGCCCGACTCCAGGAGACCGGCTTCCCGACCACCGAGGTCTGGGAGACACCGGGCGCCCCCGCCGTCTTCGCGGAGTGGCCCTCCGACGTCCCCGGCGCGCCCACGGTCCTCGTCTACGGCCACCACGACGTGCAGCCCGCCGCCCTCGAGGACGGCTGGGACAGCGACCCCTTCGAACCCGTCATCCGCGGGAACCGGCTCTACGCGCGCGGGGCGGCCGACGACAAGGGTCAAGTGTTCTTCCACACACTCGGCGTCCGCGCCCACCTCGCCGCGACCGGCCGCAGCACGCCCGCCGTGAACCTCAAGCTGCTGATCGAGGGCGAGGAGGAGTCCGGCTCGCCGCACTTCCGTGCCCTCGTCGAGGAGCGCGCGGAGCGGCTCGCCGCCGACGCGGTGATCGTCTCCGACACCGGCATGTGGGCCGAGGACACCCCGACCGTCTGCACCGGCATGCGCGGTCTCGCCGAGTGCGAGATCCGGCTCCACGGCCCCGACCAGGACATCCACTCCGGCTCCTTCGGCGGCGCCGTGCCCAACCCCGCGACCGCCGCCGCCCGCCTGGTCGCAGCCCTGCACGACGAGGACGCACGCGTGGCCGTCCCCGGCTTCTACGACGGCATCGTCGAACTGACCGACCGCGAGCGCGAACTCTTCGCCGAGCTGCCCTTCGACGAGCGGCAATGGCTGCGCACGGCCAAGTCGTACGCCACTCGGGGCGAGGCCGGCCACACCACCCTGGAGCGCATCTGGGCCCGCCCCACCGCCGAGGTCAACGGCATCGGCGGCGGCTACCAGGGCCCCGGCAGCAAGACGATCATCCCGTCCTCCGCGATGGTGAAGCTGTCCTTCCGCCTCGTCGCCGGACAGGACCCCGATCACATCGAGAAGGCCGTCCGCGCGTGGGCGGCCGAGCAGGTGCCCGCCGGGATCCGCTGCGAGATCACGTTCGGGGCGGCCACGCGCCCGTGCCTGACCCCGCTGGACCACCCGGCCCTGCAGTCCGTCGTCCGTGCCATGGGCCGCGCCTTCGACAAGCCCGTCCGCTTCACCCGCGAGGGCGGCTCCGGGCCGGCCGCCGACCTCCAGGAAGTCCTCGGCGCCCCCGTGCTCTTCCTCGGCATCTCCGTCCCCTCCGACGGCTGGCACGCGCCGAACGAGAAGGTCGAGCTCGACCTGCTCCTCAAAGGCGTCGAGACCACCGCGTACCTGTGGGGAGACCTCGCCGAGCACTGGCGGCACGCGCCCTGATCATCCCGAGGCGTCCGGACCGGCATGAAGCACGGGGCAGACTGGAAGAGCTGTCCCGTACCGCCGAACACCGGACGCGGTCGCCTCCCGCCGTACGTCCCGCCGCACCGCCCGCCGAAACAATCCGTTCCACCGGGGGAGTTGGAAGTACCCGTGACCACCTGGACCGACCACACCGCCGATCGACCCATCTCGCTCACCGCCCCCAGCGGCATCGACCGGGCCGCCCACCACCGGCTCGACGAGGCCTGGCTCGCCGCGGCGTGGAGTCACCCCACGACCCGCTGCTTCGTGGTGTCCGGCGGCCAGGTCCTCGTCGACGAGACGGCCGACGGCCGTACCGAACTCCTCATGACGCCCGCCTTCGAGGCTCCGCTCACCGAGGCACACCGCTACTTCCTCGGCATCGACGAGGAGGGCGTCAGCTACTTCGCCCTCCAGAAGGACGCCCTGCCCGGCCGCATCGACCAGTCCGCGCGCCCGGCGGGTCTGCGTGAGGCGGGCCTGCTGCTGTCGCCGCGCGAGGCGGGCCTGATGGTGCACGCGGTCGGTCTGGAGAACTGGCAGCGCACCCACCGCTTCTGCTCCCGCTGCGGCGAGCGCACGGTCATCGCCGCGGCCGGCCACATCCGCCGCTGCCAGGCCTGCGGCGCCGAGCACTACCCGCGCACCGACCCCGCCGTGATCATGGCCGTCACCGACGAGGACGACCGCATCCTGCTGGGCCGCCAGGTCCACTGGCCCGAGGGCCGCTTCTCGACGCTGGCCGGCTTCGTCGAGCCGGGCGAGTCCATCGAGCAGGCCGTGCGCCGCGAGGTCTTCGAGGAGGCCGGCATCACCGTCGGCCAGGTCGAGTACGTCGCCAGCCAGCCCTGGCCGTTCCCGTCCAGCCTCATGCTCGGCTTCCTGGCCCGCGCCACCTCCACCGAGATCAACGTCGACGGCGACGAGATCGGCGAGGCCCGCTGGTTCTCCCGCGACGAACTGGGCGCCGCCTTCGACTCCGGCGAGGTCCTGCCGCCCTACGGCATCTCGATCGCGGCCCGCCTGATCGAGCTCTGGTACGGAAAGCCGCTGCCGACGCGCGGCGTGTGACAACGCGCTGGGGCGGCTCCCGATCGGGAGCCGCCCCAGCGCGTGTACGTGCGTCGCCTACGCGGCGATCTTCTGCTTCACCTGGGCCAGCGACGGGTTCGTCATCGTCGAACCGTCGGCGAACAGCACGGTCGGGACCGTCTGGTTTCCGCCATTCGCCTTCTCGACGAACGCCGCGGACGCCGGGTCCTGCTCGATGTTGATCTCGGTGTACGCGATGCCCTCGCGGTCCATCTGCTTCTTCAGCCGCTGGCAGTAGCCGCACCACGTGGTGCTGTACATCGTCACAGTGCCCTGCATGTCTCGCGCGCTCCTCTGGTGGCTCGGGGACGAGATGGTCCACACGGGGGAACGTATGCGACCGGAGCGTCATTCCCGACCGCGCTGCCCGGCCGGGTGACGCCTGCCGCATTAGTACGACTGCGAGCCCCTGCCTGTGGACAACCGGCACAGCCGTCCCCGCCGACCTGGCAGCATGGCGGTGTGACAGCAGCAACGCACTCCACCCTTTTCCCGCAGGTCCCGGATTCGGCCGACGCGGTGCTCGAAGGGCTCGACCCCGAGCAGCGCGAAGTGGCCCTGGCGCTGCACGGGCCGGTGTGCGTGCTGGCGGGAGCCGGTACGGGCAAGACACGGGCGATCACCCACCGCATCGCCTACGGAGTGCGCGCCGGCATCCTGCAGCCCTCCAGCGTGCTGGCCGTCACCTTCACGAACCGCGCCGCCGGTGAGATGCGCGGCCGGCTCCGCCAGCTCGGTGCCGCGGGGGTCCAGGCCCGCACCTTCCACTCGGCCGCCCTGCGCCAGCTCCAGTACTTCTGGCCGAAAGCGGTCGGCGGTTCCATGCCCCGGCTCGTCGACCGCAAGATCCAGCTCGTCGTGGACGCGGCCGCCGCCTGCCGTATCCGCCTCGACCGGGGCGAGCTGCGGGACGTCACCGCCGAGATCGAGTGGTCCAAGGTCACCCAGACCGTCCCCGGCGACTACGCCCTCGCGGCTGCGAAGGCGGGCCGGGACGTCCCCCGCAACCCCGCCGAGATCGCCCAGCTCTACACCGCCTACGAGGACCTCAAGCGCGAGCGCGGCGTCATCGACTTCGAGGACGTCCTGCTGCTGACGGTGGCCGTCCTCCAGGACCGGCACGACATCGCCGACCAGGTCCGCGCCCAGTACCAGCACTTCGTCGTCGACGAGTACCAGGACGTCAGCCCCCTCCAGCAGCGCCTGCTGGAGCTGTGGCTCGGCGACCGGGACAACCTCTGCGTGGTCGGCGACGCCAGCCAGACGATCTACTCGTTCACGGGAGCAACTCCCGACCACCTGCTCGACTTCCGCACCCGCCACCCCGGCGCCACCGTCGTCAAGCTGGTCCGCGACTACCGCTCCACCCCCCAGGTCGTCCATCTCGCCAACGGCCTGCTCGCCCAGGCCAGCGGCCGTGCCGCCGATCACCGCCTGGAGCTGGTCTCGCAGCGCGCCCCCGGCCCCGAGCCGGTCTACACCGAGTACACCGACGAGCCCGCCGAGGCCGAGGGCGCCGCCCGCCGCATCCGCGAACTGATGGCCGCCGGTGTCCCGGCCGCCGAGATCGCCGTCCTGTTCCGTACGAACGCCCAGTCCGAGACGTACGAACAGGCCCTCGCCGACGCGGGCGTCCCCTACCAGCTGCGCGGTGCCGAACGGTTCTTCGACCGCCCTGAGGTGCGCAAGGCCGGCATCGCGCTGCGCGCCGCCTCCCGCTTCGGCGGCAACGACGCCCTCCTGGACGACGCCCCCGACCTGCCCTCCCAGGTGCGGGCCGTGCTCTCCGGAGAAGGCTGGACCACTGAGCCCCCGGCAGGATCCGGCGCGGTCAGAGAGCGCTGGGAGTCGCTGGCCGCCCTGGTGAATCTGGCGCAGGACTTCACCGCGGCCAGATCCGACGCCACCCTCGCCGACCTCGTCGCCGAACTGGACGAGCGGGCGGGCGCCCAGCACGCCCCGACCGTCCAGGGCGTCACCCTCGCCTCCCTGCACTCGGCCAAGGGCCTGGAGTGGGACGTCGTCTTCCTGGTCGGGGTCGCCGAGGGCATGATGCCGATCACCTACGCAAAGACCGACGAGCAGATCGAGGAGGAGCGCCGTCTCCTCTATGTCGGCGTCACCCGCGCCCGGGAGCACCTCCATGTCTCCTGGGCACTGTCCCGCTCACCCGGCGGACGCCCCAGTCGCCGTCCCAGCCGCTTCCTCGACGGGCTGCGCCCCGGTTCGACCGGTGCCGCCGCGCGCGCCGCCACCGGCGGCCCGGGCGGCGTGGAGCGCGGCTTCACGAGCGGTACGGCCGGTGCCGTGCCCCGGCGGAGTCAGCGCACCCCGGCCCGCTGCCGGGTCTGCGGCCGTACTCTCACCGACGCCGGCGAGATGAAGCTGATGCGGTGCGAGGACTGTCCCTCCGACATGGACGAGGGCCTCTACGAGCGGTTGCGCGAGTGGCGGGCGGAGCAGGCGAGCCGCAGCGGACAGCCCGCGTTCTGCGTCTTCACCGACAAGACACTGATGGCGATCGCCGAGGCCGTCCCCGACGACGAGGGCGAGCTCGCGCGGATCCCCGGCGTCGGCGTCCGCAAGTTCAATCGTTTCGGAGCCGATGTGCTGGCGATCTGCGCAGGCCAGGAGCCCGGGGTGGAAGAAGCGGGGAACTGATCCGAACTCGTCGAAAAAATAGTTTGCGCATGCCCCAGCAATCCCCATAGGTTCTTTCCACGGGAACGGAGGCCTTCTCGGAGGCCCTGATTCCGTGCTCTACTTACATACCCGCAGGACTGGTTCATCCCGGTCCCCCGAGACGCCGAGAGGAGGCGAGCCCAGTGACCAGCATCAACGCCAGCTTCACCGCGAAAATGACCGATCGCTCGGTCGTCGCCTCCCTGTGCATGCTCGCTGTCTCGAACCAGGGCACCGGTCTGTCCGGCATTCGTGTCGCCGGCCCGGCAGCCTCCGTGTCTCACGCCGGTCTTCCCGTTCGTGAGCGCAATGAGCGACCGACGAAGGCACTGGAAGCAGTAGAGGGACAGGCGCATGCCTATGCCTTTACGGCAGCCGGTGCCGGAAGCCGGAAGCAGGCGACGCAGCACCACCTGATGTGGGCCTTCCGTGGGCCAGAACCCTGGAGTGATCCAGCCTGATGTGATCAGGCCGGCGCCTTCAGGGCCGCGGAACCCCATCCGGGATCCGCGGCCCTTCTGTTTGTCCTCGAACGGGGATGACGGAGCGAAGGGGCCTCGGGACAACAAAAGAACCCGGTACCAAGCCGACCACCGGCCCAACAGGGCCGGGCCGACCAGACGAGGAAAACGAACCGTGCAACTCGAAGCGCACGCCCCGTCCGTACCGCCTTCCGAAACGATCCCCCCGCCCGGCCTCACGGAGGACTCCACCTTGATCCCGCTCACCGCGCTCACCGCGCTCGACGACGCCATCGAGAGCCTCGGCGTACCCGTCCCCTGCCGTTCGTACGACCCGGAGGTCTTCTTCGCCGAGTCGCCGGCCGACGTCGAGTACGCCAAGTCCCTCTGCCGCACCTGCCCGCTGATGGAGGCCTGCCTCGCCGGCGCCAAGGAGCGGCGTGAGCCCTGGGGTGTCTGGGGTGGCGAGCTGTTCGTCCAGGGTGTCGTCGTCGCCCGGAAGCGGCCGCGTGGCCGCCCGCGCAAGAACCCGGTCATGGCATGAACACCATCGCAGGAACGATCGACCACCCCCTCACGCTCGACCCCAAGAAGCAGGCCCCGATGAAGCCGTCCACCACCGAGCCCGCGGGCTCCGCGACTCCAGACTTCACCACCGTCGGCGCGAGCGACTTGCGCCAGAACAGGACCCGAGAGATGCAACTTCAACCAGAAGCCCTGGCTCGTGCGCATATGCACGAGCGACTGCACCACGCGGAGCAGGAGCGCCGGGCCGTGAGCCTGGCGGCCGCGCGCCGCATGCAGCGCCGGGCCGAGCGCGCCTCGATGCGCGCCCGCCGTGCGCTGGCCATCGCGGTCATGCAGTAGGCGAAGCCACCTGAAGCAGTGTCCTTCCGGACTCCGGGAGGCGAAAGCTCCCCGCGGGGGCCGGTCCGTGCGAACGGACCGGCCCCCGCGGTGCGTTGCGCCCGCCGATCCGCCGGCCGCGGCGATATCGTCGCCGCGTGACGAGTCTTCCCGGGGGCAGCGAAGACAGCGGCTCCGCCACGGAGCCCCCGCCTCTCGTGTGCGCCCGCTGCGGCACCACCGCCGACGGCCCGCGGCCCACCTGGATCTGCTCGGTGGAGAACGGCGTCCGTCAGTACTTCTGCGACACCTGCTCGAGGGACAACCTCAGGGCGATCGAGGGGCGCTTGGACTCGGCTTGGTGGTAGGGCCTCGCAGAGGGCTTGCCGCCGCCTTGCCGCCGCCCCGGTTCACCAGCGGCTCACGCCTCCGCCGCCGAGTCCTCGGTCTCCTCTTCCCGTACGAACCCCGGCAGCCACTCCTCCAGTTCCTCCCGCAGCCGTACCGTCGCGCCCAGTTGGCACAGGACGCCGATCGTGCTCAGGGTCACGCGGTGGATGAGGAGGTATGCCGGGGGGAGGTTGAGCTGCTTGCCCAGCTGGTAGGCGGGGGAGCGGATGTCGGCGATGCGGGCCGCCTGGCTGCGCATCCAGCCGCGGGTGAAGGTGAACTCGTCGAGCAGGGCCGGTTCGATGATCGGCCGGAGATAGTCGAGGACGGCGTCGGGTTCCAGCTCTATGGACTCCTTGACGAAGCCCTCCAGACACAGCAGTTCGTAGACGGCCTCCGCCTCGCCGTCGAGGGTCATGCGCAGGGAGTCGCCGATGGGGGTGGGCAGGCCGCCCGGGAGGCGGTCGACCGTGCCGAAGTCCAGGACGCCCAGGCGCCAGTCGTCCTTGCCGTCGGGGCCGCCGGGCAGGAGACGGAAGTTGCCGGGATGCGGGTCGGCGTGGAGCAGGCCGGTGCGGGCCGGGCCGGAGAAGAGGAAGCGGGCCAGCAGCTGGCCGGCGCGGTCGCGCTGCTCCTGGGTGCCGTCCGAGATGACCTCCGACAGGGGGACGCCGCCCATCCACTCGGTGATCAGGATCTGGTCGCACTGGTGGACCACCGCCGGCACCACGACGTCCGGGTCGTCCGCGAACTCCTCGGCATGGACCCCCTGGGCCTGGGCCTCCAGGCCGTAGTCCAGTTCCTCGGAGACCCGGTCCCTCAGTTCCGCGATGAGCGGCTTGATGTCCATGCCGGGGATCAGCGGGCCCAAAAGACGGGCGAAACGGCTCAATTGGTTCAGGTCGGACAGAAGGGCGTCGCCGGCTCCCGGGTACTGCACCTTGACCGCCACCTCGCGGCCGTCGTGCCACACGGCATGGTGCACCTGGCCGATCGACGCCGCGGCGGAGGGCTTGTCCTCGAACTCCACGAACAGTTCCTGCCAGTCCTCGCCGAGCCGCTCCTCCAGCACCCGGTGCACCGTGCGCGTCGGCATCGGCGGCGCAGCCTCCTGGAGCTTCGTCAGCGCGGCCCGATAGGGACCGGCGACCTCCTCGGGCAGCGCCGACTCGAAGACGGACAGGGCCTGGCCGAACTTCATCGCACCGCCCTTGAGCTCGCCGAGCACCTTGAACAGCTGCTCCGCCGTGCGCTGTTGCAGCTCACGGCCGACGATCTCCGCGGACTCCCCGACGATTCTCTTGCCGAGCCCCCAGGTGGCCCGGCCTGCGAAGCCGAGCGGGAGCGCGGCGAGCTTGGCGGTACGGGTGACCGCCTTGCGGGGAAGATCAGACATGCGCCCTCCAGGTCCCAGCAGGCCGTGCCGCATCCGCCTTACGGCGCAATTCCTTCGACGGCCCTTGCTCCGCCATTGTCTCGTGCGACTCCCCGTCCTTGACGGTGTGTTCCTCCTTACCTTTCTCCGCGGCTCCGCACCGGCACGCGGGATGCGCCCAGACCGGCCGAGCATGCCAGTTCAGCGCAGGGAGGGATACCTCCCAGCGGGCGCCGGCGCTCGACGGGGTCCGGCCGTCGAGGAAGGAGAGGGCGTGCGCGGCCGCCAGTCCTGCCACCGTAGTGGCCAGCGCCAGATCGCACGGAGGCACCTGGCGAGACCGCCCCGAACCCGACCGCCACTGCGCGACCAGCCGAGGCCACACCGGATCCCGGTCGGCCCGGCCCTCGTGCAGACAGCCCGCACAACTCGTCACCCCCGGCAGGACGAGAGGGCCCACGACACCGGTCGCCTCCACGACACCGGCATACAGATGGGGCGTACCGGAGTCGACGAGCGGGTCGGCGGGCGGCGGGGCGTGCACCGCGACGTCGTCCCTCGGGGCGAGGATCACCAGCGAGAACCCGGGCTCGCCGTCCCCGGAGGGTGCCCGGCGTGGCGAGCGGTCCGGCGCGGACCGGCGTGCCGCGCGCCGGGCTGCCTCGTCCCTGCGCTCGCCGATCGCCTCGGCGGGCAGCCCACCCGGCGCGACGTCCCACGGCTCGACCTCGCCGACGTCGCGCACATCGACCTCGCCGACCCCGGCGCCCGCCAGCAGCGAGGCCAGCACCGCGCCCACCCGGCCCGCGCCCCTGATCTGTACACGCAGCGAGCGACGGGCGGCCAGCAGCTCGATCCCCTCGCCCGGTTCGGACGTCGTCAGGGACAGCGAGGCCAGATCGGGGCGGAGCCGGTCGAGGACCCGCTTCTTCCTTCGCAGGGTGTCACCGGCCCGGCCGCCGCCCCGCGCGTCGTCGAGCAGCCCGGCCCGCGCCAGCCGCTCCAGGAGCCGGTCGACATGGCCGTCCGGCAGATCCATGCGCCGCCCCTCCTCGCGCAGCAGCCCCGGACCGCGGGTGCCGTTGAGCAGGTCGAGGAAACTGCCCGTAGCCGTGTCCATCGGGCCCAGCGTCATCGCGTGCGCCGGGGTCATCCCGAACTGCACGGTGTTCAGGTCGCGCCAGCCGCGCCGCAGCGCGGGCTTCACCAGCGGAACCAGTGGGATCGCCGTAACCGGCGGATCTTGTGAAGACTGCATGACAGGCCCCCGTAGCCCTCGTGGAACATCCCCGTCCGCCGCCCGGAGACCCCTCGGTGGTCGGTTGTGCTCCGTCGGCGAGTGCCAGCATGCCCGG
The DNA here is from genome assembly GCF_044742595.1 of Streptomyces sp. NPDC087859. Lineage (NCBI taxonomy): Bacteria > Bacillati > Actinomycetota > Actinomycetes > Kitasatosporales > Streptomycetaceae > Streptomyces > Streptomyces sp. NPDC087859. The sequence continues at coordinate 19,003 of NZ_JBIUUU010000001.1, read as the reverse complement.
ATCGGTGACGCGCCGCCGAAAGTTGTCCACAGGCGGTGGGTATTCGTCGTACAAATCAAACGCTTGGCGGGGGATCCGGACCGAACCGTCCCGGAGTCGGGACTTCCAGCCCTCACAGCGGGTAACGTCGGGGCGTGTCCGCCGACCCACTGCACCGCGCCGGAACACCACAGCGACGCACATCGAGCCAGCCGCCCAGCGGCTCGGGTGCGAGCGCGATCGAGGTGCGCAGGAGCGCCCGACGACGCCGTACGGTCTCCGCGTACCGCGAGGGCGACCGCACCGTCGTGCTGATCCCTGCCCGGATGTCCGAGGCGGAGGAGCAACGCTGGGTGAGCGTCATGCTCGACAAGCTGGCCGCCCAGGAGAGCAAGCGGGTACTCGGCGACACCGAACTGGCCGAGCGCGCCGAGCGACTGTCGGCCCAGTACTTCGAGGGGCGCGCCCGGCCCGCCTCGGTGCGCTGGGTCACCAACCAGAACACCCGCTGGGGCTCGTGCACCCCCTCCGAGGGCAGCATCCGCCTCTCGCACCGGCTGCAGGGCATGCCCGAATACGTGGTCGACTACGTCCTCGTCCATGAGCTCGCGCATCTGCTCGTGCCCGGACACGGGCCCCGCTTCTGGCGGCTCCTGGAGGCGTATCCGCGCACCGAGCGGGCCCGGGGCTATCTCGAAGGCGTGGTCGCGGCCGACCGGTTGCCCCATTTGCCCGGCGCGAGCGGAGAGTGACCGACGTCCCCGGCCGGGGATTGTGTACCGGGTCTGTACCGACTTCGTCCACTGTCCGAGTTTGCCGTTAGCCTGGCGCGACGCACTCGCACTTGGATGGGGGACGGTCGTTACGCATGGCCAGGGAATTCCAACGCGGCCACAAGGCCAAGGTCAGTGACCTCACCGCGGGCACGGATCTGTACGTAGGTGTGCAGATCACCGGCCCCGGACTGAGCTTCGACATCAGCTGCTTCGGTCTCGACGCCGACGAACGGCTCTCGGACGACCGGTACTTCGTCTTCTTCAACCAGCCGAAGTCCCCCGAGGAGTCCATCCAGCTTCTGGGCGCCCAGGCGGGTGACTCGGAGTCCTTCCGGGTCACCCTCGACCGGATCCCGGCGCAGATCCACAAGCTGTCCTTCACGGCGACGATCGACGGCGCCGGCCAGATGTCGCAGATCGCCCCCGGATACCTCCGGATCGTGGCGGGCGGCGAGGAAGTGGCCCGCTACTCCTTCAACGGCTCGGAGTTCTCCACCGAGCGGGCCGTGATGCTGGGCGACTTCTACCTGAAGGACGTCTGGCGGTTCGCCGCGGTCGGACAGGGCTTCGACGGCGGCCTCGACGCACTGCTGAAGAACTTCGGCGGCGAGGTGGCCGAGGAGGAGGCCCCCGCGGCCCCTCCGCAGCCGCAGGCCGGCGCCACCCCGGGCTTCGCCCCGCCGGCCCAGGCCACCGCGCCGCCCGCGTTCGGCGCCCCGGCGCCCGCTCCGGCCCCGGCTCCCGCACCTGCCCCGCAGGGCTTCGCGCCCCCGCCCGGAGCGACTCCGCCCCCGGCCCCGGCGCCCGCGCCGAACATGCACGCCCAGCCCACCATCGTCGCGCCCATGACCCCGCCCGGCGGCGCCCCGGTACCGCCCCCGGCGCCGGCTCCCGCGCCCTACGGCCAGCCGCAGCAGCCCCAGTACGGCCAGCCCGCGCCGCCGCCCGGCTACGGGGCCCAGCCCCAGGCCCCGCAGGCGCCCCAGGCTCCGGGCCCGCCGCCCGGCTACGGCCAGCCGACCCCGCCCCCGGGCTACGGTCAGCAGCCTCCGTACGGCCAGGTCCCGGGCCAGCAGGCCCCCTACGGCGCGCCGCAGGGCGCGTCCCAGGCCGCCGGGGTCGCCGGCGCTCTCCAGCAGTTCAAGGAGACGCCCACCGGTCAGCGCTGGACGCAGCAGAACAAGAAGCTCGTCCGCGTCGACCTCGGCATCGGCGGGCATCCCGTGCTGGCCCGGCAGGGCAGCATGGTGCTCTACCAGGGCAAGGTCGACTTCAGCTACAAGGGCGCGGGCTTCGCCGGCCGGGTCGTCGGCAACGCGACCGGCCAGGAGATGCAGCTGATGCGCTGCACCGGCCAGGGTCAGGTCTTCCTCGCCGAGAACTCCACGATGCTGCACCCCATCGAACTCCAGGGCGACGGCATCTGCGTCTCCGCCGAGAACGTCCTCGCCTTCGACGAGAGCCTCCAGTACGAGGTCCGCCGTATCGAAGGGCACGGCATCCCGGGCGGCGCGCTGTTCACGATGCTGTTCCAGGGCACCGGCACGATCGTCCTCAAGACGCACGGCACGCCCGTGGTGCTGCCGGTGACGCCCACGACGTTCGCCGACGCCAACGCCGTGGTCGCCTGGTCGTCCGCCGCCCAGGTGGTCGTCTCCAGCCAGGTCCGGATGCGGCGCAACGCCTACCCGGGCGACACCGGGGAGAGCGTCAACCTGCAGTTCCGGGCCGCGCCCGGCAACTTCATCGTCGTCCAGCCGTACGAGATCTGAGGGAGTCCGTCATGAACCAGCCATTTGCGGGCTTCGCTCCCGCACCCGTCACGGCCCGCATGGAGAACCACGGCAACCACATGGCGAAGATCGCCATGCAGACCGGGAACGACCTCTTCGCACGCGTGGGCTCGATGGTCGCCTACGAAGGGTTCGTCCAGTACGAGCCCAACCCGCCGGCCGTGCGCCAGATCGCCAAGGACTGGATGACCGGCGAGGGCGCGCCCCTGATGAAGTGCACCGGCGACGGACTGCTCTATCTCGCCGACTACGGCGCCAACGTGGTCGTCATCAACCTCAACGGCGACGGCATCTCCGTCAACGCCACCAACCTGCTCGCCTTCGACGCGCACCTCACCTGGGGTGTCGAGCGTGTGAAGGGCCTGGCGAAGTTCGCCGGGCAGGGACTGTGGAACACCAAGATCTCCGGGCAGGGCTGGGTCGCGCTGACCTCCCGGGGCAAGCCGATCGTCGTCGACTGCGGCGGTGGCGAGGACGAGACGTACGTCGACCCCGACGCGCTCGTCGCCTGGTCCCCGAACCTCAAGGTGAAGGGCAAGCGCAGCTTCAAGGCGCAGTCGCTCATCGGCCGGGGCAGCGGTGAGGCCTATCAGATGGCCTTCTCGGGCCAGGGCATCGTCGTCGTCCAGCCCAGCGAGGACAGCACCGACCGTCTCCGGGTCCGGGGCTGAGGGGGAGCCAGAACGTCATGCAGAGTTCGCTTTTCGCCTACAACGACCAGCAGACCCAGGACCGCTGGAGCCTGCAGAACAAGCAGATGCTCCGCGTCACCCTGGAGGGCCACGACGACATCCTCGCCCGCAAGGGCACGATGGTCGCCTACCAGGGCCTGATGGAGTTCGACGCCGAGTACCAGAGCAACCAGCAGGGACGCGCGCGTGCGCAGACCGGCGAGGGCCTGGACCTGATGCGCTGCCACGGGCAGGGCACGGTCTATCTCGCCAATCTCAAGCAGCACGTCCATCTGGTGGACGTGGAGCAGGACGGACTGACCGTCGACAGCAACTACGTCCTCGCCATGGACTCGTCGCTGCACCACGAGGTCATCGCCGTCGACAGCCTCTACGGCATCTCCGGCTCCGGGAAGTACCAGCTCAACATCACCGGCCGCGGCAAGGTCGCCCTCATGACCTCCGGTGCGCCGCTGATGTTGCAGGTAACGCCCGACAAGTACGTCAACTGCGACGCCGACGCGATCGTCGCCTGGTCGACGTCGCTGCGCGTCCAGATGCAGGCCCAGACGCACTCCTCCGGGGTGTTCCGGCGCCGGGGCAACACCGGTGAGGGCTGGGAGCTCAGCTTCATGGGCAGCGGTTACGCGATCGTCCAGCCCAGCGAGCTGCTGCCGCCGCAGAACGCCCAGATCGGCTCCGGCATCGCCGCGCAGTACGGGATGGGGCAGCAGGGGGCCCGCGGCCAGAACCAGGGCAACGCCTGGAGCTAGCCAACAGCTGACAGGTAAGGGGCGACCATCCAGGTGGTCGCCCCTTACGCGTTCACAGCCTGGCCCGGGTCGCCTCGAGCAGCCGCACGACGGACTCGTCCGCCACGTCCGCCACCTCGTCGTACGCGTACCAGCGCAGGTCCAGGGACTCGTCGCTGATCGCCTCCACCGCCCCGGCCGGGGCCAGCGCCGCGTACTGGACGTCGAGGTGCCAGGCGCACGGCGTGTGATGGCGGTCCAGGCGGACCGGACCGCCGGGCAGCAGGGTCAGCCCCTCGATGCCGGACTCCTCGGTGCCCTCGCGCAGGGCGGCCGCCGCCAGGGTCGCGTCGCCCGGTTCGCAGTGGCCGCCCATCTGGAGCCACATCCGCAGCTTCTTGTGGAGGGTCAGCAGGACCCGCCCGCGCGACGGGTCGATCACCAGCGCGCTCGCCGTGATGTGCCCGTCGCCGCAGGCCTTCCACATGCCGTCCGGGTGCGTCGCCAGATGGTCGAGATAGGTCTGGCGCAGCTCTTCCTGGTCCTCGTAGCCCTTCAGTACGAGGACCGCGTCGTCGAACAGGCTCACTCGGTGTCGTCGCCCTTGTCGTCCTTGTCGGCGTCCTTCTTCTTCAGGTCGGGCTTCTGCGCCGCCTCGCCGAGCATCTTGTCCAGCTCGGAGAAGTCCAGCTGCTCGCGGTGGACGAAGCCGTCCGGGTCGTCCAGGTCGGAGGCGGTCGGGAGCATGTCCGGGTGGGCCCACAGACCGTCCCGGCCGTCGACACCGCGCGCGTCCGTGAGCGAGGCCCACAGACGGGAGGCGTCCCGCAGCCGACGGGGGCGCAGCTCCAGGCCGATCAGCGTGGCGAAGGTCTGCTCGGCCGGGCCGCCCGAGGCGCGACGGCGGCGCAGGGTCTCGCGCAGCGCGTCCGCGGACGACAGACGCGGCTTCGCGGCCGCGTGGACCACCGCGTCCACCCAGCCCTCGACGAGCGCCAGCGCCGTCTCCAGACGGGCCAGGGCCGCCTTCTGCTCGGGCGTGTCCTCCGGCTGGAACATGCCCTGCTGGAGAGCGTCCTGCAACTGCTCGGGGTTCTGCGGGTCGAACTGGCCGACCACGTCCTCGAGCTTGGCGGTGTCGACCTTGATGCCGCGCGCATAGCCGTCGACCGCGCCGAACAGGTGCGAGCGCAGCCACGGCACGTGCGCGAAGAGACGCTGGTGGGCGGCCTCGCGCAGAGCGAGATACAGCCGCACCTCGTCCTGCGGCACGCCCAGGTCCTTGCCGAACGCCTCGACGTTGAGCGGCAGCAGCGCGGCCTTGCCGGCCGGGCCGAGCGGCAGGCCGATGTCGGTGGAGCCGACGACCTCGCCCGCGAGCACGCCGACGGCCTGCCCGATCTGCGTGCCGAACATGGCGCCGCCCATCGAGCGCATCATGCCGATCAGCGGGCCGGCCATGGCCTGCATCTCCTCCGGCAGCACGTCGCCCATGGCGGTGCCGACGCGCTCGGCGACCGGGTCGACGAGTTCCTTCCACGCGGGCAGGGTCGCCTCGACCCACTCCGCGCGGGACCACGCCACGGCGGAGCCCGCGCCGGACGGCAGGGACGTCGCGTCGTCGAGCCACAGATCGGCCAGGCGGACGGCCTCCTGGACCGCGGTGCGCTCGGCGGGGCCGACACTGGCGTCCTTGGTGCCGTCGGCGGTGCCCTGGGAGACCGTCTGGCGGGCGATCTGCTTGGCCATGTCCCAGTTCACCGGGCCGCCCTCGTACGAGAGCATCTGGCCCAGCTGCTGGAACGCGGCGCCCAGGTCGTTGGGGTTCAGGGAACCGAACATGGCAGCGAACGGGTTGTCGGCACCAGGGGCACCGAAGCCGCCGGCTCCAGGCAGCCCGCCGAAACCGAACGGGTTGGCCGGGCCCTGACCACCACCGCTCTGCTGGTCCTTCTTCTTGCCCTCGTCGCCGTCGTCCGGCTCCTCCGGCGGAAGGCCGAATCCGAATGGGGTGTCACTCACGGGATTCCTCGGCTGGTAAGGCCGCCGGTGTCTCTCCGACGGCGCGACTGCCCGATAACACCACCCAGCCTAGACACCGTGGGCGGATCGGGCCTCGGTGCTCCGCCGAGTCTCGGCCTGCGGCAGGATGGATGCCACCTGGTACGTACGCGTCACTCGCGCCCGTACTGAAGACAACCACTGGAGACGCCCGGTGAGTTCCCCTGATCCACAGGTTCGCGCAGCGCGAAACCAGACAACCCATCCCGGCCTGCGCGGACCCGTCGTCGCCGTGACCGGTGCCGCCGCCGGTGTCGGCGCGCTGCTCACCGAGCGGCTCGCCGCCTCGGAGGAGATCAAGCAGGTCATCGCCATCGACGAGCGGCGAGGCGAGTGCGCGGCGGCGCAGTGGCACATCCTGGATGTGCGGGATCCGGCGATCGCGGAGAAGCTGCGGGGCGCGGACGTCGTGGTGCATCTGGCGCTCGACCTCGATCTGGAGACCGACGGGGCCGCCCGTACGGCCTACAACGTGCGCGGTACGCAGACCGTGCTGACCGCCGCGGCCGCGGCCGGCGTGCATCGGGTCGTGCTGTGCACCTCCGCCATGGTCTACGGCGCCCTTCCGGACAACGAGCTTCCGCTGTCCGAGGACGCGGAGCTGCGGGCCACGGCCGAGGCGACCGGGGTCGGGGATCTGCTGGAGGTCGAGCGGCTCGCGCGGCGCGCTCCGCGGGCGCACCCCGGGCTCAATGTCACCGTGGTGCGGCCCGCTGTCCTCGTCGGAGGCACCGACACCGCGCTGACCAGGTATTTCGAGTCACCGCGGCTGCTGGTCGTGGCCGGCTCCCGGCCCGCCTGGCAGTTCTGCCATGTCGAGGATCTGTGCAGTGCTCTGGAGTACGCCGTCCTGGAGAAGGTCGAGGGCGAGCTCGCCGTCGGCTGTGACGGGTGGCTGGAGCAGGAGGAGGTCGAGGAGCTCAGCGGGATCCGGCGCATGGAGCTGCCCTCGGCCGTCGCGCTGGGCGCGGCGGCCCGGCTGCACCGGATCGGGCTCACGCCGTCTCCGGCCGGGGATCTCGCCTACACGATGTACCCCTGGGTGGTGAGCGGCAGCCGGCTCCACGACGCCGGATGGCGGCCGCAGTGGACCAACGAGGAGGTCCTCGCGGAGCTGCTGGAGGAGGTCTCCGGACGGCGCACCGTCGCGGGACGCCGACTGGGTCGCAAGGACGCGACGGCCGCGGGTGCCGCGGGTGCGACGGTGGCGCTGCTGGGCGCGGCGGCCGTGGTGCGGCGGGCGCGGAAGGCCCGGCGGCGGATCTGAGATCAGGGGGTCCAGGCCTGTAGGAGGCTCCAAACCCGTGCGCGTGTGTGCCGGTGGATAGCGCTATTCCGCGTGGTCGCGGGCATGAGGCACGATGGGGGCATGGCAGCCATCGACGATCACCCCGGTGAGCGGGGCGCGCAGGACGCGATCAAGCTCATCGCCATTCGTGAGACCGCGCTCTCCCTGGACGAGGTCTTCAAGGCCGTCGGGGACGACGCGGCCGGGGGGACCGCGCTGTTCGTCGGGACCGTGCGCAATCACGACGGCGGAGCCGACGTCGACGAGCTCGGCTATTCGTGTCATCCGAGTGCCGAGGCGGAGATGCGGCGGATCGCGGAGAAGGTCGTCGCCGAGTACCCCGTGCGGGCGCTGGCCGCGGTGCATCGTGTGGGGGACCTGAGCGTCGGAGATCTCGCCGTCGTCGTCGCCGTGTCGTGTCCGCATCGCGGGGAGGCCTTCGAGGCCTGCCGGAAGCTGATCGACGACCTCAAGCACGAAGTGCCGATCTGGAAGCACCAGAAGTTCTCCGATGGCACCGACGAATGGGTCGGCGCGTAGCGCCGTCGTTGAGGGGTGGTGGTCGGGCGACGGGAGGGCGGGTCGGCGCCTGCTGAGCCCAGGGCCTCTGCCGAATCCTTCCTTCTCTCCTCTCCGGTTGCGTAACCGCACCCCTGGCGTGAGCGTTGTCCGTGCGGATGGTTAATCTGCTGATCAGTCAGTTGCGGTCGCGCACCGGGGTTGGGAGGACGACATGGCGGCGCTCGCCTGGTTGCTGATTCCGCTTTTGGCCGGGATCGGCGCAGGTCTGTGGGGCAGTTGGGCCAACCGGACCCGCAGGACTCGCAACGACGGGCCCGAGCTGGACGGGTACGCCCGGTTCCGCGAGGCCATGGAGAAGCACCCCTGAGACAGTCCTTCAGGCGGCCCTGACGGGTCGCTGACAGGGGCGTCCCGTACTGTCGTGCCATGCCACGCCGCACCGCGACGATGCTCGCCTCCACCCTGATGCTGATCGCACTCCTGTGCGCGGGTGTGTTGATCCCCGTGCCGTACGCGGAGATGTCACCCGGGCCGACGGTGAACACCCTGGGCGATCACGACGGCGAGCCGGTGCTCCAGATCTCCGGCCGGAAGACGTACGCGACGAGCGGCCATCTGAACATGACCACCGTCCGCGTCACCAGCGCCGACTACAAGATGAACATCGTCGAGGCCGTGTACGGCTGGCTCGCGCACGACAACAAGGTCGTGCCGCACGACACGCTGTACCCGGACGGCAAGACCGAGGAACAGTCCACCCAGGAGAACGCCGAGGAGTTCAGCCAGTCCCAGGAGAGCGCCAAGGTCGCCGCCCTGAAGGAGCTGGACGTCCCCGTGAAGTCCTTCGTGATCGTCTCCACGGTCGTCAAGGACTCCCCGGCCGAGGACAGGCTGCACGCCGGTGACGTCATCAAGGCCGTCGACGGGACCGCCGTCAAGGAGCCCGCCGACGTCGCCGAGCTGGTCACCAAGCACAAGACCGGCGAGAAGGTCGTCTTCACCATCGTGCCCGCCAAGGAGCAGGCCGCCGCGGAGAAGGAGCAGCGGACGGCGACCAGGACCGAGGACGTGACCGTCACGACCAAGGCGTCCGACGACGACGGCGAGAAGCGCGCCATCGTCGGGATCTCCGCCGGGACCGACCACACCTTCCCGTTCACCATCGACATCAAGCTCGCCGACGTCGGAGGGCCGAGTGCCGGGCTCATGTTCGCGCTCGGCATCTACGACAAGCTCACTCCGGGCAGCCTGACCGGCGGCACGTTCGTGGCCGGCACCGGCACCATCGACGACGACGGCAAGGTCGGCCCGATCGGTGGCATCGAGATGAAGACCGTCGGCGCCCGCGACAAGGGCGCCCAGTACTTCCTCACGCCCGCCGACAACTGCGCGGCCGCCGCCAAGGACACGCCGGGCGGGCTCACGCTGATCAAGGTGAACACCATCGAGGACGCCCTCGGCGCCCTCGAGGACATCCGCTCCGGCGACACCGACGGCCTGCCCAAGTGCACGACCAAGGGCTGACGGAACAGACACGCGCGCGTACGTGAACGGGGGCGCCCCAGGATCTGGGGCGCCCCCGTCGTCGTACGGGAAGAGGCCGTCGTACCGGAAGGACTCAGTCCTCGAACGTCGCCGACAGCGCCTCCGCGAGCCCCGGCACCAGGGCGCCGCCCGTGAGGACCTCCGTCGGGGAGTCCTTCTCGCGCAGCCGCAGGGCCGAGTCGCGGGTGCCGTCGCGCAGGACCGCGACCGTCATGCGGACCTCCTGGCGGTCGGGGTGCCTGGCGACCCACTGGGAGAGCTTCTTGTCGCTCAGCCCCTCCGGGACCGACGCCTCGGCGGACGGCGGGAGCATCAGGCGCTCCACCGTCAGGGCGCAGCCGACGACGGGGTCGGGCCAGGCGATCGTGCCGAGGAACTCGTCCAGCGGCTTGCCCGCCGGGATCTCCTCCTGCTCGATCGGGGTGAGACCGGTGGTCGCCTGCTCGTCCTCCAGGCCGAGCTGGGCCGCGAGGCCCGGTTCCTGAGCGCGCAGCCGGGCGGTGTCTACGAGGGCGAAGAGGCGAGCGGGCTGGTCCCAGCCGAGGCCGGACACGTACTCGTCGATCTCGAGTACGGCCCGGGTCAGGGGGCTCGCTGCCATGGGTGTGTTGGACATGGTCACAATCCTGCCTCGTTCATGGCCCGAATCGGGAACCGAGTAAAGCGTGAGTAAGTTGCATAGGTGAGGGCCTACGATCACGTGGCCCACGGACGGCCCGCGGGGACGCGGGTCTGACGGACCAACAGCGACTTTCGAGGTGCGCACCTTGGCTTTCCAGATGCCGGACCGCGGCGGAGGCCCGACGGGGCCACGGATCAGAGTGGGCCGCCCGTCCCGGCGTGTCCGGACCCTGCTCATGACACTGGGCGTCCTTGCCGTGCTCGGCATGGCGTTCACCATGTTCGCCGGGTTCTGGACGGACTGGCTCTGGTACCGGTCGGTGAACTACTCGTCCGTGTTCACGACGACCCTGTGGACGAAGATCGGCCTGTTCTTCGTCTTCGGCCTGCTGATGGCCCTGGCGGTCGGCTTCAACATCTGGCTGGCGCACCGGCTGCGGCCACCGTTGAGCGCCATGTCGATGGAGCAGCAGAACCTCGACCGCTACCGCATGGGCATCGCGCCCTACAAGAAGTGGCTGCTGCTGGGGATCACCGCGCTCGTCGGCCTCATCGCCGGCGCCTCGGCGTCGAGCCAGTGGCGGACCTGGCTGATGTGGGTCAACGGTGTGTCCTTCGGTGAGAAGGACCCGCAGTTCAAGCTCGACATCTCCTTCTTCACCTTCGACCTGCCCTGGTACCGGTTCCTGCTCGGCTTCGGCTTCGCAGCTGCGATCCTGTCCGTGATCGCCGCCGCGCTGACGCACTACCTGTACGGCGGGCTCCGGATCACCAGCCCGGGAGCGCGCGCCACGGCCGCCGCCACGGGCCATCTGTCGGTGCTGATGGGCGTCTTCGTCGCTCTGAAGGCGGTGGCCTACTGGCTCGACCGGTACGGCCTCGCGGTCAAGTCCAGCGACTTCAAGGCGACCGACAACTGGACCGGCCTGAGGTACGTCGACGCGAACGCCTATCTGCCGGCCAAGACGATCCTGTTCTGCATCGCCGTCATCTGCGCCCTGCTGTTCTTCGCCACCCTGTGGCGGCGCACCTGGCAGCTGCCCGTCATCGGCTTCGGTCTGATGGTGCTGTCGGCGATCCTCATCGGCGGTCTGTACCCGGCGATCGTCCAGAAGTTCCAGGTCCAGCCGAACGAGCAGGCCAAGGAAGCGCCGTACGTCACCAAGAACCTCAAGGCGACGCGCGAGGCGTACGGCATCGACGACGCCGACGTCAACGAGTACTCGGGCACGTCCACGACCACGGACAAGACCAAGCTGCGCGACGACGTCGACAGCACGGCCAGCATCCGCGTGGTGGACCCGAACATCGTCTCGCCGACGTTCCAGCAGCTTCAGCAGATGCGTAACTACTACGCGTTCCCGATCAACCTGGACGTCGACCGCTACACCAAGGACGGCAAGGACCAGGACACGGTCATCGGTCTGCGCGAGCTGAACCTCGCCGGCATTCCGAAGAACAACTGGATCAACGACCACTTCCGCTACACCCACGGCTACGGCGTGGTCGCCGCCAAGGGCACCGCCGCCGACTCCGAGGGCCGCCCGGTCTTCACCGAGTCCGACCTGCCCTCGCAGGGCGACCTCGGGACGTATCAGCAGCGGGTCTACTACGGCGAGAAGACCACCGAGTACTCGATCGTCGGCGGTCCCCAGAAGGAGATCGACTACTCCGACGACAGCGGCGAGAAGACCTTCAGCTACACCGGCAAGAGCGGGGTCAACCTCTCCAACCCGGTCAACCGGGCCGCGTACGCGGTGGCGTTCAACGAGCCGCAGATCCTCTACTCCGGCGCGATCGGCGAGGGTTCGCGGATCCTGTACAACCGCACGCCCAAGGAGCGCGTCGAGGCGGTCGCCCCGTGGCTGACCATCGACGGCGACGCCTACCCGGCGGTCGTGGACGGCAAGATCCAGTGGATCGTCGACGCCTATACGACGACGAACGGCTACCCGTACTCGTCGCGTACGACCCTCGGTGACACCACGGCCGACTCGCTGACCGCGACGAACAACTCGCGCGCGGTGGTGGCCCAGCAGAACCAGGTCAACTACATCCGCAACTCGGTGAAGGCGACCGTCGACGCCTACACCGGCCAGGTGAGCCTGTACCAGTGGGACACCAAGGACCCGGTCCTGAAGACCTGGATGAAGGCGTTCCCGGGCACGGTGAAGTCCAAGACCGCGATCTCGGACTCGCTGATGGCCCATCTGCGCTACCCGCAGGACCTGTTCAAGGTCCAGCGCGAGCTGCTCAGCCGGTACCACGTGAAGGACGCGACGACGTTCCTCAGCGGCTCCGAGGTGTGGCAGGTGCCGGACGACCCGACCAACACGTCGGGCGAGCCGGTGCCGCCGTACTACCTGAGCATGAAGATGCCCGACCAGAAGGCGCAGGCGTTCTCGCTCACGACGACGTTCACGCCCAACGGCCGTGACCAGCTCAGCGCGTTCATGTCGGTCGACGCCGAGGCGGGCACCAGCGACTACGGCAAGATCAGAATCCTGAAACTGCCGACGAACACCAGCGTCCAAGGGCCTAAACAGGTACAGAGCCAGTTCAACTCCGAACAGGACATCGCCGAGACCATCAGCCTCCTCAACAGAGGTGATTCCAAGGTGGAGTACGGCAACCTGCTGACGGTGCCGCTCGACGGAGGACTGCTGTACGTGGAGCCGGTCTACGTACGCGGTGGTGGACTGAAGTACCCGCTGCTGCGGAAGGTGTTGGTGACCTACGGAGGCAACACCGCCTTCGAGGACACCCTCGACGAGGCCCTCAACAAGGTGTTCGGGGCGGACGGCGAGACCACCCCGCCACCGGAGGACGACGGCGGGGACACCACGAAGCCGCCACCGACCTCCGACAACCCGACGGTCCAAGAGGCGTTGAACGACGCCCAGAAGGCCTTCGAGGACGGCCAGGCGGCCCTGAAGAAGGGCGACTGGGAGGCGTACGGCCTGGCGCAGAAGGACCTGGAGGAAGCGCTGCAACGGGCCGAGGACGCACAGTCCAAGGAGGACAAGACCGGCGGCAGCAGTCCGAGCCCGAGCGGCAGTCCGAGCCCGAGCAGCAGTCCCAGCGGCTGACCGGTTCCTGAGCTGGTCAAATGCCCCTCCCGCGCCGTGGTACGGTTTGAACACAACGGCGCGGGGTGGAGCAGCTCGGTAGCTCGCTGGGCTCATAACCCAGAGGTCGCAGGTTCAAATCCTGTCCCCGCTACTGAAAACGAAGGCCCGGATCCTGATCAAGGATCCGGGCCTTCGTGGTGTGCGAACGCATGTGCCGGAGAGGGGGATGGCCGTGCCGCCGTGGGGAGTTGGGTGAACTGTGTTTGACTTGTCTCTCTGTGGGCATGTCGACAAAACGCTGAAGTGACCTCACTGGCTGCGGTATACCAGGTGTACCCAGGTTGCAGGTGGTGCGACGATGGACGTTATGGGGGACAAGGCAACTCTGTTGGAGACAGGGCGGTTTGAGCAGTCTGCTGACTTTGTGCAGTCTGCCGATCTTGTGCAGCCTTCCGACCGGGACGAGACCGGTGAGGCCGCCGAGGAAGCAAGGCAGCGGCTCGCCGCGGAAGCCGGCGATGTCGAGGCGATGAGCGTCCTCGGGGCCATGCTGCTGCGCCGCGGTGATCTCGACGGAGCCGAGCCCCAGCTGCGTGCCGCCACCGCCGCGGGTGACCGGGCCGCCGCCAACAACCTGGGTGTCCTGCTGCACCAGCGCGGCTACGCCGACGACGCCGCCGGATGGTGGCGGATCGCCGCCGTCGCCGGGTCCGCCGCGGCCGCGCACGCGCTGGGACGCCACCACCGGGAGAAGGGCGACGAGCCCGCCGCCGAGTACTGGCTGCGCCAGTCCGCCGAGCAGGGACACGCCCTCGGCGCGTACGCGCTCGCCGATCTGCTGGAGCACCGCGGGGACGCCGCGGCCGGCCACTGGATGCGGGCCGCGGCCGAGCGGGGGCACCGTGAGGCGGCCTACCGGCTGGCGCGCGCTCTTGATCGCGAGGTGTCGGCCGAGGGGGACGACGGGCCCGACAACGGTGTCTCCCCGGCGGCCGAGCAGTGGTACCGGCAGGCCGCCGCGCGCGGACACCGGCGGGCCGCGCTGCACCTCGGCGCGATCCTGGAGCGGCGCGGTGAGCTCAAGGAGGCCGGGCGCTGGTATCTGACCTCCGCCAAGGACGGCGAGGCGCGGGCCGCCTGTGCCCTCGGGTTCCTGCTGCGTGACGCGGGAGACGTCGAGAGCGCCGCGGTCTGGTGGCTGCGGGCCGCGCAGGACGGGGACGGCAACGCGGCGAACGCGCTGGGGGCGCTGCACGCCGAGCGGGGCGAGACGCAGACCGCCGAGCGGTGGTACCGGGCCGCGATGGACGCCGGCGATGTCAACGGCGCGTACAACCTCGGGCTGCTCTGCGCCGAGCAGGCGCGGACCGCGCAGGCCGAGCAGTGGTACCGGCGGGCGGCGTACGCCGGGCACCGTGAGGCGGCGAACGCGCTGGCGATCCTGCTGTTGCAGGGCGGGGACACCGCCGGGGCCGAGCCCTGGTTCTCCAAGGCGGCCGAGGCGGGGAGCGTGGACGCGGCGTTCAACCTCGGGATTCTCTTCGCCGGGCGAGGCACTGAAGAGGGCGACGTCGTCGCGCTGCGGTGGTACGAGCGGGCCGCGGCAGCCGGGCACACCGAGGCGGCGCTCCAGGTCGGGATCGCGCGGCTGCGGGACGGGGACGAGGCGGCGGCGGAGCGGCATCTGCGGTGTGCGGCGGGGGGTGGCAGCTCGGAGGCGGCGTACCGGCTGGCGACCGTGCTGGACGCCCGGCGTCCGCCCGTGCCCGCGCATGAGCTGGGGGAGCCGGTGCACTCCGCCAAGAGCGAGTGCGAGGAGTGGTACGAGCGGGCGGCGTCCCAGGGGCACCGTCGGGCGCAGGTGCGGGTCGGGATGCTGGCCGCTGCCCGGGGGGATGTCGTGGGGGCGGCTCGCTGGTACCGGGAGGCGGCCGAGGCGGGCTCGCGCAACGGTGCCTTCAATCTCGGGCTGCTGCTGGCCCGGGAGGGGAGTGAGCCCGAGGCGGCGGTGTGGTGGACCCGTGCGGCGGACGCGGGGCACGGGCGGGCGGCTTTGCGGCTCGCCCTGGTCTACGCGCGTCGTGGGGAGCTCGCGGAGGGCCAGCGGTGGGCCGACCGGGCGGTGACGCTGGGGCCGCAGGAGGTGTCGGAGCGGGCGGCTCGCCTGCGGGACGCGCTGCGGCAGGAGCTGTCGGCCTGAGGGTGCGATGAGGCTGCGGACAAGCGATTTGCTTCCGTCCTCCGCGTTGACGTAGTGTTCATTTCACCGACGCGGGGTGGAGCAGCTCGGTAGCTCGCTGGGCTCATAACCCAGAGGTCGCAGGTTCAAATCCTGTCCCCGCTACTGAAGGCCGAGGGCCGGAATCCATAAGGATTCCGGCCCTCGGTGTTTCTTCATGGCCGGTGGCCCACCGCTTCCTCGTAGAGGGTGCGGTCGACTGTCCTGGACTCCGGCAATGGGTCGCCCTCAGAGACTCCTTGCGCGGTGTACGCCGCTTGCAGACGGTCGGTCGTGCCTTTGCGGATCTCCCAGTCCACCCGCAGGGACGGGGTCGAGCGGAGGATCTGTTCGTCTGCCTTCAGGAGTTTCGCCAGGTAGGTGACGTAGGCCTCGTCCTTCTTGTAGTCCGCCGCGAAGTACGAGTTCACCGTGCGGATGTACGCCCGGAGCAGGGCCACTCCCGCGTCCACGTCCCGCTGGAGCAGTGAAGGGCCGTACAGCATGCCGCCCAGGGGCTCGCCCTGCGGCTGGCCGCCGAGGAAGGCGTAGGCGGACTGTCCGTCGACCTTGCGCCACACCGGGTCCAGGAGCCAGGCGGAGTCGACGCCGCCGTTCTCCAGGGCGGTGAGGACGTCCGCGGAGCCCAGCTGCTGGTACTGGATCCTGTCGAGGCCGCCGCCGTGTTTCTCCAGGGCCTTCTCCATGGGGTAGGCGATGACGGAGCCCTTGCCGATCATCGTGCCGAGCCTGCGGCCGGCCATGGACACGTGGGACGCGCTCTCGCCGTCCTTCAGCCGCACCCACAGGCCGCTCTTCGAGCCGGGGTCCGGTGAGAAGTTCCCCGCGACCCACTTGATGTCGAAGCCGCCCCGGAGACCGTTCATCACGGCCGCCTCGGGGGCCGCCCAGATCGCGTCGAGGTCGCCCTTGGCGAGCAGGGGCAGCGCGTCCGGTGTGGGGAGGACCTTGAGGGTGACGTCCAGGCCCTCACGTGCGAACTCGCCCTTGTCCAGGGCCACTTGCAGCGGTGCCACGTACTCGGCGCTCAGTGTTCCCGTCGCGATCGTCAGCTTCCGCGTCTTCGCCAGCGGCTTCGGGGCCGGTGCGCCGGGCTGGCAGCGGGCCGGCAGACGGCTCGGGGAGAGGTCGGCCGGGTCCGTCCAGGACGTGGTGCCACAGCCCTCCACCGGGCTGATCGTGCGCTTGCCGGCATCCGCCCGCGGTGCGTTGTCCTCGTACGGCGACGAGCAGGCCGCCGAGCTCAGCAGCAGGGCGGTCAGTGCCGCCACCCCGCACATACGTCCCCTCATGACTGCCCCCGTCCACGGTCCCGCGGCGCCCATGGGGTGAGCAACCGGCCCACCACCCGCACCAGTTCGGAGAAGACGACCCCCAGGGCCGCCACACAGACGATCCCCACGAACATCACGTCGTTCTGGAACAGCGCGCGGGAGTCGAAGATCAGATGGCCCAGGCCGTTCGTCGCCGCGATCTGCTCCGAGGCGACGATCACCAGCACGGCCACGCCCGCCGCTATGCGGGCGCCCACCAGGACCGACGGCAGTGACGCCGGCAGCAGGACGTGGCGGAACATCTGCCAGGGTGAGGCGCCGAAGACCTGGCCCGCGTCGCGGTGGCCGGCGGGGATCGACATGACCGCGGACATGGTCGAGATCCATACGAAGAAGAAGACCGTGGCTGCCACCAGGGCCACCTGCGGACCCTCGCCCAGGCCGAACATGTTCAGGAAGATCGGCAGCAGGGCCAGCTTCGGGACCACGTACAGGGCGTCCAGCAGGGGCTCCAGCGCCGCCCTGACCAGGGAGAGCGAGCCCATCAGCAGGCCCAGCGCGTACCCCGCGGCCGTGCCCACCGCGTAGCCCGCCACGACGCGCTTCGACGTCGCCCACACGTCCGGCCACAGGTCGCCTTCCGCGGCCCGGTCCCAGCCGTCCGCGAAGATCGTGGACGGTGCCGGGTAGACCCGGGAGTCGATCCAGGCCCGGTCGGCGGCCAGTTGCCACAGGAGGACCAGGAACAGCGGGACGGCCGCCGCCAGCGACAGTTCCAGGGCGCGTCGGCGCCTGTGGGTGCGTACGGGATGGAGCTCGTGCGGGCCCGGGGCGCGGACCAGGACGGACTCCCGTGCGGGAGCGGTCGTCGTCATGCCGGCACCGCCTCCTTGCGCAGCAGGTCCCACAGCTCGCTCTTGAGGTCCGTGAACTCCGGCGCGGAGCGGATGTCGCCGGTGCGCGGGCGGGGGAAGGGCGGGTGGCGCTCGGCGATGACGCGGCCGGGGCGGGCGGACATCACCAGGACGCGGTCGCCGAGGACGATCGCCTCCTCCAGGCTGTGGGTGATGAAGAGGGTGGTGGTGCGGGTCGTCTGGGTGAGTTCCAGGAGTTCGTCCTGGAGGATCATGCGGAGTTGGGCGTCCAGGGCCGCGAACGGCTCGTCCATCAGGAGGAGTTCGGGCTCCACCGCCAGCGCCCGGGCGATCGCCACGCGCTGGCGCATGCCGCCGGAGAGGGTCGAGGGGTAGGAGGTGGCGAAGTCCGACAGGCCCATACGGGCCAGCCAGGCGTCGGCGCGGGCGTCGGCCTCGCGGCGTGGGACGCGCTGGATGTCGAGGCCGAAGCGGACGTTGGCGCGGACCGTCTTCCAGTCGTAGATGCCGTAGTCCTGGAAGATCATGGCGGCCGGGCGAGGGCTGGTCGTACGGATCTCCAGGCGGCCCGTACTGGGGCGCAGCAGGCCCGCGGCGATGCGCAGCAGGGTGGACTTGCCGCAGCCCGAGGGGCCGACGACACAGACGAACTCACCGGCGGTCACGGACAGGTCCAGCGGGCCGAGGGCGGGCACCGCGCCGGGGCCACGGCCGAAGGTGCGGGTCAGATCACGTGCGCTGAGTTTCGGATACGGCTCTCCCACGGGGTCTCCTCGCGGAGTGCGGAACGGACTGGTGGGTGCCGTTGACCATATGACGGTCCGTCAGATCCGGGAAGCCTGTAGACAGCACAAAGCCCCGGCACCTCGCAGGGGCCGGGGCTTCGGAAGCGGGCTCTATGCCGCCGCGCAGTTGGGGCAGACGCCGCGGTACGTCACCTCGACGCCCGAGACCGTGAAGCCGAAGCGCTCCGAGTCGGGGAGGTCGGTGAGCGGGTCGCCGCTCGGGTGGACGTCGCGGATCGCGCCGCACTGGGCGCAGACCAGGTGGTGGTGCGGCCGGTGCGCGTTCGGGTCGTACCGCTTGGCGCGCTTGTCGGTGGCGACCTCGAGCACCTCGCCCAGGGAGACCAGCTCGCCCAGCGTGTTGTAGACGGTCGCGCGGGAGATCTCGGGCAGCTTGGCGACGGCCCGTGCGTGGACCTCGTCGGCCGTCAGGTGGACGTGATCGCCGTCGAGGACCTCGGCCACGACACGCCGCTGCGCGGTCATCCGCCATCCGCGGCCGCGCAGTCGTTCCAGAAGGTCACTCATAGGGGTCACCTTAACAGCAAGGGGGACCAGGCTCCGAATAGGTGTGAATTTAGAGTGCACCTCGAGTTGGACAATGTCCAGTGTGGCGGGGGGGGGGGCGGGGGGCCCCGCCCCCCCCCCCCCCCGCCCCCCCCCCCCCCCCGCCCCCCCGGGGGTGGTGGCGGGGGCCCCCCCCCGGGGGTTTGGCGGCCCCCGACCATGCCGCCCCGCGCGCCCCCGGCCC